>CAZVJF010000030.1:0-1052 GCA_964627445.1 uncultured Flavobacteriales bacterium | reverse complement strand
GCGGTGAGCGCGTCACGCCAGTCCTGATCTTCATCCGCATTGGCAAACAGGGCGTAAACGCCCGGTCGCCCGGTGTGTTTGCTCTCCAGCAGCAAATCGGTCATGCCGCCATAAGCGGAGACCACAAATACGCGCTGATAAAGATCCTTGAGACGGCCCTGATGTAGGATCACGCTGTCGCGCACCGCCTCGTAATTGCTCATCGACGTTCCGCCGATTTTCTCTACCGTATGTTTATTCAGTTGGGACATGCCTTCCTCAGTCGAAACCGGTGGCGACGCGCTTACGCGTCAGCCACGGCCTCGGCTTCAAGTTCGTAAGCACCATCGGCGTTGTGCACTTCCTTGCCGTGCAGCGGCGGATTGAACACACACGCCATCTTCATTTCGCGGCGGGCGCGCAGAATGTGCTTGTCGTTCTTGTCGAGGATGTAGATGGTGCCCGGCTCGATCGGGTAAACCTTGCCATCGGCAATGGTTTCCACCTCGCCCTCACCGCTCATGCAGTACACCGACTCCAGATGGTTCTGGTAATGCAGGTGCAGCTCGGCGCCTTCATAAATCGTGGTGATGTGGAAGGAAAAGCCCATGTTGTCGTTCTTGAGCAGCAGACGGGTGCTTTCCCAGCCCTCGGACACGACACGGCGGTCGCCTTTCTCGGCGTCTTTGAGATTACGTACGATCATGTTGGTGTCCCTGTTTATTCCGCAGCTTCAAAAAAATCGCGCTCTTCCGGCACTTCGTCGACCTTGGCCAGAACCTCGGCCACGCTGTCTTCGACGATCTTGAGACCGGCACGCAGGTTGTCTTCGCTGATGATCAGCGGGCAGAGGGTTTTGACCACATGGTCATCGGCACCACTAGTTTCGATGATCAGTCCACGGCGGAACGCCGCCTTGGTGATCTTGCCGGCGATCTCGCCGTTCACGCAGTTGAGGCCCTGCATCATGCCGCGACCACGGCAGGTGAAGTTGCCCTCGCCGTACTTGTCGGCAATGCGGCCCAGATGCTCTTCGATGATCTGACCCTTGGCACGCACCTGCGCGGCAAACG
>CAZVJF010000029.1:0-1225 GCA_964627445.1 uncultured Flavobacteriales bacterium | reverse complement strand
GGGGTTCTACCCCGTAATCACGGACGGTTTAGAAAGAGCTGAAAACCTCTGATCCTGTTTGGCGACTCTACGCCGCATCCTCGGGTTGTGGAATCGCTCGATGTAGTCAAACAGATCGGCTCTGGCAATGTCGAGCGTCACGTATCGAGTCCGGTTGACGCGCTCACGCTTGAGCATGCCGAAGAAGCCCTCGCAGGCGGCGTTGTCGCCGCAATGACCGACCGCGCTCATCGAGCACAGCAGCGTGTTTCGAGTCAGGTAGCGTTGATAGTCGCTGCTGCGAAACTGACTGCCGCGATCCGAGTGCAGGATCACTGACCAGCCACCCTGACGCTGCCAGATCGCCATCTCGACGGCGCGGATTACCATCTGACGGTCCTGCCGATGGTGCATTGACCAGCCGATCACCAGCTTGCTGAACAGATCGAGAACGACGCAAAGATACAGCTTGCCTTCTGCAGTCGGGATCTCGGTGATGTCCGTCACCCACTTGGTCTCGGGCTCCAGGGCGTTGAAGTCCCGCTCCAGCAGATTGCGCACCCCAGGAGGCGGCAGGCCAGGCTGGGCACGCTGGCCTCGGCGTTTCTTCCGGGGCCAGCCTTGCAAGCCGTTGCACGCCATCAGCCGGGCGACGCGATTCAGGCTGGCCGTCTCGCCTTCCTCAACAAGATCTTCGTGCATCCGTGGCGCACCCAGTACGCCGCGACTGTCCTCGTGAAGCTCGCGAATGCGCCCAAGCAGCCGATCGTTATCGACCTGCCGCTCGCTCGGCTGGCGCGTGCTCCAGCCGTAATAGCCGCTCGGCGAAACCCGCAAGCAGCGACACATCAGACGAACCGGGAACTCATTGCGGCAACGCTCGATCGCCTGATATCTCAGGACGACCCCTTGGCAAAGAACGTTGCCGCTTCGCGCAAAAAATCCCGCTCCTTCTTCACGCGCGCCAATTCTCGCTTGAGCTTAGCCAGCTCCTCGTCACGAGCCGTGCCGGTGCCGCCGAAGGCGACGCGGCCCTGCTCCTCAAACTCCCGCTTCCAGCGCGTCAGCAGGTTATCCCCGATCCCCAACTCGCGGGCGACCTGGGCGCAACTGACGCCGGGCTGCCGAGCCTGCTCAACAGCACCACGCTTGAACTCCGCACTGAACTTCCTTCGCTTCGACATGAACACTCCTTTGGGCCAGTATCGGCCTTCTCGAAAGTGTCCGTGCTATCGGGGTAGAACCC
>CAZVJF010000027.1:0-1312 GCA_964627445.1 uncultured Flavobacteriales bacterium | reverse complement strand
CGTTGACCACGGTGGCCAGCGGAATCGCAAAAAACACGCCCCAGAAGCCCCAGATCCCGCCGAAGAACAGCACCGAGGCAATGATCGCCACCGGATGCAGGTTGACCGCCTCGGAAAACAGCAAGGGCACCAGCACGTTGCCGTCGAGCGCCTGGATCAGGCCGTAAAGGAAGAAGATCCAGGTGAATTCCGGGCCGAACCCCCATTGCGCGTAGGCCACCAGCAGAACCGGCACGGTCACCACCAAAGCCCCCAGATAAGGCACCAGTACGGACACTCCCACCAGCGCTGCCAGCAAGGCTGCGTAGTTGAGGTCACGCCACACGAAGATGGCAAAGCTGACTACGCCGACAATGACAATCTCGACGAACTTGCCGCGCACATAATTGGCCAGCTGACGGTCCACATCACTCCAGATGCGGCGGATCAGGCCGATTTCCGTGGGCATGAACTGATTGGCCCACTGCACGATGCGGGTCTTGTCCTTGAGCAGGAAGAACACCAGCAAGGGCACCAGCACCAGATACACCGCCAAGTACATCACCCCCACACCGACCACCCAGGAGCGCGCGACCAGCACGTTGCGGAACTCGCCGACCCCCTGTGTCATCGACATCACGACCTGATCGACCTGGGCTGAAGTGAAGACCTGGGGATAGCGCTCCGGCAAGGTCTGCAGAAAGTCCCGCGTGTTGGCGATGATGAAGGGAATCTCCTGCACCACCTGCCCGGCCTGGCGCATGATCAACGGCACAAACGCGAACACCAGCAGCAGAACGGCAGCTACGAAGGTCGACCACACGATCAGCGTCGCAACCCAGCGCGAGCAATGATTGCGCTCGAGAATCGCCACCGGCCCTTCCAGCAAATAGGCAAAGACGATGGCGGCCAGCAACGGCGATAGAATCTTGCCAAACCAGGTGATGGTCAGCAGGGCCACGGTGAGCACAACCGCCAGACTGACGATCTGGGGATTGGCGAGGTGACGACGAAACCAGCTTCGTACTACATCCATGAACTTTACAACCGCAAGACTGTTCTAAACTGTTCTTCAACGACCTGATCAGGCCATCGCAGCCACGATGCAATCACTTCCCTGCCCGCAACGCACTCATGCTACGCGATTTCCCGCACTGCAGTGCGTGCTCGCCCTGATCCTGGCCATCACCCTTGGCAGCACGCATGCGGCCAGCGAAATCGATGTGCCCTACATTGGCGAGCCGGCCGACCGCAGCCTGTCTCCACTGGAAGAACAACGCCTTGGGCGGGAGGTCATGCGTCAGCTGCTGACCCACCAGTACGTCCTCGAAGA
>CAZVJF010000026.1:0-1453 GCA_964627445.1 uncultured Flavobacteriales bacterium | reverse complement strand
AGCCCAAGGATGAGCATGCATGCGAGTGCACCGATCGAAAATTGATGCCTGGTTTATCGTGGTGATGGTGATCGCCGCTGTATTTACGCTGTTGGTTACGCTGCGCACAGCATCGCCAGGACCATTTACCGCGCTGGCCCTGGGCGGCGCTGCTGCGCTGAGCGCCTGGATCGCCCTGAGTACCCGCTACACGCTGGACGAATCCTTTCTGACGGTGCGCTGTGGTCCCTTTTGCTGGCGTATTCCGCTGCAGGACATACATCGCATCACGCCGTCGCGAAACCCGATTTCAAGCCCGGCCTTGTCGCTGGACCGGTTACGCATCGAGTACGGCGAGGCGCGCTCTGTGCTGATCTCACCGCGCCATAGCGAGCGTTTCATTCGCGAGCTCAACGCCTTGCGCCCGCAAGCGTCCACAGCGAAATCGGTTTCATCATCGTGAGCGATACGCAACGCGGTTCCTGCCTGTGCGGCGCGGTGCAGTTTGAAATCGACGGCGCGTTTGACAGCTTTTACCTGTGCCATTGCTCGCGCTGTCGCAAAGACACCGGTTCGGCCCATGCCGCCAACTTGTTTGCCACCTCCGCGCAATTGCACTGGCGGCGCGGCGAGCATGAAGTCAGCCATTTCAAGCTTCAGGGCACGGCGCATAGCCGCAGCTTTTGCCGCCACTGCGGCTCGGCACTTCCCGGTCTGCACATGGACGGGGCTTTGCTGGTGGTCCCCGCGGGCAGCCTGGACAGCGAGGTGAACCAGTCGCCAACGGCGCACATCTTCCGCGCCAGCGCAGCCAACTGGGACCACGAACTGGAACAGCTTCACGCCTTCGCCGGCCTGCCCGAATAGGGCACGACAGGCACAAAAAAGCCCGCATCAGCGGGCTTTTTCTAATCTGGCGGAGAGAAAGGGATTCGAACCCTTGAGGGGCGTTCACCCCAACACGCTTTCCAGGCGTGCGCCTTAAACCGCTCGGCCATCTCTCCGGATTCACACAGCCTGGCGGCCATGCGGGCGGTGGATTCTATACGAACCCGGCCGCGGGCGCTACGACTGCTGCGGGACAACCAGCCGCGGAGGACGATCGAGACAGTCGGTCTTGGACTCACCCGACGCATCGGTGTACTGACGCGCAGCCTTGTAGTCCTGCTCCGGAATCGGCGGGATCATGTAAGCCGGGTCGCGCGGCGGCAACTCGCCGTTGTCGACACTCTGCAGATCCGGGTACTCCTGAGCATCCAGATAGGCCCCGTCGAAAGCACACTGACGTGCGCTACAGGCCATCAGCAGCATGCTGACAAGACTGATTCCTACGATACGGATCAAAGCTCTACTCCTGCCTGAATCAGGGCATTTTCCAACAGCGGATAAAATTCTTCAGCCAACGGCGTCATCGGCAAACGTATGCCTTCGGGTATACGCCCCATACGATTGAGCGCCCATTTGACCGGGATCG
>CAZVJF010000025.1:0-1483 GCA_964627445.1 uncultured Flavobacteriales bacterium | reverse complement strand
CTATTTTGTGCTACATTACTGGTTTTTGCGGGGACTCCCGATGTGCACAATTAAAAAATGACAATGAAAACCTTTACGATATTGCTACTCGGACTTGTACTTTTAAGTTGTCAAACAACAGAGTCAAAGAGCGAAAATTCTCCAACGGCAAAATCACAGTCGACTGAACCCAATTATCAAGTAGCGATAAACTTCGCTAATGAATATCTCGACTTTATAAATGACCGAAAGTCTGAAATTGGACGCAGTGAATGGCTGAATAGCCGAAAAGACGTGACAGTTTCGTTCAAAAGTGAATTAGAAAGAATAATTGGCGAAGCTGAAAAAAATGACCCTGAACTTGGTTTAGGCTTCGATCCAATTCTAGACGCTCAAGACAACCCGAATGAATTTGAAATTGAGAAAACTGACTCCGAATTTTTAATTGTCAAGGGTAAAGATTGGCCAGATTTTCAGCTGACATTGAAAGTGAAACTAGTAGATAATAAATGGCTTGTTGACGGAGCAGGGATAATCAATGTTCCTGAAAACAAGAGAATAAAAAGATAAAAAACTGTGCACAACACCGGCTATAGCAAATGCGGACTGGCTACTTAAAAATGAAGATATTGCAACTAAAAAACATTCGGTCTGGCGGACAAAGATTTGGTTTCAAAATCCCGCACTTGCCATAGCCAGGGCCGTTGGCAAACATTAAAAAATGAACAAACTCTTACTATACCTTTTACTGAACATCTTGAGCTTTCAGGTGTTTGCGCAAAACGAGGAAAAACCTGAACTACAAATTACTGGATCTGCAAGAATGGTTGTAAAACCAGATATTGGCGTCCTAAATATCGGTGTTACCAGTCTAGAAAATAAAATGGCTGATGCAATCAGTAAGCTAGGTGATATATCTAAATATTACGTTGAGGCATTACAAAAGATAGGGTTTACCGATAAAGACATTAAAACCACTAAATTCTCGGTAAATACAAATAGAGTTTATGTAAATGATAACTATGTTGACAGCGGTTATGTTGCTTCACAACAGATTAGATTAGAGTTTAAATACAATCAAAAACTTTTAGAAAAAATTCTTGCAACATTTAGCCTTTCCGAGCAAAGCGCTGATTTTAGTTTCGACTTCAAACTTTCTGAGGAATTGAAACAGCAAGTTCAATCTGAAATAATAAGTCAAGCTGTAATAGACGCCAAACAAAAGGCAAGTGATATAGCTAAATCCTCGTCATTAATTCTCAAACGCATAACCCGAATAGGTTATGGTGGTTGGGGTGGTAATAGCGGTATGGAAAAACTAGAGCGCGAACAACGTTATATGGCCTCCGCAGCTATGGCTTCTAGTGGTGGGTTTAATTTCAACCCTGATGATCTTATTTTTAGGGACACGGTTAACATCACTTGGGAAATAGAAGAAAAATAACTACCGCCAACAATGATCTGAGCTGAAATCCAAGCTTTGAACTCATTTTTAACATTTCAT
>CAZVJF010000024.1:0-3029 GCA_964627445.1 uncultured Flavobacteriales bacterium | reverse complement strand
GAACACGAAGCCTTCTTGTCGGTTGCCAAGACGTCGGTGGCCGCCAGCCTGATCGGTCTGTTCCTGAACGACCAGCTGCTCAAGAAAAAAGCCAAGGGCGCAACCAAAGCTGGTAACAAGGTCGAGCTGGCTGCGGTACTGGGTGCCGGCATCATGGGCGGCGGTATCGCCTACCAGTCGGCCTCCAAGGGCACGCCGATCGTGATGAAGGACATCAAGACCGAGCAGCTCGAACTGGGCCTGAACGAAGCCAACAAGCTGCTGGCCAAGCTGGTCGAGCGTGGCAAGATTGATGCGGTCAAGATGGGCAAGGCCCTGGCCAACATCCGGGCAACCCTGAATTACGGCGACTTCAAGGACGTCGACATCGTGGTTGAAGCGGTGGTTGAAAACCCCAACGTCAAACACGCGGTGCTGGCCGAAGTGGAAGACCAGGTTGGTGAGGATGCGATCATCACCTCCAACACCTCGACCATCTCCATTTCCTATCTGGCTCAGGCGCTCAAGCGTCCGGAAAACTTCTGCGGCATGCATTTCTTCAACCCGGTGCACAAGATGCCGCTGGTGGAAGTGATCCGTGGCGAGAAGTCCTCTGATCTAGCCGTCGCCACCACCGTGGCTTACGCTGCGGCCATGGGCAAGACCCCGATTGTGGTCAACGACTGCCCGGGCTTTTTGGTCAACCGCATTCTGTTCCCGTACTTCGCCGGCTTCCAGGCGCTGATGAACGAAGGTGCTGATTTCCGTCAGGTCGACAAGGTCATGGAAGGCTTTGGCTGGCCGATGGGCCCGGCCTACCTGCTCGACGTGGTCGGTATCGACACCGCCCATCATGCTCAGGCAGTGATGGCGGAAGGCTTCCCCGATCGCATGAAGTCCGAGCAGCGCACTTCGTTGGACGTGATGTACGAGGAAACCCGTTACGGTCAGAAGAACGACAAGGGTTACTACGTCTACGAAGTTGACCGTAAAGGGCGTCCCAAGAAGGTCTTCGATGCTGGCGTGATGGACATGCTCAAGCAGGTTCAGCCGGACGGTGTGAAGGAGTTCGACAAGCAGGAGATCGTCGAGCGCATGATGATTCCGATGATCATCGAAACCGCCCGCTGCCTGGAAGAGAAGATTGTCGAAACCCCCAACGAGGCCGATATGGGCCTGATCCTGGGGATCGGCTTCCCGCCGTTCCGTGGTGGTGCCCTGAAGTACGCCGACACGCTGGGGCTGCAGGCTGTCATCGACATGGCGGCCAAGTACAGCCATCTCGGCAAGTTGTATGAGCCGACTGAGCGCATGCGTGAAATGGCCGCCAACGGCGAAACCTACTACGGCTGAACGGATACGGAGTTAAACCATGACTGAAGTGGTAATTGTTGATGCGGTCCGCACCCCGATGGGCCGCTCGAAAAACGGCGTGTTCCGCAATGTGCGCGCCGAGAATCTGTCAGCCGAAGTCATCAAGGCTTTGCTGGCGCGCAATACGGCACTCAACGCCAAGGACATCGAAGATGTGATCTGGGGCTGCGTGCAGCAGACCCTGGAGCAGGGCTTCAACATCGCCCGCATGGCCTCGCTGCTGGCGGGACTGCCGCATGAGGTGTCGGGGCAGACCGTCAACCGCCTGTGCGGTTCGTCGATGACCGCGATTCATACTGCGGCTGGCGCGATTCACGCGGGCCTGGGTGATGTGTTCATCTGCGGTGGTGTTGAACACATGGGCCATGTACCGATGACCCACGGTGTTGACCCCAATCCGGCCCTGTCAGTGAACGTGGCCAAAGCCTCGGGCATGATGGGCCTGACCGCCGAATTGCTGGGCACCATGAATGGTATTTCGCGCGAAGCGCAGGACGAATTCGCCCTCAACTCGCACAAGAAAGCCTATCGCGCCAACACCAATGGCGAGTTTGCCAACGAGATGATCAAGGTTGCCGGGCATGCTGCTGATGGTGCTGCGACCCTGGTCGATTTCGACGAAGTGGTGCGTGCCGATGCCAGCCTGGAAGGCCTGGCGCAATTGCGCCCGGTGTTCAACCCGGCCAGTGGCACGGTCACCGCAGGTAACTCCTCGGCGCTGTCCGATGGTGCGTCCGGCGTGCTGCTGATGTCGCGCGAGAAGGCCGATGAACTGGGCCTCAAGCCGATGGCCAAGATTCGCGCCATGGCCAGTGCCGGCTGCGATCCTTCGGTGATGGGCCGTGGTCCGGTGCCGGCTACGCAGAAGGCGCTCAAGCGCGCCGGGCTGGAGCTCTCGGATATCGGTGTGATCGAGCTGAACGAAGCTTTTGCGGCACAGTCGCTGGCCGTGATGAAGGAGCTCAAGCTGTTGGATCAGCAGGACAAGGTCAACCTCAAGGGCGGCGCCATTGCGCTGGGTCATCCGCTGGGTTGCTCGGGTTCGCGCATCACCGGTGCGCTGGCTCACATCATGAACGAGCAGAACCAGCAGTTCGGTTTGGCCACGATGTGCATCGGCATGGGCCAGGGTGTGGCTACGATTCTGGAAAAAGTGGACTGACAAAACCACGCATGCAAAAACGAGAAGCCGGGCTTGTCCCGGCTTTTTTGTGCCCGGCCAAAGATGCGGCTAGCATTTTTGGCTTCACCTGCCCGCAGTGCCGGGACTGGCCGATAGATCCATGACCTCTTCATCGACATCCCGTGCAATGAGCCTGCTGCAGACCCTGGGCTGGGAAACCGCCCTGTATGCCTTTGCCTTATGGCTGCTGAGCGTGCAGGGCTGGGGGCCGGGGGATGTGGTCTGGTCGCTGTGGTCGACCAGCTTGATCACCGGCTACATCACCCTGTTGGTCACGATCATCGGGGGCGGCGCAACCTTGGCGGCGCGCGGCGGCGGTGGTCTCGGGGCGTTTGCCGTTTTGCTCGCGGGGGCTGCCTTCATGCTGGCCTTTTTCAGCGTGCACTTCGGCATGTTCCACGTCATTCACAGCGTGTTTCTGAACCTGTTCTTCCCGCTGGTGGAGTGGGGGCGTCAGGAGCCAGATCTTCTGGTCCAGGCTCAGACGTACCTG
>CAZVJF010000023.1:0-3034 GCA_964627445.1 uncultured Flavobacteriales bacterium | reverse complement strand
TCGCAATTCGCGAAGGTGGCCGCACTGTCGGCGCCGGCGTTGTTGCCAAGATCATCGCGTAACAATCATCGGATCGCCGGCGGCCTTATGGTCGCCGGCTTCGTTTTGTCCGCTTGATTTATTGGGGCGCTGCTGTAAAATACGCGCCCTTTTGCCCCAACAGGCCAGTAGCTCAATTGGTAGAGCGGCGGTCTCCAAAACCGCAGGTTGGGGGTTCGAGACCCTCCTGGCCTGCCATAACTTACTGAAACTGCCGCTGATTAGCGGGGAGTTATCGCAACGCAATGAGTGCGCAGACGGAAACAACCGGATCGGCGCTGGACACCGTTTTGCTATGGGCAGCCGTAGCAATCCTGGCCGCCAGTATCTTCGGTTTCTACTACTTTGAGCCCCAGTTCAATGCGCTGGTGCGTGTGGCGGGCATGCTCGTCGGCGGTGCGTTGGCAGTGGTTGTGGCATTGCAGTCGGTGCCTGGTAAGGCGGCGTGGGTGGTTGTGCGCGAATCGCGCACCGAGCTGCGAAAAGTTGTATGGCCGACACGGCCTGAAACCATCCAGACCACGGCCATCATCATGATTGTGGTTTTGGTGCTGGGCATGCTGCTGTGGGGTATTGATTCCCTGCTGCTGCTGGCGCTTGAAGCGCTGACCGGGCGTGGGGGCTGATCATGGCCATGCGCTGGTATGTGGTGCACGCCTACTCTCAGTACGAGAAGAAGGTTAAGAAGTCGCTGGAGGAGCGTATTGAGCGCGCCGGCCTTGAAGATCAGTTTGGCCAGATTTTGGTTCCGACTGAAGAGGTCGTTGAGATCCGCGACGGTAGCAAGCGCACGACTGAGCGTAAATTTTTCCCCGGTTATGTGCTGGTGGAAATGGAAATGAATGAGGACACCTGGCACTTGGTGAAGTCTGTGCCCAAGGTGATGGGCTTCATCGGGGGAACAACGGATCGTCCTGCGCCGATCTCGAAGGCTGAGGCCGACAAGATTCTGAACCAGGTCGAAGAGAGCGTTGAGGCGCCCAAGCCCAAGACGTTGTTTGAGCCGGGTGAGTCGGTGCGTGTTCTGGATGGTCCATTTGCGGACTTCTCCGGTGTGGTGGAAGAGGTCAATTACGAAAAGAGCAAGCTCCGCGTGTCGGTCTTGATCTTTGGGCGCTCCACTCCGGTTGAGCTGGATTTCTCTCAGGTTGAGAAATCCTAAGCAGTAAAGAGGTGCGTTAGCGCATCGGTGCCGTTAACGCGGTGCCATGTCGGCGAAGTTCTCGTCGGCGTCAGGCAGCAGGACAAATGTCCGGTCTGCATTTTGAACGAGGGAAGGCCTGGCCAGGGCCGCTATTACCCACCTAGGAGTTAGCATGGCAAAGAAAGTACAAGCTTATATCAAGCTGCAGGTTAAGGCCGGTCAGGCCAACCCGAGCCCGCCTGTTGGTCCGGCGTTGGGTCAGCATGGCGTCAACATCATGGAATTCTGCAAAGCGTTTAACGCGCAGACCCAGTCGTTGGAGCCGGGTTTGCCCACGCCTGTCGTGATCACCGTGTATGGCGACCGCAGCTTTACCTTCATCACCAAGACGCCGCCTGCGGCTGTCCTGCTCAAGAAGGCCGCTGGCATCAAGTCTGGCAGCCCGACCCCGAACACCAAAAAGGTGGGCAAGGTCACGCGTGCACAGTTGGAAGAAATCGCCAACGTCAAGATGCCGGATCTCAACGCCGGTTCGCTTGATGCGGCTGTCAACATCATCGCCGGCAGTGCTCGCGCGATGGGCCTTGAGGTGGAGGGTTAATTCATGGCCAAGCTTACCAAGCGTCAGAAGCTGATCCGCGAAAAGGTCGGCACCAGTACTCAACCGCGCAACTTGGACGAGGCGATCAGCCTGCTTAAGGAGTGCGCCAATGCCAAGTTCTCCGAATCGGTCGACGTGGCTGTGAACCTCGGTGTGGATCCGCGTAAATCGGATCAGGCTGTACGTGGTTCTACCGTGTTGCCGCATGGCACCGGCAAAGCCGTCAAAGTGGCTGTGTTTACCCAGGGTGAAAATGCCGAGAAAGCCAAGGCTGCCGGCGCTGATGCCGTGGGCATGGACGAGCTGGCAGAAGAATTCAAATCCGGCAACTTCGACTACAACGTGGTGATCGCCTCTCCGGACGCGATGCGCATTGTGGGTCAGCTCGGTAAGGTGCTGGGGCCGCGTGGCCTGATGCCGAACCCGAAAGTCGGAACCGTGACGCCGGACGTGGAAACTGCGGTCAAGAACTTCAAAGCTGGTCAGGCCCGCTACCGCACAGACAAGAACGGCATCATTCATTGCGCGATCGGTTCGATCGGTTTCGAGCCGCAGGCTCTGGCCGAAAACCTGAATGCGGTGATTGCTGATCTGAAGCGCGCCAAGCCGAGTTCGAGCAAGGGCATCTACATGCAGAAAGTCACCCTGTCCACAACCATGGGCCCGGGTGTTGCTGTCGATGTGAGCGCGCTGGGCTGAAACATATAACTGTCATCCTGAGAGCTCAGGATGACAGTTAAAGGACTTTGCGACGTGGCAGTTGCTGCTGCGCCGTCAAAGACCGCAGGTACCCGTAAGGGATCAAATGGGGCGACCCGGCCTGCGCAGATGGTGCTCCCGTTTCGGCGGGACGCCGTAGGGGTTGGTGGTCAGGTTTGGTTTGGCCCCAACATTTTGTTGCAACTGTCACACCGAGGGAATTATGGCTCTCAGGCTTGAAGACAAGAAAGCCCTCGTTGCTGAAATCAACGCGGTCGCGGCTGAAGCGCATTCAGCTGTTGTCGCGGAGTATCGAGGTCTGTCCGCGGAAAAGATGACCGCACTGCGTGCCAAGGCACGTGAGGGCGGCGCATTCTTGAAAGTGGTCAAGAACTCGTTGGCGAAGCGTGCTGTCGCTGGTACCGAATTCGAATGCATGAATGATGCATTCATCGGTCCGGTGATTCTTGGATTTTCCATGGAAGATCCGGGTGCTGCAGCACGCGTCATCAAAGATTTCAGCAAGGAAAACGAGGCACTGAAGGTCACGG
>CAZVJF010000022.1:0-2500 GCA_964627445.1 uncultured Flavobacteriales bacterium | reverse complement strand
AGCCATGTGTTTTTGATAAACAGTCGCCTGGGCCTTTTCACTGCGGCCCCCCATTACAGAGGGCGTCCTTTCTCCCGAAGTTACAGGACTATTTTGCCGAGTTCCTTAGCCATGAATCACTCGAGCGCCTTAGAATACTCATCCCAACCACCTGTGTCGGTTTGGGGTACGGGCCGCTTCCTTCGCTTTTCTTGGAACCTCTTACTTACACTCGCTTCGCCCGAAGGCTAGGCTCAACGTGGACTTCCGTCACCACGTGTGCACCTCGGAGATCCGTCACTTTCATTAGGAGCGGGTGCAGGAATATTAACCTGCTTGCCATCCACTACCCCTTTCGGGTTCGCGTTAGGTCCCGACTAACCCTCAGCTGATTAGCATAGCTGAGGAAACCTTGGTCTTTCGGCGGACAGGTTTCTCACCTGTCTTATCGTTACTTATGCCTACATTTGCTTTTCCAAGCGTTCCAGCAAGCCTCGCAGCTCACCTTCAACACCCTTGGAATGCTCCCCTACCGATATTTCTATCCCATAGCTTCGGTAATGTACTTGATGCCCGATTATTATCCATGCCATGCCGCTCGACTAGTGAGCTGTTACGCACTCTTTAAATGAATGGCTGCTTCCAAGCCAACATCCTAGCTGTCAAAGCAGCTTGACCTCGTTTTGTCAACTTAGCACATATTTTGGGACCTTAGCTGATGGTCTGGGTTCTTTCCCTCTCGGACATGGACCTTAGCACCCATGCCCTCACTGCCGTGTATATTTATTAGCATTCGGAGTTTGTCAGGGGTTGGTAGGCGGTGAAGCCCCCTAGCCCTATCAGTAGCTCTACCTCTAATAAACTAACCACGACGCTGCACCTAAATGCATTTCGGGGAGTACGAGCTATTTCCTAGTTTGATTGGCCTTTCACCCCTACCCTCAGGTCATCCGGAAACTTTTCAACGTTTATCGGTTCGGTCCTCCATTGCGTGTTACCGCAACTTCAACCTGCCCAAGGGTAGATCACTAGGTTTCGCGTCTACCACTACTGACTATACGCCCTATTCAGACTCGCTTTCGCTTCGGATCCAAGACTTAATCTATTATCCTTGCCAGTAACGGTAACTCGTAGGCTCATTATGCAAAAGGCACGTGGTCACCCGAAGGCTCCCACCGCTTGTAAGCGTACGGTTTCAGGTTCTTTTTCACCCCGTTATTCACGGTACTTTTCACCTTTCCCTCACGGTACTAGTACACTATCGGTCTCTCAGATGTATTTAGCCTTACCGGATGGTTCCGGCAGATTCCCACAGAATTTCACATGTTCCGCGGTACTCAGGATACTACTAGGTATGTATTCTATTTCGTGTACAAGGCTATCACTTCCTATGGCTTACCTTTCCAAGTAATTCCACTATAAAATACAAGTCCACAACGTAGTCCTACAACCCCAGTAATGCCGAAACATTACTGGTTTGGGCTAATTCCCGTTCGCTCGCCGCTACTTAGGAAATCACTTTTGTTTTCTCTTCCTCCGGGTACTTAGATGTTTCAGTTCCCCGGGTTAGCTTCTTTCGATGACATGTCTTCAACATGCCGGGTTGCCCCATTCGGACACTTACGGATCACTAGTTGTGTGCACCTCCCCGTAAATTTTCGCAGCTTACCACGTCCTTCATCGCCACTGAGAGCCAAGGCATCCCCCGTACGCCCTTATTAGCTTTTTACGCTTTCTATTCTTCTCTATTGTTTGTCTTTTGCTTTTTCTCAGTATGTCAAAGAACTATATCTTTTTTGCTGTTATCAGTTCGCTGTCTTCAGTTTTCAGTATTATTCATTGAATAAAACCACCACTGTTTAACAACAAACCATAACACAAAAAAATTGGTGGAGAATATCGGAGTCGAACCGATGACCTCCTGCGTGCAAGGCAGGCGCTCTAGCCAGCTGAGCTAATTCCCCCTTCCTGTCTTTCGTAGTCCCAGGCAGACTTGAACTGCCGACCTCTACATTATCAGTGTAGCGCTCTAACCAGCTGAGCTATGGGACTGGCAGACCGAAAGGTTACGGCCAGTTTTGTGATATAGTAATAATTGTTTGGGAAAAGTATGTACATCTTATAAGCGAGATCTTCCATCTCTACTTATCTCTCGCTGCTTCTTTGAAGCTACTCTTTTTCTCTAGAAAGGAGGTATTCCAGCCGCACCTTCCGGTACGGCTACCTTGTTACGACTTAGCCCCAGTTACTAGTTTTACCCTAGGCAGCTCCTTGCGGTTACCGACTTCAGGCACCCCCAGCTTCCATGGCTTGACGGGCGGTGTGTACAAGGCCCGGGAACGTATTCACCGGATCATGGCTGATATCCGATTACTAGCGATTCCAGCTTCACGCAGTCGAGTTGCAGACTGCGATCCGAACTGAGACAGGCTTTGGAGATTCGCATCCTATCGCTAGGTAGCTGCCCTCTGTACCTGCCATTGTAGCACGTGTGTGGCCCAGGACGTAAGGGCCGTGATGA
>CAZVJF010000021.1:0-4033 GCA_964627445.1 uncultured Flavobacteriales bacterium | reverse complement strand
GCAACGCAGGCCATCGAGTGTCCGGGGATAATGACCCTGGTGTCAGTAGAAATGAGAGAAGTAAAAAGTTAGGAGTTCGTAGCTGAGAGCTCGGAGCAACGCAGGTCATCGAGCGTCTTAGGATGCTGACCTGTGCATCAGTAGAGTCGAGATAGTGACGGGTTGATGCGTTAATGAGCTGATGCGTTGATGCGGAAGTTCGGAGAACAGCAAGGCTCACTGTCATCCTATGTTCGCAAAGGCTGATTTATCACGCAAAGGCGCAAAGCCGCAAAGCGTATCTCCCTCTCGGAGGCGATGTACTGAGCTTGACGAAGTAAGGACTTAGGGGGGGGAGGAAGAAATGAGGTTTAGTTCAGTGTTCAGAGCTGAGAAGCATTAGAATGTCACATCGAGTGCTTTGGTTGAGGTACGAAACCAAAGTGTATCGAGATGCAGCGCGAAGCTTTGATCCATACTAGAAAGAAAAGCCCTGCCCCCGTTCACCTCGATACTCTTCTTCTTGAAAGAAGCACTCGGTGAACAGTGCATCGTATTGCATGGGGCAAGTAAAACGATTTTATCATCACGCAAAGCCGCAAAGCGTGTCCAACTCTTGGAGGCGATGCACTGAGCTTGATGCAATAGGTAAAAGATTGCCATTGGCTAAAAACTACTGGAGCTGCGCGTATCCCCTTCATGGAGGGGGACTTAGGGGGAGGAAGAAAAGAGGTTTAGTTCAGGGCTCAGAGCTGAGAAGCACTAGAATGTCACATCGTCCCGATTGCTATCGGGAGATCTCGGCTGAGCCGAGATTGTATCGAGATGCAGCGCGAAGCTACATCCACCCCTACCCCATTCCAACCCGGAAAGCATACAGAAAAAACCAGTTCACCAGCAAATCCTTCGCGTTGAAAGAACTTTTTGTTAAGTTTATCGAGTGGAGTTTGGAATCGTCTAAAATGATCTGAGTGTTCCTTATTTTTGCGTTATATTAGTAAGGTGGTTGATCTAGATCAGTTTAACGATCGCCATAGGATGCACCACGTACAGCTAAAGAAGAAGTATGAAGAAACTATTACCCAAAAACATTGCGTTGTCTGCCAAAGTCTTAGGGACCGGGCTACTCCTGTTAATACTGGGGTCTTCTAACGCCTTGTTTGCACAAGATACCGAAGCACCTCAAGTGGTGTGTCAAGACATTGCCATTGACCTCGATGCCAATGGACAAGCCAGCATACAAGCAGCCGATATCGATGGCGGAACCACCGATAACTCTGGAGATTTTACATTAAGCGCCAGCCAAACGCAGTTCGACTGCGCCAACCTGGGCGCCAACACCATTACCTTAACCGCTACTGACGCTGCAGGTAACACGAGTTCTTGTACCGCTCAGGTTACCGTAACTACCACCGACCTCAACATGTTGGCCGAAGAAGGCTTTGAGCTGTTAATCAAATCCAACGTAGTTTTTGAAAACGATTTTGAAAATCCACAACACACCAACTTCAAAAATTGTGCTCCCGATTTTGCACAAAACTTAGTACGCGATTTATACGGAGACATCTTTGACCAACAGTGGACCGTTGAAACCATGCAAATCAATGGGCCTGAAGGGCAGTACTCGGACCCGCAAGGTGTGGGAGGCGACTATTGCTTGGGCATGTTGGGCCGCATCCAGGATGATAAAATTGCATTCACCTTCGACCGAAAAGACTTGGATTTCGTAAACCTTCGCATGGATGTTTCTGCCATCGATGTACCCCGATGTGGTGGTCCATTTGGGGTGGATGTGCCCCGCTTTAACTTTAAGTTGTACGACACCCCTTCGGGTCAGTGGGATTTTAACAATCCAGGCACCCTTTTAGATGAAGACGAAGCCGAAGGTACCGAACCGGGTGCCACCCCATACACCTTTAACTGGGAGGAAATTGCGGTAGACTTTGACGCCTCGCAGGCGTCCAATGGATTCGTAACCATGGTGATCGACCAGATTTACCAATCGGGTTATGCGGCATTGGACAACTTCATCATTTCATCCTCTACCGACACCAACAAGTTCGTCAATCAGGTTTTGGTTACCGAAGGATTGGAAGCGTGGGTTCGCGGATCTTTCGATCCCGGCATTGCCAAAAACGCCACCATCAGCACCTCACTGGGTACGGCTACCATCGACAATGAAGCGGGTACTTGGTACTGGTCCTACCCCACTACCGATGGTCCCGATGAATCCCAGGATGTCAGCATTACCATTAGCAATGCTTGCGAGAGCCAATCCTTTGATTTCGAGTTGATCGTGTTAAACGCAGCGCCCGAAATTACCGGGAATAAATCGGAAGTTTCTGGAGAGCCTTGTGCTTTTCTATCCAACAACGGTACTTTTGACGATCCCGGAGCCGATATCATAGCCTTGAGCGCTTCCATTGGAGAAGTTACCCAGTTTGGAGATTCTTCAGGATACTGGAACTGGATCAATGCAGGACTTCAAGAGCCAGGCACCTATCCCGTAGTGATTACCGCTACCGATGAAGATGGTGCCAGTTCTACCTATACCTTTGATTGGGTGGTAGAAGATTTTACCATCCAACCGAATTGTACTGACCTTACAGTGAACCTGGATGATAACGGTAATGCTTCCATTACCTCTGAAGACCTTTGGGAGCCCAGCGGTGAAGAAAACTGTAAAATCAGCAGCATTGCACTGTCTCAGCAAGACTTTACCTGCGATGATGCCGGAAGCAATGCGGTTACCTTAACTGTTACGGACTACCTGGGACGTCAAACGCAGTGTTCTGCTACCGTTACTGTGAATTCGCCATCTTTAGCGGTAAGTGCGGCCCTTTCAGATTATAACGGTTTTGAAGTTTCCTGTCCCGATGCGAACGATGGTCACATCATGATCGCAGTAGAGGAAAGCGGATGTGGGGGGCTAAGCTACGCGTGGAATACCGGGGCTACCTCGCCCATGATTTCTAACCTAAGTCCAGGCACCTACACCTTAACGGTTAGCGATGCCAGTGGTAACAGCATTCAAGAAAGTTACACTTTAGCGGCTCCAACTGCTGTTGAAGCAACTATCCTGGGTGAAGCTACAGTCTACTTGGGCTACGAACCCTTAGAATGCACCGATTTATCGGTAGACATTAACGGTGGAACCGCACCCTACACGATAGACTGGAGTACCAACGAAAGCACTGCAAGCATTAATGTATGTCCAAAAAACACCACCACCTACAGCGTGGTGGTTACCGATGCCAACGGGTGTATGGGCTATGCCGACTTAACCGTGTGTGTGGTAGATGCTCGCGTACCCAGTAACGGCAATGGCAAGCAAAAAGTCTATGTGTGCCACAACGGAAAAAAGACGTTAACCATTGCAGAAGAAGGAGCCATTAATGGCCACCTGGAACACGGTTGTAGATTGGGGCGTTGTTCGGATGAACCCTGTGTGAACCCTGCACAGGCATCACCGAATGGGGATCTGATAACCAAAGATTTTGCGGATGCATCCGTTGACACCGAGGACAAAGACCACGGTTCTGCTTTGAGCACCTCGGATGTTTTAGCAGAAGTCCAGGCCATTCGGGTATTCCCGAATCCCGCAGGGGCGCACCTAACCATACAAGGTGAGGGAACCCCAGCGGCTAGCATTTCCTTAATGGACGCCAGCGGTAAGCAGATAAGCGTGAATACAGAAGCCCAACCCAACAAGAAAACGGTTGTAGTCAACACCCAAGATTTGGCTCCTGGCGTATATCACCTGTTGGTTTCTTCCTCCCAAGGCGTGTACCGCAAGCAATTCACGAAGCTGTAAGTTTTAGTTCGGAGCTGGTAGCCCTTAGCTCATAGCTCGTAGCTGGGAGCTCGGAGCAACGCAGGTCATCGAGCGTCCTGGGATGCTTACCCTGGCGTCAGTAGATGAGAGAAGTAAAAAGTTAGGCGTTCGTAGCTGAGAGCTCGGAGCAACGCAGGCCATCGAGCGGAGTCGAGATGCTGCCTTGGCGTCAGTAGAGTCGAGATGGTGACGGGTTGATGCGTTAATGAGCTGATGCGT
>CAZVJF010000020.1:0-5628 GCA_964627445.1 uncultured Flavobacteriales bacterium | reverse complement strand
TATCAATGGCGACTACCGTCTGTTGGTAGGGGATGAGAGCTTGAATTTTACAGGAGAGATTGTAGACTGGTCGCTATACATTTCTTCGGAAATTGGTGTGGCCAGTGTGGATTGGACTCCAGGCATAGCGCCTTTTATTTTCGATCAGGAAGATGCTACCGGAAACGCTAAAGCGCGTCCCAACAACACCACAGAGTATTTTGTAACGGTTACCGACTATTCGGGCTGTAGCAATGAGGATAGTGTAATCCTCGATGTACAGCGCTTGCCCGTTCGTTTGGCCAGCAAAGACACGCTGCTGTGCAACACTGAGGCGGCTTTTAACCTCATGGATCTCATCAGCGATACCCGCGCTCAAGGCAATGGGTATTGGACGTGGAACCCTCCCGTGGGTATCGACTCTGCGCGCCTCAACGGTTTTGCTTTTGATACGCGAGATTTACCCGAAGATGGCTATACCCTAAAATACCATGAAGATATTTTCTGTGGTACCGATTCGGCTTTTGTAACCATCAGCATCAATGAGCTGCCCAACCTGGGCAACGATGCCATAGACACGCTCTGCGATACACAAGAGCCCTTAGACTTATTCCCTTACTTGGGCCCCAATGCCGACAATGGTGGGCAATGGCAGAGTGCACCCGTACTCAATGCTACGCAGTTTAGCGCAGGGAACTTAAATCCAACCACACTCAACCAGGGCGATTATACCTTCTTTTACAGCAAGCCGGTGGAGGCTTGTCCTACGTTTACCTCACGGGTAGATCTGCGCATCAACCACCAGCCCAATGCCGGGCAAAATGGCGATACCATCATCTGTGAGTCGGGTACGCCCTTGGCTTTGGTAAGTGTGCTCAACGGAATGCCTGAAGGTGGTGGAACCTGGAGCGATATCGATGGCTCTGGAGGGCTTATTCTGGGCAACCAGTTCAATTCCTTCGATGCTCCCCAAAACCCCAATAGCCAGTTTTTCCGCTTCGATTATACCATAGCGGGCGCTACGGCTTGTGTAGACTCTACTGCTAGAGCTACGGTAAATGTATTGGCAGCTCCAGAGATTAGCCTTTCGGCTAACTTCCCCGTGCTGTGTAGAGATAGTACCGTGCAAGTAGATGCGGTATTGGAAGGCAACGGAGATTTTGATTTGGAGATTAGCGATGGCCTGGGGAACGTTTATCCACCCGCGAGTGCTCTTCCTGTAGGCAACACCTACAGCTTTATGCAGCCTTTAGCGCAAACCACCACGTTTAGCGTTACGCGCTTAATAGACAACAGCAGCTTGCGTTGTCCCATTGTAAAACCACAATCGATAACGGTAGAGGTATACGATCCCATTTTAGCCAAGCTGGTATCCGAAAACTGCATCCTCAACCCCGATGGCATTACCTTCTTGGGTTTTGTTCCTGAGATTGAGATCAGCGGAGGTTCGGGTGGATACCGCTACGACCTGTTTGTAGACGGCACCTTGGTTAAATCCAACGCTCCAGCTCCCAACGCAGTACACCAGTTGGATACCATACCCAACGGCGTAGAGTACAGCTATCGCTTTTACGATGGTAGCAACTGCCCCGATGTAGAGGCGGTGTTTGAGCGCAAGCCGCGCAAGTACTGTGAGTGCGAGACGTTTGTGGGCTTTATGGCCGATACTCCCGTGGAAGTCTGCGAATATGAAACTGCGGTGGTGCCCCAGGCACAAAACGACTTCTTAGAGCCCGAGGATACCTTGTACTACATCTTGCACGACCGCGCGGGAATTGTCTTAGGCGAGCGTTTGGATAGCAATGCTACTCCTGAGTTTACTTACAAGCCTGGGCTAGAGTTCAACCGCACCTATTACATCTCTGCCATAGCGGGCGATAGCCTCAATGGGGGAATCGATCCTAAGGATACTTGCGTGAGTGTTGCCGATGGTACACCCGTAACTTTCTTGCCTCAGCCCGATATAGATTTCTTAAGCAGTGGCGGGGCAATTTGCGAAGGCGACTTCTTTACCATAGACATTGCTCTAAGCGGCAACGGGCCTTTTACTTTGTCAGGTAATGCGATTACCGCACAAGGCATTACGACTTTTACCTTCTCGGATATCGACACCAACCAGTTGTCGTTTAATCCGGTAGAAAACACCACCTACGAGTTTACGCGCATTGAAGACGCCAACAGCAACACTTGCTTTCAGGTACTCAATGAGCGCATTAACGTAGAGGTATTCCAACTGCCTCGGGTACGCATTACCAATCCCGATACGGTGCGTATATGCGAGGGTAGCATTACCAGTATCGATTTGGATATTATTGGCGGTACAGGACCTTACCGTATAGAGATTTTAAAAGATGGTGCGCCCTTTGGCTTGCCGTTGACTACCAGCAACAACCAGGTAAGCTTTAACGTAGCACAGGGTGGTTTTTACCGCATCAACGACATCCGCGATGTAGGGGCGAACTGTACGGGCTTGGTCCTAAATGGATCGGTATTCGTGGTGGTAAAGAAACAACCTACGGCCAATGCAGGTGCCAGCCCCATAGAGCCTTGCGGTAGCAGCGTAGATTTAGCTGCCATTCCTTCTTTTGGAGATGGCCGTTGGCAGGATCCTGGCTCAGGTTACACCTATTCCAACCGCAACAGCCCACAAACGATTGGTTTTGTACCACAACCTGGGGCGTATACCTTTATTTGGGAGGAAGAAAACGCACCTTGCCCCATTAGCCGCGATACGGTGTTTGCTACTTTCTTCGATCAACCCAGAGCCGATGCTGGGCCCGACAGCTTGTTCTGCGCCACGGTGGCCGATTTATATGCAAGGCCTTCATCAGACAGTGCTACAGGATTTTGGATATACAACGGCCCAGGCGATGTAACGTTTACCAATCCTACCAGCCCCAACAGCACGGTCGTAGTGGGTACTTCAGATACCTACGAGTTGGTATGGCGCGAGCAGGTAGACAATCGCTGTGTAGATTTTGATACGGTTTCCATTACCTTCTCCGACTTTTTACGCGCTTCGGTTATTGACACCATCTGCTTAAACGAAGGTGCCAACTACCAGTTTGTGTTTGATGTACGTGGAGGCGACCCCAATAGCCTTACGGTAAATGGCGAACGTATTGGCGAGCTGCCGTATACCAGCCGTGTGCTGAATAGTGGCGAGTCTTACAAATTTGGTTTTAGCGACCAAAGCAGCTGTGGCTTTAGCGACACCATACGCACATCCTACGGTTGCCCATGCACCAGCGATGCGGGAACGCTAAACCAGGATACGATTTTCGCTTGCCTGGGTGATGTGGTGAGCGTACAACGCGAAACCGACATGGTGCGCGATCCAGACGATACCACCATTTACGTATTGCACACCAGCCCTGCCGATACCTTAGGCGGCATTATCTTAAGCAAGGGCAGCAACGACTTGCTTTTAACAGGCAACTTGGTTCCCGGTAAGGTGTATTACCTCAGCCGTGTGGTGGGAAGCCGTACGGCCAGCAACCCAGGAGTAGACTTAAACGAGTATTGTTTGAGCGTGACACCGGGTGTGCCGGTGGTGGTAGGACGACCTGCCCAAGCGCTGATTGTGGCCGATAGCCGCGTGTGCGAGGGCGAAGACGTAGTGCTCTCAGTAGGTGGTAACGGCACAGGGCCGTATCGCTTTGAGCTGCGCCAAGGCACAACAGGAACACCCTTAACGGTAAGCCTTGGAGCTGGCGATGATTTTGAATTGCTGGGACTACCCACTGGAGAATACACTTACTATATCAGCAACTTCCAGGATTTGGGCAATGGCGTTTGCACAGAGTTGCAGAGCCAACGCTTTAGCTTTACGGTAGCCCCCATTCCGAGTGCCGATATCAATGTGCCGAATAGAGCCTGTGTAGGCAACAATGTACGCGTAACAGCCGATGCTGCAGACAACATTCGCGTCAGCTGGAATTTTGGTAATGGCGATCCTAGCGTTACTGGAAACACGCGCTCGTACACCTACGATGCACCCGGAACCTATACCATTACCACCACGCTCTTTAATACGGTTACCAATTGCTTTACCGAGCAAACGCAAGACATCGTAATCCAGGCAGCACCGCAGCTAACAGTGCGCATAGACGACTTGCCCGACCGCAATCGCGATGCCTGCGTGGGCGATACGGTGGTGGTGCAAAACGTAACCCCACAGCCCGGGGTTACCTACACCTGGAAGGTAAACGGAGTACCCAGAACACCCTACACTCCGGTGTTTTCGCTCAACAACATCCAAGAAGATCAAGAGATTGTGTTGGAAGGCATTACCTCGGCAGGATGTAAATCTACCGAGCGCATGTACATCAACGTAATTAAACCCAGTGCAAATCTGGATTTACCGCGCGCGGTATGTAACGGCAGCGAGTTCTACCTGCGCTTTAACAGTCCGAGCGATGTCGATAGTTTTGAGTGGACCTTGGAGGGTGACACAGAAACCTATACGGATAACCCCGCTTTGGTAGCAGTGGACTTTACCGGTGAGAACCCGCCAACAAGGGTGAATGTAAGCTTGACACTTACATCTGCAGAAGGCTGTGAAACTACGTTGAACCAGGACATAACGGTAGAGACCGTACGAGCAGCAATAGGGTTGAGAGAAATAATGTTGGGAGAAAGAGTAACACAACCACTCGAAGGTACACTATGCTTGCACGATTCACTCATTGTATCCAGCAACGATATAAGCACTGTGGGCGTGAATACCATACGCTTTAGCTATGGCGATGGACGTTTGAGTACGCTAAGGCGCGACACCATCAAATATGCCAAGCCTGGAACCTACACCGTGCGCTTAACGGTGAGCAACAACCAATCTGAGTGCACCGATGTTGCCACCAGAACGGTGACCGTAGCAGCACCACCCCAGGCGCCCAACCGTACACAAGATGTGTGTTTTGATCTCGCTGTGGATACCCTGGACGCTACTATTCCTAACGGAGATCAATACAAATGGATAATTGATACCTTAATAACGAAAGATACACTCATCGGACCTGTTTATGAGCAGCCTACCATAGCGTTTAAACCTAGAGAAGGGCAGCAGCACCCCTACACCGAGTCCTATCAAGTAGCATATGAAGACAACAATGGTTGCGTTGATACGGCCGATTACTTCGTTAACGTAGTGGGTGTAGACTCCATTCCTAGCTTCCCGGCAGACAACGATACGCTGGTAGTACAAGGCGACTCCATATTGTTTGATTTACCGGTGTTGGAGGGCCTTCTTTACGAGTGGCAACCCAAGGAATTGTTTGCTTGCCCAAGCTGCCCAGAACAAACGCTGGTGGCCCGAGAAGCGCAGGAGTACACCTTACGCATTACCGATATCTACGACTGCATCAACGAAACGCGAACCTTTAACCTAAACATCGAAGAAAACAAGTACTCCCTGGATGTACCCGATGCTTTTACGCCCAATGGCGATGGCATTAACGATGAAATCTACCCCCAAGGCTGGGGCATAGAAACCTATGAGTACTTCCGTATCTACAACCGTTTTGGAGAACTGGTGTTTGAAGGTAGCGGCCCCAACCCACGATGGGACGGTACCTTTGAAGGAGAACCCGCACAGCCGGGAGACTACGTCTTCAACGTAAGCGCCAAGCGCTTTAACCAACGCATACG
>CAZVJF010000019.1:0-23431 GCA_964627445.1 uncultured Flavobacteriales bacterium | reverse complement strand
ACTCTTTCCTTTGGCTACCAGCCGCTCATATAATGCTTTACACTGCGGATTGCGTGCACAGGCCGTAAAACTGCACATAAACAGGTGATTTCTCACGTTGGGATCTCCTGCTTTGCTTATGCGGGTTTTGCCACCAAGGTTATCGCGCAGGATTTCAAATCCTGCGTAGCACTATCCTTGCTGCTTTTTCTGCCTCGTTTATCCTTATCAAGGGATCTCCATTGGATGCTTTATAGTAACTTCGGTAAACATACGAGCCGGGGACGTTGGCAATAATTAAAAAAACACCCTCTAGAGTTAGATAGTTTGAAATGATATCCAGTGCTTATAATACCAAACTAAAGAAAGTTTGGAGACCAAATTGGCTCTTATCAATTAACGAACTTACATCTTTGGAACTACAACAAAAAAGTTGGTTAGATAAAAATGCACCAAGTCCACATTGGTCATTTGTTGAGTTTATGTGTTCATATTTTGACGGCTTAGCAGTGGACAATAATTATGAGGACCCATTAAAAAGAAATCTGTTATCAGAGAATGAATTCAAAATTGTTGAGAATTGGCATAAAGAATTAGATGCTTATCAAACACCGAATAACAAAGATTACGATGTCTCAGCAATTCTGAATGACACTGAATGGTTAAGAATTATCGAAATAGGAGAAAAAACCAAAGAAGCCCTCTCTGAAGTTTTAGCTGACAATGAAAAGGTAATTCTCCTTGAAAACATTGACTACGAGAAAATAAAAAC
This sequence comes from uncultured Flavobacteriales bacterium, assembly GCA_964627445.1. GTDB lineage: Bacteria > Bacteroidota > Bacteroidia > Flavobacteriales_D > Luteibaculaceae > Luteibaculum. Next base: position 22,680 of record CAZVJF010000019.1, on the reverse strand, counting down.
CATTACCAACAATGATCTGAGCTAAAATCCAAGCTTTGATATCCTTTTTAACATTTCATAGATAGTACTTTTCTAGGCACGTAATTTGGGTCGTACAGCATGCCGCTTTTGGGCTATGGCAAAAGCCTGTTTCAGGAGCTTGTTGCAGACCGCAATTAAGGCTAGTTTTTTACTCTTTCCTTTGGCTACCAGCCGCTCATATAATGCTTTACACTGCGGATTGCGTTCACAGGCCGTAAAACTGCACATAAACAGGTGATTTCTCACGTTGGGATCTCCTGCTTTGCTTATGCGGGTTTTGCCACCAAGGTTATCGCGCAGGATTTCAAATCCTGCGTAGCACTATCCTTGCTGCTTTTTCTGCCTCTTTTATCCTTAACAAGGGTCTCCATTGGATGCTTTATAGTAACTTCGGTAAACATACGAGCAGGACGTTTTGCCTCATTCCTAAAACGAGCGTAACATTTACCTTCCTAGGTCAAACGAGAGTAAATATTGCCTATTTTCACCCTTGATCGGTACTCAAGTGTAAAATTTACTCTCGTTATGAACGTTTTCGATAAAACCAGGCCTTATAATAGCTTACCACTACTTCCTCCAAAAGCAGATTTGGAAACTAAAGAGATACTAACAAAGACAATTAAGGCCAGTAGAGCCCTCGCTCAACTCAATGGTGCCATCCGAAACCTTCCCAACCCAAGCCTATTTCTTGACACAATTCACTTGCAAGAAGCTAAAGCGAGTTCGGAAATAGAAAACATCATCACAACAAATGATGACCTATACCAAGCAGTTGTTGCGGATAAAAAATTCGACAATCCTGCCACAAAGGAGGTCATTAACTACAAGGAAGCGATCTGGCTAGGTTTTAAGCATCTTGAAAAAAAGCCTTTCATAACAACTAACCTATGTATCGAACTTGTTCAGTGCATAAAACAGAATAAGGCTGGAATCAGAACCACTTCTGGTACGACTCTATCGAATACAAATGGTGAAGTAATTTACACGCCTCCATCTGGAGAACAGGTGATTCGAGAAAAAATGGCAAACCTCGAAAGCTTCATCAATGAAAATAAATCGTTTGATCCTTTGATCAAAATGGCTATCTCCCATTACCAATTCGAAGCCATACATCCCTTTTCAGATGGTAATGGTAGAACAGGGCGTATTCTTCTATTGCTTCAATTAAAACTCGAAAAACTTCTCGATATTCCAGCTTTGTTCTTGAGCGAATACATTATGCAGCATAAAGACAAGTACTACAAAGGATTAAGAACCATCACTGAAAAAAATGACTGGTCAAAATTCATACTCTTCATACTTGATATGGTTGAAACAACTGCCATCAAAGGATTAGATAGACTCGAGGCCATTATTAAGCTCATGGAAACTACTGGCCAAGAAATAAAAGAAAAACTTCCGAAGGTGTACTCTAAAGATTTAGTGGAAGTCATCTTTAAGCTCCCATACACTAAAAGACAAAACTTAATTGATATAGATCTGGGTACACCTAAAACAGTAGGAAATTACCTTATTGCAATGGAAGAAGAAGGATTTCTTAAATCGGTAAGGATTGGAAAGGAAAAGCTATATCTGAATCCAAAATTAATGAGCATACTAGAAAAATAAAAAGCATGAAGGCACAATCGCGTAGTCGGCTCCGCCAGCGATAGCTGATGGGGTGCGCCTACTGACGCAGCGGTCAGCATTTCCAACCTCTGATGTAAACCCAGAAGTATCCATCCCATCTCAAAACAAAAAGAGGCCGTTTAGAAAGTTACTAAACGGCCTCTTTTATAATGCTACAAACACTTCCTATTTATGCTGGGTACGCTTGTGGTACACTTCGTAAGGCTTGCGGTTGCCGCCACCTTCCGAACTGCCTCCGCTTCTTCTGCGGCTGCCGCCACTGCGTCCTCCAGAAGGTCCGCCTTTGCGCTTGCCGCCTTTGGGACCACCGCCAGAGCGGCCTCGGCCACCGCCTCCGCTGCGTCCTCCGCCTCCAGAGGGTTCGTCACTCAACTCAGCACGCACGGTTCTACCATCTAGTTCGGCACCCGTAACCTGATCTACCACCTGGTTGGCATGTTGTTTCTCTACGTCTACAAAAGAAAACTGCTGCTTTAAATCGATACGTCCTACCGAGCTCCCCGGAATGTTGGCTGCGCTGCACACCAGGCGCAACAAGGCACCTTTGTCTACCCCATCCATGTGGCCCACATTGACAAAGATACGCTGGTATTGCCCGTTGGAGCGTGCTTCGCGATCTGCAAATTTCCCGCCGGGTTTGCGTGGTGTTACATTCAGGTCGTGTACGTTTTGGTAGTACTTAAACAAGCGACCAAACTCTTTGGATATAATCTTAGAAATAAGCTCTTCTTTCTCCAACCCTTCCAACTCTTGGAAAATCTGGGTAATGTACGGATCAATGGCCTCGAAATCATACGGTGCATCCTTCAATTCTGAGACGTAGGCTTCAATTTGTTTTTGAACAATGTCTTCTCCCGATGGAATAGTGAAATAGGAAATTTCCTTCTTCATGATGCGCTCTACATCGCGTAGGCGATTCACATCTCTGCTATCCAAAATAACAATAGACTCCCCTTCTTTCCCAGCCCTACCGGTTCTACCGCTTCGGTGGGTGTAGTTTTCTACGTCATCGGGAAGCATGTAGTGAATGACGTGGCTAATTTCGTCTACGTCAATACCACGTGCAGCAACGTCTGTAGCTACCAAGATTTGCACCGACTTGTCGCGAAACTTCACCATCACCGAGTCGCGCTCTGCCTGCGATAAATCGCCATGCAAGGCTTCGGCACTGTAGCCATCGCGCGAGAGCTTTTCAGCCACCTCGCGGGTGTGGTGACGCGTGTTGCAAAATACTATACCGTAGATGTTGGGATAATAATCCAACAAGCGTTTTAAGGCTGGATAGCGGTTTCTACCATTAATGGAAATATACTTGTGTGTAATGGTAGAGGCACTGCTGTTTTTGTTACCCACGGTAACTTCCAGTGGGTCTTCCATGAAGTTTTTGGCAATAGCTGCTACGCCCTTGGGCATGGTAGCCGAAAACAACCAGGTTCTTTTGGTGGGTGGCGTGTGCGAAAGAATGAAATCGATATCCTCTTTAAAGCCCATGTTGAGCATTTCATCGGCTTCATCCAATACGGCAATATCCACCTGGTTTAGGTCTACTTTGCCACGCTTAATCAGGTCGATTAAACGTCCGGGGGTAGCAATAATAATATGGGCACCTTTGCGGATGTCCTTAATCTGCTTGTCGATAGAACTTCCTCCGTATACTGCGGTAAGGCGTGCTCCGGGTAGTTCTTGGGTGTACTTCTTTAGATCGTCTGCTATTTGCAGGCACAACTCGCGTGTGGGGCAAAGTACCAGGCCTTGCACTACGGGGTTGCTAAAGTTAATCAGGTGTGCCATGGGCAAACCAAACGCGGCTGTTTTTCCGGTTCCGGTTTGGGCTAATCCTACTAAATCGCGGTGCGACTCTATTAAAGATGGTATGGCTTTTTCTTGGATGGGTGTGGGATTCTCGAATCCCAAAGGCAAAATTGCTTGTAATACTTCCTCTCGTAATCCTAACTCTTCAAATGTCATTCAATGTAATTAAGCCGCAAAGATAGCCTAATAACTGAGGCCACCACCATAAGTACCATGATATCACGCAGTTACCCGATAAATAACCATGAATATGCAAACAAGTACTCTAAAAAAGATAAAGGCGCCCGAAGGCGCCTCTATGGGTGTCTGTTGCTTGTAAGCCGGGTTCTGTACTGTGCTGGGCACAGTGTTCATCATTTATCTAGCCCCGCAGTCGCCCACGGGGTCCATCGATCTACCCTCCCTGCAACAAGCGTTCAGCCGGGTCGGCTGTTTTTTGGCTGCCCAAAAACGCAGGGTTTACTTGATCTTTCAGCTCGTGAGGTTTACCTTGCATGCTACGTCACCGCAGCACCGGTGGGCTCTTACCCCACCTTTTCACCCTTACCGCGGCTAGGCCGTGGCGGTATCTTTTCTGCGGCACTGGCTGTTCTCTACATCCAAGATGCAAAGACCTTCCTGTTAGGAAGCACGATTACCCTATGCTGCCCGGACTTTCCTCCTTGCGTTGCCGCAAGACGATGAACCCACAACAGATACTATTTTGAAATTCCGTACAATCGGACACAAATGGCGCCTCCGCCATACTCTTCAAACGATGCGTCCCAATACTCCAAGTTGGGCGCCTGCGACAACAAATGTAATACTTCCTGACGTAGCACGCCTCTGCCCTTGCCGTGGATAACTATAACCTGCTTTATTCGGTGCTCCCGTGCACAGGTCATGGTTTTCCGCAAGGTTTTTAGTTGGAGTTCGAGTGGATGGGAGATAAAGCGCTCCTCACCTGCATCGCACAATTCTTCCAGGTGCAAATCTACCACCACCTCTTGGGTGCTTACGCTTTGTACCCCCCGCGGCCAGGCCTGTTTGGTGGTTGGATGCGGTTTGCGATCCTCCCCTACTTCCTCGCTCTGAAGCGCTGTAAGCAGTTTCCCTTGTTGGGTCATCAACTGATTGCTAGCTACCGTTATTTCAAAACCGTACTCATCTTCCACCAACAGCTTATTTCCAGCCAACACCTTTACCAGGGTCACACTGCCCGGCTCGTTGATATAACTTAGTTTTGTGCCCTTTGCTAGCTCCATAATTAACGCTTCACTTACCGTGGAAAACGACAAATTTACAACGCCCCAGACAATTGGCCCCTGGAAAAAATTGGATGAAGAAATCCGTTATGAAAATCCGTGGATACGGGTTACGCATGAAAACGTCATCCACCCCGATGGCAATGCTGGCATTTATGGAAAAGTGCATTTTAAGAACATCGCTATTGGCATTGTGCCTGTTTCCGAAGATGGCTACACGTGGTTGGTAGGCCAACACCGCTATCCCCTGGATGCGTACAGCTGGGAAATTCCCGAGGGCGGTGGCCCTTTGGATGTAGACCCCATTCTATCGGCCCAGCGCGAGCTAAAAGAAGAAACCGGCCTGGTGGCCGAGAAATACACCTTTCTACAAAAGCTGCACATAAGCAACTCGGTGTCTGATGAAGTGGCGCTAACCTACCTGGCCGAAGGACTCACCCAAGAAGAGGCTACGCCCGAGGGCTGCGAAGAAATTGCCATCAAAAAGCTGCCCTTAGCGGAGGCCGTAGCCATGGCCATGGATGGCCGTATTACCGATGGCATGGCCGTAGCTGCCTTGCTTAAGGTAAAAGCCTTAAAGGGATTGTAGCAAAATTTTAAATGGGTATTTTATTTTTTTCCCAATTTTATTTGCTATTTCAAATTTATACTTACATTTGCAGCATGAAAGCAAAACAAGCCGCTTATTTCTTTTATTGGATAATTCCTACGGAATAGCGGGTTTGTTGCATATATTGGATAACAAAATTGAGAGCCCCGCAGTAGCGGGGTTTTTTTATGGAAAAAAAATCAGTTGCCATACAAGGTATTCAGGCCTCGTTTCACGAGGAAGCCGCCATGCGGTTCTTTGGCGAAGACGCCTTTGACACCGTGCCTTGTCGGTCTTTCTCGGAAACCTGCAAAACGCTAAAGCAAGGCGATAGCGACTTTGCAACCTTAGCCATAGAAAACACCATAGCGGGTACCATTTTAACCAACTACACCTTGTTGCGCGAGTTGCAACTGCACATTGTGGGCGAAGTATATGTCCCCATCCAACTGCACTTGCTAGGATTGGAATCCACCCAATTTAAAGATGTAGAATACGTGCAATCGCACCCTATGGCTATACGCCAATGCCAAACTTTTTTTGAGGACTATCCACACATTACCCTATTAGAAAAAGCCGATACCGCTGCGTGTGCCAAAGAAATTGCCGACCAGCAACTTACCAACACCCTGGCCATAGCCAATACGCGAGCTGCCGAAGTGTACGGACTTAAAATATTGGAGAAACGGCTGGAAAAACACCGAAAAAACTACACCCGCTTTTGGGTGTTAAGTAAACAGTTAGACAGCCATGCTGCACACAATAAAGCGACCGTTACCTTTAGGGTGCATCACGAAGTAGGCGCTTTGGCCAAGGTATTGACCATGCTTGCCGACAAGGGAATTAACCTCTCCAAAATTCAAAGTCTTCCTATTGTAGAAGAGCCCGACAATTACCAGTTTTATCTGGATTTGGAGTTTAGCAACCGGAAAGCTTTTGACAGCGCATTGCTGGAATTCATTAGAAACACCTCAGAATTTAGCCTCTTGGGCGAATACCAAAAAAACGATACTCGAAAACAACTTTTAGACTTTTAATACCATGGAACTTACACCACTAGAAAACTGGCTTCCTACCAACAACAAGCCCTTATTAATTGCCGGGCCGTGCAGTGCCGAAACCGAAGAGCAGGTGCGCGAAACCACAGACCAATTGGCTGCTACAGGCAAAGTGAGCGCCTTTAGAGCGGGAATATGGAAACCCCGAACACGCCCCGGTGCTTTTGAAGGTATTGGCGAAGAAGGACTACCCTGGCTAATAGCAGCGGGTAAAAAACACAACTTGCCCGTAACGGCAGAAGTAGCCAATACCCAACACGTAGATATCGCTTTAAAAGCCGGTGTGGATGTGCTTTGGGTGGGTGCCCGCACTACAGTAAACCCCTTTTCGGTACAGGAGATTGCCGATGCGCTTAAAGGAGTAGATATCCCCGTGATGGTAAAAAACCCAGTAAATCCAGACATCGGACTTTGGGTAGGTGCTTTGGAGCGTTTTCATCGCTCGGGCATTACCAAGTTGGCAGCCATACACCGCGGTTTTTCACCCATAGAGAAAACCCCCTTCCGCAACGCGCCCATGTGGCGTATAGCGATCGACTTAAAACGAAAAATCCCGGGAATTCCTATGATTTGCGATCCGAGTCACATCGCTGGAGATCGTACCTTGATTTCTGCCATTTCGCAGCGCGCACTGGATTTGGACATGCAGGGTCTGATGATAGAAACCCACAGAGATCCCGACAACGCATGGACGGATGCCAAACAGCAGGTTACACCAGCCGCCTTAGAAATGATTGTAGACTCGCTGGTTATTCGCGAGAGTCAAATATCCGACCCCGCCTTTGAAAATGTTCTAGAGCAGTTACGCCAGGATATTGACTTGATTGACGAGCGCATCATCCAAATATTGGCCGAACGGATGAAGTTGGTGGAACAGATTGGAAATTACAAGCGCGACAATGGCGTTACCATTCTGCAGGTACAACGGTGGGATGAAATCCTATCGAAGCGCACCCAACTCGGTACTGCACTGAACCTGAAAAAAGAGTTTGTGAAAAAGATGCTGGAATTGGTACACAGCGAAAGCATACGGAAGCAAAATGAAATTATGAACGCCAAAACCGAGGTAACTAAGTAATGGAAGTCCTACGCATACGCCCCGCTACGGGGAAAACGGGCTCCAAGTTTACCTTGGGCTTGCCCGGCAGTAAAAGCGAAAGCAACCGCGCGCTGATACTCAATCATATTTCTAACAATACCTTTAAGGTAGACAACCTCTCCAGCGCTAAGGATACGGATACCTTGTTCGACCTGTTGCGCAAGCTGCCGGAGCTAGAGACCCTAGATTGTGGTCCGGCTGGAACTACCTTCCGCTTCTTAACTGCCCTATTGGCTTTTACACCCGGTAAGCGAGTCTTAACAGGATCGGAGCGTATGCAGCAACGTCCCGTAAAAGCATTGGTAGAAGCCTTGCAAAAATTGGGCGCCAAAATCCGCTACCTCAATAACTCAGGTTTTCCGCCTTTGGAAATCGAAGGCATCGATCCACCCGAAAATGCAGAAACAACGGTAGATGTAAGCCAATCCAGCCAATACTTAAGCGCTTTGCTACTGGTGGCCCCCTTGTTTAAAAAAGGGCTAACCGTGCATACCACCGGCAAGCTAGGATCGGCTCCGTACATTGATATGACCGTTTCCCTACTCAAAATGGCCGGATTTGAAACCACGGTGAACAGCGGAAGCTACACGGTGCATCCAGGCGAATTTAAGCAAGCCAGCTACTACGTAGAGCCCGACTGGAGTGCTGCTTCATACTGGTATGCTTGGGTAGCGCTGCACCCCAATACCCAGATTACGCTCAAGGGCATGCGCAAGGATTCGCTGCAAGGCGACCGCGTTTTGGCAGAGATTTTCGAAGACCTGGGCGTTACCACGGTATTTAAAAACAATGGCATTCAGCTAAAAAACACGAAAAAAGTAGCCGGTACTTTTGAGTACGACTTTACCAACTGTCCAGACCTAGCGCAAACCATACTTTGCGTATGTGCTGGTTTGCAAATTCCAGCCAAAGTTACTGGGCTGCACAGCCTGCGTATTAAAGAAACCGACCGCATTTGCGCCATGCAAACCGAGCTGAGCAAAATTGGCGTGTTCTTGAGTGAAAGCGACCCAGCGGCCGAAACTTTTGAGCTGAGCTTTGCAGATGTGGCAAAAATTCCAAGATTGCGTCTGCTTACGTATGACGACCACCGTATGGCCATGTCTTTTGCCCCTTTGGTGGGTAAATTGGGCGATTTGTTGGTTGAAAACCCACAAGTGGTAGAGAAATCCTACCCTTCTTTCTGGAACCATTTGGACAGTGTGGGCGTAAGCTGTGAAAAGTTTAGCTAATGGCAGGAAATACATGGGGACAGCTCTTTAAAGTAACCACTTTTGGTGAATCGCACGGTGCGGGCATTGGCGTGGTCATTGACGGCTGTCCGGCAGGTTTGGAAATTTCTCGAGAGGAAATTCAGCTGGAATTGGACCGCAGAAAACCGGGCCAATCGGCCATCGTTACCCAACGCAAAGAGGCCGACCAAGTGGAGATTCTTTCAGGAATTTTTGAAGGACAAACCACGGGCACACCCATAGGCATGTTTATTCGCAATGCCGACCAAAAATCGCGGGATTACGACCACATTAAAGACAAGTACCGCCCCTCCCATGCCGACTACACTTACGATGCCAAGTATGGCATACGCGATTACCGCGGTGGTGGCCGTTCCTCGGCCCGCGAAACCGCTGCTCGGGTAGCCGCGGGTGCTGTGGCCAAAAAGCTGTTGGTCCATTACGATATCGCAGTGCATGCCTACGTGCAGCGCGCTGGCGATGTTGAAATTCCCAACACCTACACCTTTAACGACCCCGCTACCATAGAACATTCGCCAACGCGTTGTCCCGATGCAGCTACTGCAGCAAAAATGGAGCAGTACCTCAAGGACATCCGCAAAGCCGGAGATACCGTGGGCGGCAGCATAAAAACCGTGGTTTGGAATTGCCCAGCGGGCTTGGGCGAACCCGCTTTTGATAAACTGCATGCCGATTTGGGCAAAGCCATGCTAAGCATAAACGCAGCCCAAGCCTTTGAATACGGCAGCGGTTGGAAAGGCACCTACAGCAAAGGCTCGGAAAACAACGATGCGTATAGCACCGATGAAACGGGCAAAGTAATTACCGAAACCAACCAAAGCGGTGGTGTGCAAGGGGGCATCAGCAACGGCATGGAAATTTATTTTCAGGTGGGATTTAAGCCCATCGCCACCCTGATGCGCGATCAGCAATCGGTGAACGACAAGGGCGAGGCCGTTACCGTCCAAGGCAAAGGGCGCCACGATCCCTGCGTGTTGCCGAGGGCCGTTCCTATTGTAGAAGCCATGACTGCTTTGGTACTCGCAGACCACCATTTGAGAGCCCGAAGTAATCGGTTATAAACAACTAATTACCAAGTTCATACAACTCTCTTTTTTGAAGACTATTTGCGTTGCTTTGCTTCTCGATACATTTAGGTTTCGTTCCTCAACCTAAATACTCGAAGTGACGGTACCGTAGAACCTAAGCTAACTAGGAACTCTCGGCTATGAGCTACGAGCTACAAACTTTGACCTACCGCAAAAAAGAAACTTGGATGTAAAAGGCTTCGACTCCTCTGACGCTTCGGTCACAGTCAATGGACGCTCAGCCGCCAGCTTCGCGAAGACGTTTTACCTTGGAAACTGTATCGCTTTGACAACCTTCTAATCTTAAGTGCAGCGCTGGCCATCGAGCGGAGTCGAGATGAAACCAATGCAATATTAGAAACTTAGGTGAAAAGGCTTCGACTCCGCTCAGCCGCCAGCTCTGCTCTTGCTTTTTAGCTCATCTCTGTTCACAAGTCTCCATTCACTAATCCCTACTCACTCATAACTCATCTTTCATCTTCTCACCAGCTTTCAGCTCTCATCATTATACCTTAATCCTTCGTTAACCTGAAGACATCTCGACTCTACTGACGCATAGGTCAGCATCCTAAGACGCTCGATGACCGCCATGCTTCTATGTTTCAAGTTCCGAACTATCAGCTACGAACTACGAACTATCAGCTCTACGAATTTCCCCCCTTAACCCATACTTCGTCAAGCGCTGCATTGCGCCTCCGAGAGGGGGAAACGCTTTGCGTCTTGGCGGCTTTGCGTGATAATTATCTGGGAGATCAAAGCTGACTGTCAGTTCGAGTGCCTCGGCCGAGCCGAGGTGTATCGAGAACCCAGGTAGAGCTATAATTACACGTTCTTTTCAAGTGCTCCGCGCCGCTTCTCGATACATTTAGGTTTCGTTCCTCAACCTAAATACTCGAAGTGACCGTAAGGGGAAATCTAAGCTAGATAGAAACTCTGAGCTACGAACTCTGAGCTACGAGCTCCGAACTTCTCCTTCCGGCTTTCAGCTTAGCGCTTTTAACTTCTCATCCCTCCGCTCCCCCAACATTCTTTAACGTTCCCAAGCAGGTGGCAACACGAGCGGCAATGTATCTTCCCGCCAAAAGAAAAAATATGAGCAAAACAGCGATAGTTACCGGTAGCAGCAAAGGAATAGGATTGGCCACCGTAAATACCTTTTTAGATCAAGGGTTTAACGTGGTAGGATGGTCGCGCAGCGAAACGAAAGTAGATAACCCCAATTTTAAGTGGGTAGCCTGCGATGTAAGCAGCTATGATGCCGTGAAAAAGGCACTTTCGCAAAGCTTGGACTTCCTGGATAACCGCGTAGACGTATTGGTAAACAACGCAGGTTTTGGCATTCCCACGCCTATTTTAAATTGCGATCCCAAAGACTTTGACGCGATGCAAGCCACCAACGTTAACGGCTTGTTTTATTGTACCCACAGCATTGCTCCACTTATGAAAGAGCAAGGCCATGGCCATATTTTTAACATTGCATCTATTGCGGGCACTACCGGTATAGAAACGATGGGCGCCTATTGTGCCAGCAAATTTGCGGTACGCGGCTTCACCCTGAGCATTTACAAAGAGCTCCGCAAGCACGGTATTAAGGTTACGGGCATCAATCCAGGCTCGGTGAATACCGATTTCTTTAATGAGTTTGAGATGGTAACCGCAGACGACACCATGATGCAAGCCACCGATATCGCCCAGACCATTTGGAATGCCTACGATACCCAGAAAAACTTCCACCAGGTAGAAATAGAAATGCGCCCGCTGGTACGCTAACAGCGCAGTTTTATTATTTTCAAAGCCATGGAACGTTTTACCGAAACTTTGTCCAGTTGGCTGAGCAGCCCCGCTGTAAGTCGGGTGGTAACCATTGCGGTGGGATTGGCCGTTATTTTGTTGGTTACTTTTTATCTCAAAAAAGGCCTGAATCGCACGCTGCGCTCTACCGACAACAAGTACAAAGCGCGTAAAGCCATAAACTTCTTCGGTTACTTGGCGCTGGTGCTTCTGGTGCTGTTTGTGTACAACGACAAACTAGGCAATATAGGGGTTGCGCTGGGTGTAGCTGGTGCGGGTATTGCTTTCGCGTTGCAATCGGTTATCGAAAGTTTTGCGGGATGGCTCTACATTATGCTCTCGGGAAGCGTCAGCGTGGGACAGCGGATAAAGGTGGGAGGCGTAGTTGGCGATGTCATTGACATTGGCGTTATGAGCACTACGGTTATGGAAGTTGGCGACTGGATTGATGGCGACCTGTACAACGGTCGTATGGTGAGCCTCTCCAACAATTATGTTTTTAAGGAGCACATTCACAACTACTCGGCCGAGTACCCTTTTCTGTGGGATGAGGTTCGTGTGCCTGTGCGCACCGGAAGCGACCACCATCTGGCTCGAAAGGTTTTTACCGAAGTACTGGAAAAGATCTGTGGCGATTATGCCGTTGCCAGCGAAGCCCAGTGGCAAAAACTCACCAACAAATACCGGGTGGAAGAAGCGCAGGTAAAACCCATGATTACGCTGAAATTTGACGAGAACTGGATCACGTTCACCCTGCGCTACATCGTAGATTACCAGAGGCGAAGAACCACCAAGGATAAAATTTACACCGCCTTGCTGGAAGAATTAGCCAAGTACCCCGATCGCATTATGATTGCCACCGCATCCATGGAAGTCACCAACATTTCTGGAAACGAAGAAGAGCACTAGGACCATGAAGGAAGATGCAAACAAGGCGATCCAAGAAATAACTCTAACAGCAGGAGAAGCCGGTTTGGGTGTTACCGTATACGAAGCATACCCAAGTCCTAAAATCCTTTTAATAAGCTCGGCTACCGGTGTGCTGCAAGGCTACTACCGCAAGTTTGCACAGTTTGTACAAGCGCAAGGAATTACCGTAATCACCTTCGATTACCAGGGTATAGGTGCATCCAAACAAGGCCATGTAAAGCAGCATACCAACCGCGCTGCCGACTGGGGCTTGCAAGACCTGAATACGGTAATTGAATACACGAGAAAACGCTACCCCAATGCCCACCTTACTATAATGGGCCACAGCATTGGCGGTCAGCTCCTGGGCATTACAGAAAAGGCCCTGGACGCTCAAAAAATTGTGCTGGTCACCTCCTCTTCGGGGTATTGGCGCTTATACCCCGGTTTTCTAAAATACCGCATGGCGTTTAATTGGTACGTGGTGTTTCCCTTTTTTACGCGTGTTTTTGGCTATGTACCTTCCAAGCGCATTATGGGTATGGAGAATTTACCCAAACGAGTAGCGCGACAATGGCGTTACTGGTGTACACGGAAAAACTACATGTTGGATGACGCTAGCATCCCTCCTGCCCACTACCCGCAGTTTACGGTGCCCTTAACCGCTTTTAGCGTGGATGACGACACCTACGCTCCCAAGCGCGCGTGCGACTGGCTGGCCGACCAATACCAAAACACCGAGCAAAAGCGCATCCATTTGGTTCCAGAGGAATTTGGCGTTAAGAAAATCAGTCATTTTGGAATCTTTAAGCAGCGACACGAGAAAGATATCTGGCCCCTACTGCTCCAGGAAATTGGCTAAGACGCGGTCTATTTCCTCCGCCTTCTGACTGCCAATGAGGTACTTTTTTCCGTTTTTCAACTCCAGCGCCAAGCCCTCCCTGCCTTTGATGTTGTACACCGTGCCGTAGGGCGTTAGCATGCGTATGCCATAGCCACCCACAAAGCCGTAGCGCAAGGTTTTGGCACCCGCAATATCCTTCCACGCAAAATGCTTCTTCACCAGAGGAAACATCTGGATGTGAATGCCCGATGCATCGATGGTGGTTCGCAATTTCACCTGCATAAAAAAGACCATTACCGCAGCCATTATCCCACCAAACAACAACAGTCCTGTGTCTGACATGGGGTTGTTACCAAAAGGCTCACCCATAATCAGTTGCTTGTAAATTCCAGCCAGCGGTATGCACAAAAGCAATACCAATACCAACCATACGTACCACTGCGTAAAGCGCTGCGTTTCGTTAAAGACTGCGGAATTTCTTTTTGTCATGGTACTAAAAGTACACTTTTGGCGGGTATCGGAGATGGAGCACTACCTCCAACAGGTTTGGTTATGGATGGATGCGTAACTAAGGTGCTAGCTGCGATTCTACAACGAATAAGTATTATCCGTTTTACTAAGGTAAATCGGTTTCATCTGAACAGTAAGAGAAATCTTAGCTTCCTTTCATTTTTTCCATTGATGAAAAAACGAAACAAAAACCCCGATTGCTATCGGGGCTAGGGCTGTGCACCCTTCCGTTGGGTTTGTTTTTTAAGGCCTAACAAAATCTAAAAGGAGCTCCCCTGTCGCTCTCTTGATTTTCTAAGTCCTTCTTCAACGCACCTGCACTACAGTGTACAAGGCCCGTCCGCACTGAGCCTAGCGTTGTTGTATAACTTTAGTAAAGATACCGCTTGGTATTGATTATGACGATAACCAATAGTTAACTTAGCTTGGCGGCCCAATAAAAACACATAATTCGAAGAATTAAAGAACAGGTGTCATCACCCTAATGGAAAGACACAGCCCACGAATTCATTCGTGGGCCAAGCACATCGCCAAAACCCCTACAACCGTTTTAACGGTTTTCTTTCTTCCATGGGCTTTCGCACCAAAACTGTGTTTATTCCAATTCCAGCACCAAATCATCGGCCATTACCATGGTACCGCCTTGCAGTACCACGTTGGCTACTTTGCCATCGGCTGGGGCAGACACGGTGCTCTCCATTTTCATGGCTTCCAGGATAAACAAAGGCTGGTTTTTCTTTACCGCATCGCCTGGGTTTACCAGCACCTCGCTCAGTTTTCCTTGCAGCGGTGCCGCTACCTGTTTGGCATTGGCAGGATCGGCTTTTACGTTGGTTTTTTCTTCCACCTTCAGCTTGGCATCGGCTATGCGCAGGTTACGGGTTTGTCCGTTGAGTTTAAAGAACACGTTGCGGTAACCCTTTTCATCGGCTGCAGAAACCGACTGCAACTCTACAATAATGGTTTTTCCGGGGGCTATTTCGGCAATGGTTTCCTCGCCTTCCTGCAGACCATAAAAGAAGTTTTTGGTAGGCAGTTTGGATACGTTTCCATAACGCTTAAAGTTTTTCACGGCCTGTTCAAATACCTTGGGGTATAGCTTGTAAGAGAGGAAGTCTTCCATCTCCAAATCGCGCGGAAAGCCTTTTTGGAACTTGCGAATAAACTCTGCGTACTCCTCGTTAAAATCTACGGGCTCCAAGTGGGCGTTGGGTCTGTCGGTGTACGGTTTTTCGCCTCGGAGAATGATTTTCTGCAGCTTCTCTGGGAAACCGGCATGCGGCTGCCCCAAATCGCCCCTAAAAAAGCCTTTTACCGATTCGGGAAACGCCAGGCTCTCGCCTTTGTCGTACACATCTTGCTCGGTAAGGTTGTTAGAGATCATAAACAAGGCCATATCCCCCACTACTTTGGAGCTGGGCGTTACTTTTACTAAGTCGCCAAACATGCGGTTTACCGTGGCGTACATGGCTTTTATTTCCTCAAAACGGTCGCCCAAGCCCAAAGCCACTGCTTGCGGTTTTAGGTTGGAATATTGTCCGCCTGGAATTTCGTGATCGAACACCTCTGCCGTAGACGATTTCAATCCCGATTCAAAGGGATAGTAATGGCTGCGTACTTTTTCCCAGTACACCGAAGCTTCGTTCAGTTTGGGCAAATCCATGGGGTTTTCGCGTGGATTGCCTTTCATCATGGAAACCAGCGAGTTAAAGTTGGGCTGCGAAGTAAGGCCCGACAATCCACCTAAAGCCACATCTACCACATCTACCCCTGCCGCTATGGCATTTTGGTAGGTGGTTAGCTGCAAGCCCGAGGTATCGTGCGTGTGCAGGTGTATGGGCAAATCGGTAACCGATTTGATGCCCGCTACCAAATCGCCCACAGCCTGCGGTTTCAACAATCCAGCCATATCTTTAATGGCAATCATGTGCGCCCCGGCATTGGTAAGATCTTTAGCCAACTGCTTGTAGTAGGCCAGGTTGTATTTGGTTTTGTTGGGATTGGAAATATCGCCCGTGTAGCTAATGGCCGCCTGGGCAATGGCTCCCGTTTGCTCGCGCACCGTTTTTATACTGGGTTCCATGGCTTTTACCCAGTTTAGCGAATCGAAAATGCGGAAAATATCCACCCCATTTTTCCAGGCGTGGATTACAAATTTCTCTACCAAATTATCGGGATACGCGGTGTAGCCCACGCCATTGGAACCGCGCAACAGCATTTGCAATAGAATATTTGGAATGGCCTCGCGCAGCTCGCGAAGTCTTCTCCAAGGGTTTTCGTGCAAAAAGCGCAGGCACACGTCAAAGGTGGCGCCACCCCACACTTCCATACTAAACACCTCGGGGTGATTTTTTGCAAAGCTCTCCGCAGTATTGAGCATATCGTAGGAGCGCATGCGTGTTGCTAGCAAGGATTGGTGCGCATCGCGGTAGGTGGTATCGGTGTACTGGATTTTGTTTTCCTCCTTAAGCCAGGCGCAGAATTTATCGGGGCCCAACTCAGTGAGTTTGTCCTTGGTGCCTTTGGGATAGGGCTCGTAGCGCGCAAAAGGCGGTACAACGGGCTTTTCGAAACGGTGTTGCGGATCGATAAACTTCACATCGGGGTGGCCGTTAACCACCACATCGCCCAAATAGGTTAAAAGGCGCGTAGCCCGGTCGCGTGCCACCGTGTAGCGAAACAAGTCGGGGTTTTCGCCTATAAAATTCACCGTGCAATCGCCCGCCACAAACACCGGGTGGTTTACCAGGTTTTGCAGGAACTGCACATTGGTTTTTACCCCACGAATTCTAAATTCCTGCAAGGCGCGGGTCATTCTGCGCACAGCTCCATCCAAGCTGCGCCCATGTGCCGATATTTTTACCAGCATGGAATCGAAAAAGGGCGAGACTTTTACGCCCTGATACAGCGAGCCCGCATCCAGCCGAATACCAAAACCACCCGCACTGCGGTAGGTAGTTATGGTGCCGTAATCGGGCTGAAAATCGTTTTCGGGATCCTCGGTAGTTATGCGACACTGAATGGCGTATCCATTGACTTTAATCGCGTATTGGTTGGGCAGTTTTATCTGGACATCGCTCAGCTTATATCCACCCGCAATAAAAATTTGCGCTTTTACCAGGTCTACCCCGGTTACCATTTCGGTTACGGTGTGCTCTACCTGTATGCGTGGGTTTACCTCAATAAAATAGACCTGGTAGTTGCTGTCTACCAAAAACTCCACGGTACCCACGTTGTTGTACTTTACGTGCTTGCAAATGGCCAGGGCCGCATCGTAGAGCTCGTTGAGGGTATCTTGCGGCAAGCCCACCGAAGGCGCCATTTCCACCACCTTTTGGTAGCGTCTTTGCACCGAGCAATCGCGCTCGTAGCAGTGCACCATGTTGCCGTGGCGGTCGCCCACAATCTGCACTTCTATGTGCTTGGGATCTTCTATAAATTTCTCCAGGAACACCGTACCATCGCCAAAGGCATTTTTAGCCTCGCGGGTAGCCGAGTTGTAGTCCTTTTTTAAATCTTCTGGGGTGCGTATTACGCGCATTCCACGACCACCGCCACCGGCAGCAGCTTTTAGCATAATGGGGTAACCAATGCGCTCGGCCTCTTCCAGAGCCGTCTCCACATTATTCAGGTCTTTTTGGCTGGATTCGATAATGCGCACATCGCAGGCCTTGGCTATTTTCTTGGCCGAAATTTTATCGCCCAGCGAGGCCATTACTTCAGGATCGGGACCAATAAATATGATGCCGTTCTCACGGCACTTGGCGGCAAACTCGTGGTTTTCAGATAAGAAACCATAGCCCGGGTGGATGGCATCTACCCCTTTTTTCTTGGCGAGGCGTATAATTTCATCGCCATCGAGGTAAGGTTTTAAGGGTTCTGTTTCGTCTCCAATCTGATAGGCTTCATCGGCTTTATAGCGGTGTTGCGAGTATCTGTCCTCGTAGGTATACACCCCCACGGTTTTGATTTTTAACTCTACACAAGCACGAAAAATGCGTATGGCGATTTCGCCTCGGTTGGCAACTAAAACAGTATTGATATCCATAAAAACTAGGTAGGCATTGGTATTGCGGTTGTGAAAATACAAAAGTTGGTGAATTTTCGCTGGGAGGAAATTTCCGTTTTAACGGTGTGGACGCAATAGGCTTGTAAACCAAAGGAGTGGTGCGTTTTGCGTACTACGCGCAGTAGCTTAGATGCAATTGTCATTGCAAGCTTAAGGATCTTGGAAGGCTATTAACGGTGACTAATTTTCCACCTACCTATTTCGTTAGAACCCAAGCAACAACATGTTTTCTTCATTTTTTTTTCATCGCCAAAAAAAAGAAGCATCCCTACGATAAATGTAGGGACAAGAAAAGGCTAGGGCTGCGCATCCTTTCGCTGGGTTCATTTTTGAAGACCTAAGAAAATCTAAAAGGAGCTCCCCTGTCGCTCTTTGGATTTTCTAAGTTCTTCTTCAATTCACCTGCACTACAGGATACGAGGCCCATTGCGCAATGCTCCTAACTTTTTAGTAGACCCCGTAGCCATTAAAACAACGTAGGCGTTGGATCTTGATTGAGATTCTCGAAGGTGAGCACAGGTAGTACGCCTTGCAGCTTGTAGTCGTGCAGCTGGCAGGCTTCGGGTACATCGCCCGGACTTTCTTTTCCTTTGAGCTTGGGTACGGTATGGGCTTTGAGCAGCCGACTATCAATGGACTGCAGTAAGGCACTGGCCTCGGCCAACTCCTGGGTTACCCAGTTGGTAATGCTATCGTTATCCAGAATCACCGGGATGCGCGGTTCTTTCAACTTGGGATTGTTGTGAATCTTGGCCAGCAAATCGTTGCCCTTACAAGTAACGATGCTAAAAGAGGGCAAGATTTCGCCTGTGCTTTTATCCACCCACTCGTTGTACAATCCTGCCAACCACATGATGTCGCCATCCTGCCGATACACATAGTACGGAAAGGTTTTGCCCTGGTAATGATGGTACTCATAAAAACCCGCTACGGGAATGGCACAGCGGGCGTTTTTGGCGGCATCACGAAAAGCCGGTTTTTCGTGGATGGTTTCCCCACGCGCATTGATGGTTTTGTTCCAAATTTGGTGCGCATCGGCCTTGTCTTTAGCCCAATGGGGTATCAATCCCCAGTGCGCTTCCTTAAAATGGGGCTCGGGAGCACCACACAGCACAGGGATTTTGGGGTGGGCAAAACCCGAGGCTACGTACTGGCTGGTTACCGTTTCCAAAATGCGCTCTAGCCGCTCGGCCAACTCGGTATTGCCCTTTTTCTTGGCCGTAGCCAGCTCGCTTTTTACTTGGGTTTGTACGGTGTAGCACATGGTTTGGGTGGATTAAAGGCTAAAAGTCGAACTCAAAATCTTCTTCGTTGTCTTGCGGACAGTTTTTGTAGTCGTCCAAGAAAGCATCGATCTGCGTTTTGGTTACGTTGGGCATGCAAATAATGTGGCAGATGTCGCCCTCGGTAGCCAGCTGCCACTTGTCGCGCACCATCTTGGGCACTTTGGGCAAGACTACCGTAAGCGCACCCGGATTGCGCCAGGCCTCCACCCCCATTTCCTTTAATCTTTCCTCGCAATAGGCCGCCACTTCTACCCCGTGTTGGTAGCGCGCTTTCATGCCTTCCAGCCCCAGCTTTTTTAAAGCATACCACAAAAACAAGGGCGAGTGGCCGTTGCGCGAGCCGGTAATGGTGGTATCAGAAGAGCCGATGTAGGAGATGCCATGCGCAATGCGATCGCGATTGGATCGCTTGGCCACGATAACGCCAGACGGAATGGGACAACCAATAAACTTGTGGCCGCTAATGGAAATGCTGTCTGAGCCGTCTTTAAAATCGAAGGGCAAGCGCGGTTCCATAAAAGCCCCGTAAGATCCAGCCAAAGCCGCATCGCAGTGGATGTAGTGGTCTTGAATGGCCAGGTTTTTTATGATGGATTTAATGCGGGTAACATCGTCTTTGGCCTCTTTCATGGTGGTGCCAAAGGTGGCCAACACAATCACCGGTTTGTGGCGGTTCATGCGTATGGTGTTCTCAAAATCTACATAATCCATCTCGCCATTGGGCTGCGCTTTGATGACAATGCTAGGGATATTGAGCAAGTGGATGTTCTTTTTTACACTGTAATGGGTGGATTCTGAATAATAGACTATGCCTTTGGGGTGCAGCTCGCGCGCCAGGTACAAGCCGTAGAGGTTACTCTCTGAGCCGCCATTGGTAACGTAGCCCCAGTAGTCTTTGGGATGCGCGCGAAACAGTTTGGCAAAAAATGCGATGACCTCGCGCTCTAGCGGATGCGTCTCTACCTGGTAGGTGCCTTCCTCAAAGGGATCGCCAATGTTGTTGATGGCCAGCGAGAGAAAGTCGGCAATTTCCGAGTAGTCGAAGTCGCTAGCTACGGGATAGCCCAGGCAGCGTTTGCTGGCATCTTCGGTAACCTCTTTGAGCTCGGTAATGCGCTTTTGATCGATAGGCAATAGGGATTTTATAGCGGAATTCATGGATACACAATTTTTGCAAAGATAGGAAGCTCGTAGGGCTTGGGATGGATAGTTGAGGTAAAGCAGACTTTGCATTGAGCAGGGTACCGCTGCCAACTACAATCCCAAGTTTTACTGCCTAGGTTAAGCCTTACAAAGTTTGGCTTTCACCAGTCCGTAGGTAATGTTACGCTTGCTGTATAATTTGAATTGAACGGTGCGTTTTTAAAAAATAGCATTACTCTGGTTTAAAAGCGCATGAGAAACGCCTATATTTCACCACAGTATGAAATAAAACTACGCTGCATGCATCGAGAACAAAGGGCCATTACAATCCAGGTTACAGCGCATAGTCTGCTGCACCGTGCTGTAGTTAACTCAAAAAGCAGGATTGCCACGACAATGTACCTGGGAATGTGCCAAAATCTCTTGCAAAAAACAAGGCGTACTTTTGCATGAAAATACACTCCTAAAATACTGAATAACAACCCATTAAAACCTTAACCGACAAAAGCGTGTATCACGCACTGTCCTGATACACAAACGTTGTGCGGCATGTAAATAAATCGTCTTATGGAAAAAAAATACTGTTCTTTCATTGATGTACTCGGTTACGGATCAATTGTTACGGACCCAACTAAATCCGAAGAAGAGAAAATTAAAATACTAAACAGCATATATGTGAACTTAGCATCTCATCTGCGGACAACAATCAATGAAATCAATCAAGTAATAAATGATAAAATATTCATCAAATCATTTAGTGATTGCTTTTATCTAGAAAGCAGCAATCTACTTGGCCTGTTATATTCGATCAAACAAGTGTTCAAGGAGACGTTTGGTTTCTATTCAAATATAACTGATGGCTCAGAGTATACGCCTTTGATCAGGGGTGGAATTGTAAAGGATTGGACTGTACGTTTTAATGACTTAGCAGCTATCGTAAATAATGAAAGTGGTACAAATCCTGTCGGACTAGGAGTAGCCAGAGCGTATTGGACATCTGAGAAATCAAATCTTTCAGGAATGAGAGTTATAATATCCTCAGAAGTCGCCAAAGACCTTAACTTGAAAAACTATTCACGTAACGGGTATGACTGTCTTGCCCAAGAATACATTTACAATAATGTTCCTCTTTACCTGTTTTTCGAACAAATAAAGAAAAACGAAAAAGATTGTGAAGTTGATTTGTTGGAGATGATTTGGCCCGAAGAAGCTATGTCGAATTGCACTTATGATTTCGTTTCGCAACTAGAAAATATTAAATCAAATTTCAACACAACGTCAATGAATCATTATAGAAGAACTGCTGAAGTAATTTTGAAAGGACTGTTATTAACCGATTGTGACGAACGAACATCTGAGACTTTTACTAAGTATCGAACCAAACTAGAAGAAATAATAAAATAAACACGACCGCACAACATTGGGTATAAAACATAGGGCAGACAGTGGTTTCCGCAAGTTTCGGTTTCTTAGCAAGCTTAGTCTCGGTGGACTAGTAAACCGCTCCGAAATGCCCTACGTTTCATACCCGAGACCGTTGGCACTAATGTAAAATGAGACGACTAATTCAAATATTGATTCTCGGTTTGACAATGAATAGTTGTCTAATTATAAATGGTCGAGCAGACTTAATTGAACAAAATTCTGATTTAAAATTACCTGACGATTACACGGTAATTCAAGATACTCTAGAAGAATCGGGAATGGCGGGTTCTGACTACTTAATAACTGTAGAACTTGAATTTGACTCTGTGAATTTCGAGCAATTAATGAAGACGCTTCCTGAGAACTCGTACGAATGGAGAGAAGATGGTGGTAATTATTACTACAACAGGAATTTAGAGAAAAATGAAAGAGTTTCAATAATTATTGACCCAGCAAGCCGACTTTTACTCTACAGACAAGACAAAATATGAAAGTAATTCATAAATTATTCATAGTGTTTCTAAGCCTGACAGCTTGCTCTCAACCAAAAATTGACAAGTACAACTCAATCATTGACCGAACGACAAGAATTGAAATCACCTTCAAAGATTCAGCAAGGAAAATTGAGCTCGACAAAAAGCAAGTCGAAATGTTTAAAGACATTTTGAAAAGAAATATTGAACCTGAAATTCAAAGAAAATTTATTGCGGACGCACAGGTTAACCTTTACGAAAATGACGGTCGTATCGGTTTTTTAATGCTTACAGATAATGAAACTAAGCCATTCGTCAATTTTGGTTCAGAAAACTTGAATTTTGGTTTCCCCATGACATATGGAATTGGAATGTATTTAAATCAAAATAAATAAAAACACTAGTGCCAACAATGATCTGAGCTGAAATCCAAGCTTTAATATCATTTTTAACATTTC
>CAZVJF010000018.1:0-31411 GCA_964627445.1 uncultured Flavobacteriales bacterium | reverse complement strand
TCGGACTGCTTTCTCCGGTCGACCAACTAAGAATCGATCCAGGCGATACCGAAGGATTGAGGGTAAACGGCCCTTCGCAAAGCACAGTGTCTGCACCCAGGTCTACCGCAGGCAATGGGTTTTCGGTGGTTTCCACCGTATCCGAGAAAGAACAAGTGCCGTTAATCACTTCCAAAGAAATGGTCTCTGTCTCGGTAGAAACGTAGGTTGGTAGGACGGATCCATCATTCCATGTTCCCGCCAGCGGTGCATTGATGGTCACGGATTCTCCCTCGCAGAATTCGAGGTCGGCCCCCAAGTCAAAGACAGGGGTCGTATCTATCTGTACCTCAATAAAATCGGAAAAAGTACAGCCCAAGACCGTCACCTCCAAGCCGTAAATGCCGCTCTCAGTAACGTCCAAGTAGCTCTGGTCGCTACCATCGGTCCAGCTAAATACAGCACTTCCAGGTACGGTGGGTTCCAGTCGTAGTGGACCTTCGCAAACTGCAGTGTCGTTACCCAGCGTAAATTCTGGAATGGGGTTAACCGTAACTTCCACCTCTTCCTGCACAATACAGCCCAATCCAGCCGAATCGGTAGTTAGGGTAAAGGTGTAAGTTATTGGTGCAGCGGTGTTGTTGGTAAGAGTAAGCGTTTGCTCTAGCGCGTTGGGATTGGTGAACATGCCAGCGGGCTCCCACTGGGTAGAGAAACCACTGCTTCTGGGTATTCCTAAGCTCACCGACTCACCCGAACATATGGTGGTGTCATTTCCAGCTAACGGACGGTCTACAATAGTATAGGGTAGGCAGGGTGCAAAGCTAATGTCGTCCAAACCAAAATCGTTACCACCTGCAGCGGTGGTTTGGTTTACAATACAAATGGTGGCGGTTACATTGCTTCCACTGTTCCAGTTTACAAAAAACTCCTCCCAGACCCAGCGCGAGCTAGGCGCTGCAAAAACATTTCCCAACTGTATACCATTGATGCTAAACTGCAATAAGGCGGGGTTCGAGGGGTGTACGGAACTTACCCACGTGCTAAAATTGTAATCGGTATTGGGTATTACGGGTATAGTCTGGCACCACACATTGGCACCGGGGGTAGTAGCTCCGTTAACCACCATAAAGCGGCCGCTTCCTGTAGTTTTGTCGTTACCGTAAAAGTTACTGTGGTACCAATTGGCGTTGTTTCCTACGGCATATCGACTTTCGGGGTAAAGGTTGGAGGAGTGGGTGTAGTCTGAACTGAAACCGAAGTTTCCAAACTCAAAGTCGCCATTAACCACCTGGTTTACCGTTTTGTATTGGCAAGGGGCGCATTGCGAAAATGCGTGGACAGCTGTTAGTACAGCAGTCAAGGTAAACAGTATGTGTGCTAAAAAACGCTTCATGAAATGTAGGCTGGATACACCAGCTGCATATACATAAAGCTACACGCTTCCTACATGGGTGCTTACTCTTTTAGGCGATGCTGGGCATCTTTTAGATAAGCGCGAGAAAAGCCGCGATGAACGAAAATGATAAAAATCAGCTCTTTGTTTGTTTTAAAATTAGTACAGATAAAAGTTTATTAAAATCTGTATAGGAACTATCTGCTGGCCCAAATAGGAGGTGATAGTAGAGTGTATGGTAAATAATAGGAAGTTGAAAAATCTGGCCAGATGGCTGGAAATGGATTGGGAGTTGACCTAACTCAATACTCCGTAAGCCCTCGGCTAGCGGTAAAAAGTAGACCCGTAGTGGCTTGATTACAGGGGTTCAGATTCCCTATATCTTAGGTAGCCAAAGCCATTCTGTTCTTCGGTGTAACTTCCATACCGCAAAAATCCTGTTCTAAATACTTGTAATACCCGGCTATGCCTATCATGGCTCCATTATCGGTGCAGTACGAGAAATCTGGGATAAACAATTCGCAACCCCATTGGGCGGCACGTTCGATAAGTTTTTGGCGCAACTCAGAATTGGCAGAAACACCTCCTGCTATTGCCACTTGCGTGCTTCCCGTTTCTTTTACGGCTGCTTCCAACTTTTCCAGTAAATAATTGGTGATGGTGTTTTGGTAACTAGCACAGATATCGTTGAGGTTGTTGGTAATGAAATCGGCATCTTTTTTCATGCCATCTTCCAAAAAGTAGAGCAATGCTGTTTTTATTCCGCTAAAGCTGTAGTTCAGTCCTGGTACTCGAGAGGTAGGAAATCTAAAGCGGTTGGGGTCGCCCTTCCGCGCGTATTTGTCTATTTCAGGCCCCCCAGGATAAGGCAAGCCCAAAAGTTTGGCTCCTTTGTCAAAGGCTTCCCCTGCGGCATCATCTAGGGTTTCTCCTAAGAGTTTAAAGTGGGTAGCATCTTTCACCTGTACAATTTGGGTGTGTCCACCCGATACCGTTAAACAGAGAAAAGGGAAATCGGGGTTTTTGTTTTCTGGGTTGGCAATGCGATGTGCCAGAATATGAGCCTCCATATGATTTACCTCTATAAGTGGGATATTCAACCCCAGCGCCAAGGATTTTGCAAAAGAAACACCGACCAACAGCGCGCCCATAAGACCGGGACCTCGTGTAAAGGCAATAGCATGGAGGTCTTTGGCCGTAATGTTCGCTTGCTGTAGTGCATCTGTTACTACGGGCACAATGTTCTTCATGTGCGCTCTGGAGGCCAGTTCGGGCACTACGCCACCGTAGCGTGCGTGTACTTCTTGGGTACATATCACGTTACTTAAAACCGAGGTTCCTTTCAGTACGGCAACCGAAGTCTCGTCACAAGACGACTCAATACCGAGTATATATGGGCTTTCTTTGGACGTTATCATTACATTTGCGGCTAATTAACAGGTAATCAAATACATAAAAAAAATATTCGTCAGCCTAGCTGTTTTGTTAAGCTTGGTCTTAACCTTAGGCTTTCTGTTGTTTTATGTAAGCGAAGTGCAAACCTGGGCTGCAAAGATAACAGCCAATATGCTACAGCAGCAAAGCGGGGTTTCTATTCAATTGAAGAAACTGGCCTTGCGCTTTCCCAGTACGCTAGAAATAGAGGATTTACTCATACGCGACCTACAAGGGGATACCTTGCTGTACTGCGAAAATGTAGCCAGTTCGTTAGAGGCCGCCAATAACGATTGGAGCCAGCTGGTTTTGGGAGATACCCGAATTTCCAAACCGTTTTTTCGCATCGTGACCCCGGCAAGCGATAGCTTAAGCAATCTCGACCGGGTTTTAGGCAAACTGCCACCCAGCTCGGGCGACAGTACCCGCAGCTTTTCACTTTTTAACGCGGGCCTAACCATTGCGAATGGGCGCTTTACCATGCTGCAGCCCAGTGCAGACAGCACCAGCAGTATTGTATTCGATTCCCTTCAAGTGCACAGCATACATGCGCGGGTAAATGATTTTGTGTTGGTAGATGATTCCATTGGAATAGCAATAAGCTCCTTAACCGCAGAAGAACCGCAAGGCTTATCGCTTCAGCAATTTGTGGGTACGTTTGGATACAGCCCGCGGCAACTTAGTTTTCAAAACTTTCAATTGCGTACCAATAAGTCTCGGTTGGATGGAAGCCTGGCTTTTCATTACGAGGAAAGCCGCGGTATGTCTAATTTTACCGAAAGGGTGCGGATGGAAGCCAACATTCGTCCTTCCAAGCTGCTCTTATCGGATTTAGCCGTTTTTGTACCGTCATTTCAAGGTATTGAGGATGATATTCTTTTTCGGGGAGAATTTTCGGGGCCTATTGCCGATTTGCAGGGGAACGATGTAATTATTGAGTGGGGTAACACCTCCTATTTCCGCGGTAATTTCTACACATACGGGCTTCCTAAAATAACAGAGAGCTACATAGACTTTGATGTAGACTACATGAAAACTAACTACAAAGACCTGGTCTTTCTAGATGTGTTTGAGCGCGCGGACAGTAGTTTGATCCCTAGTGAATTCGAACATTTGGGATCCATCAATTTTAATGGGAACTTCTCGGGCTATGTCAATAATTTTGTGGCTTATGGTGCTCTGGAGACCGAAATAGGCAGCCTGAACTCCGATATTGTGGTGAACAGTTCAGGAGATACCGTGCGTTTCAGCGGAGACCTATCTGCTAAGCGTTTTGATCTGGGTCGCTACTTCCAAAACAATACGCTAGGCTCGCTCACTGCCAGGCTCAACCTCAAAGGTCAGGGAATTACCCTCGATCGATTACAAGCTCGGGTAAAAGGAACGGTTTACGGGTTGGGCATTCGGTCATACAATTACCAAAACATCCAGTTGGATGGTGCTTTTACCCAGAAAACATTTGAAGGTTCACTAGATTGTACCGACCCCAATTTCAATGTGAACTTTAATGGATTGGTAGATTTTAACCAAACCTTACCGCGCTACAACTTTGTGGCCGATGTGTTTAACCTAGATTTTAATCGACTGAATTGGGTCAGCGATTCCATTTCCATATCCAGCAGTGGTCGCATTCAACTGAAAGGTTCTGGCGACAACTTTCAAAATTTCACAGGCGAAGCGAAGGCACAAAATATTAGCTATTGTAGGCAGGACGATGAAGTATTCTTAGACGATATCAATATCACCGCAGAAAAGCAAGGGAAGAAGCGTATTGTAAACCTCCGGTCAAACATTGGGCAAGCCACGTTGCAGGGCGATATTTATCCCGAACATTTGGTTACCGATCTAAACCACACCCTCACCGATATTTCTTCCATTTATTTCTCAGACGTAGCATCGAGAACAGGCCCAGGACAAGATTTTACGCTGGAGTTGTATGTTACCGATGCCGATTTACTGTCGCGATTATTGGATAAAACCGTGGCAATTCGAGGTGGATTTCAATTGCTTGGATACTACAAAAGCCAGCAAAATGAAATTGGATTCAACACCACGTGCGATGACTTTATGTTCGAGAATTATCGTTTTCACCAGCTGGTGCTCGAAGGTAATAAGCGTGGGCGAGTTACTAACTTATGGTTTAACTCAGATTCCACCCTAGCGAGCGATATCATGCTGGGACGCACCGATTTTTCTCTAAAAGGCGTAGTAGATAATTTTCAAACGTCCATATCCTGGAATAATAATCCGCGCTCAGAAGGCACCATTGAGGGACTTATCGAAATAACGGGTAAAAACAAAGGGGTGGTATCCTGGCTACCCTCCGAAGCGGTTTTTGAAAATACAACATGGAAGTTGAGCGAAAATGCAAGCACCTACTGGGATTCTACGGGCTTGTATTTTCAGAACGTGTCTTTTGCCAATAAATTTCAGGAAATAGCGCTCAATGGAAGCTTTAGTAGAAAGCTTAGTGAAACGCAGTTTGCAATAAGCACCAAGAATTTCTCCCTGAGTAATCTCAATATTCTAACCAATGATAACCCCCGTATTGAAGGTGTAGCAAACGGAGGTATTGCGTTGTCTTTAATTCAAGATTCTATTGCCTTGGAGAGCAATTTGGAGATAAAGCAAACCGCGCTCAATGGCAATAAGGTTGGCGACATTGCATTGCAATCCAACCAGCAACAAGTAGCCAATAATTTGGGTTTTAGCGGCAGTATTGTACAAGCCGGAGGCACGGGGCAGTTACGGTTTTATGGGAATTATACGCCCAATACGCAAAATCCGCTACTACTAAACTTCGATTTTAACCGCTTCGATCTGTCCTTCCTGAACAATACCTTAACAGAGGATGTGACGCAAATAGCAGGACTGGCATCGGGCAATATTAAGCTAGAGGGCAAGGTGTCCGAACCCAGACTCCGTGGGAAAATGCTGATTCGCGATGGGTACTTCTTTATCCCGTATCTGCAAACAGGCTTTGGCTTTAGCGATGAAGTGATTTTTCGGCCCGATTATATTGCACTCAACCACATAAGCATCCAAGATGACGCAGGCAAGCAAGCTTTTTTAACCGGTACGGTACTCCACGAAAACTTTAGCAATTGGAACTACGATTTCTTTGCAGAATTGAGCAATAACCTGGTGTTAAACACCGATAAGTTCGATAATACGACCTTTTACGGCAAGGCTTTTGTTAGCGGAACGGCAGATATATCGGGCTACGGGAACAATACACTCATTGAGGTCAATGTAGCTCCCGAGAAAAACTCTCAGATCAATATTCCTCTGGGAGGGGTGGAAGAAGTGGAAAACTTAGACTATGTAACCTTTATCGATCCCAATGCGAAGGAAGAAGCGGAAACCGAGGTCGATTTGTCGGGCATTAGCCTCAATTTTACCTTTGACGTAAACCCCAATGCCGAGCTACGCATCATTTTTGACGAAACGGTTGGGGATGTCATTACTTCTACTGGCTCGGGACAGTTAAAGATGAATATAGACACCCGCAGCAATTTTGAAATGTTCGGTAAGTACGAGGTGCTGGATGGAGACTACCTATTTACTCTACAAAACCTGGTGAACAAGCGCTTTGATATCATGGAGGGAGGAACCATCAATTGGTTTGGAGACCCTTATGAAGCCATTATAGACGTAAAAGCGCGCTACCAGGCTCAGGCTGCCTTGTATGATATTCTTGCTACACCCGATGACCGATATAAAAGACGCGAGCCGGTAGTGGTGGAAATGCACCTGAAGGACCGGTTGATAAACCCCGACATCGGCTTTGATATTCTGCTGCCCAACGCGGACGATTTTGTACGAGGACAGGTGCGCTCGGTGGTAAATAATGAGCAAGAAATGAACCGCCAGGTATTTTCGCTTCTGGCCTTGCAGCGTTTTGTTCCTCCCGCTAACAGCAATTTGGCGAATGAGGGCTCGCGCTTGGGAAATACAGTAGGAACCACAACAAGTGAGTTTTTTTCCAACCAACTCAGCAACATCGCTTCACAAATTAGTTCTGACTTTAATCTGGGAATAAATTACCGACCTGGAGACCAACTTAGCCGCAATGAGTTGGCGGTTGCGGTATCTACGCAGCTTTTTAACGAGCGCGTATCTATCAGCAGTCGACTGGGGGTAACCGACCGATCTGCCAGTAACCCCAATGGTTTGGTAGGAGATTTTGAGGTAGGATACGCGCTAACACGAGATGGGAGAGTGCAACTCAAAGCCTTTAACGAAACCGCAGATAATATTTATACCGGAAGTAATTTATCTCCTTTTATTCAGGGTGTGGGTGTTACCTATCGCACCGAATTCGATAACCTGCCCGAGTTATGGCAGCGCTTTAAAGCAAGGTTTAGGCGAGAAAAGCCCGAATAAATTTTATCCTATTCTGTAGGAAGTGGCCTAGATTTCATCCACCAACCCAAAGCAAAAAGAGGCAGTTACCGGTGGTAGCTGCCTCTTTTTTTATGGTTTGTATCGGAGGGTTTCTACTTCTTACCCAATTTTAGCGCATGGCCCATTTTCGCTTTTTTGGTTTCTAAGTAAAAGCGGTTGTGCTCGTTGGGTTCTATCTCCAAAGGAACATTTTCTACAATTTCCAGTCCGTATCCAACCAAACCTATGCGCTTGGTGGGATTGTTGCTCATCAGGCGCATTTTGGTAACACCCATATCGCGTATCATTTGCGCACCGATTCCGTAGTCGCGCTGGTCCATTTTAAAACCCAGTTTTAAGTTGGCCTCTACAGTATCTAGGCCTTCTTCTTGCAGCTTGTATGCCTTCAGCTTGTTCAAGATACCGATACCACGTCCTTCCTGGTTCATATACACAATAACGCCTTTGCCTGCTTTCTCCACCGTTTCCATAGCTTTTTGCAGTTGTGGACCACAGTCGCAGCGGCAGGAGCCAAAAATGTCTCCCGTCATACACGAGGAGTGTACGCGTACCAAAACGGGCTCATCAGCATCCCATTCGCCTTTGTGCAGTACCAAGTGTTCCTGATCGTTGGTGGTTTGGCGGTAAGCGGTTAGGTTAAAATCGCCCCATTCGGTGGGCATTTTTACGGTTACCTGACGTTCAATCAAGCTTTCATTTGCTAATCGGTAGGCAATCAGGTCTTCAATAGAAACCAGCTTCATGCCGAATTTATCGGCAATAACACGCAATTCGGGTAGGCGTGCCATGGTGCCATCCTCATTCATAATTTCTACAATGGCACCTGCAGGCTGTAATCCAGCCAAACGCGCAAAATCTATGGCGGCTTCTGTATGTCCGGCGCGTCTTAGTACACCTCCTTTTTTGGCACGCAGCGGGAAAATATGTCCGGGCTTACCCAATTCAGAAGGCTTGGTATCGGGATTTACCAAAGCTTGCACCGTCTTTGCGCGATCGGAGGCCGAAATTCCCGTAGTAGTTCCATGCCCAATAAGGTCGATAGAAACTGTAAAAGGGGTTTCGTACTGCGCACTGTTTTGCTGTACCATCAGGTCTAAGCCCAGTTCATCGCAGCGTTCTTCAACCAGGGGCGCGCATATTAATCCGCGACCCTGAGAAGCCATAAAGTTGATAATTTCTGGAGTTACGTGCTCTGCGGCAACAATAAAGTCGCCTTCGTTCTCGCGGTCCTCATCATCTACTACAATAATGATTTTACCCGCTTTAATGTCTTCGATAGCCTCGGCTATGCTATCTAATTTTATATTACTCATGGTACTTGCTCTTCTTACTAAACGCGAAGCCCTAGTTAGGGTTTTGTTTTCTTGGTGCAAGATTACGCAATTGCCAACAGATCTTGACAAAAGGAATCATAACGTTTCTGAAGTGCTTCTTTACTGAAGTGCTCTAGCGCAAACTTTCGGGCATTTTTTCCCACCGATTTAACCAGCTCTGGATTCTGGATTAATTCGGTTAGGATCCTGGTAAATTCTTCAGGAGTATTGGCAATAAAGATCTCAACTCCATGCTCGGCTGCAATACCTTCGGCTCCTACGGGGGTAGAAACCACTGTTTTGCCCAGGGCCATACCCTCTAATATTTTTATGCGAATGCCAGCACCGGTATGCAAGGGAACTACCATAATGTCGTGCTTTTGCATAAATTCTTGTGCACAAGCTACTTCCCCGTGCAAGTGGGTATTTGGAGCTAGGTTTTGGTATGTGGCTATATCCATATTGCGTCCTGCGAGATGCAAGGAGGCATCTTGAATCTGAGTGGCCACCGATGTCCAAATTTCCTTTAGGAACCACTGAATACCCTCTATGTTTGGCTGCCAATCCATAGCGCCAATATGAAACACTTGCGGCACGGAATTGGTGTTTTCCTTATAGTGATATTGTTCTGTATTTAATCCAAAGGGAATACAAATGACAGGGATATGGTGCCGCAGTTTTTTGTAGCGATCCTCATCGGTTGAAGAGATGGCCACAATACCATCAACATCTTCAATATTGGCAATCTCAAATTTCCGAAGCTGAGAGGCTAGATATTTTAAATACCAGCGCTTTAACCGAGAGCTTTCTCGTGCGGCAATTTGTTCCCAAATGCTGTGCTCAAAGTTGTGCGAGCGTAAGATTACTTTCGCATCGGTGAGTCTGCGAATGGTGCTGATATATGGCGCCATAAACAGGCTTTCTAGCTGCACCACATCAAATTCGTTGGCCAGGAGCACTTCTTCAAGTCGCGCGTCAAAATCAGTAGAAAAGAAGCGCGAGATATTGTAAGAATCAAAAGTTACAAAGCTGCTAAAAGCATCAATTACATTGACTTCAGTATTGATGTAAATTCCTTCTATTTCTGTTGCATCGTGGAAATCGGCTGGAATTTCTTCGGGCAAAAATGGGTGCTTGTGGGTGGCCAGAGAGAGAATCTTTAGGCGATGCCCACCCTCTAGGATCATCTCCGAAAAGTTTTTGATAGCAATACAGCCGCCATCTACGGCAGGGTAAGGGGGTTTTACGGTTAATTGCAATACGCGCATGTTAGGGGGCTATGCGTGATTTAAGGTTATTCCACCAGCGAACATAGCTACTTCTATCGAATAGGGCCGAGTCTTGATTGGCTTTATAGGTCAGAAATAGCGCAATAGGAATCAGAACCATGGCGCTTAAGAACATGCCACGGGGTACTCCAATGATGCCTGCAGCCGCCATTTTTTCTCCACTCATAGATACTACATGGAAAATCAGAAAGAAAACCACGGCAAAGACTACAGGTAATCCCAATCCACCTTTTTTAATGATGGCACCCAATGGAGCTCCGATAAAAAACAAGATCACGCAGGCCAAGGAAAGGGTAAATTTTCTAAAGCGCTCTATATCGTACCGGTGTACATTTTTTTGTCGTATCTCGTCCTCAAACTTTATGCGCTGTGCATACGCTTTGCTATTGCGCACTTGGTTTTTAGCCATGATCAGCAGGTTTTTTACATCGCTCTGATATAAATTGCTGTACACCGTGGTGTCTACGTCATTTTTGTCAGGCAGAGCAGCACTGTCTTTCCGAGAAAGCAGCACTAAGCTTCGGTTTAAATAGTCGATGTAACCTTCCTTTTTCTTGGCTCTGAGTTCTTGCAAAGAGTCTTTCACCGTGATCAGTTGGTTTACGTTAAGCATGGCGTAGCCTTTCTTAAACATGTCCTCATCAGATCGGGTGAGGTTAAAACCACTAAGGTCAAAAGAGATAATTTCTTTTTTAAAGTTGTTTTGTACGTGTGGATAATCGGATAATACGCGGGTGCTTTTGCTCATTTCCTCGTATCGGGCGCCATCGTACAGGGTAAGCAAAAGCAGCTGGCCGTTGGGCGATTTCTCCATAAAACCCCGCTCTGCACGGATCACATGGGTGTTGCCTTTGCTTTCTTCGGTGTGGTCGTAAATCAGCACATCGTTCAGTTGGCCCGTTTCCTTGTCTTTAGATTTAACGCGGATGCTGTATCCCTCAATGCCATTGTAGAAAATGTTGTCTTTTAGCTCAAGTGCGGGTTTTTGCTCGGTAATGTCCCAAAGCAAGGTTTTAAACTTAAGGTTGGCCACAGGAGATACATAGTTGGCAAATAGGAAGGCACTTACGGTGAGTATTATTACGAACACTAGCATGGGGCGCATAATGCGCAATAGGGATAAGCCGCTAGACTTTAAGGCCACCAGTTCGTATTTCTCGGCCAGGCTGCCAAAGGTCATGATGGAGGCCAACAAGATAGCCAGCGGTAGTGCTAGCGTAACCAGGTTGGCCATGGCGTAAATGATGAGCTCAGCTACCACTAAACCATCCAAACCTTTACCCATAAGGTCATCCAAATATTTCCACACAAACTGCATCATTAAAATGAACAGCGTTAAGAAAAACGTGGCAATAAATGGACCTACGAAGGACCTAAAAATGAGGCGGGTAAGCTTGTTGATTCCCATTAACTAATGCGCTTTCCTGTGTAGGATATTTGAACGGGTTGCGTGCCACTATCGGAGTAGTTCACATTGGTCACTCCAGAAATGTAGGTGAGTTTTTTTTCGGCATTGAACTCCATGGTAATGGGGGATACCAACTGGCGTAACCAAAAATTTTCTGGAGCAATAACTACAGTAATCAGGTTCTTCTGTTGCTCTGTTACGGTTACAGAAAAATTGTAGTAATCTAGGCGGCTGGGCACAATGATAGCCAAGGACAACGATTCGCCAGAGCGCAGGGCAGACCAGTTGTTTTTAACCGCTTCTACCAAACCTTCATCGTAGGCATAGTTGTCTTTTTTGGGTAGGATTTTTTCCTTCCAGGTGCTGTTTCCATTCTGGTATCCAACTAAAACCCCTTCTTTGGTGGGTTTAATGACCTCTTTTTCGCCTGTATGTTGGTTTTTAAAGGTGTAGGAGGGAAGGGTATTCTGGGTATCCCAAACCATCGTTTTAGAAGCGAACAATTGGTTGGATTTGTAGTATTTACTGTGCACCGTGCGTGTATTGGCATCTTCTTGTACGCGCGTACGCTCGGTAAACAAATCTACTCCGCTGTTGGGGTGTACCGCATCTCCAGTTCTTTGGTATTGCATGGATGCAGGGCTGGCGGGATTTCCAAGAAAACCCAAACCAATCCACAAAAAACTAAAGAGCGCTGCTATCATTATGATATTTTCTTTTGAAGGTTTTTCGCCTTTTCCGTAACGCTATCCTTCAGTGCTTTCTTATACGCAATAATGCGTTCTTGCAGTTTGGAGTCACCCACAGAAACTATTTGCGCAGCTAGGATTCCTGCATTCTTACTTCCGTTGAGTGCAACAGTGGCCACAGGAACACCCCCAGGCATTTGCAAGATGCTTAATACGGAGTCCCAACCATCAATAGAGTTGCTCGATTTTACCGGTACGCCAATAACAGGCAAGGGGGTAATGCTGGCTACCATTCCAGGCAGGTGTGCTGCGCCACCCGCTCCCGCAATAATAACTTGTATACCGCGCGCATGGGCGTTTTTGGCATAGTCAAACATCTTTTCGGGCGTGCGGTGTGCCGATACCACATCCATCTCAAAGTGAACTTCAAGTTCTTTCAGTATATCTGCTGCAGCTTGCATTACGGGCAAGTCGCTGTCGCTTCCCATGATAATGCCTACTCGTATTTTATTGTCCATCTACAATTACTTTTTCTTTTACCAGACGTCCTTTTGCTATGGCCTCTTCTAGAGTTGGAGCCAGGCAGGTTACATGGCCCATTTTCCGGTACGGGGAAACCTGTTTTTTACCATAAACGTGCGGATAGATTCCACTTTCCTGCAAAACCTGGTCCAAGCCTTTGTACACCACGTTGCCCTGCGCTTTCGGAGCGCCCAAGAGGTTTACCATTACCCCAGGTAAAACGGTTTCTGTACTGCCCAAAGGGCCGTTTAGCACAGAGCGAAAATGCTGCTCAAACTGTGAAGTTAAATTGCCTTCTATAGTATGGTGACCGCTGTTGTGTGGACGGGGTGCCACTTCGTTTACCCAAACGCTTCCATCCGTATTCCAAAACAGTTCTACGGCCAATAGCCCACGCATGCCTAGCGTTTTATACAATTGCTGCGCAATATCGTTGGCTTTCTGGGTTACCTCATGCGGTACTTGAGCGGGCGAAGCCAAAAACTCCACCAAGTTCGCTTCGGGGTTAAATAGCATTTCTACGGTTGGAAAGCATACAGGATCCGGGTTTGCATCGCTTCCTGCTACAATAATGGCGAGTTCCTTTTGAATGGGTGCCATTTGTTCAATGACCGAAGGACCGGGTAGGGCAGCGGCTTTGGCCTCTTCTGCAGATTTAAGTATGCTAACGCCCTTGCCATCGTATCCACCGGTACGCATTTTTTGTACCACAGGGTAGGTCCAGCCTCGTTGTTGTAAGGCGGTATCTATTTCATAGGGATCCGCTACGAGGAAGAAGGGTGCGGTAGGAATCTTGTGCTCTTGGTAAAAGGATTTTTGCAAGCCTTTATCGCGAATGGTATCGAGGACTTTGGGCTGGGGATACACCTTTTTACCTTGCTTTTCCAGCTCGCGCAAGGCTTCTGTGTTTACATCTTCTATTTCTACTGTAAGGGTGTCTACGTTTTTACCGAACGCCAAAACGGTGTCGTAGTCTTTAAAACTACCACAGTGAAAGCGGGTAGCCATGTGGGCTGCTGGAGCTTCGGGGTTGGGGTCTAGAATTTCTGTGTGTATGTCGTATTTACTTAAGGCTTGTAGGAGCATGCGGCCTAGTTGTCCGCCTCCCAAAATACCGAGCTTTAATGATGAGGATATATATTCTTGCATATAAAAAAGGCACCCAAAAAGAGGTGCCAAAATTAAAGGTATTTTCTAAACGGCTAGACGCCCAAGCGATGCGATAGCTCGGAAATTTGACTTTCCCACAGCTCCTGGGTTTCTTCTATATCTTCTTCATCGGCAAAGTCCGTAACCATCAGCGCTACGTCATTGGTCATGGGGTCTACCTTAATGCGCATTTCTAGAAAAGTGTCTTCGTCTTCATGATCGAGCCAGTGAAAGCGGATGTACTCTCCTTTTTTCTTTTTCAACAGCTTTGCTTGCTCTTCGCTTCCGTCCCAAATAAAGGTGTATATGTCGT
The DNA here is from genome assembly GCA_964627445.1 of uncultured Flavobacteriales bacterium. Lineage (GTDB taxonomy): Bacteria > Bacteroidota > Bacteroidia > Flavobacteriales_D > Luteibaculaceae > Luteibaculum. The sequence goes on along the minus strand of CAZVJF010000018.1, from coordinate 17,512 downwards.
CTTTTATATTTACGTCATCAGCAAACCATTCCGATAATCCGGAAGGGGTACTCAACATATCGTACAACACAGAGGTAGAACTCCGTACTGCAAACTCCATTTCTATCTTCTCCATACGATACTTAAAATCTCAGTCGCTAAATATAGAAAATAAAAGTAGCGCCACAACGGAATTTAGGCATAAAAAGCCTGTTTTAAGTTTTGACGAATGGAAAAAAACGGTACCTTTGCGCCTCCAAAATTGGCGAGGTAGCTCAGCTGGTTAGAGCGCAGGATTCATAATCCTGAGGTCGAGAGTTCAAGTCTCTCTCTCGCTACAATGAAAACCGTTTCTAAGCTTTTACAGCTTTGAGGCGGTTTTTTTTTTGGAGGAAAATCCAAGAGTTGATTTTTAACCCAGCAAAACAATATTATCGGAAGTTCGCGGTTTATTGCATCATACGGGATGTAAAAAACAGGTAGTTAATTAAAATCTTAATAGTTTAAGTGGGCTCGGGGATGAGTTCAGTATATTTGTATTTCATTTTAGTAAAAAGGGAGTTTATGAAAAATCTACTGGTTTTGTCATTGATAATAGGGGCTACTCTTTCTGGGTATGCACAAGCACTAAACAACTCTTTTGAACTGTCTTATGGCAGATCTTTTCCAGTTGGCGCATTTGGATCTACCGATACGGAAGCAAGAGGTGCTGCTTTTGCAGAAAATGGTGAAGCCTACCATTTTGGTTTTAATAGTCATCTAAATACCAATTTTGGTGTAGGAGTATCCACCGTTGTATACCGGAATGCTTTAAATGAGCGCGCGTATGCTGCGCTTTTTAGTAATGAAGGGCAGGATGCTACCGTAACCCAGGCCAATAATTTTCGCACGCAAGCATTTTTTCTAAATGCTTTTTACTTGCCGTTGAATGCAAACAAGTACAGCATAAAGTTCTATACTGGCATAGGTCTTTCAAGCAGCGTTTATCCACAAATCAGAATGCGTATTAATGATGAAATGTCTGTTATGCGCGAGAAGAGTTCGGGTTTAGATATTGCCTACCGTTTAGGTTTTTCCTTGCAGGGAGAGTTATACCGCAATCTGTATCTACAAGTCAGTGGATCGTATTTTAACTACACTGCAAATTACAGCTCTGGAAGCCAGCCCATGAATGTTTTGTCTTCTACTACGGGATTATTGTACCGCTTTTAATACCGCCCGTATCCCGTTGTTTTGCTGGCAGGTTTATCCATTCAATAGATTCTGATGTTTGGCCTGCGTATGACCTACGGTGAAAGGCGATAGCAAGTAAAACATACTTCCCATGGCATCCGCACTACTTTTTCGCTTGTTTCTGCTTGCCGGCCTGGAATATCTGGGAGGATAGGGTTTTACCCGTGGACTTGCTGAGATACTTGCGCAACACGCCCCCTTTAATTTCATTAACCTCAAATTCTACCACAAAAGCCTCGGGGTCTAGGGAGTCTATAATGCGGTGCGCTTTTTTGCAATCGATACGGTTTAAAATCACCTGAATCACCTCCATGTTTTCTCGCACTCCTGTGCTGCCAAAACCTTTGACTCCAGGGTATACCGTAATACCCGTTCCTACCTGTTTTAACAAGGCTTCTTGTATGGGTTTGGATTCTTTAGAGATTACCCAAAAACCCAGGTAGTCCTCAAAACCTTGAAAAACAAAGTCGATAACCTTGCCGGTAACTACAAAAGTGAGCACAGAGTACAACGCCGTTTCCAAAGAAATAAGTAATGCGGTGATGCCAAACAGCACCGTGTTAAACATCAGTACCACATTACCAATCGATAGGCCAATACGATCGTTAATGAAGATGCCTAAAATCTCGGATCCATCCAAGACAGCACCGTTTTTGATGGCAATACCGATCCCCGCGCCCAAGGTGATTCCACCAAAAATGGCAATCAATAATTTGTCATCCGTAACAGGATCGAAATTCTCGAAATGGATTACCAGGGCCAGCGATCCTACGGCTAAAACCGATTTTAATAAGGTGCGCTTGGAAACGGTATACCAACCCAACACCAAAAAAGGTAGGGTAACCAATGGGAGGACGTAGGAAATTTCAAAACCCGATAGTTTACTAATCAAGATGGCAATACCCGTAACGCCTCCATCCAAAAACCCATTGGGCAACAAAAACGCCTTTAAACCGATGCTTGCGAGAAAAACGGCAACGGTCATTTGGAATCCTTCTTGGAGCAACTCAAGCATCCTACGCAATGGCAACATTTTCAACATAATGAGAGGGGAATATACGCTTCCTTGCAAAGGTATTTCAGCGGCTCAAACTTTGTTTTAGGTACCACAAAAGGTTTGGTATTGGTCGTCAAAACCAGCCGGAGCCTCGGTGTAGTAACTGCTTAATTTTTTGCATGTATATGGATTTCCAAGGTGTTTCAGCCAATCGCTTAGTAGTTTGGTGTTTCCCTGTTCTGCTGCATTCAAAACATCTTCTACTACGTGGTTTCGAGGAATAATGTAAGGATTTAGTGCACGCATGCGTTTGAGTATGGTGTCTAGGGGTTCGTCATAATACGCTAAACGTTGTTGGTAATGCGCTTGCCAGGCTTTAAAACTATCGCGTTCAAACTTCTCGGTATCTCCGGCAGGTGTTTCCTGCAGCCAGTTGAAGGTATTGGTGTAGTCGGCTTGGTTTTTTTCCATCCAGGCGAGCAACATTTTTACGAGGCGTTGGTCTGCCTCCTCGCATTTGGGCAGTCCCAATTTGCGTGCCATCATATTGAAATAAGCCCCAATGTATTGGTCTTTAAAACTTTGGATTACCTCGGTGGCCATTTCGGTAGCTTTGTCTTTATCGGGATCTATTAAGGTTACTAAGCTTTCGGCAAAAATGGCCATGTTCCATTGCAGAACTCCGGGTTGGTTTTGGTAGGCATAGCGCCCGTTGCGGTCTATGCTGCTAAAGACCGTTTCGGGGTGGTAGGCGTTCATAAAAGAGCAGGGACCATAATCGAAAGTTTGGCCCGCAATGCTCACATTGTCGGTATTCATTACGCCATGGATAAAACCCACACGCATCCAATCTACCACCAACTCGATTTGTTTTTGCAGTACTGTTTTTAGCAACTCCAGAGCTGGGTTCTCACTGCCTTCCAATTCGGGGTAGTGGCGCTGTATGGTGTAGTGCAGAAGCTCGCGTTGGTGGGCCGTATCTCCATACACCACTGCGTATTCAAACGTACCCACGCGTATATGACTTTTCATAACTCGGGTAAGCACGGCACCGGGGTTTGGTGTTTCGCGCTGTACGTTTTCGCCTGTGGCCACTACGGCCAAACTCCGTGAGGTAGGAATGCCCAATGCGTACATGGCCTCGCTCATAAGGTACTCTCTACACATGGCTTTGAGTGTAGCCCGACCATCGCCTCTCCGCGAAAACGGGGTTTGTCCTGCGCCTTTCAGTTGAATATCGAAGGAATGCCCCTGTACACTGTGTTCGCCCAAAAGAATGGCGCGCCCGTCTCCCAATTTGGTGAAGTGTCCAAACTGGTGCCCTGCATAAGCTTGTGCTATGGGCTTTGCATTGGGTGGAATTTCATTTCCACCTAAAACAGAAGCTAAGGTATTGGGGTCTTTGCACTTGAGATTCAGGTCTTTGGCCAATGCACTGTTCCATAAAACCAACTGCGGATCTGCTACCGCGGTAGGCGCTTGTTCTTTATAGAAAAGTGCAGGAAGCTGCGCATAAGTGTGTCTAAAATTCCAGGGGCTTGTACTCATGGTTCAAGTATAGGTATAAAGGAAATAGGGCTGTTACATTATCAGATGGGCGTGGGAGAATATGCTTTCTTTCAACCGATGCCATCGAATACATACGGCTCCACTTTATTGGTTTACCAAGAAGCATATTTGATTCCTTCCTATTATGTAGGAACCTCTTTAAATCTACGTGTGCCATGGCTACGTAAAGTAGGGTTGTATTTTTGAGCAGATTATTTCATTTCAACCAACATCATCTCATGCGATTTTTGTTCTTTTTTTGCTTCGCTTTAGGACTGCTTTCTTGCAGTACCCCAAAGCCTTCCGATACCAATACATCCATGAAAAACATTGAGATTCAACTCATACGAAACGCTACTTTACGCATCCAGTATGCCGGCAAAATGCTTTTGGTAGATCCCATGCTAGGACCCAAAGCAAGTTTTATGTCTTTTGTGGAAGCGGGGAAAGATTTAAATCCAACCATAGACCTACCTATAGCGCTGGAAGCGGTTACCCAGGATGTAGATGCGGTGCTGTTAACGCACCCCCATCTGGACCATTTTGACGGCGTAGCAAAAGATACTTTAGATAAAGCGCTGCCCATTTTCGTTCAACCCAGCGATGCGGCTATGGTTAGTGAGACGGGCTTTACGTCCGTTAGCTCGGTGGCTGATAGTGCGCGTTTTGGCGACATCACCATACACCGCACCACGGGCAAACACGCCCACGACCCTAAAATGGCAGAAGCTTTAGGTCAGGTTTCGGGGTTTGTGCTGCAAGCGCCCCAGCATCCTACCGTTTACTTGGTGGGAGACTGTGTGTTGGACGATACCGTAAAAGCGCAAATTGCCCAATACCAACCCGATATTATTGTAACCAACTCGGGTGGAGCGGTGCTTAGCGGCTTGCGCATATTAATGGACGAGGCCGAAACCGTAGCCGTAGGTAAACAGGCCAAAAAAGCTACGATAGTCGCTACGCATATGGAAGCCTTGGACCACTGCAAGGTTACCCGAGGTAGCTTAACGCAGGCGAGTAAGCAAGCGGGCATAACGGTGTTAACACCTAAAGACGGAGAAAAGCTGAGTCTGTAAAGCAGGAAAGGGCGCTATTTCGCTATTCCTTCAGCCTTTAGGTTTTTCCCTACAGCAACACTAGAGTTTCCAAAAACGGTGATGTTAGATTTTACAAAATCCTCCGCATTGGCTTTGTAAATGTTCTCCACGTATTTCTGGGGATTGCGGTCTATATAGGGAAACCAGGTACTGTGAATTTGTATCATCACCCGGTGTCCTTCCTTAAAGGTGTGCAGCACATCTTGCAGCGGGAATTCCACTTCAGTGGCCTCTCCGGGTGTAAAGGGCTCGGGTTTCTCAAAGCTGTTTCTAAAGCGTCCGCGAAAAACCTCGGCACGCACCAATTGCTGGTATCCACCTAAAACAATATTCTCGGGCAAGTTGGGGTCTTGTGGCACGGTATCGGGGTACACGTCAATGAGTTTTACTACAAAATCGGCATCTGTGGTAGAAAGGGCTACTTGCAGCTTGGCTAGTATTTCTCCGGCCAGGGTGAGCTTGTCTTCCAGCACCTCGCTGGTAAAGGTCAGCACATCGGGTCTGCGTGCTGCATGGCGCTGGTCGTCTGTCATGTACGCTCTGGGCGTAAAAGTAACGGGAGTGGGCTGCGAGCGATGGGGTACGGGCTTGTTGGGGTCGCTGGTGTATTCAAAACGCACGGTTTCCGATCCTTTTTTGTTGAGGAGTAATTTGCCGTTTTTCGCAAATCCAAGGCTTACGGGTGCAATGTCTTCAGGCGGCCATTGGTTAAAGCTTTTCCAGGTTTTAAGGCCGGTATCAAACATGTAAGCCTCGGGGCGCTTGGGTTGGGGAGCACCTTTTAAATGATGCGCAAAAAAGGGCGCTTCTATGTCGCGCAAATATTGGGTAGAAAGGCTATCGCCAAAGTAAATGTGGTTGTGGTAGTACGGGCTCACTTGACGCGCCCAGTCGCCATGGCCCCAGGGTCCCATTACAATGGTATTATTGGCTTTTGGGCTGGTGCGTTCTACCGTTTTGTAAATGTTGAGTGGGCCATAAAGGTCTTCGGCATCAAACCATCCACCCACGGTCATTACTGCGTGGTCTATGTTTTTTAGGTGGGGTAGGATGGCGCGTTTTTGCCAAAATTCATCGTAGTTGGGGTGGTCTACCATTTCCTGCCAAAAGAAGTTGTCGTGGTGCAACTGTTTGGTGGTGTTTTTTAGGGGACCTAACTTGAGGTATAGCTCGTAGGCATCGTTGGTCGGCAAAGAATCAAAGCGGTCAAACGCTGGGGTGTACCAAGAGGTGTCTACCAAGCCGGGTTTGTCGTAACCGAAAACGGGAAAAGCCAGGGTGTAGCTTTGGGTGTATGCGCCCATGTGGTGAAAATCATCGAAGAAAAAGTCGCCAATGGGGGCTTGGGGCGAAGAAGCTACCAAGGCAGGATGCGCATCGGGTAGGGCAGCAGCAGTGTAAAAACCGGGGTAGGAAATGCCGTATTGGCCTACTTTTCCGTTGTTGTTGGGAATGTTGTTTATCATCCACTCCACAGCATCGTAGGTATCTGAGCTTTCGTCTATGGCTTTTTTGTTTTTCAGGTCGTTACCCGGAATGTTGGGCGTCATGTTGGTCCAGGAGCCCTCGCTTTGGTAGCGCCCACGGACGTCCTGGAAGGCAAAAATATATCCATCCTGCACCAAAAAAGGAGAGGGGTGGCTGCCCAGTTTCCAGTTTTTCTTACGCGAGGCATTGTAACAGGTCCTGTTGAGTAAAATGGGATAGTCCTGGCTTTTGTCTTTGGGGATGTAAAACAGCGTGTACAGTGTTTTTCCATCGCGCATAGGAATGCGGTGTTCTACCTGATCGTAGTTTTGTCTTAGGTATAGCGAATCGGTATTGATGGACTGGGCCACAGCGCTCCAGGAAAGCACCATGCACACAGCCAGTAGGTAAAGATTTTTCATGCCGCCAATTTAGTTTTTTGCAGGAATGGAGGAGAAATAACAACCGTCAGGATTCTCAATCAAAACAGGAATGCTATATCTTACCCTTCCAAACACAAGCGCTACCCCTATGGATGCCAATTTGATTAAAACTGTTTTTCTGCCCATTGCCTTGGGCATAGTAATGCTGGGCATGGGGCTCTCGTTGACTCTGCAAGATTTTAAAAACATCTTTAAATCGCCCAAGGCCATTACCATTGGTCTGCTAAACCAAATGATAATCCTACCCCTTTTGGGTTTTATTATCGCCAATGCCTTTAGCATGTCGCCCGAGTTTCAAGTGGGTATTATGGTGCTAGCGGCTTGTCCAGGAGGAGTAACTAGCAATCTCCTAAGTCATCTGGCCAAAGGTGATACGGCCCTGAGTGTGTCTTTAACGGCCGTCAACAGCTTTCTTACCATCGTTACCATTCCACTCATTATTAGCTTTTCTATTGGGTATTTTATGGAAGAGAACCAAACGGTAAACGTGGCTGGTACTATTTTGGGACAGGTAGCTGCGTTGACCCTCATTCCCATATCGTTGGGAATGTGGATACGCAAAGCGCGCATTGCTTTTGCCAACCGCATGGAGCGGCCAGTTAAAACGGCCTCGGCTTTAATTTTAATTGTTGTAATTATAGGCGCCATCCTCAATGAAAAAGATACCCTCGGAGATTCTTTAATGATGGCAGGACCCAGTACCTTGGTGCTCAATGTGGCATCTATGGTTATTGGCTTTGCCATGGCCAAAGCCTTCCGCCTACAACTAGCCCAGCAAATAACCATAGCCATAGAAAGCGGTATACAAAACGGTACACTGGCGCTCTTCATTACGCTGGCTACCTTGGGGAATAATGCCATGAGCATTCCTCCTGCTATCTACAGCCTCATTATGTTTGGAACGGGGGCCATGATGATTGTGTGGTTTGGCAGGATAAAGGAGTAGAAGGGTGCGGGATTCTCGGCAGAATTCCGCAGTCAGGCAGGTCAGGTAGCAAACAAAAAAGCCACGATATCAGTAGTGGTCTATGGATTTCTCGTGTTATTTATAAACCAGATTGTGAAACATACCCAACCCACCACAAATAGATTACGTTCTGTTAGCCTAAGCTTGGCCCATGAAATTTGCAGTGGTAGATATAGAAACATCGGGGTTTTCTGGTGTAGCCAATAAAATTACCGAAATAGCCATTTATGTGCTGGAGGAGGGAAGCGTTACCGAACGGTACAGTACACTCGTGAATCCAGACACTTTTATTCCACCCCACATTACCCAATTAACGGGGATTACAGCCGCCATGGTGCGCGATGCTCCGCGCTTTGAGGATATTGCAGATACGGTAGACCAGCTAACGGAAGACTGCATTTTTGTGGCGCACAGCGTGCATTTTGATTACGGCATCATACAACGCGCTTTCCAGCGCATGGGCCGCACCTTCGATAGAAAAAAGCTTTGTACCGTGCGCTATGCGAGGGCTGTTTTTCCGGGGTATAAATCGTATGGATTGGGCAATATCTGCCGCGATAGAGGCATATCCATCCAAAATCGCCACCGTGCCGAGGGCGATACCCAAGCTACTGTGGCTTTGCTAATGCAATGCCTGGAAAACGATAGCGACCAAAAGCAGCTTCAACAACAACTCAAAGGCAACAGTCGCGAGGCCACACTTCCACCCAACCTGCCCAAAAAGAAAGTAACCCAACTGCCCGACAGCACTGGAGTGTACGTGTTTAAGGACAGCTACGGCAAGGTAATTTATGTGGGCAAGGCCAAAAGCATACGCAAACGGGTTTGGAGTCACTTTTACAGCAAAACGATTAAAAGCCGCAACATGCTGCTGCAAATAGCCGATATCGACTACCACAAAACCGGGCATGAGTGGGTTGCCCTTTTAATGGAGGCCGACTTGATACGGCAGCATTATCCGCGGTTTAACAGTGCACAGAAAAAAAGTGATAAGCTGCTGCAGCTTACCAGTTATACCAACCAGCGAGGCATACAGCAGTTGGCCGTGTGCAAAATGAATGCGCAATTGCCTGCGTGGTATTACTTTCAGAATGCCAGTGAGGCGCACCGCTTTTTGTGGGATTTGTGCGAAGATTTTGACCTCTGTCCGCACTATGCAGGCATACAAAGCGAGGGCGAAGCTTCGACCAGTGTATATTGCACGCGCTGTGAGGAAGGTAGCTGCGCTGCATCCAATACCGAGGCCTACAACCAAAACGTTGCGGATGCGCTTGCTAGTGTACGCAGCGAAGATGAAACCCGCTATCTTACCCTAGATGGACGTACGCCCAAAGAGCAAGCCGTAGTGTACTATGAAAAGGGTTTGTACCGCGGTTTTGGTTTTGTACCCAACGATGTACCGCAAACGGCATGGTCTAAGTATCTCATTCCCAAGAAAAACAATACCATAACGCAAGCGTTGGCGCAACGTTTTCGGGTATTGTACGCAGGACTTTAAGCGGGTAGCTTATCAAACTCTTGCAAGCAAGAGCGTGTGTCTTCGGGTATTGCGATGGTTTGGCGCGATTGCATATCGAACATAATTTGCGTGGTGCTGCCTTTGGCGTGTACGGTTTCTTTTCCGGCTTCACCCGAGGTAATCACATACTCCAACACAAAGCTTTTGGTGCCTAGTTTGGAGGTGCGCATGTGCACTTGGGTGTTGGGAGAATGGAGGGTAAGTTCTTTGGTGAAATCTACCGTAACGTTGCCAATAAGAAACATGTCTTTGCGCCAATCCCAATGCGGACATACGTGTAGCATAAAACGCCCACGGGCTATTTCAAAGTAGGTAACAAAGGTGGCGTTGTTTACGTGGCCGAGCGGGTCTAAGTCGCTCCAACGCAGTTGTATGGGGTAGCTAAAGTGGAATCCTTCCATAAAGTTGACTGTCAGTCATTTTTTGGTGAAAGTAGGTATTGTTACGGAATTGGAGTGGGGGGATGGTGGGAATGCTGATTTTCTGCTCTTGCGTAACCATGGCCGGAGCAGCATCAACAGAAGCCAGCTTGTGGTTTGCTGCTACGCAGGATTTGCAATCCTGCGACTAGAAACCTTAAGCGAGCAAAAAACTAGCCTTAATTGCGGTCTGCAACAAGCTCCTGAAACAGGCTTTTGCCATAGCCCAAAGCGGCATGATGTACGACCCGAATTACGTGCCTAGAAAAGTACTATCTATGAAATGTTAAAAATGAGTTCAAAGCTTGGATTTCAGCTCAGATCATTGTTGGCACCAGTTATTTTCTCCTCAAGATCATTTTCTAGTTGTTCAATCGTAGGAAGATTGGTCTTAAGATTTTCAGGTATTGCGTCAGACAATTTATATTCACTAATTCCCATCGGTTTGCTTATATCTCGTAAAGCGTACTCTGCCTCAATTTTGTCCTTCTTTTTACACAGCAAAATCCCAATGGTTTGGTTATCAGAGTCTTTTTTAAGTTGCGAGTCGACTGCGGAAAGATAGAAATTGAGTTTACCGGCGTATTCTGGTTTAAACCTTCCTGATTTCAGTTCAACAACTACATACGACCTTAACTCTAAATGATAAAAGAGCAAATCGATGAAGTAGTCGTTTTCGCTTATTTCAATTTTATACTGTCGTCCAACGAAAGCAAACCCCTTACCAAGTTCTAAAAGAAAATCTGTTATGTTCTTGATTATTTCGCTTTCTAGCTCTCTTTCCTGAGCGTCTTCCTCAAGCCCAAGAAAATCAAAGTTGTAAGGATCTTTAAGCGCTAATTGAGCGTTTTTAGATTGGGTGCTTGGTAAAGTACTGTCAAAGTTATTTGATTTACTACCTATTCGGGCTTTTAGATTAGAATCAATTTGCGCTTCGAGAGTGTCTCTATTCCATGAATTACTGAAGCTTTCTTGGCAATAAAACAGAGCTTCTTCAATGTCTTTAGTTTTGGAAATAATTAGCCTATTGTGGCCCCAAGGTAATTGTGCCACAGCCTGTGGCACAAATTCAAATTTGCCGCTGTAGAAAGTGTACCATTGCTTAATGGCATATAAGTTACGCCTAGAAAACCCTTTCATATCAGGGAATTCATGTTTTAGGTCTGTTGCAATATCATTTATAACGCCAGAACCCCATTTAGCCGAATTAATTTTTACTGCAATTTCTTTTCCAATGTGCCAGTATAGCTCTATCAATTGTTTGTTAACCGATAACGCCACTTTGGTTTTCGCAGAACGAATGGTGCTTTTAAGCGACTTTATCCAATGGTGATAATCCGAAATTATTGGGTCCTTTTCATTCATACCCCAAATGTAGGATTTAGTGGTGGTAATTTACTTGGTGGCAACGTCTCGGTTCGTATGTTTACCGAAGTTACTATAAAGCATCAAATGAATTACCTTGTTAAGGATAAACGAGGCATAAAAAGCAGCAGGGAAGGACTGAACGTATTGTGAAGTGAAAATTCGCATAGGAATATTTGTATAGCCTATGCTTAGAATAAGCGGAAAAGGGTTTTCGGTGTAAAGAGGGAATACTCTATGCTTTACGAACCGCTGTATACGAGACCCTTACGTATAGTGGTGTGAGATTGTAAATGCTGACCGCTGCGTCAGTAGGCACACCCCGTCAGGTAGTTCTTGCGGGGTCGTCTACTCGATTAGCGCACTTCTTTTAATTTTTCAATTATTCTTTTCAGATCAGATTTTGAAAGTGTCTCGAGAACTTGAGATTGTGATTTTGGCGGTTTCTTTAGTCTTTTGACCATTTTAGCAAAGGCTTCTTTCGCTTTTTCAGGATGCAGATCATAAACATTGCACAAGAATTCGTCTGGATGCTGAATTTCAATATCGTATTCGTTTTCAATTGATCTAGGAAAGTCCTTTAGGTTATATGTCACTATTACATCCGCCTTTGACCTAATTGCAGCTGCTACAACATGACGGTCGTTTGGATCTGGTAAATTGATGCCGGATATAAGAGAGTCAAACTTTTCTACATTGGAGTCAGGAAAGGCGTCATTCATCGCCTCTATAGTTAGCTGTAATTGCCCTTTGTTTAAGTCTGGTCGATTTAGCAGTAAGTTTCGAGACCATTCATCCTGAATTTTTTCTGACCATTTTGGTTTATAGAGTCCATTGTCAGCCAAGGAGAGTAGTAAGTCCCTTACAGGGGCAGGGTAGAGTACACAAGCATCAAGTATAGCTATGAAATTTGACGAGTAAATCATTCGTAACCAAGATTCAAATCTTGTGCTTGTTCCGAAAGAAATTTCAATTTCTCTTCTCTAGTTCTTTGAAGACTTTTCTCATAGGCGACTAAATCTCTTAGCAAGATTCTTCTATGACTACCGACTTTCTTAAAAGGAATAGTGTTGTCCTCCAGCAACTTAACCAAATGAGGTCTTGATACATTCAGCATATCTGCCGCTTGTTGAGTACTCACCTCAGAATCTGTGGGAATGATTGTTATTGACTTTCCTTCTGACATATTAGACAAGATCGTTATGAGTAAGGAAAGAGCCTTTTTAGGAATGGTGATGAATTCTCCAGTTTCTTGAATTTTAATCTTAACACCAGGAGTTGAAACAGTGCGCAGTTTACTCGAAACTCCTTTGAGTCTTGTCATCGATCCTAGAGCAATTCTTTGATCGTCTCCAGATGTTCTTTTCAATATTGTTTTCATGTTTCTCCTTTTTGATTAATCAAATATACGTAAACGAAATAAACGAAACAAGTGAAATAAACGAAAAGGATGTTTTAGAGGTGCGCTAACGGTTTGGCTATGCGCAGTGTCCCGGAGGGCATTGCGTATAGGTTTTGAGTGTGCCTTGAATGGTGAATATAGCTCATGAATATGAGTGTTCCAAGGGGTGTAAGTCCCTCAAGCGCGGGAGTCGTGTCCCGAAGCTAAGCAAGTGGCAAGGTTGCTAACTGTAAAGTTAGGACTGAAGTAAGCCAGACTGCGGTGTCTGTACTGACGAACAGGAACCACATACGGAGGCATAAATAGGAGGGTGAACAAGCACATCATTGTGAAGCCCAAAGAATACCAAGACCTATTTATGTAGATGTGGCAGCTATAGACACAAGGATATTCACCTTATCCCGGCTAAGCGCGGGACAGGCTCCAGGGAGATCCTAACTGCTTTAGCGGTTAGGAAGTCAGCCGAGGTCATAGTACCTGTAAGAAACGAGCGTGTGTAGCTCATTCCTACACAGGAGGCCTCACAGCAGCAGGGAAGGACTGAACGTTGTATTGTGTCTGGATTCGTTATGGAATGTGGGTTTTACCCACATAGCCACAACTTAGAAGGACGAGAACAGAAGCATGAAATGATAGCAAAAGTAGTTACAGCCAGCAACCTAAGCCTAGCCCGTAATCGGGTTATTGCAAACCAGGGCGCTGCTGGCGTAGATGGGATGCCTACCTCTAAGCTTAGGTCTTACATAGACCAAAACCGTGCTGAGGTAGTAAGTAGTATCATCAACGGAAGCTATCAGGCAAGTGCCATCAAAGGGGTGTCTATCCCCAAATCAAACGGAAAGACCCGTACCTTGGGTATCCCAACAGTAGTAGACCGTTGGTTACAACAAGCGGTAAGCCAGCAACTAGCGGTTTACTTCGAGTTAGACTTCGCAGAAGAGAGCTATGGCTTCCGTCCGAAAAAGAACCTACAACAAGCGGTATTACAAAGTCAGAAGTATATCAATAACGGATACCAAGACATTGTAGACATCGACTTGCAGGGCTTCTTTGACGAAGTACCCCACTACAAGCTACTGCAGTTAATATACCACAAGGTAAAATGCCGCACTACTTTACGGCTAATCCGTAAATGGTTACGTGCGCCTATGGAAAAGAAGGGGAAGCTGCACAAGCGCAGAAAAGGCCTGCCACAGGGTAGCCCTTTAAGTCCGCTGTTGTCTAACATATTGCTAGACCAGTTGGATAAATACCTAAAAGGTAAAGGATGCAAATTCATCCGCTATGCGGACGATTTTAGCATTTACACAAAATCGAAAGCCGAAGCTAAGGAGATAGGCAACGCGGTTTACCTCTTTCTAAAAGAGCGGCTGTGTTTACCCATTAACCGCAGCAAGAGCGGAATACGAAGACCCACCACATTTACGGTATTGGGTTACGGTTTTGCATCTAATTACCAGAAAGGGAGCAAAGGGCAATACCAATTGGTAGTAGCAAAAGCTGCGTGGCAACAGCTAAAGCGCAAGCTAAAGGCAGCCACCAAGAAAACAAAGCCGTATGCGCTGCGAGCGCGTTTAAAAGTACTACAAAGCATCTACCAAGGTTGGATAAACAACTTCCGTTTAGGAAGTATACAATCCAAACTGAAAGCGGTAGACGAGTGGCTACGCAACCGCCTGCGGTATTGTATATGGCACCATTGGAAGAAGCCCGAGCGCAAGCGTAAAAACCTGATACGTTTGGGAGTAGCCCAAGGCAAAGCGTATGCGTGGAGTAGAACCCGAATGGGTGGCTGGGCAGTAGCCCAAAGCCCTATGCTGCGCACTACCATTACCCAACGCGTTCTCAAACGCATAGGCTACCAAAGCATGATGACGTACTACCAACAAGTAAAGTTCTAATACAGCGAACCGCCCAGTACGAGGCCCGTATGCTGGGTGGTGTGAGAGGCGCACCCCGTCAGTTAGTTCTGGCGGGGCCGTCTACTCGATTGGCCACAGTTTTTTTTTATTTCGTGTTATCAGTAATGAATACGTCTCTTTGTTCGATCGTGTCAAGAGAGACTTTTTCTGTCGTTAAAGTCTTTTTCAATGAGTCCTTTTTCAAGTCCAGATCAGAATAGAAGAAGTTCTCATATAGCAAGTTATAAGCCGATTGGTGCATTTTTTCTTTTTGGAGAAAGTCGAAGTGTGAAAGTGCAATTCTGTTATCCAACCCATTTTGCCAATCAGTTACAATCTCAATCATTGTCCTGAACTCTTGATTGACCATTTCTTTTCGAACTTCAACGCTGTCTCCATTGATGATCTGCTGAACTTCTGTCAATACAAGGAAAACTGTTGAGTCATTTTTTTCCTTTTTCCTTCGCATCCAAAACTCTCGGTAAAATTTGCTGGCAGACTGATAGTCCGAGTATGTTTCGACTAGAGAGTCAATTTTTGTTCTTAATGTCACGTTGTAGTACAAGTCTCCATTTACAAAAGGTTTTTGGTCGAGAATCTCTGGTGTCAAATACATTTCGTAAAAGCCTTTTTTAAAAGTCTCGTGAACCGTCATTATGTTGTCAGGCTGTCGAATCCATTGATTGTCCTTTATTCTGTAATAGAATAGGTCAGTGAATGGGGATTCTTGCTCTATGTACCGCTCGGTCAAATGCTCTTTTTCAGTCGTCTGATTGGAAGTACAACTAAAGACTATCGTCCAAATGAATATGGTCAACAGAGTTTGTTTCATTTTTCAAATTGTGACCAACGGTTTGGCTAGTCGCAGTGTCCCGTAGGGCATTGCGTATAGGTATTGTTGTGCTTAGTTATTTTTTCCCCATTAAGTTTAGTAATCCTTTGTTCACATCCTCCCAATTGTCTATCCACCCTGGTTTTGTAGATAAATGGATTAGAGAGTAGGAATAGAAATCATTTAATTTTTTGTCCTTTGACTTTGGTTTTATCCAAAGATGCTTTACTACAGAATTAGATGCACCAGTGAATACTTCAAGCTGAGTATTAATATTTTCTGCACTCCAGCTTAACCATCTTCTAATATTCGGATCTGACATAGATAATCCTAAAAAGACCATTCGGTTATGTGTGGATTTGTAGGAGAAAACATTTTGAGCCCAGCTGTTCATAATACCAGCCGTTCGTGTGTATGAGACCTCTGAAAAAATCAAATTATCTCTTGAGTCTGTCTTAAGTTTTCTTTTGGATGGGAATTGGGGATAGATTGCACCATGGAGGTGTAGTATGGGTATTTTCTTGTCTCCTGATTCAAATGGTCTTGTTACTCTAACATAATCCTCAATTGGAAAGTTATATTCTCCTGTTTTCTCATGATGTAATTTAACGCCATAAACAATTAGAAGTGAATGCAGGAGAGGGTCTGCATTAAAAGTAATAATCGACTCGGGCCTATAGATTTTGGGGTCAGAATCCAAAAGAGCGTTAACCAGTTGTAGTAATGTGCAATTTGGAAAATGGGTTTCAAAAAAATCAATCACTTTGAGTAATTCATCTTGCTTTAACCAATGTGGATTATGAATCATAACCTTAATAGCTTCTTCAACTCCAAAGGTTTGGGCTTTCTTCAAGAAATCACCATATAAGTGTTTCTCAAGAAGTAGGTTGAAATCATCTACGCTTTTCCCATCTTGGATGTACTTATTAAGTGCAGCTTGTAGCCAACTATCTAAACTAAAACCAACATCATCTGATTTGGCTTTAAATTCTTTCCAATCCCACGAAAAATTAAATGTTTCGTTAACTACACCTAAAGTCAAGTCCATCCAGTCAGGTAGAATGTTTTTACAAATACCTGCTCCAAGAACCAATGTCCAAGGGTTATTATTTAGATAGTTAAAAGCCTTGTTCGATTTTATTTCGATGCTATCGTTCATATTCTAATTAAGCACAACGTCCAGGCTATGAATAGTGCGGCTTTAGAGCTACAATGGTTAGTTCTGGCAACACGTTTAGTAGAGGCTTTTATTTGTGTGGTAAATTACTAAATCCACTTAGAATAAAAGGGGAGGCGGAAGCAAGCGCGAAAATGTGTTCTTAACCGACTGCCCCGCATTATTTATAGCCATCCTAAGCTTGCAAAGTATTACATTTAAAACAAACAGAAAGAACAAAAGAACGGAGTAAGGTTATTATAGCCACAGCAGCAAAAACGACTGCGTCAACAATGAAAATCCCCGTTCTTTTTCCTACCCAATACGATCAGATCATTGGGCATAAAGCCTGTTTTTAGGTTGCTGTATCCGGTAGTTGTTCTTTCCAAAACTTAAGCTATGCAACAAGGTATGAATTATGTTGGAATTGACGTCTCCAAAGACGTCTTTGATGTGTACCACCCACAGCAGGGCCACGCTCAGTACTCCAATACCACCGAGGGAATTAAGAAGTTTGTAGCAACGCTAGGTACATCCGAATGGACGGTAATGGAAGCTACAGGGAGCTATCATCAGCATTTAGCACAAGCCCTATTTGAAAAAGACCTTTTGGTAAGTGTTGTAAATCCGTTACAGGTAAAGCGCTTTATCCAGATGCAGCTCCAACGCAACAAGACGGATAAGAGCGATGCACAGATGGTACATCGCTATGGGTGTTACGAGGGGTCAAGCGGCTTGCAGCAGTGGCATCCAGAATCTCCAGCCTATCGGGAGAGTAAGGAAATATTGAGCGGTATTCAGCTGTTGTTTAAGCAGCAAACAGCGCTAAAAAACAAGTGTCACAGTTTAGAGCACAAAAAAGGCAGTGTCGCACTGCTACGGAGTTTAAAGCGTCAAATACGAAACATAACAAAAGAGATACAGGCCTTAGAAGCCGCGTTGGTAGAGCTGTTAAAGGAGGAAGAATCCGAGATGTTATCGCAATTGCAAAGTATCCCTGGGATAGGTAAAAAGACAGCTACTATTTTAATGGCGTATACGGGCGGATTTAGCATGTTTAGCAGCGCAAGTCAGGTGATTGCATACATGGGTTTAGCCCCTGTGGAAAGGCGCTCAGGAAGCAGCATACGTAGCAAAACCCGCATAAGCAAAGCAGGAGATCCCAACGTGAGAAATCACCTGTTTAT
>CAZVJF010000017.1:157-33347 GCA_964627445.1 uncultured Flavobacteriales bacterium | reverse complement strand
CTCAGCTGGTAGAGCACGACCTTGCCAAGGTCGGGGTCGCGGGTTCGAATCCCGTTTCTCGCTCCACTGCCCTTCCACTGGAAGGGCATTTTTTTCTTAAAGTCCGAAGGTCACACGCTCCAACGCTTTAAGAAACATCCGACCGGGTGGTGGATCCCGATAGCTATCGGGAGGTAGACACGCCCAGGCTTTTTGAAGTATCTGCCCGGGTGGTGGATCCCGATAGCTATCGGGAGGTAGACACGCCCAGGTTTTTTTGAAGTATCCGCCCGGGTGGTGGATCCCGATAACTATCGGGAGGTAGACACGCCCAGGCTTTTTGAAGTATCCGCCCGGGTGGTGGATCCCGATAGCTATCGGGAGGTAGACACGCCCAGGTTTTTTGAAGTATCCGCCCGGGTGGTGGAATTGGTAGACACGCAGGACTTAAAATCCTGTGGCCTTTGGCTGTACGGGTTCAAGTCCCGTCCCGGGTACTTAGAAAGCCTCGTAATCATTTGATTATGAGGCTTTTTTTGTTTTAAGCAATAACGATATAGTACCGTTCATACAACTCTTTCAAATTATTTGCGAGCTCGGCAGACTTTGAAGTAATAAAGGTATCGACCTCAGCTAACTGGATGTGCCCTTCAAAATCCTCCTTAAAATAACTTTTCATCAAAACTTGGGTGACAATTTCCTCTATATCTTCTTTTTTTCGTTCTGTAATCTCCTTCAGTGCTTTCTCAAGCCTTTCTACCGTTAAAACAAACACCTTTAGTGTAGCAGTAGCATCCAAATCATTTGACCCAAGGAATTTAGTTTCTCAGCTAGTTTCACAACTGCCTTCATAAGCCACACAATTACTGGAATATTTGAGCCATAAAACCCAACATATGCAGCATAAGCCGCGGTAAGCATTGTACTAATTTCCAGATCCAAGAAACCCCTTTGCTGTTCCCTATTCCTCTGCTCTATTATTTACAACTTTTTATTAAAAGATTTTTTATTCTTCTTAATTAAACCATCAGTAATATCCTTTGCGTCCTTCTTGAATATTTGGCGAAACGTGAAAATATTTAGTCCTGCTATGAGCAAAGAGATGAAAATAACAACAGCTATAAGAGAATTATAGTAGCCAGTTTGCTCATCCAATACCCTTTTATAGACATTAACCAAATCAGGCTTTATATCGATATACTCTGCCATTTAAACCGTACCTGAGAACATAACCATTGTGTCATATTTCTCAACTGTATAGTGCACTACTTGCACAGAGTCAGTTGTTTTTGAAGGCATTGTGTAAAAGGTGTTTATTGCTTGTAACCAAATAATTTTCATTAAAGATATCTAAAGACCTAGTTTTACCATATCAAAATGAATGTTCATGAGGTTATTAATTGTTTTGTGCGTTTTTATGATTGGCAGTATTTGTCGCGCCCAACAACCTGGAAATGGAGTTACAGATGTAGATGGGAATTTTTACGAAACCGTGATAATTTATGGACAAGAATGGATGGCGCAAAATCTCAGAGTTACGAAGTTCAACGATGGAACTTCGATAATCCAAATATCCGATTCTGCGGAATGGGCAGATAAGGGTGCAACACCCGCTTGGTGCTACCCAAATAATAACTCCTTCTGGGATAGTATTTCTGGGAAGTTATACAGTATCAATGAAAGTGCGCTTGTGTCAAAAAAGATATGCCCCATCGGATGGGAAATCCCCTCTTATGAAGAAATCACCAACGATTGGCCTTTTTTTCCATTTGATAGAGACACGGCAGGAAAAGACTTTAAAGAAGCAGGTGACATGGATAACGGAACAGGTTATTGGTACTTTCCGAATAGTGGCACGAACACCTTACAATTCAATCTAAGACCAAGTGGATACAGACACCCCGTAACTGGATTTAAGGCTTTAACGGATACTGGAGAGTTTAAGACGCAATATGGAATTTTCAGAGTGCTCAGATCAAATTTTATAGATGGTCTATTTGTTCCTTATGATGGTGATATTATCGAACTTATTTCATCTCCAAATGGAACAGGTTTTCCAATAAGGTGTGTAAAAAGCACCACTGTGGGTGTAGGTACTTTGGAAAGGGAAAGAACTCTAATTTTTCCAAATCCAGTTGGAGAAAGACTCAGTACTAGTTGTTCAAATTGCAACTACGCGATTTACTTCGTGTCTGGCCAATTAGTAATCGCAGGGACAACAACGCCCGAAGGCTATATTTCATGGTCGGGGATCAAATCAGGCAACTATATCCTTTCGATAAACGAGGGTTTAATAAGTATCCAAAAAAATTAGAACAGCACACGGTCAAGACCTTTTTATAACTGTAGCCATTGCAGATTCGACTTCTTTGAGCGTTCTTGAATCTAAATTAGACAGTGTTTCTTGACTAATCGTTAGCCCGTTTATCTGAATAAAGTTATGCTGCGTACTAAATTGATTTGTGGTTGTGTATGAGCTACCAACACTTCCCACCATTTTAAAGTATAACCGTGCAGCTTGAATATCTCCGCTAACCGCAAAGCGAAACACAAAATCCTGTGGCCTTTAGCTGTACGGGTTCATCCCGATAGCTATCGGGACCCGTCCCGGGTACTTAGAAAAGCGAGGTTTTTAGCCTCGCTTTTTTTTATGAGCTAGGTTACCAAAGTAGATCGGATTCCCCTTGCCAGTAGGGTAATTCTTGACTTCCCTTCATTTTTTTCATTGCCAAAAAACGAAGCAAAAAAGCTAGGGCTGTGCATTCTTTCGTTGGCCTCGTTTTTGAAGGCCTAAGAAAATCTAAAAGGAGCTCCCCTGTCGCTCTTTTGATTTTCTAAGCCCTTCTTCAACTCATCTGCACTACAGAATACAAGGCCCGTCCGCGCTGAACCTAGCGCTGTCGTGTAACTTAAGTATCCAGGCTTGGGCCAACTCGGTTGAAAATCCTAAAAAATCCTAGAGCAACTCTGTGATCTCCCCGCTAGTCGCATCATGGTTTTACTAAGGCTTTTTTGAGGTTTTTCTGCCCTCTTCGAACCATGGTTACAAAAGGACGCATACAGCATCATTTAATACTACATAAAGGGCAACAGCTAAATACAAGAACCAAAATCACTTCCCATACTTCAAGTACCACTCAAAGTTGTTGTGGAGGATGTCTTCTTTGGTTTTTCGGATAAAGTCGAGGTAGGCTACTGCAGAGGGCGGCAGTTGCTTGTCTTTGAGCCAAATGATGCGCCACTTGGTAATGATGGGCAAATCTGACGTGGTAATAATGCGGAGCTCGCCATCAAGGAGCTCGTTTTTCATACCGATGAGCGGTAAAATGGAACTGCCCATCCCAGCAATAATGGCCTGCTTTACGGCCTCGTTGGAGGTAAGTTCCAGACGCCCCATTTCTCGGCTGGGCTTGTTTTTAAAATAAGTCTCCATTTCCAGTCGCGTAGCCGAACCCTTTTCTCGGTAAATCAAGGGCTTGGTCTCTACCATGGCTGCACTTTTACTTACCAAATACAGTTTGTTGTCAATTAGAATTTCTTCTTCTACCGCTACATTATCGGGCAGCACAGACACTACCGCAAAATCTATTTCCTTATTCTCTAGCGCCCGCACCACTTGTGTTTTGTTTTTTACATCCAGGGTGAGATCAATGCCGGGATGCTGCTCTAGAAAACCCGCGAGGAAATACGGAATAACATACTTACCCGTAGAGGCTGAGGATATGCGCAGTTTTCCCGCCACAATGCCTTTATACTCTTTGGTTTTGTATTGCAGGCTAAGGAGCTGGTCGAGGGCTTTTTCGGTAATCTGGGCGATTTCCATCCCAAAATCGGTGATCTGTATGCCGCGCCCCTTCATTTCGGTTAGGGGGATATCAAATTGATCCTGAAACTTTTTAAGCTGCACCGACACCGCAGGCTGCGTCATAAACAGCTCGTTGGCCGCCTTGGTAATGCTGCGCGTTTTTACCACCTTATGAAAAATGCGCAACTGGTTTAGGGTGTAATTCATTACCCTAAGGTAATGGGATTTTGCTTTTGTATACTGGAAATGGAATGCGATTATTATTCCGCTCGGGAATAGTATTGGAAGTAGCAGTTGGGAATTCGCAAGTTTCAATTCCAGCTGAAAATTGACGAGAGCGCGTCCATAGCGAGCACTTATATGAGGGCTACTATTTTCTTTACATACCGCTCAAACGCATCGTATACAGCGTCCATGCCAACAGGGTTATTATCAGGTGCTGGCATATTTGGTAGAAAGGGCAACCAAGAACTGGGGTAATTGAACTCAGAATGAAGCATACCCACTTTTTCCAATTTCAATTCTTTGTCCTTACTTGAATTCATGATACGTAAAAGCATTTCAGCCTCCCAGAAAAGCCAATGTTCGTTGGGGATTTTCATTAAATCTGGATGAAAACTATCCTCCATAATCTCAATGGAATACCCTGTATCCTGGAACACGAACTCCTTAATTAATTCTAGAAATTGGAACAAAGATTCGTATATAGCTATGTGCATTTGAACAAGCCGCTCCTCCGAGCAATCAATCCTTCCCGCTTCACAAAAGCTTATTACCTCTTTCGGGGTAAGCCATTCCTTTTTTAAACCCAGGTATACTGTACCCCAATCCCGAATCGCTTTATTTTCTTTAAATAGCTCCACTCAATTTTTTTCACCAGATAACGTCTATTCAGACGGGTACGTAATTCGAAAAGATTCCAACCATGGATCACATCTCCCACCTACAATAGCAGTTTCAGGGTTGCCAAATCGATGCGGAAAGGACGCCAATCGAGACCGTCCGAATACTTTCCATGCAACAACTCTGCATCATACGATGTGACAACCATCTCTGAGGTAAAGGGAATTCTTATTCTGGCCAATTCTATTTCCAAATCGAAAAACGTTATTTCAAAATCAGAAACTGCACAAAACAGCCCGCGCTCTTTTAGAAACAACAAGTCCGTCCATGCATCATTCATCTCCAACTCAAACAACTCCCTACCTTGTTGATCCAAAATATAGATTGCTCCATTAAAGAGGACCAAAATCGTTTGTGGGTTGGGAAAAAGTATTTTTTGATTTTTAAAACCCGTCACCCCACCAGTAAATATGCCTATCCATTCGTTATTGGTTTCGGGTTCAAATCGCACCCACAAGGCCCCAGCATCCCAACTTCCATTTCCAAATAAAATCTCTGGAATACTGGACTGCATAGGGGCTTGTGTGAATATCTCATGCTTCATTGGTAGGGTAAAATAAACTTGCTTTTACTGATAGCTGATGAACTCGTATCAAAATAGTGTTCCGATGTGAAAAACGACTCGTACCATGTATTGAACCCAGAGGCTTAAAAGGATACATACGGGCAACTTTTCAGATTGACACTATCTGGCGTGGTGTAAGCCAAATTGGTTGAACCCGCTTCAATTAGGCCATCGCGTACATAGGACTCACTCCTTTTCCATTTTAAGATATGACGCAACGGGGTTCCGTTTTTTGAAACGGCAACACTGCCCGTTGACAAAGCATCACAGAGATAAAACGAAATGTAATAATACATGCAAAGCTCCAAGTTAGCTGCAATAAAATTGCTTCGGGCTTCCATTGTTTCTATTTCATCCATGATGCTACCTAAATAGCGAGGCCCTTGTATGGTGACCGTATCGATGGACGAAAAAAAATCAATGATGCGATCTAGTTTATCTATTTGAGCCCCGTCATAACCCAATTCCTCTAGCAATTTATGGTGATAAGCGACAATACTGTCTCGCTTCACCCCTAAAACAAGGTTACTATCCAGCATAATTTTCACCTCGCAGTCCGCTAACTCATAGCGAAGATTTACAGTAGATTCTAAAAAACTTGTATCCACATAGCTTTCGTCCATAGCTGAAGAAGCCGTTTCCCTTCCCTGGCTACAAGCCTGTAACATCACGATGCCAAGAAATAATAGCGCATAGGATTTTAACACGGTGACCAACATTTCTTTCTTAAAGCAATACAATTTCACCTTTTGACATGAAACACAAAATACGAAACCCCAGTCTATCCTAATCCAGTAATGCTTTGCGATATGGTAGCACATCCAAAACTACCTCGGTCTCTTGGCTGGTTGAAAAATCATTGAAAGGGTTATTGGATCCCACGGAAAAAGACACAAACTGCTGCGTAGCACTTAGAATAAATGGAGTCAAATCGAAGTGAAATGAAAAGGTGTGTTTTGGTGCTAAACCGACTTTTTGAACCGCTTGACGCATTGGCCAAATAAACTCAAAGCTATCCACAAATCCGGAGCGAAAATTATAGCTCAGCAATGCCTGGGTTACTGTGGCATACCACGATTTACGAAATAACCTTCGTTGCATGACCTTATCAAAAACTGCCACTTTCATGGTATCAGACTTTGTGTGTTCCTTTATCCAGCCAATAGAATCAGCCACCATTGAGCGAGTAATGGGTGTTTTATTAATTAACTCTTCATCATTAATGCTTTCAGGAACTGTTAAATAGAATAGATATGGAGTTTCTAAGTAGAACGTAGAAAAGAAGGCTGAATCTGCAGATGGATTTGTTACGGTAACCTGTAAAAAAGGAATGGCGTATTCTTGGAATGGGTCGAGTGTTTCTATGAAAGACAATCCCAAATGCTTCACTTTGCGCTCTTCAATGCTAAAATCTACCTGAAGCTCTTGCGCCAAACCGTTACCCCCATACAGGCAAAACATAAGGGCAAAAACCAAGGAATACGTGCCTTTTACCATTTGCTTTTTCTTTCCTTAAACATAGCTATAAAAACATGGCACCGCATTACATTAGAAAGAGGCGCAGGATTACAAATCCTGCGGAGCCGATATAGGGAGCATTATTTCCAAAAACTACTCAAAGAGTACGTAAGCCTTTTTGGAGATTATACGCAACTCACTAGCTGTGCTATTAAAAATCAAGGTGTACATTTTCAAACCCTTTGGATCTAGACAGCCCTTCGTTTTGGATACAAGATCATGAATCTCCCTATTGTTTCTATCCTTGCTGACAGCCACCTCTAGTATGGTCTCTAGTGCCGCGATCCCAAAATTCATATTGAAATTGGCCCAAAAGACCTTTTCGAAATAGAGCTTTCCTTGCCGTTCATCTGGGTCCTTGAGTGTAAACACCATGCTATCGTTGTACCCGGGGTTACTTCTATCGATATGAATGCCGGTAACTTCCAAATCATGCCATGCAACATCTAAAAATTCCATCGTTATCATTATCGTTTATTCCTGCTCCTTCCACCCTATAATCCTCAGAAGTAAAACCAACCGTGCGAGAAATAACCCCCAGTCTATCCTAATCCAGTAATGCTTTGCGATATGGTAGCACATCCAAAACTACCTCGGTCTCTTGGCTAGCTGAAAAATCATTGAAAGGGTTATTGGATCCCACGGAAAAAGACACGTATTGGTTTGTTGAGCTTAGTAAAAAAGGTAATAGATTAAAATAAAACGTAAAGGATGTTTGCGGCTCAATGCGGATGATGTTGCGTGGCTCAGACAGCGGCCAAATAAACTTAAAACTATCCGCTATTCCTGAGCGAAAGTTATACGAGAGCAGCGCTTGCGTGATCATGGAATAGAATGTATTCCGGAATAGTTTTCGCTGTGAGGCTTCATTGAACACCGCTACTTTTAATGTATCTGCTTCAACAAGAGAATTTCCAATACTAGCTATAGAATCCGTAATAAATTCCTGGGTTATCTCTGTTGTAAGATCAATTGGTGAGGAATGGGAGTAAATCTTAGTAACTCCCGTAAAATAAAACAAGTACGGGGTTTCTAGGTATCGTGTTTGGAACTGCACTGTATCTGCATATGCGTTGGTTACGGTAACCTGTAAAAAAGGAATGGCGTATTCTTGGAATGGGTCGAGTGTTTCTAGGAAGGACACTCCCAAATGCTTCACTTGGCGCACTGTAATGCTAAAATCTACCTGCAGCTCTTGCGCCAAACTGCTACCCCCATACAGGCAAAACATGAAGGCAAAAACCAAAGAATACTTGCCTTTTACCATTTGCTTTTTCTTTCCTTAAACATAGCTATAAAAACATAGCATCGCATTACATTTGAAAGAGGCGCAGGATTGCAAATCCGGCGGAGCAACCGCAGATTAAGAATAAGAAATACACGCCCAAACAAAAACGTAACCAAAATATAGTACCATATCTACCACCGTTATTTTACGGTTATCAAAAAGGCTGTGGGAGAAGCCTCCATACACCGGAGCTACCAACTCTTTTTTTTGCAGTAGTAAGGAAGCATAGCGAAGCCCATTAAATAGGAGTAGGAAGACAACATTAAACTTGAGGTAATGGGCTGCATGTACACCCCGGGGCGAAAGGAGATCATAGTTTGCCTCTAAATAATAACCCAATCCAATTTGATACAAACAAAGCACCAACATATACAGAAACACATACCAATTTCTTAATGACTGATACATAAACAGATACAAAAAGAAGGGTGTACAAACCGCAAACGCAGACAGAATCTCCCTTGCCTTATCGGTCTCACCGAAAAGTTTTACTACTAAGCTAGCTCCCAATAATGCCAAGGTATACAAGCTTAATAGGATAATATCTACACGAGTTACCTCCTTCTTTGAAAACAGTTTCTTGATCATAATCTCGATCTACTCTTCTCCAGAGTCGTTTCGCAGTTCAAACTGTAAGGTGTCCTTGTATTGAATAACGGTAAAGGTATTCGGGCTGCCAGCTCGCTTTATAATACGATATGGCGGAGTTAGAAATAAAAACGTGGGGGCATTATTGGATACACCGTAAACATAATCCATCTTGCTTTTCAGTTTCTCCCAGCTATGCGGGTTCGAAGATTGTAAGAGCGCATTACCGCCATAAACCATAATGCTGTCGTTGAGCAGCACAAAACCATGATCTTCAGACTCTTCATGAATGTAGACATCCAACGCGGCAACATCGTCCAAAAATTGGTAATCGTAGTTCTTCCAAGGAATCAGATCATTCTCTTCGAGAATAATTCCCATCACAAACAAGGAAACAGTGAGTACACCGTACCATAGGGTCGTTTTTACTTTCATTGGAGTTCCCACTTCATCTACCGCTTTCGAACGCAGTACGTGGGATTACAAATCCCACACAGCCACATTTTTTCAGTTCACCACTTCACTACAATCAACCTTTAAGGTGCTAACGTAATGGTCTCCTTTTGGCAGGAAAAAACATCAACGCCAGGCTCATCAGCAAAACAAAAACTTGACAATAGGTCTTCAAATCCAGTACCACCTGTTCTCCATTGCTATAATAGCGATCGACTCCCCACGATAGTGTTGTAAAAATCAAACACAAGGGAGCTATAAACCTATTTAAAATCTCCTTCATTCGGATATGCTTTTGTGCTTTATATCTGGCGCAATCTAAAATATATTCGCCTAAGCGTGGATGATAACTCAGAAATTTGACTTGAAACCTGTCCGATTTCCCCCTATTCCATACTTTTACAATTCATATTTTGTAACAGCAGTAAATCACAATTACTCAAAACCCTTTTCCCATGGAGTATGTACGCCCCTTTATCCTTGCTGTCTTTGTATTGGGTTTAATGACAACCCAGGAAACCCAAGGCCAAGGGGTTCCCGCTAGTGTCAATTCTATCCACATGATGCAAATGGAGTCCTTACAGCAGATGCAGAATCCAATGTTCGTCTATCCGGGAGCTGCTAGTTGGATCCATTGGGGACCAGCGTTTCGTTGGATTGCCAGGCGATCGGAGTGGTCGGTGGGATTTCAGGAAGGCGGCTTAACCTACGCGGGCCTTACCCACACCACGCGCATCAGTCCGCATTTTGGTGTAAGCCTGGGTGGCGGAGTCTTTGGGTACCAGGGCGCACTGCTGTACTACTTTACGCGTCACTGGGAAAGCACCGCTCTAGAACTCCACTACAGCGCTGGCGATTACCTGGCTTTTGCTCCCAAGCACAACCTGTTATACTCGGAGGCCATAGGGGAAGAATACTTCTACATGATGCACTCCATTGGGGCGAATATCCAGTTTCGACTGGCAAACCTAACGCAGCAAACGGGAGTCAATGTAAGTCTTGGCGTAAACCACATCCTCCCCTATTATATAGATAGTGAAGAAGTGTATGACGAAAACGAGAACCTGGTGGATGTTGTAGAACGTTGGACGCCCTCAAAACTGGTTTTCAACCTCGGGGTATCGTTTTGCTTTATTTCAAGAAAGTTCCGCTACTAAGCGTGCTGCCATAGAGGTGATATCCACTCTGAAAACACGCCACAAAAAAAAGCACCTCCATGCGAAGGTGCTTTCCTTAAAATCTAGCGGTTTCCCGCTTATTTCTGGTATTGCTTCTCGTAGTATTCTTTATACGCACCCGAGGTTACTTGGTCCAACCAATAGGTATTCTTTAGGTACCATTTTACGGTTTGGCGTATGCCTTCCTCAAAGGTTATGCTGGGTTTCCAGCCCAATTCTTTTTCTATGTAGGAAGCATCGATGGCATAGCGAAAATCGTGGCCTGCTCTATCGGTAACGTAGGTGATTAGTTCCTTGGAAGTGCCTTGTTCTCTATCCAGCTCTTCGTCCATGATTTCACACAATAGGTGCACGATATCAATGTTCTTCCACTCGTTGTGGCCGCCAATGTTGTAGGTTTCTCCGGTTTTTCCTTGATGAAAGACCACATCAATGGCGCGGGCATGGTCTTCCACCCACAACCAATCGCGCACGTTCTCGCCCTTCCCGTATACCGGCAGGGGCTTCTTGTGTTTGATGTTGTTGATCATCAATGGAATCAACTTTTCTGGAAACTGGTAAGAACCGTAGTTGTTGGAGCAGTTGGATAAAACCACATCCATGCCATAAGTATTTTGGTAGGCTCGTACAAAATGGTCGGATGAGGCCTTGGATGCCGAATACGGACTTTTGGGTTGGTAAGGCGTGGTTTCGGTAAAGAAACCCTCGCTGCCCAGGCTGCCGTATACCTCATCGGTAGATACGTGATAGAAACGCCCTTGATGCTTGTTGCCCTCCCAATACTTTAGCGCAGCATGCAAGATATTGGCGGTACCCAACACATTGGTTTTTACAAACACCAATGGATCGGTTATGGAGCGGTCTACATGACTCTCGGCCGCCAGGTGAATTACATCGGTAACGGATTCTTTTTCAAAAAGCTCCTGCAAGTATTCCAGGTCGGTAATATCTCCTTTGTGGAAGCTGTAATTGGGCGCTTTTTCTACATCGCGCAAGTTCTCTAGGTTGCCCGCATAGGTTAAGGCATCCAGATTTAATATGTGGTATTGTGGATACTTGGTAACCAGCAAGCGCACCACGTGCGAGCCTATGAAACCGGCTCCTCCAGTTACTACAATTCGCTTTTTAAATTCCATTACAAGGTCCAATAATCGAGTTTCGTAAATATGCGTCCACGGAAGGCGCTTTTAATGTCCACCAAAATGCCGTCTTTGGGCATTAGGCTTAGGAAATAGTCTTCCGACAGTTCTTTAAATTCCTGGTGGCCAATGGTTACGATAGCCGCATCGTAGGGGCCTTTGGCTTCGGGTGTTAGGTGAAAACCGTACTCGTGGTTTACTTCCTCGGTATCGGCATGGGGATCCACTACATCAACTTCCACCCCAAAAGAAATCAGCTCTTTGTACACATCCACCACTTTAGAGTTGCGAATGTCGGCTACATCTTCCTTAAACGTGGCACCCATAATGAGTACCCGACTGCCCAGTATGTTTTTGCCTTTGGCAATAATCTTCTTTACCGTTTGCTTGCCCACATAAAAGCCCATGCTGTCGTTTACGTAGCGGCCCGAGTTGATCACCTTAGCGTGGTAACCCAGTTGCGCAGCTTTGTGGGTAAGGTAGTAGGGATCTACTCCAATGCAGTGGCCACCTACCAAACCGGGGCTGTATTTGTGGAAATTCCACTTGGTGCCTGCCGCTTCCAACACATCGTGCGTGTTGATGCCCATGCGCGAGAATATGATGGAAAGCTCGTTTACCAAAGCGATGTTTAAATCGCGCTGCACGTTTTCTATAATTTTTCCAGCCTCGGCTACTTTTAAGGTGGGTGCTCGGTGCACTCCGGCATCCACCACTTGCTCGTATACCTTCGCTACCTGGTCTAGCGCCTCATCATCCGACCCCGAAACAATTTTCTTAATGGTACGCAGGGTGTTTACTTTATCGCCTGGATTGATGCGCTCTGGGGAATATCCTACCTTAAAATCTACTCCAAACTTGAGTCCCGATTCTTCTTCAATCACCGGGATGCAGTCTTCCTCGGTACAGCCGGGATATACGGTAGACTCAAACACCACGTAGTCGCCTTTCTTAATGGCTTTACCTACCGTGCGCGATGCCGCGATAACGGGACGCAAATCGGGTAGTTTTTGCTCGTTGATGGGCGTTGGAACGGCCACAATGTGGAAATGGGCTTCGCGCAGTTGCTCGATATCGGCCGTAAACACAATGTCCTTATGCTCAAAGGCTTCTTTTTCTATTTCGCGACTGGGATCGATGCCGTTTTGCATCATGCCCACGCGCTTCTCATTGATATCGAAACCGATAACCGAGAAATCTTTGGCAAACTCCAATGCAATAGGCAGTCCTACATAGCCCAAACCAATAACCGAGAGTTTGGCCTCTTTATCTTTTAGTCGATCAAAAATCTGTTTTTCCATCTTATTTATTCACGGGATTTCCCGCCTGGTACATGCGTTCTATAATATCTACAACCTTTAACCCCTCCAGGGCATTGGTGGTGGCGTTGGTTTTGCCGTTGAGGGTGTCCACCACATTCTCAAAAATGTAGTTGTGATTCGCTGCCGAACCCTTATACGCGCCATAGTCATTGGCTGGATTGGCTTCGGGCAACTCGGGCATTTCGTAGCCCTCTATATTGCAATACTCCACCTCATTCATGTATTGGCCGCCAATTTTTATGGTGCCCTTTTCGCCTACCACAGTAAGCGAAGACTCAAAGTTTTGCTGGGCCACAGCCGTAGAAAAGTTAAAGCAGCCCATACCGCCATTTACAAACTCAAAATGTATCATGCCCGAATCCTCAAACTCGGTAGAGTGCTGGTGCTTAAAATCTTTGAAATTCGCGTGGATGTTTTGGATGTCGCCAAACAGCCAGTACATAATGTCTATAAAGTGCGAGAACTGAGTAAACAAGGTTCCGCCATCCAGGGCCTTCACGCCTTTCCAACCGCCTTTTTTGTAGTAGCGGTCGTCCCGATTCCAATAGCAGTTGATCTGCACCATGTGGATGTTGCCTAAAATACCTTGCTCCATTACGTCTTTAATCCACACCGATGGTGGCGAGTAGCGGTTTTGCATAACACAAAACACCTGCTTGTGTACGCGCAAGGCTTTAAAAATAAGCTCCTCGCAGTTGGCTTTGGAGAGACCCATGGGCTTTTCTACCACCACATGCTTTTTGTAATCGAGGGCCAAATTGGCTTGCTCGGCATGCAAACCGTTGGGTGTACAAATGCACACCACGTCCAGTTCGGGGTGCTGCTTCAGCATGTCTTCGGGGTCCTTGTATAAGGGTACCTCGTAGCTTTCTATTCCTAAATTTTCTTTCGGTTGGATGTCGCACAAGGCTACCAGCTTGGCGCCCGCTTGTCGGGTTATCATTTCGGCATGGCGCTTTCCAATATGGCCACAACCAATAACTCCAAAGTGTATGTCTTTACTCATGAGTAATCTTCTTCACATTTCCGTTTTCTAACACGTAGGTGTCTTTGCTTTCAGGACAAGTGGCTTTTCCTTCCTCAAAAACCAGGCGGTGGCCGTACTCAGATATCCACCCAATTTGCTTGGCTGGATTACCCACCACTAAGGCATAAGCGGGTACGGGTTTGGTAATCACCGCTCCCGCTCCTATAAGCGCAAACGCTCCGATTTCGTTGCCACAAATTACCGTAGCGTTAGCGCCAATGGAAGCTCCTTTTCGCACCTGCGTTTCCACATATTGGTCTTTGCGCACCACCGCACTGCGCGGGTTTACAATGTTGGTAAACACCATGGATGGCCCCAGAAAAACGTCATCCTCGCAAACAACGCCCGTGTAGATGGAAACATTGTTTTGCACCTTTACATTGTTGCCCAGCTTTACGCCAGGCGACACCACCACATTCTGACCCAAGTTGCACTTTTCGCCCAACACACTGTTGGGCATAATGTGGCTAAAGTGCCAAATTTTAGTTCCAGCACCTATTTGGCAACCTGAGTCAATTACTGCGGTTTCGTGTGCAAAGTATTCCACTTACTTTTTATTAAAGTCTTTAAAATCGTGTTCTTTCTTGTACCACTCGTCTTCGGGCAGGTTTTTAAAGTACTCGTAGGTAATCTTTAACCCCTCTGCTCGGTTGATTTCTGGCTGCCACCGCAGCTCTTTCTTGGCTACATCAATATTGGGTTGGCGCTGCGTAGGATCGTCTTTCGGTAGTTCTTTGTACACCACCTTCTGGTCGGTTCCGGTAAGTTTGATGATTTCCTCGGCAAACTCTTTAATGGTAATTTCATCGGGGTTCCCCACGTTGCATGGCAAGTCATAATCGCTCAAAAGCAAGCGATAAATGCCTTCCACCAAATCGTCTACATAGCAAAAGCTGCGGGTTTGCGAGCCATCACCAAAAACGGTGAGGTCCTCTCCACGCAAAGCCTGACCGATAAAAGCGGGCAACACACGGCCATCGTTCAACCGCATGCGCGGGCCGTAGGTATTAAATATGCGCACAATGCGGGTTTCCAAACCGTGAAAACGATTGTATGCCATGGTTATCGCCTCCTGAAAGCGCTTGGCTTCATCATACACTCCACGTGGACCTATGGGGTTTACATTGCCCCAGTAATCTTCCGTTTGGGGGTGAACTTCTGGATCGCCATATACCTCGGAGGTAGAGGCCACCAAAATACGAGCCCCTTTAGCTTTGGCCAAGCCCAGCAAATTGTGCGTACCCAAACTCCCTACCTTTAGGGTTTGTATGGGTATTTTTAAGTAATCAATAGGGCTGGCAGGCGAGGCAAAATGCAAGATGTAATCTAGCTTACCTGGCACGTGCACAAAATTAGATACATCGTGGTGGTAAAAAGTAAAGTGCTTGTCGCCAAACAGGTGCTCTATGTTAGACAGGTTTCCCGTAATGAGGTTATCCATCCCCAAGACCTCGTATCCCTCGTTGATAAAGCGATCGCAGAGGTGCGATCCTAAGAAGCCTGCCGCTCCAGTAATTAATACTCGTTTCATGCTGTTGCTAAGAGCCGCTAAAGTAATAATTCGCGTGTAGCTCCTGCCTACTTATTTGGTTTCGGGTGGATGCGTCATTCGGAGAAAAATTGCGATTATTGGCCATGCCTAAAAACAACACCGCCCTTCCAACCCTTATTAGTGTTTTCTTCTTTTGGGGATTTGTAGCCGCCTCCAACACGGTGCTCATTGGAATTTTTAAGGACAATTTTTCGCTGAGCCAGTTTCAATCGCAGTTGGTGGACTTGGCCTTTTATGGCGCCTACTTTTTTGGGAGCCTGGTGTATTTTGTTTGGTCCAAGTCACAAGGCGATCCCCTCAATAAAATGGGCTACAAAAAAGGCTTGTCCGTGGGGCTCATTATTTCGGCCATCGGCTCGGCCTGCTTTATTCCAGCCGCCAACTTAGCCAGTTACCCCCTTATGTTGGGTGGATTGTTTGTCGTAGGCCTGGGCTTTGCACTACAGCAAATTGTTGCCAATCCCTTTGTTATTGCACTCGGCTCCCCCAGCACTGGAGCGCACCGCAACAACCTGGCCGGAGCGGTAAACTCCCTGGGAACCACCATAGGTCCGCTACTGGTGAGCTACGCCATTTTTGGAGTCATAGTTAGCAATGCTGCCGTATCCTTCGATATCACCAAAGTGCGCATACCCTACACGATTCTTGCTGTGGCTTTTGTGCTGGTTGCTGGCCTTATTTACTACTCCAAACTTCCCGATATTAAAACCGAAACCGATACCACCAAAGGGCTGGGTGCACTTCAGTTTCCACAGCTTATTTGGGGTATGGTAGGCATATTCTTTTACGTGGGTACCGAGGTAACCATACAAAGCAATTTACCCGCCTTGGGCAAACAAATTGCTGGGCTCAACACCCAAGATGTGGTCCATCTGATTTCACTGTACTGGGGTTGCCTTATGGTAGGCCGTTGGGCCGGAGCGCTTACGGTGTTTAACCTCAGCAAGCTCACCTACAACTTTTTACTAACCGGTGTACCGCTTTTGGCGTATGGTCTTATTGTTCTGGTAAACTGGATAAAAGGCAGTCCGCTTATCGATTTCCTTTGTTTTTCGCCTTTTGTGGTTTTTGCCATCCTTATGTTTTACCTCTCTGGCAACAAACCCATACGCACCACCATATTATTCACAATAAGCGGTATGGCCTGTATGTTGGGTGGATTGGTGCTTGATGGCCTCTCTGCCATGTACTTTTTTATAGCGGGTGGATTGTTTTGCTCGGTACTTTGGCCCTGCATTTTTTCATTGTCTATTGCCGGTTTGGGCAAGTACACTACCCAAGGAAGCTCGCTGCTTATTATGATGATTTTAGGCGGTGCCGTGCTTCCTCCCGTGCAGGGCTTGTTGGCGGATGCCAGCAGCATTCAAAGCTCTTACATTGTTCCACTACTTGGCTTTG
The DNA here is from genome assembly GCA_964627445.1 of uncultured Flavobacteriales bacterium. Lineage (GTDB taxonomy): Bacteria > Bacteroidota > Bacteroidia > Flavobacteriales_D > Luteibaculaceae > Luteibaculum. The sequence continues at coordinate 16,632 of CAZVJF010000017.1, read as the reverse complement.
GCGTACTGTGTTTGTATGGATTTCGCGTGCGTGCCAGCCTCAAAAAACAAGGCATTAACTACGATGCTGAGTTGTAGCTTGTAGTGCGTATTAGGCTAAAACATTTGTGATGGCATTACGCAGGATTGCAAATCCTGCGGAGCCCTGAGCTACACTGTAGCGTGTTACCGCTCAAACGATAGAGCTCAAAGCTGCGCAGGGTTTGTAACCCTGCGCCTCTGTGCTGTATATTTACAGCATAAATACCAAACCATGAAAGGTCGTTTTCTTTTGTTATTCATTGGATTTGTGCTACTAAGTTGGATGATGCACGGGTGTTGTGCGTGTGATGACAAAAAATGCCCAGACTCCAGACCACCTACCATTTCTATATTGCTCGACTTAAACGATTCCGACCATACTGTTGTTGAAGCAAACCGAGATTATACCGTAACCAGAACCACACGAAACTCCGAAACCATTGATATGTATACCGATCGGTTAGCCAATTCAGATAGCCTTTGGTATGCAACCCTTGTGGTAAATACTGAAATAAGAGACTCAGGACAAAAACTCATTGTAGAAGTTCCAGCTCTCGACCTAAAAGACACCATTTCCAACGTGTCCTTTGAAGTAAATAATGAAGAAACCTTTTGCGCCAACTGCACCTTCCCATGCCGCGACAGAACTACTATAATCGAAAACTACCATAATACTTCCTTGCGATTTAATGGCGTTCTTCAAAACTCTTTCGAAATAAAATATTAAATAGGCTGAGCACGCTATCCTGAATTCCGCAGGATTAAAAATCCTGCGTAGCGCTGCGCTACAAGGTGTCCAGTACCACCAAAATGGGAAGACGCGAAGCTACGCAGGGTTTGTAACCCTGCGCTATACACAATCACATTTCATACACAACTGTCTAGCACTCCATAGCAAAATACCAGGTATCAACCTATAGTTTTAAAATACGGTTTCAAGCAAATAACCTCGGGCAAAGCGGGATTCTCATAACCTGCATAATTTCGAGCTGAAGAACACAGCCAATTTTCGGGCTCTATGACAAAACCAGCTGTAACGGGATTGTTATGAATGTATTGGATCTTGTCCCATGCAAAATGCTCACTGTATAACTCAATGGCATGGTTGCCCGTTCTCCAAAACTTGTACTGCAAGTTCTTTTTTGAGGCTTCCCCTGCTTTCGAGAATAATTCAAGCAACCAAACTCGCCTACTCTCCGCCTCCTCTTTTATGGCAGCAATGATTTTTTTAGCGGTAAACTTTTTAAAATCCCGAATCGTATCGCTAAGAATAAATGCAGTATCCGAATTGACAATTCGGATGCAAGTGATTGGTCATCAAACAATAAGCATAGACATTTAGGCCTTTATGGGTACAGCAAAAAGATAATGATCCTATTACAATATCGCGATAGATTTTTCTCGAAAACACGTCCGCCCATTCCACAACGGTTAATGTTAAGTAATAGGACGTATCCGGCCTTTTTATGGTATGCTTTACATTTCGATACACTTAAGGAGGAAAATACAATTTTCTAGGAATCATAAATGGCCAAAGACGCCTTGTAATAGGAGCAATGTAAAAAGTACTATCACAAACTAATAACGCAGGATTGCAAATCCTGCGCAGCGATGCGCTACACTGCGTTCAGGTATACTCAAAATTTTAAGACTCTAAGCTACGCAGGGTTTGTAACCCTGCGAACCAAAACCCACAGGAACACATCGTTGTCCTTCGAAAAAAAATGGTTGGACAAACAAAAACTGAACACAACAGAGGCTGTCCATGAGATAAACGCAGGATTGCAAATCCTGCGTAGCGCTGTGCTACCCTGTAGCGAGTCACCTCTCAAACGCTAGGACGCGAAGCTGCGCAGGGTTTGTAACCCTGCGAACCAAAACTCACAGGAACACTTCGTTGTCCTTCGAAAAAAATGGTTGGACAAACAAAAACTGAACACAATAGAGGCTGTCCCTGAGATAAACGCAGGATTGCAAATCCTGCGGAGCCCTGAGCTACACTGTAGCGTGTTACCGCTCAAACGATAGAGCTCAAAGCTGCGCAGGGTTTGTAACCCTGCGCCTTCTTAACTGAGACCTAATACTCTATTGCATCGCCACTTTTTGGCGCTCCTTAAAGGTATTTAATCCGCAATCTAAAAACTGAGTGTACTCTTTTACGTCTGGCGTGTAGCCTACCGGGTTCCCTAATAAGTAGCCATCGGGACTGAGCATAACGTAGTAGGGCTGCGAATTGTTATTAAACACTTGCGTTTGGAAGGTAGCCCACTTGTTGCCTATAGTGCGAATGCGCTTTTTAATGGTTTCTCCATTGGCCTCAAACTCGATCACGCCCTGTTGCTCTTCGGGGAGCTTCACTTTGTCGTCTACATACAGCGAAACCAAAACAAAATCTTCTTCCAACTTCTTTTTAACGGCATCTACCGTCCACACCGACTCTTCCATTTTACGACAGTTCACACAGGCCCAGCCCGTAAAGTCAATGAGTAAGGGTTTGCCCTGTGCTTTGGCTTCTTCCATAGCGGCATCAAAGTCGTCAAACTCAGCGTGGAAGGTCTCTTTTTCATACCAGCCGTAGAAGGTGGGTGGAGGAAATCCACTCAACAAATTATGATTCCATGGGGTATTTTTTAGTACTCCTGGGGCTATGTAAATGGTAAATGCCAATACCAGTGCTGCAAACCCAACGCGGAAAGGCGATAGTTTCTTAAGCGGGGAATCGTGCGGAAATTTGATCCAGCCGAATAAATAAGCAACTAAACCAACACCAATAACGGTCCAGATTAGGAAGAAGGTCTCGCGTTTTACCAGACCCCACTGCTCTACCAAATCGGCATTGGATAAAAACTTGAGCGCCAAGGCCAGCTCTAAAAATCCGAGTACCACCTTAACAGAATTCAGCCAACCACCCGATTTAGGCAGCTTGTTCATCATTTTAGGGAAGGTGGCAAAAAGCGCGAAAGGTAGGCCCAGGGCCACACCAAACCCGCACATGGCGGCCGTAATGGGCCAAGGTCCATTTTTAAGGGCGCTACCCAATACCGTACCTAAAATGGGGCCGGTACAAGAAAAAGATACCAACGCTAAGGTGAGCGCCATAAAGAAGATTCCCAGGATTCCCCCGGCTTGCGAGGCCGAGTCGGCTTTGTTGGCCAAAGAACTGGGCAGGGTAATCTCGAAAAATCCGAAGAAAGAAATGGCGAAAACCACAAAAACGGCAAAGAAAATCAGGTTGAGCCAAACGCTGGTAGCAATTTCATTCAACACCTCAGGATCAGTGTTAAAGTGGAAAGGGATGCTCAGCACCGCATAAATTAAAAAGATGAAAAAGCCATAGAGCACGGCTTGGCCTATGCCTTTTCCACCGCCTTCTCCCCCTTTGGTAAAAAAGCTCACGGTTAGCGGAATCATGGGAAATACGCAAGGCGTTAGCAGCGCAATAAGGCCACCACCCAAACCAAAGAGGAAAACCATCCAAACGTTGCTGATCTCGGTTTTTTCTCCACAAGAACCTTCGGGATTCTCTAAGTCTACATTGGGCAAATGCGGCACCACTTCCTGGGCATTCGCGAGCTTGTCATCTGCACCAGCCATGTTTTTTGCGATGCCCGCTTTTAAGGGCAACTTAAATTCCACAAATTCGGGTGGAAGGCAACGCACCTCGTTGCACACCATAAACTCGTAACTCCCCTCAACATGGCTTGCCGCACCATCCGTTAGAACGCGTTGTGTGAACGTTACCTCTTCCTCAAAAAAGGCCAGATCCATCATAAAATTGGGATCGTACTCTACGTGGGGCTTCGGTTCTAAGGTGGGACCTTCTAAGGTAATTCCCTCCGTTTCCTTAAAAATAAATTTAGTAGCTATGGGTCCGTCTTCATCGGGTAAATCTTGGCTGTACAAATGCCAGCCCTCTTCGATAGCAGCGTGGAATTTGATGTCGTAAGTAAACTCATCGATCTGTACCACCTCGGTACTCCAGCTTACCGGATCAAATATTTGTCCCGTTGCTGCAGGCTTGGTCTCCGTAGCCGCTTCACTTTTTGGTGCTTTCTGCAGCGTGGCACCGGCATCACTATTGGTATTGCTCGCCTTTTCTGCCTTGGTTTCACTCGGTTTTTCAAAGGAAAAAGCAATGTATTCGGGTGGAAGGCAACGCTCATCGGTGCACACCATAAACTCCAATTCACCTTCAATGGGTGCATCGCCACTCCAGTTCACTACTTGGGTAAAGGTGGCGCTAGTTTCGTAGTAACTCAGGTTCATCTCAAAAACCTTGTCGTACTTCGAGATAACACTTTTCCCATCGCTCACTCCTCCTTGTGTGGTAAAATGCTCGGCTTCGGTAAAATAGAAGCTTGTAGCTACAGGACCTTCATCAGACTCCAGGTTGGTAGCATACAAATGCCAATCTTTCTCTATGCTGGCTTTAAAGAGTAATTCGTAAGTATCACCACTTTTATGCTTCGCCTCGTAGGACCATTTCACAGGATTGTAAATCTGCGCTTGTGTAGCTCCAAGGGTTAGCGTTAAAATCAGAAATAGAAACTGACGTATCATGTACGATAGGAATTTTGGAACTGCAAAAATACGTAAAGTTCAAGGTTGGTTAGAATTAGACCTCTAGCTTAATTTCTTCGCCCAATTGCAAACCAAATACCCTGCGTGCGCTGTAGGCCACAAGGTAAAACACGGGCGTATCTATGGCAGCCACGATTACTTTAAACATAAAACCACTGAACAGCAGTGCACCAAACCGCTCCCACGGTATAGCACCTGCAAGGCACAGCAATCCTACAACGGCAAAAGTATCCACAAACTGAGATCCCATGGTAGAAAAATTGTTACGAACCCATAGGTATTTGCCGCGTGTTACGGTTTTCCAAAAATGAAACAAACGCACATCGATAAACTGCGCCAAGACATAGGCCAACATGCTTGCACCCACCGCTACACCGGTTAGCCCGAATACGGTATTGAACTGCTCATCGCCCACCGGGCTCCACGATGTTGCAGGCACCGCATCAGAAACGGTTACAATTAGCAAGGTAAATAGGGCGGCCGCTAGCCCCGTAACCACTACCATATTGGCTTTTCGCCTGCCGTATATCTCTGATATTAAATCGGTAATCAAAAAGGTAATCGGATACGGCAATATACCTACCGATATTTCGAAGGTGTATTGCGTAAGCGCATTGCTCCACCCCCAGTTTTCTAAAAACCCCAGTGGCTGCCAAAAGAAAAACTTTTGAAAAATGAGGTTGCAGGAAACCAGAGAAGCAATAAACAACCCGGCTAGGATGAGGTACAAGCGAAACGCCAATACCTTCTTTTTCCCAGAAAGTGTCTTGATAAGGCTAGAGGAGTTTTATGGTGTGGATGCGGTGAACAGGAATAAACACCCCTTGCTTCAATACAATATTGCTTTCGCCATTGGCCCAAATGGTGGTCTCTACGGCCTTAACACCTTCGGTATCTTCAAAAACAATACGCGCTTTAAATTTCTCGGTATTTCCCAAACTGGTAGCCCTGCCTAATTTGTCCTTGCGCTCGGCAATTGCAGCTGCATCGTTTAGCACTTCTTCAGCCGGAAACTGGCTGTTGGCAATGGTTTCTTTCTCTACCAATACCGGGGCTACTTGTTGGCTCATAGTCTATTTTTATTAAGGTTATGGGTCTTCGGCTTAATTTATGCGAATTATATAGTGTTTCTCAACATCTCCCGACCAGCGGGTTAATTCTGCCGATCGAACTCCCTCTAAATATAGGATACCTAACTTAGTCTGCCAAGTAAATAGATTTTTCCGCAAGCAGTACGGCACCTTGGCATTTTTAAACAAATCTTCCAACTTTTTGTGCTGCTGCATTCCCAATGGTTGCATAGAATCTTCTGATTTTACGGGACGTACATGAATGGGAAACAATCCAACATGATCTGGCAAAACCAAATGATGCGAAGACAAATCCATAACCTCCTCTTTTCGTGTGGCCTCCACAACCTCAAAATCTTCACAGAGCTCCTCTATGCTTTGGTAGGACTTGGCGCTACGCTGGGGTACATTGGTATCTATGAGGTAGAGAAAATCCTCTTTTACCTCAACGGCATACTGCTGCTGCCCTTCGAAAAACTTACTCTCTCCGCTGCGGGGAATTTCCCAAATATCACGACAAACCGTTGCCGAAAAACCCTTGGGCTGCAACCAAAGTTCCAGTGCTTCGGGGTTCATCTGTGTTTTCCATGCGCCAAGGTCTATGCGATAAATACCATAGGGCAGTTGCATTCCAAGCTGTGCTACAGCAAAAGTCAACAGGGCATCCGTGCCCCGTTCTGCTTCTTGCAAATGGAGCTGTAAGGTTTCAATACGTGGCTGGATATCGGGGTACTGCTGGGCTAAAAATGGTATTCCCTTGTGCCGCCACCAGTTGCGCTTGTAGTCTGTTTTTTGGTTGGAAGCATCTTCGCGCCAAGCTATGCCTTGCTGCTGCGCCCAATTGGCCAATTCTTTCTTGGTAGCGTGCAATAAAGGACGCAATCGGTTTCCATCCAGCACCCGCATTCCACCCAAACTAAAAACACCGCTGGGACGCATGGCTTTTAGGAAAAACTGCTCCGTTTGGTCGTCTTTGTGGTGCGCTAATAAAAGCTTGTTATACCCGTGCTCTTTCATAAGCATACCAAAAAAATCATAGCGAATGTCTCGCGCCCACTGCTGTATCCCTTGCGTGGGCTGCGCTTCAGGCGAAATTTCTTTTTCTTGGAAGGGCACCCCAAGCTGCAGGGCCAGAGCACGTACAAACTGGGCATCCTCCAATGAATCGGTTCCGCGTAGGTTATAGTTGATATGAGCAATGGCAAAAGGGTGCTGAAAATACCGCAACACGTGGCACAACACCGTGCTATCCAATCCACCCGAAACCGCCACCAAAACAGGAGAATCCGCATCTATATACCGATCTAAAGTGTCTTTACACGTCTGTAACCAAGGTTCCATGTAAGCTTTGCAATAGGGCCTCTGCTTTTACCAAGCATTCCTCGTACTCCAACTCGGGTTGGCATTGGGCAGTAAGCGCGCTTCCGGTCTTAAAAGAAAGGTAATTTTTCGCGGTATTGTAAATAATGCTGCGAATGACCACATTGCAAGCAAAATCCTGATTGGGTTTTATATACCCCAAGGTCCCTGAATAAATACCGCGTGCGGATGGCTCCAATAGGTCGCTGTGCTGCATGGCCGATATTTTTGGAGCGCCTGTCATAGAACCCATGGGAAAGCTGGCGTGTATGATATCTGTAAAGGAAGTTTTGGGTTTTAAAGTAGCCGCAATGGTAGACACCATGTGGTGCACCGTTTTAAAGCTTTTGATGCTGCAGAGCTCCTCCACACGCACCGAACCGCGCGTGGCGACTTTCGACAAATCGTTGCGGACGAGGTCTACAATCATTACATTTTCGGCTCGCTCTTTGGCAGAATCGCGTAGCATTTTAGCGAGCTCCAAATCTTGACCGGGTTGCTGAGAACGCTTTACAGTGCCCTTGATAGGCGCAGATGACAAGGTGCAGCCCTGTTTGTGCAAATACAATTCTGGAGACCCACTGAGTACCCAATGCTCCCGAAACTGCATGCAAACACTGTAAGGGGCTTCGGTAGCCCGATTTAAATCTTGATACAGCTCCCAAGGGTTGAGCTGTGCCTGCTCGGCAAAGAAGTCGGTACAGAAATTTATTTCGTACAAATCGCCTCGGTGGATGGCTCGAAGCAACTCGGAGGTACGCTCCAAATAGGCATCGCGACTTAGGCGCGGTTGGATGGTTAGGGGTGTTTTTGCAATAAACGCTTCGGGATTGGTGCCCAGCAACGCATCGGTCTGGGCGCTTTTATTATCCTGCCAGGTTATAATATGGGTGGATGGATCTACGCTACCCACCCGCTCTGGACACACTGCGATTACTTTGGGAAAGCCTTGATAATCGGGCAGTTCTGTAGCGAGTGCTTCAATATCGTTTTTAAGATCGTAGGACAGCGCAAAAACCACGTGGCGATCTTTGTGCGTATCCAAAAAGTCTTGCAGCGCTTGCCAGTTGCAAGGGTCTTGCAGTTTCGGTACTTCGAACAAGGCATGGATACCACTAAAAATTTGGTGCGACCCCGAGCCGTTGCTGTTGAAATACGCCCAAAATTCCGTGCCTTGAAACGGCAAAAACATGCTTAGCTTTTTTCTCTAATGATGTTGCACACGGTATCTACCCAAGCAGGTGTGGTGTTTAAGCTAGGAACCAATTGCACTTTCTCCCCTCCGTGTTCCTGAAACAGTTCGTTGTACTCATCCCCGATTTCTATGGTGGTTTCGAGGCAATCGGCAGTAAAGGCTGGAGAAAAAGCGAGGATTTTCTTCTTGCCCTCTTTGGCCCACTTTTCTATCAGCTCGTCTGAGAAAGGCTCCAGCCATTTGTTGTTCAAGCGGCTTTGAAATCCTACCGTGTATTTGTCTTCGGGTATGCCTAGCTCTTTTACAATTCTTCGCGTTGTTTCGTAACAAGCCGCTTTGTAGCAAAACTGGTTGTCGCGCTCGTAACGCGTTTCGCAGTCGTGATCCTTGCACAAGTCGTCATCGTACACCTTATCTACCTGGCGCTCTGGCAAACCGTGGTAGCTAAACAATACGTGGTCGTAATCCGTGTATGGATAAGGTTTGGCCACCTCAACTTGCGCTTGGATGTAATCATCGCGCTCAAAATACTGCGATATAATGCGCAGCTCGGGTATCACCCACCAGTCTTTCACCACTTCCATAACAGCCTGCAATGCCGAACCCGTAGAGCTGGACGCATACTGCGGAAACAATGGGAAAACGATGATCTCCTTTACATTGTGCTTGCGAATACGCTCTAGCACGCTAGGGATGGATGGATTTTGGTAGCGCATGGCCAATTCCACCATGTACTCATCGCCCAACTGTGCCTGTACCTTTTCTTTGAGCGCTTCACCATGTAACAACAGCGGTGAGCCTTCATCCGTCCAAACCTCCTTGTATATCTTGGTGCTCTTGGGTGCTCTAAAAGGAACTATGATGCCGTTTACCAAAAGAGCCCGACCCACCGGGTTAATATCAATAACCCGAGGGTCGTTTAAAAACTGGCTTAAGTATTTACGCACCTTCGGTACCGTAGGTGCATCTGGAGTACCGAGGTTTAATAGTAAAACGGCTTTGTTGGCTTTCATAGTTAACGTTTCAGGCCTTACAACAAAAAGCCTTGGGTTTGGTTCTATGCGTTTAGGGCTCTGTTATCGGTAGCGGCAAGCGCTGCTTCTTTAAGAGCCTCCGAATAGGTTGGATGCGCATGGCAGAAACGACCAATATCCTCAGCCGAAGCACGGTATTCCATGGCAACCACGGCTTCTCCAATAATATCGGCAACGCGTGGACCTACCATGTGCACGCCCAGTACCTCATCGGTTTCTTGGTCGGCCAACACCTTGATCAATCCATCGGTGTCCATACTGGCTCTAGAGCGCCCAGAAGCTTTAAACGGGAAAGACCCCGACTTAAATTTAACGCCCGCTTCTTTCAATTGCGCTTCGGTTTTTCCTACCGATGCTACCTCTGGCCATGTGTAAACCACACCAGGAATTAGGTTGTAATCGATATGCGGTTTTTGGCCCGCGATAACCTCGGCTACAAAAACGCCTTCTTCCTCGGCTTTGTGCGCCAACATGGCACCTTTAATTACATCGCCTAACGCGTAAATATTGGGAACTGCGGTTTGCAGTTTTTCATTGACTTCTATCCTACCGCGGTCATCGGTTTTAATGCCTACTTTATCCAAGCCTAGTTTGTCGGTGTAGGGTTTTCTACCAATAGCCATCAGGCAGTACTCCGCATCAAAAGACACCTCATTGCCTTTTTTGTCTTTGGCTGTTACGGTAACCGATTTTCCTTTGTTTTCGGCTCCAGTAACCTGGTGTCCGGTTAGGATTTTTATTCCCAGCTTTTTCAGGGATTTGCTCAGCTCTTTTCCACAAGAAACATCCATGGTTGGAAGGATGGATCCTGCATATTCCAATACGGTAACTTCCGTACCCAAACGCGCATACACGCTACCCAATTCCAAGCCAATAACCCCACCGCCAATAACTACCATAGATTTGGGAAGCTTGTCTAAGGACAAAGCCTCGGTACTGGAGATGATGCGTTTCTTATCGATTTCGATACCGGGCAAGGATGCGGGTTTAGAGCCTGTGGCGATAATGATTTTATCGGCCTCTATTTCTTGGGTTTCCTTTTCCCCTTCAATGGCAATTTTGTTATTGCCTACAAAAGAACCGTGGCCGTTGAATACCTCGATTTTGTTCTTTTTCATTAGGAAGTCGATACCGCCTGTGGTTTGCGATACCACCTCGCCTTTGCGCTTAATCATTTGCCCGAAGTTCACTTTAGGGGCATTGATATCGATACCGTGCTCTTTAAACGTGGTTTCTGCATTGTGAAAATGCTCCGATGAGTCTAGCAGTGCTTTAGAAGGAATACACCCTACATTCAAACAGGTACCTCCCAGCGTATTATAACGCTCTATGATAGCGGTTTTCATACCCAATTGGGCGCAGCGAATGGCGGCAATATATCCACCAGGACCAGATCCGATAACGGCAACATCAAACTTGCTCATGAAATATGTAGGATTTTTCTGTTTCTATGGTTTCGGCCACGAATTTACAATAACCGTTGGTAAGTCGTTAGTGAATAGTTGTTAGGATGTGAAATACAGGGGGGAAGGAGCAAGCTGGAAGAAGGAAGTTGTATGGGCGACCGAGAGCTTTTGGTGGTAAGACCCTTTGAAGCTTTGCGCTGCATCTCGATACAATCTCGGCTGAGCCGAGACCTCCCGATAGCAATCGGGACGATGTGACAGTACCTGAAAACATCATGAGAATTGGTAGCTCCTAGCATAGTGCTTTCCTTCCCCAACCCCCTCCAGGAGGGGGATATGCGCTGCTTTATGACATTTCGGCTAAGAACAAACCATCTCCCACTTGGTAAGCGTGAAACGCTTTGCAGCTTCGGTGAATAAATCCAACGCTTGCTGTCAGTTCGAGTGCCTCGGTTGTACCGAGGTGTATCGAGAACCAGAGCAGGGCCACAACAACATAACTGCATTGCAATGAGATCCTTCCTCCGTCAGGATGCCTGTTCGCCTCGCTCTCAGCTCCGAACTCCGGGCTAATCACCTTCCAGCTTCTAGCTTTTAGCTTTTAGCCTCCAACTTCACACTTCCAGCTTATGCCTTTAGCAATTTCCTCCCCCAACCCCCTCCATGAGGGGGATATGCGCCGCTTTATGACATTTCGGCTAAGAACAAACCATCTCCCCCTTACAACGGAGGAAACACTTTGCGCCTTTGCGACTTTGCGTGCTAAAAACTGTGATACACCTTATTACACGCTTCCTTAACAAAGTGAAGCGTCTATTTAACTCTGATACGAAAATGAGATCCTTCCTCCGTCAGGATGACCGTTCGCCTTGCTCTCAGCTCCGAACTCCGAACTCTGAACTAATCAGCTTTTGGCTTTAGCTTTCAACTTTTCATCACTCCTCACTAAGCTATCCTCCCTTATCTCCTTACCCTATCGGACTGTTCTTTTTCACGTTGCGCACCAGACCCAATGCAAGCAGCAATCCAGCCAAAAACAAGGCATTGCGCCCCATGTAATCGCCAAAGCGGGTATAGAAGGTTTGTTCTTCGTTGAGTTTCACTTTCGCTAGTAAAGCTCCCTTGGTATTGTATTCCAGGCGTTTTACGGTCTCCCCCAACTGGTTAATATGGGTGGATATTCCGGTGTTGGCCGAGCGCACCACGTCTCTGCGCGTTTCTATAGCACGCAATTTGGCGTAGGCAAAGTGCTGCTGGTGTCCTGCCGATTCCTGCCACCAACCGTCATTGGTTATTACGGTAATTACATTGGCTCCTTCGCGCACATAATTGCTTACAAACTCACCAAAAACCGATTCATAGCAAATCACCGGAGCGGCTTTTATGCCGCTGGCAGTTTCAAAAACAGCGCGTTTTTCCTGCGTTCCCAAAGAACCGGTGGTGCCGCCCATGTCTAAGGCCAGATCTTTAAAGTTGGAGAAAATCCATGCATAGGGCGTGTGCTCTACTCCCGGCACCAACTTGCTTTTGTGGTAGGATTGGATGCGATCGCCCTCCAAAAACAGCGCAGCATTGTAGGCAATGCGGCCGTGTTTGTTGCTATTGCGCACGGGGCGAATTAAGTATGGATCGGGATATGGAAGCTCCACCATATGTACAGAGGACATTCCAGCCAAAACGGGCAATTGTAAGGGTTGTACCACATTGCGCTGCAGTACGTTTACCGACTGCGACAAATCCAACTGATTTTCCCACAGGCCACTTAAAATGGGATTGCCCTCGCTATCAAAACCATAGCGATTGGGTTCTTGCAATGCCGTTTCGGGCAGCAGTGCTAAGTCGGTCTCCGCTGCGTGCTCCTGCAGGGTGGCCACAAAATCATCCAACTGGGACTGATAGCCGTAGGCAGAAAACTTCTCGGTGTACGGATTGATATTGGGCTGTACCGCCAGGATATTTTTTTCCGTGCCTTTCCACTCGTGTTGTACCAGCAAACCCAGCAACATGGGCACAATCAACACCAGCATAAAGGGCAAAAAATAGCGAAGGCTGTATTCTCGCGTCCAGTCCTCTACAACGATACCTTTTTCCGCCACCCGATACGCCATGATAGCCATGAGCAATACCCAAAGCGTACCGCCTTGCACTCCAGTAAACTCATACCACTGAACGAGGTAAGGAGTTTCTGCAAACACATTCCCAAATAGTAGCCACGGCCAGGTAAGCTCCCAATTTTGATGGAAATACTCGTAGCCCAGCCAAAGAAAAATAAGGCCAAAAAAGGCCTGGCTTTTATTCAAATTTCGTGCTAAAAAACCGTAGCCCAGCCAAGGCAGGGTCATAAAAAAAGCATTGAGAATAGCCGGACCTGCCAGCGAGAATATCTTTATCCCCATGGGCTCTTCCACATAAGACAGCCAGTAGGTGGTGCCTACGTTCCAGATGAGCAAAGCAAGGTACAGCGGTAAAAAGTTGGCCACGTTTTTTTTGCCCAATTGCTGTGTGCGGTGTACAATACCAATGAGTGCCGCTACTCCAAAAATCAATAGCGGCCAAAAGCCATCACTAATAAGGGTATATGGCCACGAAGCCGCCATACAAAGGCCCGCTAAAAGCCCTAAAAGGTACCTGTTTTTTGTGCGCATGCGTTCTTGTAAGTGTGGAATACAGCAACAAATATGGCCTTTTTGTAAAAAGCTGCGGTTAGGGTGGGGTTAACTCTTAAGCCAACATGACCCTAAAGCCAACTGGGCTTAGCTAGAACTAATCTCCTCCACCACCCTGCGGGCACTTTGTGCTGCGGTATGCACCGAAACCCAATCTTCGCCATCGGTAAACTCGGCTCCGGCAAAGTAGAGTTTGTCATTGACCGATTTGCCCAATTCGCGTACCTGGCGCCAATCGGCATGGTCTGATAAGTACCCCGAGCGGATGAATTCTTCGCTATTCCAATTTTGGGTAATGTGCTTTACGTAATGTGCCGAAGCCTGATTGTTGTACACTGCATCCATTTCTGCCAAAATTTTATCTCGCAAAGCATCGCCCGTTAGCGACGTATACGCTAATGCGGGTTCTCCTACCACAAACACTCCCATAATGTGTTTGGAAGTGTTTTGTCCTAAACCTGCGTTGTAAAAAATCTTTTCGCCAGCGGTGCTGGGCGTTACCTCGAACACGTGCTCATCATCGGGAAAAAACCCCGAATCAAACTCAAAAAAGGCTTTAAAACCCGCCCAAACGGGCAATTCTTCAATGGCTGCTCTTTTAGGCGTTGGCAAGGCGGGAGAAAACAGAATGGCTTCCTCCTTGATAATTTGCAACGGCACGGCCATAATTACTTTATCGGCTGCATATTGTTGGTTGGCCGTTTCCAACCTAACACCGTCTTCCGAGTAATTTACACGCGTTACTGGGGCATTGAACGTAATGTTATCTCGAACCGATGGGAGGATGTAGGTCTCAAAAAACTGAAACCACGAGGAGTTGACAAACTTGCGGTCGGGAGCGTCTTCTATGGTTTCTACAGCTACCGTTACTGCGGGGTCATTCACCATTTCGCGAAATACGCTTGGATGCGTTTCCAGCCACTCGGCTCCTAGCGGAATGGGGAAATCGGCAAAGCTGGTATGGATGCGCATGCGCCCACCATAGCGTGGCGAAGCTTCTAAAATTTCGAAATCAATACCGTGTTGGCGCAACAAATATCCAGCCGACAAGCCCCCAGCACCCGCGCCTACAATAAGCACTTTGCCCGAAAAGCGGGGTTTGGCCTCTTCCTCCCTACACGAAAGCAAGCTTTGCGGCACCGCCATGCCTATGCCCAGGATACCACAGATTTTTAGAAAGTTTTCGCGTGTCACGGTTGGAATTTAGGGGAAAGAAATGAGAATCTAAGTTGGAGTTAACAAACGGCTAAGCCTATGGCGCAGCATTACTAGTTTCTACTAGGTTCAAGGTATCCTGTTGGTATATGATTTGAACAAAGCCTATATCAAGATCAAAAATTCTGAATTCGCTATCTGTTACGATCGTGTTGTCCAAAAATCGAGATCCTATTACTGTATCAGAAGGCGAGACCAACCTTGTTTCGCTAGTCTTGACCAGTTCATTCCTTTGAAAAATAAACGCACTATTAATTTGACTTCGATCATTATTTGTAGTTCCAGTAAGGAATTACATAAACAATAGATTCTCATCATCTACCTCTTCTTTTGGCAGTGTGTAGCTTATTTCAGAATCAATTAAGCTCTTCCCATGTACAGTTCCAGAAAGTTTGAAAGTTCCTCCTCTCACAACGTCATCACAGCTTGTGAGCTCCTTAAAACACGTATCTAGAACACCTTGTACTTCTGAGATATAAATAGAATCCACAATCCCATTCCCACCCTGTAGTATCCAATAATCCCCCAATTCAAAGGTGTTTTTTAGCCGTCCAAAATTTTCCGACTTTGGACAAAAAAAAGCTGACACTCTACAATTACCGCCACAACTGGAAAAAACTTGCATTGAAGTAAGTACTGCAAGTGCTATCCAAGGGTTTAGCCCTACCCTGCATTTGCTAAATAATTCTTTCATAACCTACCGATTCTGGTGTAAATTGTAGCAACCCTGCGGAAATACTCGCTTTAACCTTACACGCTTCAGCTTCTAAAATATCCGTGTAGGCTGTCTCTCGATGCACTCCGGTAGTGCGCTCTGGAAAGAAACCGAAACCAAAACTCCCGCTGCACCCTAAAAAATAGCGGATATCCTCACCAGAACGATCAAAGCGAAATTCTAAGATTAAGTCCCTGGCATTTGCCTCTCTGCTAAAAGCTATATCCACCGAAAAAGCACCCTCAGTATTCGCGGCATACATGACCGCTATTTCTTCTTCCATTTCTATAGCCTCATATTTGACGACACCTGTTTTTTCGGTGATTATATCACCTGCATCACTACAATCGCCTTCCTCCTGAACAACAGCCCTAAAAGGCTGTAAATTCCAACCCGATGTTTCTGTTTTCACAAAAAACACAGTATCTCGCTGGCCCACTAAAAAAGTCAAGGTGTCTACTGTGGTAAAACTTTGCACAACGCGGTCAAACTCCGAAGGTGGAGTAACCGTCCTTACTTCTTCCTTGCAGCAACTCACAAAGCATAGCAGTATTGATAAGGAATGTAGGAACAGGGAACTTTTTGCTTTCATATTCTTGTGTAAACATTTCCATTATATCTCCACTGGACAAGACCTTTAGAGAGACTCATGATAAAATTGCATTCCTCGGAATTGATAACATCTAGATATGTGATTCCATTAATTTCTATTTCCGAAATTTGAAAATTTCTGCTTTTTACCCCTGCAAAATGACAGGACAGATTAAAACCATTATCATTAGGTCCAAAGCCATCAAGGAAAAAAAATAGTTTTTCCGTCCGCCTCCAATAAAAACCAAAGTTATTATTGGAATCTCCGGATAAAGTAAATTCTATTCGATCCGTTGTATCTTTATATAAAACAGAATACTGAAGACTACGTAGGTTTTCAGAGAATAACTTCTTGTCCTCACAATCTTTTCCAATAACCGCTTCAAAATCATTGAGTGTCCAACCTGAAGCTCCTACCAACCTCAGCTCCAGCGTATCCTCTACCTCTGATGTGAAAATCATGCTCCCATGCGCCTCCAAACTATCGGCAAAACTTCTAAAGCTTTCGGGTACTTCTACCAGCACTGTTTCATCGGGGCAGGAGCAGGAGTACCCAAATACCAAGCCGACAAATATGTATAAGACTACCTTTATCTTCATTTTTTATGCAATTCTATGGTTAG
>CAZVJF010000016.1:0-34596 GCA_964627445.1 uncultured Flavobacteriales bacterium | reverse complement strand
TAACTCCATTGGATGCTTTATAGTAACTTCGGTAAACATACGAGCCAAACCGTTGCCACACATTTGAATGAAAAGACTAAAGACACCACTCGGAATAATCGGACTTCTTTACATAGTCTTTGGACTTGTGATGAATATTTGGATGCTTATTGGTGCTTGGTGGCCGACATACTTGTACTTTCTTTCAATTGGAATAGGAATTTTCCTTTTGCTAATTAACGGACTGACTAAAAGACTTCCCAGATTCAAAATTTGGCAGACTTTAATAGGGATTTCACCAATAGTCGCATTTTTCATATTCATTCAGGTGACTAAGGCCTCTGATGATATCTTTATCATACCAGCGGACTTCAAAGGGACAATAGCCGTAATTTACGGACAAGAAAATAGCACTGAAAAGGAATATGAAGACGGGAAACGATTATATCGTATTCCACAAGACGGAATTTTAAAAACACAGTTCAAACTCAAAGGTGAGACAGCGAATTTTGGTGAATACTATTATTTAACCGACAATGGTCAAAGAGTTAGAATTGAGTCCATTCCGTATGACAATCCTTTTCCTGACAGCACAAAGATTTATGTTCATAATTGGCAATTGGGAAGTGCGTCCGATAGTGAAGGAAATAAATTTAAGTACCAAAAAGCGACAATTGGAACAAAGATAGACAGTTTCGAAACTGACATATTTAAACTAATAGAAAAATAAAAAACGTGTGGCAACAATGATCTGAGCTGAAATCCAAGCTTTGAACTCATTTTTAACATTTCATAGATAGTACTTTTCTAGGCACGTAATTCGGGTCGTACATCATGCCGCTTTGGGCTATGGCAAAAGCCTGTTTTCATCGTTTATTGCAGTTGGCCATCAGACCTGGATGTTCCAGCCACTTTGTATGCCTCCTCAATCCTTCTTAAAAGTACTTCCCGTGATACATTATGATAACTTCGGTAAACCTGTGCTGTATAATCCATAAATCCCGGCTACGAAACGAACATTGAAAGTTATGGCGGATAAAAAATTGGTAGCGTGGAAAAGCGTGCCCTGCTAAACCGAAACGGACAAGCCCCTGCTAAAATTGAAAACTTAGAGTTACTCAACACTTACAGGAATCCTTTAACGACTGTGGAGGGCAATAATGCCAACTCCAAAGCTAAGGTTGGTTTAGCCTTCTATTTCTTTTCGCACTTTGAAGTTTTACACTAACCCAACTCAATGTGTATCTTTGGACAGATCTGACTTAGCCAGAGCTACTGGTGGAGGACAAAAATTGCAAGCAATCGGAAATTTACTAAACACCTAGTATTCATTCCTTAAGCATGCGTACTTTTAAGTCTCCCTAAAAAATATTGTATGACCAATAATTAAATAAAACTCACTGCCCTAGACAGGTTTCTGAGTCCCACTAAGAACAGCCTATTATGAGCAAACCGAAAATAGCCGACCGGAAACCCGTTAAAGTGGCTTTAAAAAAGGGAGAAGAACAGTATTGGTGTGCTTGTGGTTTGAGCAACAATCAACCGTATTGCGATGGCTCTCACAGAAGCACAGACCTTACACCAAAGAAGTTTGTTGCCCAAGAAGATGGGGATGCCTACTTGTGTATGTGTAAGCACTCGAAAAACGCTCCATACTGCGATGGTACCCATGCCAAACTCAAAGAGGAGTCTGAGTCAAAACTCGAGGCACCTTCGAGCCAGCAATCCACCAAGGAAGAGCCTACGCTATCATACATCAAAGAACTCGCTAAAAACGGTTTAACCAAAACGGGGCACCATGGTGAGATGGGTGCTATGGGCGTTCCCATTCCTGAATTACCCCAATGGAAAGACATTCAAATTCTGGCTGCACAAATGGCAACGAAGCCATTGATGGAAGACGTATCGGTGGGGTCGGAATTAATAATTGGTCCCAACGCTAAGAAACCCTTAAAGCTAAGTATACCCCTATTTGTATCGGATATGAGCTTTGGAGCTCTTTCTGAAGAAGCCAAAGTTGCCTTAGCTAAAGGAGCCGAACTGGCGGGTACAGGCATTTGCTCTGGTGAGGGGGGTATGCTTGAAGATGAACAGCGGGCCAACTCCAAATACTTCTACGAGCTCGCCTCTGCTAAATTTGGTTTTGCCTGGGAGAAGCTTAAAAAAGTACAGGCTTTTCACTTTAAAGGTGGACAAGGTGCAAAAACGGGTACCGGAGGGCACTTATCTGGAAATAAAGTGGTGGGTAAAATTGCCCAAGTAAGAAACCTTAAAGAGGGCACTCCCGCGGTATCTCCACCAACATTTGATGATTTACATACCACCGAAGATTACAAGAAATTTGCTGACAAGGTACGAGAGATAACCGGGGGGATACCCATCGGCTTTAAGTTATCTGCCAACCATATTGAGGAAGATATCCAATTTGCGTTGGACGCCAGTGCAGACTACATCATTATTGATGGCCGCGGAGGTGGAACAGGTGCCGCCCCCCTTATTTTCAGGAATAACATATCGGTACCCACCATCCCTGCATTGGCAAGGGCAAGGCATTATTTAGACAAAGTGGGGCGCACCGATGTTACCTTGATTATTACGGGTGGAATTCGCGTGCCTGACGATTTCATAAAGGCGTTGGCTTTGGGTGCAGACGGAGTAGCAATATCCAATTCGGCCCTACAAGCTATAGGGTGTGTTGCAGCGAGAATGTGCAATACCAACAACTGTCCTGCGGGAGTAGCTACACAAAAGCCAGAATTAAGGAAACTATTGCACATCGATCAATCGGCTAAGCAACTCTTTAACTTTTTCACCGCATCTACAGAACTAATGAAGGTAATGGCTCGAGCCTGTGGCCATAATCATTTAAATCAATTCAATAAAAAGGATATCACTACCTGGAAAAAAGACATGGCCGAATTAACCGGTATTCGCTTTGCAGGAATGCTCTAAAAACATAGCCTACGTAAAACGAAAAGCGGCCTTGGATTTTCCAAGGCCGCTTTTTACTGGGTAAAAGCATGCTACATAACCATTAAACCCACGCCATCTTTTCTTGCAGCGCAGTCTGGATTTCGCCACAAAGCGTAGCCCCGGCATCCTCATTATACCAGCGCTGTAGCCATTCCTTAAACTCGGCATCGGTTACGGCAGGATTGGGATCTTGCTTGCGCTCCATCAATTTATTTTGCAAAATCTGTGGGCGCGGACCCCACTGAAACAAAACGTTCCACTCGGCATCTAAAAATAGCACAACGGGTATAGAGCGCCCCCCGTTGGTGAGATGCTTATCCATCAGCTCCAAATTTTCCTCGCGATACAGCAAGCGCAATTCCAAATGGGAGCTGGCTTGCTCCATAAAATGGAAGTAGGGCAAATTTTGCGCTGCATCGCCACACCAGCTTTCGGTAATCGCAAGCATGCGCAAGGGTTCTTGTATGTTGGGCAACAACGCTTGAAGCGATGTGCTTAACGCACCCATTTTGTTAATGCGCCTCATGCGAGAGTAGCTCAACTTGTGGTACTCCACAAAGGCTGGGTCCTGGGCAAAAGAAGAGGCGCTTCCCTCCTTTTTAAACCGCTCCATGTCTTCCATGTAGCTCGGATAAGAAAACGCCTTGTTCCAATATGCTTTGTAATCCATGTGTTCTTATTTTCTGCTTGCAAAAAACAAGTTTTGGACGACAACTGCGATACGGCTTCTTACTTCTTAACAATCAGTTTTTGTTGACCATTCGCCAGTCGCAATACATAAGTACCTGTTTTAAGCACCGATACATCTACAGCACTCAGCAAGGTACTAATGTTGCCGTCTAGAATAACTCTACCCTGCATATCGGCTATAAAATAGGAAGTAGCACCGGTGGTTTCTATAAACAACGTGTTCTCCACGGGATTGGGCCATGCATTCGCTTGGGCCAGCGGAGCATTGTTTATAATTCCTACACCAAAGCTTTGGCACTGGTCTTGGCCTGCTTTTATTTGATTGTTGGTGTTACAGGGTAAAATGTTGAATAAAAAGTCGGCTAGCTTAGCATCGGTTGCAATAGCGCGCATGGTAGACGTATCTGGATTGTCTGTTTGGAAGGATGGATGAAAATCATCGTTATAGGTATCTAAAAGCGTGTATGTACCCAAGTCACTTAAATGCGGATCAATCAGACCACCTCCGTTAAGATCTAGTGGCACGTTGCCACCCAGCGGTCTGCCCGCCAAATAAGGCACGGTTTCGTCATCTGTAGAATGTACATTATACATAGGTACGTCATCGGGATCTATCCAAGCGGTATCGCCAATAGCTCCAGAGAAAGCAAACACCCCGTTGGGCTTGGAGCAGTAGTCTGGGGTGCCGCTAGCGCCTTCCAAGCCACCCAAATCAGCTATCCAGCCTTGCCAGTCGGTGGGGGTTTTACTAACATCATCTAGATACGCAACGTGCGCAGCCAAAATTCCACCTGCAGAAGTACCCCCCATAAATATGGTCGCTGGGTTTATGCGGTAGGGATTGCCATCTGCATCTACCGTTTTGCGCAGATAGCGTATGGCGGCTTTACCATCGTGTACGGCTCTAATCACGGTTTTAACGGCTGTTTCAGGAGCTACCAAGTCGGCAAACTCACCCAATCGATAGTCGATAGAAGCACATACAAACCCACGTTTTGCCAACTCAGAGGCAAAGAAGATGAGTTCATCACTAGTGCGGTCACCAGCCACAAAAGCACCCCCAAAGCAGAAAATAACCATAGGACGGTCTGCGCTTTGATCATCTAAGGGTTGATAGATATCCATCATCAACTCTTGGTTTTGACCATTGCGGTTTACGGCTTCACCATATTTTACCGTGGTTACCCCAATATTGGAGAAGGATTTTTGTTGAAAGCGTGCGTTGCAGTCTTGCGCCACCAATGCGCCCGTGCACAGCATGCCTAAGAGGAAGTAAAAGTATTTCATGAAATCAAATTTGGTTAGATATTACCCCAAGATAGTTTTTAGCGGAGCAATAAAAACCGAAGATGCTGTAAATCAGAATGCTACACCACGTAGATCTCGACCAACGGACAAAGAGATACGACCAAGGACTTCAGAAGTGAGATAATGATGACGGAGGACAGGAAAAAAGAGCGGGAGACGAGGTTCGAACTCGCGACATTTAGCTTGGAAGGCTAATGCTCTACCAACTGAGCTACTCCCGCTTGTCATGCAAAGGTATTGTTTCCTTCATAATTTCTAAAACAAAACCTGCCAAACTGTTAGAAAATCCTTGGTTGCCGATTTTACGCGATTTCGGCTGGAGCTGTTTCGTAGAAAAACTGCTCTAATACTATTTTACCTCCCGAAACACGGTACACACACAATTCTTCCATTTGAATGCGCTCACCCTGTTTAAAGCTAATGTCCATGTGCATGTTACACGCAAAAAAGTCTTCGGTAACCAGCGGCTCGGAGACTGAAATACGGTGTATCTCTTCCACCCCGGTGTACCAAGCTTCCGATTTTTTAAGCACCGCATCCAAACCTTCTGTTTTGGGATTCGGAGCGCCCTCGGGCTCTATACTTACTACAGCAGCGCTGTAGAGCTCTTTGTACGCAGTTTCAAAATCGGCCTCTCGGCACAGGCTTACCAACCTATCGGCTATTTCTTTTACGGTCATCTGTAGGATATTCTGGAGTTAAACCACCGCAAAATCGGAATTGCCCGAGCAAAAGACAAGCAAAACAAAAAACGAAACCCAATCGCATCGCTTATGCCCGCTATTCTTGGTGATTTGGCCGCAATAAGATTTAAAAATCTAGAGTAAATCCTACAAAGAGCCTTCTCCCCTGAAACGGTGCATAGACATACGAAGGATCAAATGTAAGCGCAAAAGGGTTGTTGGATGTTGCCAGCGCATTCCCGTCTGCGTCAAATTGAACCTCTTTGTCAAACGGATCGCCAGCGCGTGCAATGCTGTTTGCAGCAGGGGTAAAATTTAACAGATTCTTTATCCCCCCATAAAAAGAGAGTCTGTGTTTGGGAATTTCGTAGGTGAATTTTAGGTTTTGGATGCTCCACCAAGGTGAAAACTCAGCACGCGGATCTAACTCACCTAGCAACGGCAAACGCATGGGGCCATAAACATTGCCCGTGTAGTCTACCGACCAATTTCCCCGAGGTTTTTGGTAACTCAGCGTATAGGTTCCTGTCCAGTTTTCCGTAAGAATAGGTTGCGTTTTTACCGTGGTTTCATTTTGATTTTCCACCACAAATACGTCAAAATAACTGGCGCCTATCCATGCCGAAAAGCCTGAAATAAGTTTGGCATTTAGGTTGAGCGATACGCCTCGACTCACGGAGTAGTTATCCAAGTTCTCGTAACGTATTTCGTTGGGGTTGCTGTCGTAGTCGGGTATAATTTGGTTGGAAAAGTGGGTGTACCAAGAGGTGATATCAAAACCGTAGCGGTTTCCAGCCAAACTGTAAAACTGCTGTTCGTAATTGAGGTTAATACTGGCAGAGCGTTCGGGTTTAATATCATCGGCTATCACCAAGGTTCTGGCACCAGTAAGGGCTGCGTGGTCCTCGGTAAATATGTTTACGATTCGAAATCCGGTACCTCCATTTAAGCGCAGCGTGCTGTTGTCGCCAGTGTTATATTTCACCGCAAATCGCGGAGTGTAAATGATGCCGTGATCGGTTTGATAATCGGCTCGCAAGCCAGCTAAAATTCGCGTTCGCTCGCCCAGTTGATGTTGCACTTGTGCAAACAAGCCAGGCACGGTGCGTATATCGGGCGCATTTAGCGCTAGATTTTCTGCATTCTGCGTGGCAGGCGTATTGTCGTCATAGTAATTATAGCGCAGCGCAGCTCCCGAGGTAAGCTGGGTGTTGGTCCAGGATTCCTGCCACAGCAACTGCCCAAAGCCTATTTGCTGGGTAGCGTTGTAGGATGTGGTTCCGTAAAATGAATTTTGGCGGTGAAAATTGTAGGAAAACTGAAAACTAACATCGGCCAATGTGGGCAAGTCGTATTTTCCAATGGCCTCAAGTCGTTCGGTTTGGATGGATTCGCCATACACGCTGTCTCCACCTGCAAATTTAGGTTCCCACTGCATTTCGCCACCCCATCTATCCTCGTAAAACACCCGCGTAGCTAGCGAAAAATACTTGTTGTCGGGGCGTTTTATATAGAGCTTATTAAACACCGAAGCACGATTTTGCAACGTTAGATCGGTAATGTTGTCGTTGTTGTTGTCAACGGGGTTGTTGTATTGGAAATAGTTTACTCCCGTTAGTAAGCTAGTATTTTCATTTATCGGGGTGTTTAGCGAGACATCCAAATTGCTTTCCAGCCAAGAGGTTCCGTACAAATCTACCTGGCCTCCAAACTCGGGCTTGGGCATTTTGGTAATCACGTTGATAACGCCTCCCAATGCTTCGGAGCCATATATAGCCGAAGAAGGCCCTTTTACGATTTCCATTTGCTCTAGAATACCGTTGGGAATACCGCTAAGACCGTACACCGTAGAAAGTCCACTAACTATAGGCATGCCATCGATGAGCACCATAGTGTACGGCCCCTCCAGTCCATTGATATGAATATCGCCTGTGTTACAAACGTTGCAGTTTATTTGCGGGCGCACCCCATTAACCCGATCTAGAGATTCAAACAAATTGGGCACGGGGTTTTTCGCAACAAAACTTTGGCGGTAGAGCTCCACAGGAACTGGGCTTTCCATTTTCGTCATTTCGCGTAAGGTTCCTGTAACCACCACTTCCTGTATCGCAGCTGAGGGTTTTAACTGAAACATAACCGTATTGGAGCTGGCTGACACTTCCATTTTCTGTTGCTCAAAGCCCGTATATTGTGCCGTTACTTCTTGCGGATTGGAATTGGGAATTTCCAGGGTAAACTTACCCTGCGCATCAGTAACAGTTCCCTGCTGTAGCGTTTTTACAAATACCGCAGCTCCTACCAGTGGCCCTTCTGCATCACGCACACTACCAGAAACGGTGTACTGCCCTATGCAGGTCAATGAAAAACTAAACCCAAAAAATAAAAGTAGAAATCGCATATTGCAGAATTAATTGGGGCAAATATAATTAGTTAGACATGACTAACAATATTAATAAAGCACAACTAAGTAAAAACGAAGAGGACTATTTAAAAGCCATTTTCCACCTTACGGTAGATAGTCATGAAGAAAATACGGGTACCAATAGCCTGGCCAGCTACTTGCAAGTGTCGCCAGCCTCGGTCAACAGTATGGTTAAGAAGCTGAAAACCAAAGAGATGGTTACCTATGAGAAATACGGTAAGCTGGCATTAACCCAGGAAGGACGAGCCATATCTACCTACCTCATTCGCAAGCACCGCTTGTGGGAAACCTTTTTATATGAGCATTTGAATTTTACCTGGGACGAGGTGCATGAGGTAGCCGAACAATTGGAGCACATTCGCTCTTCCAAACTCATGAAGGAGCTGGATAAATTTTTGGGCTTTCCACGCTTGGATCCCCATGGCGATGTCATTCCTGATGGCGAGGGCAATTACGACATCCAAGCAAAAACAACCCTAGCGGAAATGGAGGTGGGTGCTCGTTGTAAGTTGGTATCCGTGCGCGATGGCTCGGTTCAGTTTCTGCAATACCTTACGGAGTTGGGTTTTGCCTTGAGCAAGGAAATAACGGTTGTTGACAAACGGGAGTTTGACAAAAGCATGACCGTAGATGTCAATGGAAAAGAGGTAAACGTCTCGCGCAAGTTTACCGAAAATGTCTATGTAAAATAACTAAGGTTTTGCTGCTACCGTGATGGGGATGCGCAAATTCTCCCAAAGCAGACTAACGGCATCCTCCCCCACTTCAAATGTCATCTGTTCGGTAAACCCGTGTTTTTCGGGATCTACCGAAACGCGCAATACGTCCTTTTTCGCATCGTGCTTGTAGGCTCCCCATTGCTTGGCGTCACTGTTAAAAATAGCAATCCATGAACCCGTCTCAGAAGGTACAATAAAGAAAGCGTAGCGCCCTTTGCGCAGTTCTTTACCTTGTATTTTCAGGCTTTTGTTAATCTCGAACACCGTTGCCTCATTGGCCCCAGCGCGCCAAATTTTATCCCAGGGAACTAGATTGCCCCAAATTTCCCTGCCTTTTACCGAGGGTTGACTGTAGGCTACCGTAATGCGAACACCATCTATGGTACCAGTAACCGTGTCGGGTGGGCTTACGCGGTCTTGCATATTTTGCGCGCTCGCGCTAAAGCTACACGCAATTGCGATAAAGGTCATAAAAGCAATACGAAGTGTCATATCTCAGGAATTGGTGTTGGAAGGTAGTTAAAACATCCAATAGACGGGTATTCCCTTGATTGAAATATTGCTAAAAAATAAATACTTACTGGCAGCTTGCTACAACAACATAGTGGCCAAGAAAATGAGCAGTAAAACAATAGCAATAAGTACGATGCCATTTCTATTGCTATTGCTCATGCCAAATTCGTAGTGGCAATACGGGCATTCATCAGCGGTTTTATCCACTTCCATGGCGCAGGAGGGACATTCTTTTTTACTGCTCATACCCATCTTTTAGTTGAATGTAGTCTTGGATAAGATCGTTTTCTACGGTAACCGAAAGGTTATACTGCTGTAACCACCATTGGTTATCGTGAAAAGTAAAAACACCACTACCGCGGCAGTCGCGCATCCAGGTATCTAAAGATTCATCGAACCAGGCCACTGTGCTGTCTGTGTTGTACGCCCAAAATCGCTGAGTCGGTGTAAAATCCCACCCCTTGCCTTTTGCAAAATGGGGTTTGCAAAAGCGTAGAAACTCGGTTTTGGTCCAGCGCTCGCCTGGGTCGGTTCCTAAAAACACAAATCCCTTATCCATAAGCCCAAAGTAGCCAGAGGTATTTGCCTCTACTGCATCTCGGTGCCAGGCATCCAGCAAGGCGTCTAAACGGCTAATCTCGGGCGCGTGGCGGTGCTCCGGCTTCGTAGTTTTTTGGGTGCAGCTTATTACGCTGCACCCAAAAAGTAAACCCAGTGTTATTTTAGTTATCGCTAACCTCAATGCTAGTGATTTTATCGCCTGCTTTAATCGTGTCGATTACATCCAGACCTTCTACCACCTTACCAAACACGGTGTGGTTGCGGTCTAGGTGGGCAGTATTTTCTCGGTTGTGACAGATAAAAAACTGCGATCCTCCCGTATTTCTACCTGCATGGGCCATACTCAGCACCCCTTTGTCGTGGTACTGGTTGTCGCCATCGAGCTCGCAATCTATGCTGTAACCTGGGCCGCCAGCTCCAGTACCGTCAGGACATCCACCCTGTATCACAAAATCGGGAATTACGCGGTGGAACGTAAGTCCATCGTAAAAGCCATCCTTGCTCAATTTCACAAAGTTAGCCACCGTATTGGGTGCGTCTTTTTCGAAAAACTCCACCTTCATGGCTCCTTTTTCGGTATGTATTGTTGCTTCCATGTAGAATATTTTTCGCAAAACTAGCAAATACCATCGGTTGAATTTCACATGTGGGTAACACCACGCGAGGCATATTTTGATTTTTTTGTTGGAGTTAGAACCCTTCGCTATGAAATACCTGTTTTTACCCCTCCTAGCTATAGTAATCATTGCATGTGACGACCCCGTTTCCAAGACAGGGCTCCAGATTCACCCTGAATTAGAAGCGCTTTTAGACCCTGCTGTTGCACCCTTTTACCACGGTGTTGCATCGGGAGACCCTGACCCTAATAGCGTAGTGATTTGGACTAAAATCACCCCCGACTCCGCAGTAGAAAACACGCAAAACCTAAGCTTTGAAGTCAGTAAAACGTCCGATTTTACGGACATTGTAAAGTCGGGAACGCTAGTGGCCAAGGCAGCGAACAACTTTACGGTGAAAACCAAAATTACAGACCTAGAACCCAACACCCACTATTATTACCGCTTTAACTGGAAGGGAACATCCTCTCCCGTTGGTACTACGAAAACCCTTCCAGAAAATATATCCAACACGCGTATTGCCTTTGTTTCGTGCAGCAATTACGAGTTTGGTTATTTCCACGCGTACGATGCTATTGCAAAAGACACCACAATAGACCTTGTAGTGCATTTGGGCGATTACATTTATGAATACGGTGTAGGTGGATACGGGGATACCACCTTGGCCCGAAAAAACATACCCAAAGGCGAAATTATTAGTCTGGAAGATTACCGTACCCGCTATGCATTATATCGGTTGGATGAAGACCTACAGCGCTTACATCAAAGCAAGCCCATGGTGGTGACGTGGGACGACCATGAGCTCGCCAATAATGCCTATGACCAGGGCGCCCAAAACCATACCGATAGCACCGAAGGATCTTGGGCTAAGCGAAAAGATGCAGCCGTAAAAGCGTATGTGGAATGGATGCCTATTGCAGACCTATCCACAGCTCCCATTTATCGTTCTTTACTAGCTGGCAATGCCTTTAACCTTATTGTATTGGATACCCGAACCGCAGACCGGTCCAAGCAAGTAGACAACCCAGAAGCACCGAGCTTTAACGACACCACGCGAACGATTTTAGGAAACCAGCAACGCGCCTGGTTCCAACAGGAAATAAAGAAAAACACGCGGTGGAACATTGTAGCCAACCAAGTTCCCGTAGGCCCCATGCGTTTTGTAACCAACCAAGGTGCTTCCTTATATATGGATGGTTGGGATGGATACCCTGTAGAACGTGAGAAAATCCTGTCTATGTTGAGCAGCGATACACAACGCAACACCGTATTTGTTACGGGAGATTTTCACCGGAGCTTTGTATTGGAAAATGACTTGCAGGGCGATACCCTGTCTGAAAACAATGCCACCGTGGAGTTTATCGTGACCTCGGTAACCTCAGCCAACGACAACGAGTACATGAGCGACTCCGCAGCCTTTAAAAAACAGACCGACTACTTGGCTGCGAACCCCAACATGCAATACGCCAATACCCTAGACAATGGCTACTTGGTGTTGGAAGTACAACAAAATGAAATTCTAGCACAATACCACTTTGTTAGTGATGTAACGCAAACAGAGTACACCACAAGCAAAAGTCCTGTATTTACGGTTGCTTACGGTAACAACGGCATCGTACAAAAAAAGGGAAACTAGGCTGGCTCTGCCACAGGCGTATCTTCCTTGCTGTATTGGTTAGCTAGTGTAAACAACGCGTCTGATTCGTAAATTTCGTGTGGATTCTGCTGCTTTGCCGTGGCAACAATCATAGCTTTGGCCACCGTGCGACCGTGGATGGCACGATACTTCCGTAGCCCAGGAACTACTTGCAAAAGCTGGCTTACTGCCAGGCCTATACGCTCGCCCAAGCGATTTTCTTGGCGCTTGCCGGCCAGCACGGATGGTCGCATTACGGATATGGTATCAAAATCAAGCTGTTGTATGGCTTGCTCCAGCTTTCCCTTCATTCTGGAATAAAAAATTCTGGAGTTGGCATGAGCCCCAATAGAGGACACCAAAACATATCGGGGTACTTTGTTTTTAGCGGCTACCGCAGCTACGCGCCACTGGTAGTTATAATCTACTTTGTATTGCGCGTCCTTGCTTCCTGCCTTTTTTAATGTGGTGCCCAATGCCGAAAACAATACATTGCCCTTTACATGTTCTTCCAGGATTTCTAAATCTTCGAAGTCGGTAGCAATCCAGGTAGTTTTGGCTCCCATAGCCTTGGGCCTACTTCGAGAAATTGCTACAATAGATTGATACTGAGGGGTTTGTTCTAATAGGGAAATGAGATGACCGCCCACCAAGCCGGTTGCTCCAATTACAATAGCAGTTTGCATGCCTTATTTTTTAACTAACCCTGTTAGCAGATCAAACCAACGATTATCCGCAATGCGAGCACCCTCTTTAAGATACTCAAACAGCATTGCATTGCGGTCTGCGCTAACGTCTTTCTTAGACTTAAAGATAGCTAATTTGTTGGCATTTTGTTCTAACCACCTTTTTGCGGCTTCTGCATCGGCATCAATTAGGGTTTCAAAATCTACGTTGCCTTTGAGGCCAACCGCCATGGCATAACTATCCTCAAATCGAAAGCAGGTGAAGCTTTCTTTGGCAACTACGATCAGGTATTTTAACTCCGCTAATCGGTGCTCCCAAATGCCTTGCGAAAAATCTGCGATGATATTAGCTACTTTTTCAGGATCTTCCTTTTTTAAGGTTTCCCACTGCGGTGCTTCAATACCCTGTAGCGCGAGAAACTGAATAAACTGCCGCTCGTGCCTTTTCAAATCCGCAACGGCTAAGCTAGGATATGTCCTGCCTTTTCCCATACTGGTATATTTCGTTTGGTGTGGTCTGCGAAAAAAAACCTTTCGTACGAAAATACCTGGATTTACTCGTAATTTTCTCGTTTCCCCGAAAGGTGCCATTACATTTAAGTTGGATAAATGTAATATCATGACCCGCCCCCATATCAATCAATTTAAGTATTTCCATCACCTATTTGCCTTTGCAGTAGCCTTGTGGATTAGTTTCTTAGGACTGCGCACTTTTGAGGTCATCGCATCGGTGGAGTCGAATACGGTGAGTGCTCATTTTCTTTCATTTATTGCGGGGTTTTGGGCCGATCTTTTTTTGGTGGTTTTACTCGTGCCCGCTATGGGGTTGTTATCCTTCCTCATATCCTTGTTTAGCTACCGCATTATGGAGGTTACCACGGCCATTTTGGGTGGTCTCACGGTTTTATTCTCCTGTTTACTGTCTTTTCACACCATCCAAACGAAAACTCTCTTACACCGCTTCGATGTAACCCATAGCGGCCAAGAATGGGAAATCCTGTCTACCATCTTGGGACAACTGAGGTCCTTTCCCAACCTGGTTTTCCTGGCCTTGCTTCTTACGGGATTTATTGTTGCGTACTTTAAAATTTCCGGACTCAACAATGCGAAAACCTTAGTGCTTTGTGTTTTGGGAATCTTTGCGTTTGGCATCCTTCCTCCTGTGCAAACCTGGTTTAAATTACAACCCGATGTACGCCCCATAGCGGCCAACAAACCCCAGTACTTTTTTAAGGAACGGCACTCCCAGGCAACCTTTGAAGAGGAGCCTTGGAAAATTTCCATCTTTAACTCCACAACGGAAGAACCTGTCAAAGAAACAGCTACCAAAGAGACTTCTTCCTCAGAAAAGCCAGCAACTACCCATGCGAAAAAACAACAAGGAAGCGTTCAGCAAGCTGCTATAGCATACCCTGGTTATGGGCAAACAGAAGAAGCTCAAAAACCCGATTTGAAGGGGTTTGAGGTGGTGCTTACACAGAAAGAACGCAATTACCTGTACGAGGCTTCCTTGGCCTCATTAAGCTCTGACGATCTTTTTTACAAGGCCAAATCACTGGCTTATCGCGGTCAGTTTTTTGAGGCAGAAAGTATAGTCAAATACCTGATTACCCGACAAGGTACCAATGCAGACTACCGGTTAATTTACGGCCTTATTTTAAGCTGGCAGCGTAAGTTTAATACAGCCGAAGAACAACTGTATGTTGGTATACACCTAGCGCCCCACTATACTGAATTGTACCTTGCTTTGGCAGATGTACACCGCTGGAAAGAGGACAAAACCAAAGCAATTCATATTTTAGACTCCGCAACCACGTTGGTTGACCACCCAGAGCGACTGTATGCTAAAAAAGAAACCCTCGAACCCTAGGCGCACGAACGCCACATTGTTTTGGCTTGTTGTATGTGCCATTTGCTACCCGTATAGTCATATACTGGGCCAGGATACACCGCTGCAATACCTAGATATAGCTCGAGAACAAGCCTACAAAAAGCAATATGATTCCGCAGCCGTGATGCTGGGCAAAGCCATTGCGATAGATCCCAATTACCTGCCCGCGCGCACTTTTAGAGTGCGCAACTTGGGATACCAAGAAAAAACGGAGGAAGCGGTTACCGAAGCTCAAAATGTTCTGAAAATAAACCGCGAATACATTCCGGCCTACATTGCGCTTACCGATGTGTATTTATGGGCAGCCCAGTACAACAACGCACTAGCTTCTGCTACCAATGGTTTGTTTTATGAGGATTTTAATTTAGAGCTATTACAAAAAAAGGCGGAAGTGGAATTTAAACTGGGGCGCTTCATGGACTGCCGTGAAACCACCAGAAAGCTACTGCGCTACGATGCTACCAATACCGTTGGGCTTGATTTACAAGAGAAACTAAAAAAAGAGATCCGAGAAAACCATGTTGGCGTGGTGTACAACTTAGACAGTTATGAGAACATATTGGGGAACGCCAACGCCCTGTCTTTCTACTACATGCGCGATGCCAAAGCAGGCCCCTGGACCCTTCGCGTTAATCAAGCCATAAGAGCAGGCCGCAGTGGATTGCAGTTCGAAGGAGATTGGTATCCGAAGATTTCTAGAAAAAGCTACTTGTATTTAAACGGAGGAATTTCTACCTCAAGCTTATTCCCGCTTTTTAGAGCTGGGGGAGAAATCTACACCGATATTGGCAAAGGATGGGAAGTTAGTGCGGGCTTCCGGTACTTGTTTTTTAACAGCAATGCTCAGCCACTGTTGCTCACCGGGCAAGCCGGTAAGTACTGGGGAAACAATTACATCAGCGGACGTTTATTCTTGGCCTTTGATAGTCAAGCTCCAAAAACTACCCGAAGCTTTGTCTTTTTGTACCGAAGGTATTTGAGCAGCGCTCGCCAATGGTTAGGCCTCATTGCCGCTACCGGATTTATACCCGACAACAGAGCACTTGCTAGTGGATCGGCTTTAGATGATACCGGTGTTCCCGTTTATTTTGCCACCACGCGCAGAATAGGCGTTTCGTGGCAGCAACCTCTAGGAAAAGCATGGTGGTTTCGCCTTACCGTAGGTGCCGGTGAACAGGAGGATCTGAATACCCCCGTGGTTTTTGATAGCTTTTTGTGGGGATCCATTCAGCTAGATTACAGTTTTTAGTATCCTACCATATCGCTGGCTTTAAACCAGTTCCATCCTTGCAGGGCAAGGTTGGGATACTGCAAGTGCTCTTGGTATTCTTGCTCAAACTGTTGGTGGATTTCTTGCGGTGTGTACTTCTGTAGTTTATGCATCATATAGCCTGGTTCGGAGCTATAGAGCATACTTACTTTAACTGGTTCCCGCCTGCTTGCTCCTACTTTTTGCAGCGCTGCCAATCGGGGTTTCACAAAACTCAAATCAATATCGGAGCGGTACAGGTGTACTGTAATCTCCTCGCCATGCTTTACCATAAAGCGCAAACGTCTTACCATAGCGTTAAAACCTGTTGCAGGCCAACCAATGTAATGCACAAAGGGTTTACCCGGCAACGCATACCGCAAGCGGGAAACAAACCATTTGTATTTCCAAAATGGATCTCCGTTAGCCCAGTATTCGTATTCCAAAAATATACCATCGAGGGCCTGTAAGTTTTGGGCATACTGCTCTAGGGGCATGGGCTCGAAAGATGACGGAGACACAATACCCCAGACCGCAACACCACGTTGGTGATACTCGGTTATCATAGAATCTAGCGCTTTGGGGTTTTCACTAAACCATAGGGCAGACAAGTACAAGTACACGCGATTTACCCCGTGGGCTTGTGCGTACTCCAAAACGTTTGCCTGTCCAGTACTATCGCAAGACAAAGCCTCCAAACGATCTACTAAAAGACCCCGCGTTGCCGAGGGTTGCCCAACCAATGCCATACGCAACAAAACCGCCATTAAAAACAAAAGGTGCTTCATCATTCAGGCACCAAAAATACAGGGGCCGATACAGTATTGCAGCAGTTTGAACATGACCTTGATTACCGTTGCCAATTGAATTACAACAGTTTATCGTTTTCCAAACCTACTTATCGATACTTCGGGTATACCTGCCGATACGATTGTTAATCCAACCAAAAATATGAACGGTTCTACCCAGCAGTTGCGTTACTTCTAAGTACCAAACTCCCTGATTATGAAAAATTTAGATGCAGACTGGCTTACCAAAGGTTGGATAGATTTTGAGTACAAGCAGTACATTTTGCTCGACTACCTCCAAAAGGTTTCTCAGCAATTTGATCGCAAAAGCCTGTATCCGGTGCTTTCTGATCTTGTTTTTCATTACAACAACCTCATTTCACTCAAAGAAAATCAGAGTCTCATCCAGGAGCAAATACCCAAAAAGCTGGATAAAATAGACCTGAAAAGCCTGAAAATGGTGTATGAAAATGTGCAGTTAAACGACCAACTGATGGAAGAACTTCAGCGGGTAGTTGACTTTGCCCTACCCAAGTTTAAAGTGCACCTGCAAAAAGGCAGAGAAGTGTATGATTGGGTAGAGCAACATATGGAGGTAGACACCATAGGGCTGCGCCCCATTTACGATAAAGAGGGCTACCTCTTTGTGGGCACAGAAAGCACCTCGAGCATTAAAATTTACCGATATAAGTTATCGCAGATAAAAAACAGCGAAGACCATTACTTTGCCTTAGAAACGCATCTAATTAAGGAGGAGGCTGTAAACCTGGCCAACCACTATGGCAGCATCAAATTGCATTTGGTAAAAGAGCACGCAGAACTCCCTAATCCTGCGACTTTCCTTATCCTATCGCCTTCTAAATTACCGTACAAAAACACGGTATTACCGGTAGCGGAACGCCTGTTAATGCGCACGCTAAATAACACAGCAGCCTAAGGACTACTTACCTCCGTTAGCTCTTAAATCGGCACGGCATTGGTCATCCAATTCGGGTATACCGCTGTTCATCAGGCCCAGTAAGTCTGCAGTGGTCTCTACTTGAAAAAACATAAGGCAATCATCTACATCGCAGTGACGGCCATTTTCAGTATCCTGGTGGTTTTCTACCATGGGCGTTCCGTTATTCACCAATCCCATTAGATGCCCCAGCTCGTGGTTGTACACGGTGGTTTCCAGTACTTCTCTACTGGGTTGGTTGGACAGCGGACCACCCCCGCTGTTATCTTGTATCGTTTCCTGAAACAAACAAATGGAGGAGCTACCGTACGCCACGCCCAAAACTCTAGAGTTTCCTTGGTCTGAGGTGGAACCCGTGTTGGTGCACAGCATGAAAATACTAAAGGTACTTCCTTTGGAGAAAGAGGTCCTGTTGTTATCCTCAAATTCACGGATCTGACTAACACTTAATTTTTCTTCGGAAAAAGCAGGGATCACGCGTGGTTTAAAGGTTACCCCATCGGGTTTATTAGCTACCTCTAAAATAAAATTCCGCAAGTTATCTAGGCTTTCCTGTTGGGGCTTAAAACCCTCTGGATATAAAAGCTCTATTTCAATGCTGCTGTAGGTATTGTCGGTTAAGATACTCTTAATGGCTTGCTGAGCGGTTCCTCCACCGCTACCCGATCTTTTTTCCTCCTTTTCGCAACCCAGCGTTAAGAAAATTAAAAGCACTGCTGCTATTCGCGCTAGAGCACTTATATTATAAAAGAACTTAAAAAAAGAACCAATATGCATTTTAGTCATGATGAGTTAGTACTGATTTATAATGAAGACGATCCTCGAGATCGGAGGACCTTGGCTTACGCCATTACTTTGAGTCCGAAAGTTAACAAACAAGAACTATCTAGTGTACGAATTTCCAGTACTTTATTCGAAAAAGCGTTAAAACAGCTAGGCACTGGAGCAAAAAGCGTAATTAATAAAGCCGATGCTACCTACCAAAGCGAACACCGAGGTAAAGAAATGAGCAACGAAGATTGGTTTAACCTCTTGGTAAACAACCCACAACTGTTGCGTGCACCCATAGCAATGTACAAAGGCAAAGCGGTACTATGCGATAGTGAAACTGATATTTTCAGGCTGCAAAGTGCCAGCTAAAACGGAATCTGTATTTTTGCGCCCGCATTAGAAGAAACTATGGGCAAATACAATAAAGAAATTAAACTTATTTTATCGGTAGCTGTTACGGTATGGGCTGTAGCGCAATACGTTGAAGGCAACATTGGATATGGTATTTTGCTTACGCTATTGGCAGGCCTCATCGTGCTACTCATTTTTAGGAATGAGTATATCCTCATTGCGTTTTACCACATGCGTAAAAACAATATGGAGAAAGCAGGAGCTGCCATAGATAAGATACAGTACCCCGAAAAGCTGGTAAAAAGCCAAGAGGCCTACTACTACTTTTTGCAAGGATTGATGCACTCGCAATCGCGTGGATTGGGCAAAGCGGAGAAGTTTTTTGTTAAGGCACTCAACCGCGGATTGCGCATGAAGCACGACCAAGCTATGGCCAAGCTAAATTTGGCAGGAATATACGCTGCAAAACGTAGAAAAAGAGAAGCCATTAACTATTTAAACCAGGCCAAAAAGCTGGATGATAAGAAACTACTATCCGACCAAATTAAACTTATGCAGAGCCAAATGGGCCGCATCTAAAGGATACTGTTCATGAGGGTCAGCGAAAAAACCTTGCATGAACTGGAGTTTGGTTTTGTAAGAGAGCAAATTGCCAATTTGTGCCATTTTGAAATGGCCAAGCACGAGGCAAGCCACCTCACCCCCATTCAAGATACACCGCGCCACAAGGCGGAGTTGCAATGCACCCATGAGCTACACCAGTGCATGCAATTGCATGGTCTGCCTCCTTTCCGGGTAGATGAAATTGCCCCTGGATTAAAGCAACTCGCTGTCCCCGACTTGCAAGTATCGCTAGAGCATTTTGTGGTTTTTCTGGATACGGCTTACGCTTTTCAAGCCGTACAAAACTTACTTAAACCCAAAAAAGACCTTTTTCCTGGGCTTTTCTCGCGCTTTCATTCCATAACGTTTCAAAAAGAGATTGTAAAACACATTACGCGTGTTTTTGATACCGATGGAAGCATAAAAAACAATGCCAGCCCTGCGCTTAAAGACATACGGCAAATGCTGGCTTCTAAAAACCAAGAATTTCAGCGCCTCTTTCAAACTGCGCTGTCCAAAGCCCTCCAGGCTGGGCATTTGGCCGAAACCCGGGAGTCTATTTTGGGAGGAAGACGCGTACTCAGTGTGCTTAGCGAGCGAAAACGACAAGTACGCGGTCGCTTTATGGGGATATCCAAATCGGGAAAAATTACCTACATCGAGCCCGAGGAAACCATTGAGTGCAGCAACGACTTGGTTTATCTGGAAAACCAAGAACAGAACGAAATAGCTCGCATTTTACAGCAACTTAGCAACGATTTACGCCCGTTTCGCGAAGATTTGGAGCACTACCACTACCTACTGTCCTGGCTGGATTTTACGCGAGCAAAAGTAGATTTTGGTGCCAGCTACAAGGGAATAACACCGCTGGTAGATTACAATAAACGTGGATTTACCCTGCACCGAGCCTTCCACCCTGTTTTGCTCTGCAAAGCAGAAAAGCAGAGCGACATCGTACCGCAAGATTTGAATCTGGATGCCAAGCAGCGCTTCCTGGTTATTAGCGGCCCCAATGCTGGGGGGAAGAGTATTAGCTTAAAAACGGTAGGATTGCTGCAAACCATGGTACAATGTGCCCTCTTGGTGCCCGTGGCCGAAGGCAGTAAGTTTGGCTGGTTTAAGCAATTATTCTCCGACATTGGAGACAACCAAAGCATAGAAAACGAGCTAAGTACCTACAGCTACCGCCTTAAGCAAATGCGCTTCTTTTTGGAGCATGCCAACGAAGACTCGCTTATTCTAATTGATGAGTTTGGCTCGGGTAGCGATCCAGAACTTGGTGGTGCCCTAGCCGAGGTTTGTCTGGAAGAGCTTTACAACCGCAAAGGCTTTGGCGTTTTTACAACACACTACGGTAACATTAAGGTTTTGGTAGACCAGTTGGATGAAGCGGTGAATGGCTCCATGCTCTTTGACCACGAAAACCTAGATCCCACGTACAAACTTTCGGTAGGAAATGCTGGAAGCTCGTTTACGTTTGAAGTGGCCCAGAAAATGGGACTTTCCAAGAAAATCCTGCAAAAAGCGCGGAAAAAAACCAACAAGAAAAAGGTATCGCTAGACCAGAGTTTGGCCAACGCCCAGCAGTACGAAAATCAACTGCGCAGTTTAAGGACATCCCTTACGGCAGCAAAAAAGGAACACGAAGAGGCGCAGGAAGCCCTAGATAAACGCTCTGCTTATTACGAAAAGCAGTTTTCGCAACTGCAAGAGGTACAGCAGCGCAATGACAAATACATTACCCTGGGACGGAAATTTTGGGCCTTTATCACTTCTTTTCCAGAACCGGAGTACCAGGATAGCTGGTTTGCAGAAATAAAGCGCTATGCCTTAAAAGAACAAGCCAAAATAGAAGTCGCTGAACGAAAGAAAAAACCCAAAAAACAGGCTGGGAGTAAAAAAGCAGCGCCCAAACAAAAAGCTGCTAAAACTAAGGAAGAAGCCAGCGATACGAACCAGCTTCTACAGCGTGCCCAGCAGGCCGCTCCAAAAACGAAACCCAAGAAAAAAGAGAAGCCGCTTGTGATTGGCGCCACGGTAAGCGTGTTGGGAAGCAGTACCAAAGGCAAGGTTATAGCGATAGAAAAAAAACAGGCCATCGTAGAGATGGCCGGTTTTACGTCTAAAATTGCTTTGGATAAAATTCAGGTGCATTAATTAAAGTTGGGTGCACCTCCTTCAAAATTAAAATAGCCTGATATTAAGTCGGAAAACTTAAAACCAGAGCCTACCAAAAGCTTGGCATCCAAGCGAGAGTATTGCGCTAGAGCGTGCAATAAAAACTCCATGTAAACTGCTTTCAGCGTAGCATCTTTCATTTCTGGAAGTTGCTCCACCACCCGCTTTTCTAAATCCTGAACCGTTTTAAGCTTCTGGATATAGTTTTTTACATCATCGTGGAGTAGGAGTTCAAACCCTTCGGTTTGTCCTCCAAACCACTCAATAATGGTTTCGTATGGATTGGGGCTTTCCTCGCGCTTCTGTTTTTCCAACCCTTTAAAGTAGCGTGCGCTCAAACTGCGAATGGCACTACCTATCAGCTGGCGTGCTACGTTAACGGAGCCTTCTTGCTCGCCCTCGTACACCAGCTCAATTTTACCATTAATCGCAGGCACCACCATGTACAAATCACTAATGCGCACCACTTCTTGTTGGTCTCCATTGGCCAACATTCTTCGGTATGCTTGGCCCACAGCGTTTTCGTAAGCGGAGATGGTTAATCGTGCCGACACCCCACTGTTGGCGTCTACATATTCGCTGTTTCGGGCTTCTACAGCAATCTGTTCAATTAGCTCGGCAATAACCTCGGGAACCGTAATGCTATCGCGCATCGCATCGGTGAGCTTCGCTTCCTGCCGTGTAATGGCTTTTCCTATCTCTAAATTGTTGGGATAATGCGTCACTATTTGTGCTTGTATCCTGTCCTTTAGCGGAGTAATAATGCTACCGCGATTGGTGTAATCTTCTGGGTTTGCGGTAAAGATAAAGTAGGTATCCAGCGGCAAACGCAATTTGAACCCACGAATCTGAATGTCGTTTTCCTGAAGCACATTAAACAGCGCTACCTGGATACGCGCTTGCAGATCGGGCAATTCGTTGATTACAAACAAACCCCGATTCGCCCTTGGTACCAGACCAAAGTGTATCACCTCCTCATCGGCAAAGGAAAGTTTGAGGTTGGCTGCCTTTATGGGATCGATATCGCCAATTAAATCCGCCACGGTAACATCTGGTGTTGCTAGCTTTTCTACGTAGCGTTCTGCTCTGGCCATCCAGGTAATCTCGAGTGCATCGCCTTCCTCCCGAACCCTTTGTTTAGACTTGGTGGTGAGCGGTTTCATGGGATCCTCGTTAATAAAAGATCCTTTGATTACCGGCACATAAGGGTCTAGCAACTGTACCAAGGCCCGTGCAATACGGGTTTTAGCTTGACCGCGCAGTCCCAGCAAATTAATATTGTGTCCCGCCAGAATGGCGTTTTCTATTTGCGGTATTACGGTATCTTCATATCCCAAAATACCCTCAAATCGGGGTGTGTTATTTTGGATGGATCGAATGAGATTGTCTCTCAATTCTTCCTTTACCGTTTTTGCGTGATACCCCGCGGCTTTTAAGGCGCCCAACGTGGTAATTTTTTGAATGTCTGCTTCGTTAAAAACGGGTGTTTCTGCGCTTGTTTTTTTCATAATCGGCAAATACCATGTTGCCCAAACCTTCGAGTCCAGAATAGAAAGCACGTCCCTTATTGGCTTGGGTAAATTCTTCTACAAATTGTTCTAAATACGGGTCGTTGGCTATCATAAAGGTGGTGATAGGGATTTTTGCTTTCCTACACTGCACGGCCAAGTTGATACACCGAGATATAATTTTGGGATCGTGTCCCATGCTATTCTTGTAATACCCATCACCTTCCTTAAGGCAAGTGGGCTTTCCGTCCGTGATCATAAAGATTTGTTTATTGGCCGTCTTCTTTTTCCGAAGAATATCTATAGCCAACTCCAAACCCGCTACGGTATTCGTATGATACGGACCAACCTGCAAATACGGCAACTCCTTTAATGGTACTTGCCAAGCATCGTTACCAAATACTACAAACTCTAAAGAATCCTTGGGGTACACCCTTCCAATGTATTCGGATAAAGCAAGGGCTACCTTCTTAGCGGGTGTGATGCGATCTTCGCCATAGAGTATCATACTGTGGCTAATGTCTATCATCACTACAGTAGCCATTTGTGCTTTGTGCGTGCTTTCGCGAACCTCTAGATCATCCTCCATTAATGAGAAACCCCCAGCGTCGCGTTTTTGCGCATTTTTAATGCTTTCGGTAAAGTCGATCTGCTCTATTTTGTCGCCAAAACGAAATTCACGGGTTTCGGGGAGTATTTCATCGCCCATACCGGTATGGGCAGTACTTCGATCTCCCCTTCCCGATTTTTTAATCTTCCCAAAAATATCTTCCAGCGCCTTACCGCGAATGGCCCGTTCCGATTTGCCCGACATCCCAGTTTGCCCGTTGGACTCAACAATGTATCGGTTTTCGAAAAGGTCTTTTTTAAAATCCTCTAAGGTGTAATCATCGGTAAAAAGGCCGTGCTCCTGATCGAGCATCTGCATCCATTCAAAAGCCTCGTCTACGTCACCCGAAGTATGCAGTAAAATTTCAAGGAAAAGATCTTTGAGTTTC
This sequence comes from uncultured Flavobacteriales bacterium, assembly GCA_964627445.1. Lineage (GTDB taxonomy): Bacteria > Bacteroidota > Bacteroidia > Flavobacteriales_D > Luteibaculaceae > Luteibaculum. The sequence continues at coordinate 10,514 of CAZVJF010000016.1, read as the reverse complement.
TCAAACTGAGAGCGGTTGTCTTCGGGCGCAATAAACTCTGAGAAACGTATTCCAAGCATGTGCTTATTAACGACTTTTCAATCGCTTTGTTTTACGCATTTACATTGCCCAGCACCTTGAGGTTTTCTAGTGTAGGCTGGGGCTTACCACCATAAGGTTCTACCGTTATCGCAAATGCATCGGGCTTCATGGTAGACTTCTTCAACATAGCCAGCTCGCTTTGCCCCACCTTATCTGTAGGGATAACGCCCATGTCCATAGGTTTACCGTCTATTAAACACCACAGTTGGTAGGACTGATCTTCTGACAAGGCTGGAAGGTTTTTTGCGTTTACCATAGCTTGTCCCGATTTTTCGTCCCAGTATACGTGTGCAGATTGGTTGCCTTTATCAGCGGCTTTTAACGCTACCGAGTGAACCACGCCTTCGGCAAATACCTGGTTCAGTTGCTGTGTTTTCTCATATGAAGATTGAATAACATCCATTTCTCCAGCAAGCACAGAGTTCACAGTGCGGCTTTGGGCCAACTGCTGCTTGGCAATGGAAAGTTGTGATGCAAAAAAGCCATTGACACCCAAGCTTACCAGTAGCGCAATAACCGCTGCTCGCAACCACCACTGCGTACGTGAGGTTTGTTGAGACGGTAATGGTACTACTTTAGGAGCTTCCTGTTTGGCTTCGCTTTTTTTTGTGTTATCCGGCTGCCCATCAATAGCTTCGAACACCTTGCTTCTAAGGCTAGGAGCTGGATTTGTCGCTTGTAGCGAGGCTAACTGAAAAAGGCTCTCCTCAATTTCTTTGATCTCCGCTGCTATGGCATCGTTATCTAGATGCGCTTCAACGGTCTGGTTTTCTTCTTCCGTACACTGGCCCAGAACATACAGTTCCAACAACCCGGATTCTATGATTTCTTTTGCTTTCAACTTGTAAGGACCACTTTTTTTCTTAACTCCATTATGGCTTTTCGCAAGCGGGTTTTCACCGTTCCGAGAGGGATTTCTAGCTCCTCAGAAATTTCTGCCTGCGTGTATCCCTGAAAGTACATCATGTGCACCAGCTGTAGCAGCTTCGGGTCTAGTGTTTCCAATACCTTATCCAACCCGATGTGGTCTACCGCTGTGTGCGATGTAATCTCAGCACCTTTTGGATGTACGATATTTTCTAGGAAGTCGGTTTTTCTACTCTTCTTAAAACTTTTACTTCGGAGCGAATCAATGGCCCGGTTTCTAGCCAGGTTTAACATCCAGGTATAAATGCGGCCTTTGGCGGGGTCGTAGAAATCGATCTTATTCCAAATGCGAACAAACACCTCCTGTGTGAGATCTTCAGCTTGTTCTACGCTATTCACTATTTTGTAGATAACCCCATACAGCGTAGCACTGTAGTTATCATACAAGTACTCGAAAAACAGGCGGTCTTTCTTCTTAAGACCCGCTACAAGTTCTTCTTCAGAGTATCTATTTACGTTGTTGTCCAAATTGCTATGGGAATACGGTGGGAAGCATGTTTAACGCTTCATCCAGTGCTTTGTTATCCAGTCCCAAATCTAAATTTATTTCACGGAAAAACATAAGCATCTGTTCCGTTGCCATGTTTCCCGTTAAATCGTCTTTAGCCATGGGGCATCCACCCAAGCCTTTCAGGGCTCCATCAAACTTTCTGCAACCGGCCTCATAGGCCCATTTCACCTTGTTTTGAACATCGGCATACGTAGCATGCAAATGCCCTCCAATCTCTACCTCCGGAAGCTCTTTCAGTGCCGTAGTGAACAAGCTTGTTATACTCTCCTTATCGGCAGATCCGATGGTATCCGACAAGGCCAAAAATTCTACATTCATTTCATTGGCCAGTCTCAGCATCCATTCCGTTGCAATGTCTGCATTCCAGGCATCGCCATAAGGGTTACCAAAGGCCATGCTCAAGTACACCACGAGCTTTTTGTTGTTGCTAACACAAATGTTTTGAATGCGCTCTAGCCTGCCCAAGCTTTCTTCGATACTTGCATTGGTATTGCGCTGCTGAAAGGTCTCTGAAATAGAAAATGGGTACCCCAAGAACGTAATTTCATCTGCAGCAGCAGCCTCTTCTGCTCCGCGGCTGTTCGCTACAATGGCCAGCAGTTTGGTGTTGGAATGATCAAAATCCAACCCCTGCAAAACCTGAGCCGTATCGGCCATTTGCGGTATGGCCTTGGGAGAAACGTAACTGCCAAAATCCAACACTGGAAAACCCACCTTAAGCAGCGCATTGAGGTAGGCTATTTTTTTCTCTGTAGGAATAAGGGTTTTGATGCCCTGCATAGCATCCCTTGGGCACTCGGTAATGATGACATCACTCATAAATCCTGAATTTCTTTTAACAGTTTAGGCCCTCCGTACACAAAGCCTGTATATATCTGGAGCAAGTCGGCTCCAGCCGCTTTTTTAGCTTGAGCGCCTGCTCTATCACATATACCTCCTACCCCAATAATGGTTTTTTCTGGTATGCGATCTCTAAATGCCTTCAATATCGCATTGGATCGTTCCAGCACCGGAGCACCACTCAAGCCTCCGTTGCCTATTTTTTCTATCGCTGCTGTGTCGGTTTTTAAGCCCTTCCGCTCAATGGTGGTGTTGTTCGCAATTAAACCATCTACTACACCGCTATTTACAATGTCTGCGATGTCCTCTATTTGGCCGTCAGTAATGTCGGGCGCTATCTTTAGATAATGGGGTTTATAGTCTTCCATTTGCCCACGTTGGTTGCGCAAAGCACTTAACAACTGCATTAAAGGCTCTTTATCTTGTAGTTCGCGCAGCCCAGGTGTGTTGGGAGAACTTACATTAATGGTGAAGTAATCTACATAAGGATATAAAGCTTGATGGCAACGCAGGTAATCGTTTACCGCATCTGCGTTGGGTGTAATCTTGTTTTTACCAATGTTACCCCCAACCACTAATGCTTTTGGGCGATTTTTCAGTCGCTTCACCGCATGATCCACCCCTTTATTATTAAAGCCCATGCGGTTGATAATCGCTTTATCTTGCTTCAAGCGAAAAAGTCGTGGTTTGGGGTTTCCGGGTTGTGGTTTTGGAGTTACGGTACCTATTTCGACTGCCGCAAAACCCAAGGCGGCCAATTCGTGCAAATAGTCGGCATTTTTATCGAGGCCTGCAGCGATTCCAATACGGTTTTTGTACGTAATTCCGTCTACACTTACAGGATGCTTTTTGTGGCTCCCCAACCACTTTATAAATCCCAGCCAGCGGGCTACGCGCAACAAGGTAAAGGTAATATGGTGGGCGGTTTCGGGGGAAAACTGGAATATAATACTTCGGAATAGCGAATACATCCTGCGTGTTTTGTGCCGCAAACATACGTATTGAAGTTGTTATAATAAGTTAGACGCAACTAACAATGAATCTTAAGCTCGTTAAAATCTGCTAGTTTTGTCTCACAATCTGGCCTTTATGAGAAACGTCCTTCTGCTGAGCTTTTGCCTGCTTACCCTCTTGGGATGCAACACCCAAAAGAAGCGTACCATACAACCCATAGTTTGCACAACCAATATTGTTGGAGACTTGGTACAACAACTGGCTCCTAAGAGTATTTCCGTTACCACCATTATGGGGCCTGGAGTAGACCCCCACATTTACAAGGCCAAACCACAAGACATAGCCCTTTTACAGCAAGCTCCCATGGTGTTTTACAACGGACTGCACCTGGAGGGAAAAATGGCAGAAATTCTGAGTAGAATGCAGCAGAACGGAACTGTTATTTCCGTAGCCTCGGCAATCGATAAAAAAATGCTTATCCAGGCAGGAAACTTTCAAGGTGGTATAGACCCCCATATTTGGTTTGATATAGATTTATGGGAAACCTGCGCATATGGCGTAGCCTACGAGCTGCAACAGCGGTATCCCGAGAAAAAGGATAGTATTCAACAGCGCCTCGATGCCTACGTGCTAGAATTAGCAAGAACCGAAAATGAACTGACTACCATTTTTGATGCCATCCCTGCTGAAAACAAAAAATTGGTAACCGCGCACGATGCATTTAGCTACTTCTCCAGAAAATTCAATTTCGATCTTATCACCATTCAAGGACTATCTACGCAAGCCGATTTCAGTGTAAAAACACTAGACAGCATATCCACCCAAATGGTAGACCAGAAAATACCGTGTGCATTCTTTGAGAGCAGTATCCCATCCAAATCTATTGAAACACTACTTCAAATTTGCGAACAAAAGGGACTGCCAGCCCGCAAGGGGGGTACCCTTTATAGCGATGCTTTGGGTGAAGCCAAAGGAGATGCCGGAACGTACACCCGCATGATGCTGCATAATGCTCGCCAAATTGCCCAATGCCTGATGCACCATGAAAACAGCAATTGAAGCGCATAACCTTACGGTAAGTTACACTCAAATGCCGGTGTTGTGGAATTTAGACTTTACCATTCCACAAGGCTCTATGTGTGGCATTATGGGGCCAAACGGCTCAGGTAAAACTACCTTATTGAAAACGATTATGGGCTTGCTTAAGCCCGATTTGGGGTATGTAAAAATTTACGGGCAATCCTTAGCCAATGTGCGCGACCAACTTAGTTATGTCCCCCAACGTGAATCGGTAGACTGGAGTTTTCCAGCTACCGTGTGGGATATTGTAAAATCGGGACGTTATGGTCCCAAAAAACTATTTAAAAGGCTGAACGCTACCGATATACAGATAGCCGAAGAAGCCCTGGAGCGTGTAAACATGGCCGCCTTTAAGGACCGTCAAATTGGGCAATTGTCGGGAGGACAACAACAACGGGTTTTCTTGGCGCGAGCACTTTGTCGTGATGCCGATATGTACCTTTTAGATGAGCCTTTTACCGGAGTTGACGTGAGCTCTGAGGCTACCTTAATGGAGGTACTAAACTCCCTGAACGCAGCAGGTAAAACCATCATTATGGTGCACCATGACTTAAATTCCGCACCCCAGTACTTTAACCATGCAGTGTTGCTTAATACGCGCTTAATTGCGGCTGGCCCTTCGGCAGAAGTGCTCACCAGCGAAAACTTAGGAACGGCCTACGGTGCCAAGCTGAGTATCCTAGATGAGGTACGCCAAGAGTTTAAAAATCAAAAATACCCCTTGCACTAAGCATGTCGCTATACGTCATAGGCATTATTGTTAGCTGCACCATCATAGGTGCCGTTGCCGCCAATATTGGCTTGTATAGCGTGTTGCAAAAAAAATCGCTGATTACCGATGCTATTTCCCACGCTCTTTTGCCAGGCGTTATGGTCGGATTTTTAATTGCTGGGGAGAAAAACCCCTGGTCCATTACAATTTGCGCAACACTGACCGGTCTTGCAGGAGCCTATTTTATCGATTTCATTGTTAAAAAAACTCCAATAAAAAGCGATGCTGCCATTGGCATTAGTCTATCGGTTTTGTTTGGGCTGGGTGTAGTGTTGCTTACCTACATCCAAAACACTGCCAACGCATCTCAAAGCGGCCTGGAATCCTTTTTGCTGGGTAACGCAGCCAGCATGCAGCAGCAAGATTTGGTATTCTTTTGTGTGTTGGGCATTATCATCGCCATTTGTACCCGACTTTTAAGTAAAGAATTCAACCTTATTTCATTTAATCCAGAATACGCCAACGCTATCGGTATTCCCACAAAACGCTTACAACTAGTGCTGCGCATTCTCATGGTATTAACCATTGTAGCGGGTGTACAGGCGGTGGGCGTGGTACTTATGGCAGCCTGCCTTATTATACCCAGTATTGTTGGACGGTACTGGTCGGCCAACATCCGCATTATTAAAAACACTGCTTGGATCGTGGGCGCGTTCTGTGGGGGTATTGGCGCTTACTTTTCTTATGCTTTTGATGGACTCCCGACCGGTCCCGTTATCGTATTGCTACTCTCTGTATTGGCCTTTATCTCGGTATTTATAGGGGGCAACAAAGGTCTTATGTTGGGCCTACTCAACCGCAGAAAATCACTGGCAAAAATACACAGCGAACACGTTCTCAAGACCATCTTTCGCTTATCTGAAAATAGCGATGCAGAACCCTTAGTTTTTCAAAACCGTGAACTCTATGCTGCGGCAGACTTACCGTACAAGCAATTTAACCTAGGATTGCAGCACCTGCGCAAGCAAGGCTACGTAACCCTGAAACACGATGATATTTTTATCCTCAGGGAAGGTCAAATACAAGCCCGAAAAATTGTACGACTCCACCGACTTTGGGAGCTGTATCTCCTAAAAAGACTTAATCTTCCTGCCGATCATGTTCATGAAAACGCAGAACAGATAGAGCATATTCTAACACCAAAGATCGAAGCTGCTCTACTAAAAGATTTGAACCATCCTACTGTAGATCCACACAAAAGTAAAATACCGCATGTATAGCGATTGGGTCATTATAGCCGCGGGTGTTTTGGCTGCCATAAATGGTAGCTTGTTGGGCGCATACTTATTGTTGCAGAAAAACGCATTGGTATCTGATGCTATCTCCCATGCTGTGCTTCCAGGAATTGTAGTCGCTTTTATTATTTCTGGCACTAAAGCCAGTGGCGTGCTTTTGCTAGGGGCAGCAGCTTCTGGTATTATACTAACCCAGCTAATATTTTGGCTCACCAGGCATGCCAAAATGCAACAAGATGCCGCCCTAGGCCTTGGATACACCTTTATGTTTGCGCTGGGACTCCTTTTGCTCAGTGTGTACCTTAGAGATGTGGATATTGATGCAGAATGCGTGCTCTTTGGAGAAATAGCCTATGTTTCTATAGATACAACCCAGCTAGGAAGCACCCGGGTGCCGCGTGCTTTTTTACTCCTGGGCCCAACGCTGATTGGCACCTTGGCCGCGCTCATATTGGGAAGAAAGCCCTTGTTTTTATCTACCTTTAATCCAGATTATTCCACCGCCATAGGAGTAAACGTGGGCCTATGGCAAAACCTACTGCTTATTCTCACTTCTATTTTCACCGTAATGAGTTTTGAATTGGTGGGGGCCATCTTAGTGGTTGGATTTATGATTGTTCCCGCAGCAACAGCCTTATTATTTGCTAAAAATCTAAAGCAAATGTTGCTTTTGGGTTGTTTGTTTGGATGCGTTGCCGTAATTATGGGCTACTATATCGCAACAGCACTTAATGTTTCTATTACAGGTTCTATGGTGAGCTGTTCAGGTATACTATTTTTAGCCAGCATAGGGATACGAAAGAAGGGATTTAGCAAGCGTTATGGCAGATCAGAAGTTCTCCTCAGACATCAACATCAAAAACAAAAAAGCCAAGTTTGAGTATCACATTGGCGATACGTTTACTTGTGGAATGGTACTCCGAGGCACCGAAATTAAAGCCATACGGCTGAATAAAGCCAGTATCGTAGAAGGCTATTGTGGATTTGATGGAGACGAGCTTTTCATTAGAAATATGCACATAGGCACCTACGAAAATGCTTCCTTCCAAACCCACGAGCCTACACGGCCCAGAAAACTGTTACTGAATCGCCAGGAGCTCAGTAAAATTCGCAAGCAGGTAAAAACCAAAGGTGTAACCATCGTTCCCTTGCGTTTGTACATCAACAACAAAGGGTTGGCTAAATTGGATATTGGCATTGCTACGGGTAAAAAGCTACACGACAAGCGCGATGATTTAAAAGCGAAAGACGCCAAACGCGATATGGATCGCGCCATGAAACGATAACCTTAACAACCTTTAGAAAACGCCCCCCCCAGGAATACGTTTATTCTCCCAAACACCACGCCATGCGTTACCTTTGCCTATTGTGCATTTTACTTTTTTCAGCTTGTGGAAAATCACAAGAAACAACCTTTATTAGTCCACTACCCGACAGCTTGCAGGTAACTAAAACCGAAAACGAGTGGAGAAAGGAGTTGAGCGATCAAGCATATCGCGTACTGCGCGAGAAAGGAACAGAACGTGCGTTTTCCGGCAAATACTACAATAGCAAGCAAAAAGGTATCTACTTGTGTAATGCTTGCAAAAACCCATTATTTTCCTCCAACACCAAATTTAGCTCAGGCACTGGATGGCCCAGCTTTTACCAGCCCATAAAAGAAGAGTATGTTGGCGAAATAGCCGACAAAAGTTACGGCATGGTGCGGACGGAAGTAGTTTGTAATTTTTGCGGAGGTCACTTAGGACATGTTTTTGAAGACGGTCCGGCACCCACTGGTTTGCGCTACTGCATCAACTCCGTTTCTTTAGATTTCACTTCAAATCCAAGTTCGGAAATAAGGCCTTTATTGCCTGAGAAATAAGGGCTATCCCTTCCGGGGGATCGAGACTCTCGGACGACTGGGTTTCTACCCATAAATCGGCCAAGGTTCCGTGTAAATAAACGGCTAAAGGCACCGCATCCTGCCAATTGGGCAAGCGAGAACACAAGCCTCCCAGCATTCCGCTTAGCACATCCCCACTTCCTGCTTTGGCTAACGCGGCATTGCCACTAGAGTTGAAATACAAAGAGCCCTTGGGTGTGGATATGGTAGAATACGGCCCTTTGTAAACTACATAAATGCCCAGCTTTTTGCTGTGCACTTGTTGCATAACCAGGCGCTCCTCCTGACAACCGAATTGCCCGAACAAACGTTGAAATTCGCGTTCGTGTGGCGTAATGACAGTATCTTCAGGGATTCGATGCTGCCATTGGTTTTCGGCAATAATATTCAGTGCATCGGCATCTAAAATTAAGGGTGCCTTGCGATGGGTCAATACCCGATCTACGATTTCGCTAGCCTCCCTTGTTTTTCCCAATCCAGGGCCCAGCACCACCGTACTGGGTTTTTGAAGCTTTTTTTCATCCAGATCGCTCCAAGAAACAGCTGTCGCTTCGGGAAGCAAGCTTTGGATTGCTGATATCGCGGTATTCGGAACGGCTACCTGTGTCCAACCACTACCACAGCGTACTGCTGCCTTTGCCGCAAACACGGCAGCACCAACCATTCCTATATCCCCTCCTATGATTAGCGTATTGCCAAAATTTGCTTTTTCTCCGGTTTGCGAGCGAATCCAGGAGGGTTGATGTTGGAAATAGTTGGCACGAAGTAGCTGTCCTGGAATTGAACTCGGTTGGAAACGAGGTAACAACCCAATGTCTAGCAGGGTAACCTTACCCGTGTATTGTAGGTTTTCGGGATTAACAAAAGCCCATTTATAGACCTGAAATGTAAAGGTTTCGTGCACTTGGAAAACCGTATTTTCTGAATTCCCCCATTGATTACAAAGCAATCCTGTGGGTGTATCCACAGCAATTTTATGGGCTTGAATGGCATTTACTTCCGCTACAAAATCTTTCAGGCTGCCTTCAAGGGGGCGGTTTAATCCAGTACCTAAAATGGCGTCTACCAAAACGTCCCATGCGTGGCTCTTCCATTCTGCTTTCTGTACCACAGGTCCTTCCATTTTAGAAAACCGGTCGTGCCAATGGGTAAAATCATCGCTCCCTGCTGCAGGATCTTGGACATAACATACCGATACAGTATATCCTAAGCGAAACAGCATGACTGCGAGGGCTACGCCATCTCCCCCATTATTGCCACTTCCACAAAAAACTAAAATGCGTTGTTGGGGTTGTAAAAGCGATAGCAATGCTTTCCCCAAAGTTCTGGCCGCGCGCTCCATCAGGTTTACCGAAGCGATGGGTTCGTTCGCTATGGTGAAGCTGTCCCAAGCTCGTATATCTTTCGTATGCAATATCATCTGTTGGAAATTAGTAAACTCCTAATTTTACGCACACTGTGAAGGAGAAAAATAACCCCAATCTTTTAATAGCAGCGCTTCGTGAGGCCCTGGAGAGACCACTTCCGGGCGATTTAGCCCACCAGAAAATGGCGTCCTATAAAAGACCCTCGGCCAACGCACTTAAGCGCAAACAGTTGGGCCATAAGCGCGCTGGTGTTTTAGTGAATTTATTTTTAAAAGAGGAACGCTGGCATATTACCCTGATACAGCGTCCAGATTATGAAGGAACTCACTCCGGTCAAGTGGCCTTTCCAGGTGGAAAACACGAACCTACAGACAAAAATATTGTAGAGACCGCCATACGCGAAGCCAACGAAGAGGTAGGAATAGAAAAGAACAACATACAGCTATTGGGGCAACTGTCGGATATATACATTCCCCCCAGCAACTTCTTGGTGTCGCCATCTTTGGCTTTTCACGAAAAAGAACCCGAGTATTTCATTGATCCGAAAGAGGTAAAAGAAGCGTTTGACTTTCCCGTGGAACTCTTGTTTCAGGAACAGCACTTTACGGTAAAACGCATCTATCTTCCTTACTACCGTATGCACATAAATGCGCCCGTAATTGCGTATGAAGGCAAGACTATATGGGGAGCCACCGCCATGATGTTGAGTGAATTTAAGGAGGTATTAGCCCAAGCCTGGAAGCTGGGCTAATACCTTGTCCCTTTCTTTTTTACCGTATCAACTCAAAAGACCCTTGCAACGTAGAACGTATGCGTTGGTTAAAGCGCTTGGCGCTTACGTTGAAGACGTAGTCTCCCGGCT
>CAZVJF010000015.1:0-45550 GCA_964627445.1 uncultured Flavobacteriales bacterium | reverse complement strand
TTTCCTTTAAATATACTTGTTTTTTAACACAGTACCTATGAGCAGTAGCGTCCCGTAGGGCGCTATTGCTTATAGGTGGTGTTGTGTAGCGTTTTTAATTCTTCAATTTCATTCTTAAGATTATCCTTTTCATTTCGAAGTTCATCGTAACGAACAAGGTCAAAATTAAATTCAGAAAAGACTTTTGCCGTTATCTCCGATTCCTTTGATTCGAAATACTTTCTAGGATTTACATCTTTTCCGTAGATGGCAGGGTATAAGTAAGTTGCAATTATCCCTATTGCTCCCAAAAAGTAAGTTATCGGTTCCATTGTATCCCAACCTACTGTGTAGGTTATGATTCCTAGGATTATGAAGTAAGAGATGACTATAAGTGAAAAGCCAAGTTTATATTGGTTAAATCTTTTATCTGCCTGTCTTTGAATTGGAATTTTCTGTTTAGCAAGCTCTTTCAAGGAGTTTTGTTTTTCATCAAACAGATTTTCCTTAAATCCAATTTTTTCTAAACTAAAATTCTCTTCTGCTCTATCTCTATTCTTAGTTAAATGATTAATTTCTTTTTCGTATTCCCGTGACACGAAATCGATGGTTTTCTTATAGATCTTTTCAGGATTACTGTCTCCATTTAGAATTCCATCAAATTTTAACTCCACCATTTTATCTAAGATGGACTCTTGTTTTTCAAAATCTTCTGTTATTTCACTAATACCTGCCAGTACTGTTTGCAATTCATCTTCTTTTATTACCGGTGTATTCGTCTTAAGCTTAAGAAAAGATAAAAAGCTTGCATAATCATTTGAGCTTCTCGAATGATATTTTAGAAGAATAGCCATCCACTGGCTTGGAATCAAAGCTATTGGTTGAAACTCATTTCTTGAGAAATCCCAATCCCTAAGCTTTTGGTCTGTCGAAACGAAAAAATACTTTGTATCCGTTATTGAGTTTTGATTCTGTCCCCTAAGTGATTCTATTATATACGTGTTTATCGCGTCAAAATAATGTGATTGCTCATAACCATAACCTTTGGCGGTTGCTATTTCATCTTGATATTCTAAAATTTTCTTTTCGGATTCTTTTGCTTTTGGATCAAAAGGCAGTTTGTAAACGGTCTCTACATTATATTTTTTCTTAAATGACTCAAGTTCTGAGAAAAGATGTGTTGTGAATAGGTCAAACCCATATGTCGTCCTATTTGCTTTCCACTTGTGATAGTATTCATAAATACTTGGGTTTAAAGAATACTTTGAAAACAATCGATAATTGATTCTTTTGAAAGGGACCTTTTGAAGATTCTTAATATGATGTTTTATTGTTTCTTTGAACTCCTTTTCCGTGAAAGAAGAGATTTTGAATTTCTGGCCTGATGAAATACACTTTTCTAGAAAAGTAGTAATGCGATTTTTTCGACTTACACCATTTATTCCTATTGCTCTGTAAAGGACATTGTTGTCTAAATAGAATATTTTATCCTTGATTGATTTGAGAAAAATATCTGAGCTTTCATAATGGTTATTGATTACGGCATATTCAATTGAGTAACTGATAAGGGCAAAGATTGCTTTGTTCTTATTGTTGTCATTCCATTCAATGAATTCATTTATAGCTAGACGCTCTGGGACAGTAAAAAGACTTGGGTCGATATACAGGTTTTCTGTAGAATTGGAACTTTTAGCAATTTTTCTGAAAGCTTGTATATTTTTGTTTAGAAGCTCGTAGAGGTATTTGTGTAAAATTTCATCAAGTTTTGAAGTACTTAACTCACCTTCATAGACTGATGAATAGAATCTCTCAATATGCGGGAATATGGAGTTTTCTTTTTCTCTTTCCTTTAAGAGTATGAATCTTTTATTCTCAAGTTTAACATAATTCTCCCTGGCTGAGCTGTCTAACCTTATCTCAAAGTTAGATTTCTTTTCATCGTTGATAAGACTGTTAATTTCTTCAGTATCAAAGTCTAATTCTAGGGACGTTTTAAGTTCATCAATTATTTGGTCAATGGTGAGTTCTTTATTGTCATTCTCAACAAAAAGGGATTCAATAATCTTGCGTTGAACAGTTGTTGATTTAATTGCAGAGCTTTCTTCGGAAAATATAATTGCTGCTGTTCTTGAGATGTTCTTACTGTTCATTCAGTCTATTTGTTTTAATGCTACACAACATCTGTGTATCGGGACAGTGCGCGATACACGCTTTTGTATTTACCCCCTCAATGTACAGAAAAAGCCAGGGTTGTCAAGCATTACAGCTTTTGCTTTCATCATAATGTCTAGAAAGTTTTTTGCAAGAGAATGTGGGAAAGCGGAACGGAAAGTTGCAGCGTATAGGGCATTTCTTGTATCACTGCGTCTTGCACAAAACAACTTCTTGTAGTTTTCTGGGTTCTATAGCTTCGAGAATCAATTCGGCATTACCTTCGCAAGCGCTATGGATTCATTAACGCAAATCGTATTGGGGGCCGCAGTAGGAGAGGCGGTCTTGGGTAAAAAAGTGGGCAACAAAGCCATGCTTTATGGCGCTATAGCGGGCACTATTCCCGATTTGGATGTTATTTCCACGCACTTTTTAGATACTACCCAAGCATTGGCCTTTCACCGTGGATTTACACATTCCATTGCTTTTTCCGTTTTGTTTGCTCCTCTTTTTGGGTGGATGGTCTCCCGCTACGAGAAGCTGAAAGACTTCAAAGCATGGTCGTGGCTGTTCTTTTGGGCTTTCGTTACCCATCCCGTACTGGATGCCCACACCACTTGGGGTACTCAGTTATTTTGGCCTTTGGATTTGCGCTTGGCGTTTCAAACCATCTTTGTCATCGATCCGCTGTACACCTTACCCTTCCTGGTTTTTTTGCTCATGGCGATGCGCCAACAGCGAACTTCGCCAAAACGGCAACGGTACAACCTTTGGGGGCTCTATATGAGTACGGCTTACCTCTTGCTAACCTTTGTGTTGAAGGCCGTAGCATACCGCCAATTTGAGCAAGCGCTGACAAACCAACACGTTCAGTACACTGCCTTAGATACCCGGCCAGCACCCATGAATACCATTTTATGGAGCGGCAATGTGCAAACCCAAGACGCCTTTTTGTTGGGCAACTATTCGTTTTTCGATACCCAACCTATCACGTTTACTTCCTACCCCAAAAACCACGAGTTGCTCGGTCCCTTACAATCCAATCCACGGGTGCAACGCATGATTGCTATTACCGAAGGCTGGTACACCATTCGGGAGGAAGCAGGCAAGCTCTACTTTAACGACTTGCGCTTTGGCCTTATGAGCTTAGATCCCAAGGCGCAAGACTTTGTTTTTCAGTACGAAATACGACCGCAACCCACCAATACGGTGGAGTTTGTAGAAACCGAAAAAAACCGAGCCGATGGTGTCAAACTGCTACGACAGCTTTGGGATCGGGTACTCGGGAACTAAACAATGCGGCTTGTACTATTGGCGCAGGATTGCAAATCTTGCATAGCGTTTTGCGCCTGAGACTGATGGGATACTTTTCCTCCTCAAAGTCTGCAACCCTGCGAACAGCAAAGCTTACCTTCGCAGTTCAGACCCACCAATAAAGAAGCTAGATTGGGTTGAAGGCTCTGTATTAAATCCACAATTCGTTTAAATTGGCAGGTATGTTTGTAGACGATCGTCCCATAAATGCCAATACCCCGCTAGCCGTTACCCGAGCTGGGTTTTCCAACACTGCCTTGCTGCAGTTATACCAAAAATTGTTGATGCCGCGCGTTATCGAAAACCGCATGCTCAGCGCTTTGCGAGGAGGCAAAATCAGCAAATGGTTCTCGGGCTACGGGCAAGAGACCATATCGGTTACTGCGGCCATGGCCATGCAACCCGATGAGTACATCTGCACCATGCACCGCAATTTGGGCGTGTTCACCACGCGCAATGTACCTTTGGAGCGGCTTTTTGCCCAGTTTATGGGTAAGATGGAAGGATTTACCAAAGGGCGCGATCGTTCCTTTCACTTTGGTAGCAAGGCACACCATTTGGTGGGCATGATATCGCATCTGGGCCCCCAACTGGGCGTAGCCGATGGTATCGCCTTACACCACAAGCTTCGGGAAGAGGAAAAAGCGGTGTTGGTATTTTGTGGAGATGGCGCTACATCCGAAGGCGATTTTCACGAAGCGGTAAACGTAGCAGCCGTGTGGAAACTGCCCGTGGTTATTGTGGTAGAGAACAACTACTGGGGTTTATCCACCCCGTACACGCAGCAATATGCCTGCAAGCAGTTTATAGATAAAGCGGCTGGATACGGCATAGAGGCCGTGCAGTTGGATGGTAACAATCCCACCGAAATGTTGCGCAATTTTAATTCCATCACCCAGCAGGTCCGCGAGAAGCAGGAACCCATCCTGGTGGAGTGCATGTCCTTTCGCATGCGCGGACACGAGGAAGCCTCAGGTACGGCCTATTACCCCGAAGGCTTGGCTGAAAACTGGGAGCAACGCGATGGCATTGCGGCACTGAAATCCCTGCTTATTCAAGAAAATATAGCTGGGGAGGAAGAATTAACCGCGCTTGAAACACACTACAGCGACACGGTAAAAACAGCCTTTAAAAAGGCTCAAACATACCCCACAGTACAGCCCAAATTGGTAGACGAGTTGACGGATGTGTATGCGCCTGCCAGCATCGACTCTGTAGAATCCGCTGCAGATACCGAGGAGCAGCGCATGATAGATGCCCTCAATGAAGCCTTGCATTTGGCTATGCAAAAGCACCGCAGTTTGGTGCTCATGGGGCAGGATATTGCCGATTATGGCGGTGTGTTTAAAGCTACCGAGGGCTTATTAAAGCGCTTTGGAGCTGGGCGCGTGCGCAACACGCCTCTTTGCGAATCGGCTATTTTGGGAACCGCTTTAGGGCTGAGTGTAGCCGGTAGCAAAGCCATGGTAGAAATGCAGTTTGCCGATTTTGTGAGCTGTGGCATCACACAGATTTGCAACAACCTGGCTAAAATACACTATCGCTGGGGCCAACATGCCGATGTGGTTATCCGCATGCCAACAGGAGCGGGGGTAGCCGCTGGCCCCTTCCACAGCCAAAGCAACGAGGCCTGGTTTACTAAAGTTCCCGGGCTAAAAGTCTATTATCCCAGCAATGCGGTAGATGCCAAAGGCTTGTTGTTGCGGGCGTTTGAGGATCCAAATCCGGTGTTGTTTTTTGAGCATAAAAAGCTATATCGTAGCAATAAAGAGCAAGTGCCGCAGGGCTATTACACCACACCCGAGGGCAAGGCCGTGGAAGTGTTACCAGGAGAGAAGCTGGCCATTATTACCTATGGCATGGGAGTGCACTGGGCCCGCGAGCTTGCAAAAAAACATCCCGAAAACACCCTGGCCGTTGTAGATTTACGAACCCTAGTTCCCCTAGATTGGGAAACCGTTTTTGAGGTGGTAAACCGTTGCAGTAAAGCTATTGTGCTTCAAGAAGATACGCAGAGTTTTGGGGTAGCCAGCGAGTTGGTAGCCCGTATTCAGCAAGAATGTTTTTATCGGTTGGATGCACCGGTAGTAAAGGTAGGATCTTTGGATACCCCGGTGCCGTTTGCAGCGGAACTGGAGCAGCAATTTTTACCGCAACAGCGCTTGGAAGAATCGGTAGACCGTTTGCTGGCGCAATAAAAAAGCCCACAGCATCGCTGTAGGCTTAAGAATTCAAGGGGTCTTTTTGTTAGAACCCCGTATCGGGCATGCGGTCTCCGCCACCACCGCCTGTGCGTCTTCTGCGTCTGCTGGATGACATGTCTTGTTTTCCAAACGAGTAATTAAAGCTGATGTAGGCTACCATAGATTCCCATTGGCGAAGGGTTTGGAAATCGTAATTGCCCAAATCATCGCTCTCAAAACCAAACTCGCGGGTGTTAAAGATGTCGCTAACCCGCACCGATATGGCACCTTTTTTATTCCAAATCTGCTTGCGCGCACTCAGATCTACACCATACATGGGCGTAATATCGCCTTGCAGCACTTGCATAGCGCCACGGTATTGTATGTTCCATTGTATCATCCAGTCTTGGGCAAAGGTGTGGGTAGATTGGAAAAAGGCCATGTAGCCGTAGTTGGTTAGGTTTAAGTTTTCCTCTACAAATCCTTCCTCGCTAAACTCGGTACGCCAGTAGTTAAAGGTGGTGCGGGTACGCCAGTTTTTGGTAGGATTGTAGCCAAAAATAAACTCGGCACCGTATACGTAAGATTTATCAAAATTGCGAAACAGCACCACGTTGGTTCCACTGCTATCCAGTTGTAAAAAGCGTCCGATTCGGTCGTTTACCTGGCGGCCATAGATCGAAGCATTGATGTTTACTTTTTTCCCGTAGCTGTTGTACCCCAGTTCCATTACGTCAATGTATTCGGGTCTTAGAAACGGGTTACCGGTTCTTATCGTGGTAGGATCGGAGAAGGAGGTAAAAGGGTTCAGTTGGCCTTCGCTGGGGCGGTTAATTCTACGGGTGTAGCTCAACTGTACTTGTTTGGCGGGGGTTATTTTGTACGCTAAATATGCCGATGGAAAGAAGGAATTGTAATTCACTCCACCCGTATCTTGGGTATTCACCAGTATTCCTTCCGTTCCTGTGTATTCGTAGCGGAGACCGGCTTTAGCGGTCCATTTTCTAAGGTCTTTGGCAAAGGTTCCGTACAGCGCGTACACGGTTTCCGAGTACAGAAAGCGGTTGTTGAAGTTTGCATCGCCTTCGTAATTGCCCTGGTCGTTTCGGGTGGCAAAGAACTGGTCGTTGTCAAAATCTCTAAACGTAGTGTGGAAGCCTGCTTCCAGAGTGGTAGAGTCGTTTATGGGGTTTACGTAATCCAACCGAGAGTTAAAAACAGAGCGCGCCTCGGTATTCTGTTGTATTTGATCGAGATTGTCTGGAGCTACTGCCTCGCTGTTGGTTACAAAGGTTTGGATAAAACGCTCGTCTGTAGCAGCGGTATTGTTGCTGTAATTTAGATCCAAATCTAAATTGTGCCCTTTCTTATCAAACTTATGTTGCACCCCACCATTAAAAGCATAGGCATCGGTAGGATTGGTTGAATTGGCAATACGATCTGAAGTAACGCCTTCTTCGCCCGCCTGGTTGGCATTGATGTAACTAATTTCATTTTCGCCTTCGCTCCGAATTCCGGTTACGGTACCCGAAATATACAGGGTGGTGTTGTCGTTAAGGAAATAATCGGCACCTAGTTGTCCTACCAAACTAAGGCTTTCGTTTTGACCTTCATCTGTGGTAAGTTGGTAAAAGGTAGTGTCTGCCAGCGATACATTTCGGGTATTGGTGCCGCCAAACCAAAACTTGTTGTAGTTGGCGCTAATGGAGCTTTGTAAGTTCCATTTGTTTTTGCGGTAGTTTAAAGACAGCGAGTTGTTGCTCTTGGGATTTCTACCATACCCCATACTGCTGTTAATGTTGCCGTTCATACCAGCCGCTCGGTCTTTCTTCATGATAATGTTGATGATACCCGAGGTTCCTTCGGGGTCATACTTGGCGGAAGGATTGGTGATCAGCTCAATTTTCTCAATGGCTGTAGCGGGTACGCTTTGCAAAAACTGCGATGCGCTCATGTTCATGGGACGCCCATCTACCAAGATGTTTACATTGGATTCGCCTCTCAGGCTAATATTTCCATCTACATCCACTTCTACTGATGGCACGTTTCTAAGCACTTCCAAACCATCGCCACCGGCAGCAGCGGGCGTTTTATCCACGTTAAAGATCTTTTTATCAATCATGGTTTCCATTTGGCGCTTTTCTGCGGTCACTTCAACCTCCTGCAAGCTGGCGGTAGATGCCGCTAGAGCCAAAACGCCAAGATCTACCTTGGGCGCAGCTTTGCTTACCAAAATTTGATCCTGGTAAAGGGTTTTAAAGCCCACAAAACCAGCACGAATATAATAGGAGCCCATGGCCACATTATCGAGCTCAAAACTTCCTTTGGCGTTGGCGGTGGTACCTGTAACTAGGGTAGAGTCGCTTACCTTATGTAAGGAAATGGTAGCAAACTCAATGGGTTGTTTTGTGTCTGCGGCAACTACAGTACCTGCTATACTGCCTTTGGCAGCATTCTGATTTTGCTGTTGTGCAAAAGTCATGCTGGCAAAGCAGACCATGGAAAATAACAAGAAAAGTGGGCGCATAACCTTAATATTTAGGTACAAAGGAAGCGGAAGCCTTTGGTGCTGCCCATGAAATTGGTATCACTGGATGCTGCTTTTGGCTGGATGGTCAGAAATACGTTGTTTTCGGGAATTTTGGGAAAAAGCCGGAAGTAGGGAAGGGTAGAAATAAAAAAGGCCCCAGAAGTGGGGCCTTTATAAAGGTATAATGTGGATAGCAGCTTACTGCTTCAGCACTCGGTGGATGTACTGTTTATCACCTGCTTTGATACGCACGATGTAGGTTCCAGGAACTAGATCGCTAATGTCTACCGTTTGCGTAACATCCGAAGGTTCGAAGGTAGTTACCGTTCCACCACCGATTTTAATGATTTCAATGCTTCTGATATCAACAGATAGGTCGTTTTGCTTAAAAGTAATTTCGTCTGTTGCTGGGTTAGGGAAAACGCTCATTACTGCATTGGCTTCTGATCCTTCAAAAGTCTCTATGCTCACTCCAGATTGCGCTAGGTACTTGTGGATACGAGGCGCTGTAAATCCGACCACACTATCCATCCAAGCTACGTAAGTAGGGTCGTAGTTTTGGTCGTAGGTATCGTCCTCATTTGACCACATGTAAGGCTGGTTGGGGAAGGTAAGCAATCCACGTTTGTACATGTTGTCTTGATCGGTGTCAGAATCAATTCTTTTTTGGATGTAACCATCGCTGTCTTCGTCCTCAAAGAAATCTATATCTGGATCGTTTCTATCATATAACTCGTTGTGTATAGCAAATGATCCGAACACTTCGATCACAGGAATAATCCCTGCAGCAAAAACCACATCTGAATCGTATGGTGTAGCTTCATCATTTTCTGAGTGCACTGAAATTAAGTACGGGAAATCTCCTCCGCGATTAAACACCTTAGGCGTAGGAACCGCCCCTGAATAATTAGCAATAAAGGGGATTTCGTAGCTATAGTTAGACCAGGGTCCAGATGCGTAACGTACACCATCTAAGTTTTGAATGTTGGTATCGATGTAAGGAGTTCCATTGGGGTTACCAAAGAAGTCCTTTTGGATGAGCTCGGGAGAAATTTCCACCTCTTCAGAAACATCAAAAGCCATCATGTTGGTAGGAAGGTACCCTCCAGCACCAAAACCAGCACCGATGATACGTACATCATCTATTCTGTATGGGTTGCCATCTTGGTCTACGGTTTTTCGTAAGAAACGCACTGCGGTTTTATAGTCTTGTATACCTCTCCAGGCTGCGGGAAGAATATTTCTAGAATTTTGCTCTTGGTTGGTTGCAATTTGCCAACCTACGCGGTATGCGATCGCAAAGACTACATACCCCTTCTTAGCCATGGCTGTAGCATAATCTACAATGTAGGCATCGGTTTTAACACCTGCATCGGGTAAGAAGCTACCACCGTGCGCTACAATAATGGGAATACGACTCGTCTCGGAATCTCCAGTGGGTTCGTAGATATCCAGAGCTAGTGTCTGCTGTTCGTTATTGGAGTTTAAACCCGTACCGTACACAATGTTAGAGGTTACCGTTACCTCTTCAAAAACATCATCGAGATAGCGCTTTTGCGCGTTTGACGTGAGGGCAAAGCCAAGGGCTACGAATAAAACGAGTATTTTTTTCATCATGGGGTTATTTTTTGTCTTTTCTGAATCCGTAATTTACAGAAATATAGGCTAAACGACCAATATCTGGAGCACCATATGCTTCAAAATGTAAATTATTAAGAATATTTGACGCTCCCAGCTTGAAGGTTAAGTTGTAATCGGGCATGCTATAGTTGACTTGTGCATCCAACAAGCCGTAGCTCGGTACGAATCCACTAAACTGGGGGCTTCCAAAGAAGTCAAAACCTTCTACCCAGCGATAGGTAACGTTGGCTCCAAAGTTTTTATATCCACGCAAGCCTACACCCACATTGTATTTGTGGCGAGGGGTGTTGAAGAAAGGAATCAGCGGATCGTCTTTGTCGGTTTCGGTTAATTCGGAGAAGGTGTAGTTACCCGAAATACTCCAGTACTGCGGGAAGTAGTAATTCAAGCCGATAGAAAACCCTTGTGTTCTAACGGTAGCACGAGAGTTCGCAGCGAAACGCGTTGGGCGGCTTTCTACATCGTGGTCAAAGGTTCCAAAGGGGGTTTCGGTACTATCAAAGTGCTGGAATGCAATAATATAGCCTAAGAAGTCTTCGTAGGCGCTATTGTAGTAACTGGCATCAACGTACAGGTTTCTAAATACAATACCCTTATATCCAACCTCAAAAGTCTGCACACGTTCAGGACGTACGGGAGGAATACTGTCGACAATGGCATTGTTAAAGGGAAGGTATTGCTCAAAGTAGTTCTCTTGAGAAATGTAGTTCACACCATTAAGGTTACCCTGAAGGCGTGCCACACCAATGTCGTAAAATAAGAACTGGTCTTGTAGGGTTGGGTTTCTACGGGCCTGGGTGTAGGTAAATCTAAAGTTGTCGTTGTCCCAAGCAGTCACCACAGCACTTAAGGCAGGGGTAAAGAAGGGGTCGAAGTTCTGATGGTTGTCGTAACGCAACGAACCGATTAACTTGATGTCGTCTATGAAAAGGAGTTTATTGTCTCCTAGCAGGTCTTTCTCCATATTCATATACGTTCCGTACTCAAATACGCGAATGTCTTTAAAACCTAGGCTTCTGTCGTTGCGATCGATGAGCGTATCGGAGAAAATGGTTCCTTGCGAATTGGGATCGTATTCTCTGTAGTTCGCTCCCAGGTTAAATACCTCGGGCATCCAGGATTCAAACTTGGATAAATCGTAATTAAATTTTCCTTCGATGTGTCTAAGGCTAGACATATCCTGGAATTTGGTACCGCCTTCTTCAAAAGAAGGGTTGGAAGTAATTTCGTCAAACGCCTCCTCAAACTCTACCGTTCCTGGAACCAAGCGTGCTCCATTTTCTTGCTTAAAGCCAACACCATCGGCATAAGTTCTTGCAAATTCTAAGCTGCGGTCTACCGTGTATCCGCTATCTCTGAATGCCTGGCGGTAACCCCGCACGAAATCAGAGTACCAGTCGTTGTCCGATTTTTGGCGGAGTAACAACTGCTGTGCGGTAAAAACTACATCATAAGAGTCACCAGCATTTTCACGGGTTTCATAAGCCCGAATCATGAAGTTCTTGTGATTCCACTCCAGTTTTTGCTGTCTAAAGGTGATGTTTTTCACCGAGTAACGGTTATCGCCTTGGTACACCGTAGTACCTTCCGCGTAGTTGTGCCAATAGCTTAGGGTACCCATGTTTTTGGGAAGCTTGTAGTAGGCAGAACCTTGTAGCTTCAGCGAGTTGGTGTTGTAGTCGGCAAGGTCTATTTCGTTATACCCTGTACGATATACTGCTGTGGGAGACGTAGTTCCGGGTAAACCTGCTGGAGAGAAGATGGCGGTCAGCGAACCGTAGCGCGACTCCCCATAAGTATTTACGGCATCATAACCTGCAAAACGCAGCGGAATAGTGTCTGGAACTAGGTCTCGGGCCCCCGGTACGGTATCGTAGTTGGTGGCTTCCCAGTCATCTGCTTGCAGGTAATACGCGTTTAATTTGTATGCGAAGCGATCTTTTAAGTATCGGTTGTTAAAGCGTGCCAGGCTCGACTGGATTTTGTCGGCTTTGTCCTCGGGTACTTCATCAGACACGTGGGCATAGCGCGCAGCGACCTCAATAAAATTTCTTTCTGCCCCTTTGGCTTGTATCTCCAAACCTTCATATTTATAAGGGTCTTTAGTGGTCATGGAAATAACCCCGTTAAAGGCGTTGGGACCATAGGTGGCCGAATTGGCCCCTACAATAATGTCTACTTTCTCAACATCCAACTCAGATACCCCAACAAAATTTCCTAGAGAGAAATTTAAGCCAGGAGCCTGGTTGTCTACACCATCAATCAGCTGTATGGTACGAACCGGGCTGGTACTGTTAAATCCACGCGTGTTGATGACTTTAAATCCTAAGGAGGCTGATGTCATATCAACACCCTTAAGGTTGGCGAGGCCTTCGTAGAATCCAGAAGCGGGCGTTTCTTTAATTTCTTTAATGCCCATACGCTCAATAGTTACAGGCGCTTCGCGTAGTTTTTCTTCCACGCGTTGTCCTACTATTTTAACCTCTTTCATCAGCACTTGGTCGGAACCAAGCACAATCTCTACGAACTGGTCGGCAGAACCTACGGTTACTTCTTTAGGTTCGTATCCTAAAAAGGATGCTTGTAATACCACCGGAGGATTGCCGGGTACTTTTAGGGAAAACTTACCATCAATATCGGTAGTAACACCGCTGGTTTTTCCTTTAATAATCACGGCTGCACCGATTAAGGTTTCTTTGGTTTTGGCGTCTTTTACTACGCCATTCACCGTGAACTGACCAAAAGTCAGTAAGGTGGTGAAGGTTAGTAAGGCAGTAAGGAGCGTGATCCTCATAATACTATGTTGGTTGTTACGTGCTTGGGAAAATAAAGCTGCTAATTAAGATTATTTTTTCTGGAAATCTAAATTTTGGCTAACATCGGTGAACCGTAGGATTTCAACTGTTTTCCTGCTTAAACTCTTTGTAAGATCCCGAGAAGAGCTCAAACTTTTGGAATTTGCAGGAGATGCCGCCATTG
This sequence comes from uncultured Flavobacteriales bacterium, assembly GCA_964627445.1. Taxonomy (GTDB): domain Bacteria; phylum Bacteroidota; class Bacteroidia; order Flavobacteriales_D; family Luteibaculaceae; genus Luteibaculum. The sequence goes on along the minus strand of CAZVJF010000015.1, from coordinate 32,773 downwards.
TACACCATTTCTTTGCTAGATGGTTTAAGCTCTAAGTGTTTAAGTGCTTCTTCGTTGGAGCTTATAATAAAGCTTTGACAGCCCTGGTAGTTGGTTTTTAAACTATCGCCAATTTCTTTATAGAGCGTTTCTACGTCTTCATTTCCCATTCTTACATCATAAGGTGGGTTAAGCATCACAATTCCGGGCTTATTTACCGGTGTTTTGCTGCTGTGTAGCATGTCCTTTTCTTCAAATTGGATGTCCTTATACACCTGCGCTCTGCGCGCATTTCCTTTTGCTTTACCTAATACGTTAAAATCGTTATCGCTGGCAATAATGGTACTGGAGTTGGAAACTTCCATGCCCTCTAGGTTTTCTATGGCCTTCATGTAATCGGGGCGGTTAAAATCTTTCCAGCCCATAAAAGCGAACCAATCTCTGCGTTTATTGGGTGCCTGGTTGCGTTTAATCATGGCCGCCTCTATACTAAAGGTGCCCGAGCCACACATGGGGTCGTACAAGGTATCCTCGTTTTTCCATCCCGCTTTCATCAATAGGGCCGCAGCCAGGCATTCGTTTAGGGGAGCAGCACCCGTACCTGCACGATAACCCCGTTTAAATAGCGGCTCTCCAGTTGCATTTAATCCTACGCGCACTTTGGTGCCAGAGATTAATACATGCAGGATTAAGTTGGGGTCTTGAAACTTGACGTTGGGCCGTTCTTTAAAGCGCTCCATAAACTGGTCGGCCACGGCATCTTTAGATTTTTGAGCTGCATACTTACTGTGGGTAAATACCTCACCCGATACTACGGCATCTACGCGGAAATTTCCTCTGGAGTGCAAGAGTTTGCTCCAATCGTAATCTTGGATACCCTTATACAACTGATGCTCGTTGTTGGCCTCAAACTCGTACAGCTCTTTTACTATAGCGTGTGCTGTGCGCAGGGAAGGAGCTATGTGGTACAAATCCCAGAGGGTAGCTTTAAATTTTACCGCCCGGTTAAGAGGCGTGATTTCTTCTGCACCGAGCGCTTCTAGTTCTTCGGTAAGTTGGGGCTCTAAGCCGAAAAATGTTTTGGCAACGTAATATTCTTGATCCATGAAATTAGCCTCCTGCTTTTTTTACGTTGTAGCCTTGTTCTTGTAGTACTTCAACAATTTTATCGCGCTTGTTACCTTGTATAATGATCTCGCCTTCTTTGGCCGATCCTCCCGTACCACAGGCTTGTTTTATTGTTTTTGCAAGGTCTTTGAGGTCTTCTTCTGTGCCCACAAAGCCTTTTACAATGCTAGCTTCTTTTCCGGCACGGTGCTTTTTGTCCAACCAAACTTTCAATTGCTGTTGTTGGGGAGGGAGCGTTTCCTCCTCGTGCTGATCTTCGTGGTCGTACTCAAAGTCTGGATTGGTAGAATATACCACATCCACGCGTTTCTTCTTATTCTTTCCCATTACTTAATCTCTTCTTCCAATCGGTGTAATTGCTTTTGATGGTGTACCCAGTGGTTTTTCATAAACGAAAAGGTGCCCAATAAACTCAAACCACCCACATAGGGGTGCTTAAAGACATTTTTTCCTTTCCATTCGCTGGGGTATTCGGGTATTTGTTTTTGGCCTTGCGCTGCCATAGTGGCAAAACGTTCACGAAGGTCTTCTATGCGTGTATCGTTGTGCGGCTCGGGGAGACTTTTGGGCGCTCTTGCCTTTTTATTCGATTTTAAAAAGCGGTTCAACGCAAAGCTACGCAACCTGTTTTTTAGCGATGTTTTTTTTAAGTGGGTCTCTCGCTCGGTCGCTTTTTTATCCAAATAATTCATGACCCCCTTTTGGGCAATGTACAGGTGGTTTAGCACTTGAATGATAGACCATTTTCCTTCGCTGGGTTGTCGCTGCAACTGTTCTTGGCTGTACTGAGATAGGCGCTGCAGATCTTGCTGCTGCATGGCTACCAGCCGGTTAAACTCTTTAATATGACGGTCCATAAGCTTATTTCAGTTGGTTAATCACAAAGGAGATTTCTGCGTTGGGCTGGTTTTGGCTTAAGCGCTTGGCGATATACTGCTTTTCCTTATTACTTAAGTGCAAGCTTAAAGAAATTTGATCCTGCCGATTTTTCTGCAAAGTAATAAAAGCGGGGGTTACCTCTAAAGGCGTATTTTGGGTGTACGAAGTCCAAATTTGGTCTTGCGTAAAGTTGTGCACGTTAAACAAGTTACCATAGACCGTTTCAAGTGGGCTTAAAATTTTGTTTAGAAAGCTCGTATTGATTTGGTTACTCACTCTACCCAGTTTTTTCTTGTCTCTTATTTGCAAGAAAACAACCCCGCTAGTGTTAGCCACCAGCCAGTCTTCAAACTCTTGAGCAAAGGCAATGCTTGTAGTAAGCCCGTAGTTATCTCTAAAACCAGCATCCATAATGTCAATACCCGGTTGGGTGGGCAGGGTCGTGGTGGGTAGTATGTAGGGGAAAGTACTGTTCATGCGCAGTACCGAGTTTATTTTTACATCATAGGGTTGATGGCGCTGTAATAAATGGGTAAAACTTAAATTCTCGGCCAGTGGTTTGTGTTCTTCTCCTGGTTCGGTAGTTAGGTAGGATACAGGGGAACTAGAAACAAGGAGCTTTCTAGCATCATTCACAATAGCCGGGGAGTAAATGGTTACGGGGATTTGAGCCAGTTGTTCGGGTTGGCGGTAATCGCCCAAGCGTTTGTCTAATATGTAGTTGGTATTGTTGTTGAAGGCTTTTTCGAAAGCATAACCGCGATCTCGCACGTAGCGAAAGCCGTTGTCTTCTATACGTTGGTAGCGTATAAACAAGTCGTTAGTAACCAAGCTTACCGCAATGGGGTTTAGCATGTCGCCCGACATTTTTGTGTAAAACGCTGGGTAATCAATACTATCGTTGCCAAACTGCTCTTGAAGCTTCAGTTCCCTAAAGGCGGCCTGGCCCAGCATGCCACCCGAAGAGCCAGTGACCAAAAAAGCGTGGTCGTAAAATTTGCCTTGTGTTAAGCTATCTAAATGGTGCAGTGCCTTAAAGTTCCACAACGCAGATCGTAAGCCTCCGCCACTCGAGTTTATAAAAATCATTTTAGGCTTGCGAAGGCGGTACTTCTTCCACATTTTTTCCTTCCAATTCTCCAGAATTCCCAACATGGCTTGTCGGTCTTTTTCCCGCTCCACAGCGGTAGGTAACCCATATTTTAGGTAGTCGAGATAATTGGTGTGGGTAACCTCATAATTCAATCCAAAAGCTCGGCTTTCCTTGTTGATAAAGCTGGTTTTGTTGGATGCGGTGTTAATGAGTAAAAACAAGGCAATGAGCATGGAAATGGTCCATCCCTTAAACCAAGAATACATGGCGCTAATGATCATTAGCATCATGGTAAAGAGTAAGAAAAGGCTGGCAGCAGCTGGAATTACAAAGAAGTCGTAACCGCGCAAGGTGCCTAAAACCACAAAAGAAGTAATAAGGATAATCTCAAAAATGGAAGCGTTAATGTGATTTTGCGAAAGAATCTTTGAGATGATTTCATTGTTGTAATGAATGCTGTCTCGCGCCAAGCCTATTTTAAAAGGGTTTTTTAAATAGGTTTCTACGCGCCACGTTCTACGGTTCATGCGCAGATTTTGCCAACGTTTGCGCTCTTGCTCTATGATGTTCTTCTCTTTCAGTAGCCCAAAACCTTCGGAAAGACCTTTTTTATTTTTCACAAATCGCAGCACATCTTTGTTGGTGCTTAGGAAGTACACAAAAGACAAAAAGCAGAATAGGAAAACCCCAAAAAGATATCCTGCTAGGTTCCAAGCTACTTCGTTGGGAGGAATTAATTCACTGGTACTCTGATAGTCTGCCGAATAGTAACAATACAGCATCACAAAGAGCAGCGGTATGATAAAGTTATTAATGCTGAACTTTAGAAATGGCCGCGCCAAGGATGCTATAAACGGAAAGCGAAACCCGTGCATGATATAGCTGTACAGGTTAAAGGCCATAATAAACCCACCCGTAGCAAAGCCCAATATACCGTAGGAGATGTAGTTGGTTTGTCCTAAGTACTCGGGCGCTAGAAATAAGAAAGAAACTCCATATTTAGAGGCAATAGCACCACTGAAAAAAGCCCACAAGATAACCCAAGAAATAAGGAGTAGGTGGTTTTTCTTAAAGTGCAAAATGACCAGCTGAAAAGGAAAAAAGTAAAAGAAGCGGAGCGCGCGCTCTTTTAATGATATCCTAGCTATAGCCATGCAAGTGGTGGTTTGTAATAAATGTAATTAGCAACAATGCAGCGGTTTTTGGCGTGAAACCGGCCTCGTCTGCAACGCCTTCGGTAATGTTTACGTAGCGCGGGTTGCAGTTGTTTGCAATATAGGAAATCAGTTGGCGCACTGTGTCTACCGAAAACCCAAAAAATGTTTGTGCACTTGCGGCTAATCCTGCCAGCGCATCGAGGTCTATTTCTAGGCCTAGCGGTAACTTGCTGTGCAGTTGGGTAGTTAACCACTGTGCAAGGTATTCGGTTTGGCCACCCAACTTGAGCCAGTCTTCTAAAAATAAATGCGCACCACGGCAAGTTGCTAGGCTTTCTAGCATGCTTTGGTTATTGTAATTCTTGTGAAGCCCTACCATTAGGTAATACCCGAGATACCCTTTGAGGTAGGCCGTAGAAAAACTGTTGCCCGAATGTCTCAAGTCGGTATTCCGAAAATCGGCATGGGCATCTACATTCACTACCTGCATGGGGGTGTTGTAAGCAATGCTCGATGCGCGCAGCAAAGGCAATGCATTGTTATGACCACCGCCCAGGATTATCGGTGTTTTTCCTGCTTTGAAGAGTGGAAGTAATATTTCACTCAAGGTCTGATCCAAGTTTTTTACCTGGTTGGATAAGACGGCTTTATCCGTTGTTTCAGCGAGGTTTTCGGGGCTCAAAACACCCAGGATAGCCGTGTTTTTTCCACTAGCGAAAAGGTTTTCCTGCTGATTGCAGAGTTTTTTCAATGTTGCCTGGAAAAAGCCTTTAGCTCCGGGTTGCCCATAATTGGCTCGGGGGCCAAAATCTTCATCCACGCCAACAATTACGTGTTGCCACGAAGAGCCTTCCAGTTGGTGTTTCCAGTTTTTATCCAACCAGTACATGGTTTCACCCAGCTTCGTTTCGTCCGGTCGTGGGTTACAGAAATCTTCTATTTGCAGGAATTGTAGCATGGTTACAGGGTTTCACCATTTACAAGTACACGATCTATGTGGTTATCTCCAAATGCATAGGGCAAATAGGCCAGCTCCGAAACGGGTTTGGTGATGATAAGGTTGGCGCGCTTTCCTACTGAAATGCTTCCTACCTCCTCTTGTAGTTCCATTGCAGCTGCTGCGTTTATTGTTAGTGCATTGAGCGCTTCCTCAGGCAACATCTTCATTTGAATGCAGGCCAGGGCAAAAACAAAGCTCAAATTGCCCGATGGGGTAGAACCCGGGTTGTAGTCACTAGCCAAAGCCACGGGAATGTTTGCTTCCATAAGTTGGCGCACCGGGGTGTACGGCAATTGTAAAAAGAAGGAACATGAGGGCAAGGCTACCGCTATGGTGTCGGCTTTTTGCAGGGCTTTGATATCGGCATCCTCAACTACCTCCAGGTGATCTACACTCAGAGCGCCCAACTCGCAACACTTAGGAATGGCTCCCAATGCGTTAAACTGGTTTACGTGTACCTTGGCTTTTAGTCCGTGTTGGTTGCCTGTTTGTATCAGTTGCTCGGTTTCTTCCAGGGTAAAATAATTTTTCTCGCAAAAGATATCCACGTAATCGGCCAGTCCTTCTGCTGCTACTTTTGGGATGGTCTCTAAAACTTCTTTAAAGTATGCCTCTCGGTTGTTTTTAAAGGGCTTAGGAATAGCGTGTGCTCCGAGGTAAGTCGCTTTTACGGGAATGGGGAGCTCTTCCTTTAAGCGCTGAATAACGCGAAGCATTTTTAGCTCGGCTGGTTCACTTAGACCATAGCCGCTTTTTATTTCTATGGCTCCGGTGCCCTGGCGCATCAGTTTATCTATGCGGGCTTTAGCTGCTGTATACAGCGTGTCCTCGTCTGCTGCTGCCATGCTGGCCGCGGAGTTTAGTATGCCACCACCGCGGGCAGCTATTTCTTCGTAGCTCAATCCAGCCAAACGGTCTCTAAACTCCCCCTCACGAGAATTGGCATACACCACATGGGTATGGCTATCCACAAAACTTGGCATTACCAATTTATCTCTGGCGTCTATGATTTCCAGGTTGTTCCAATCGGTGATACCTTCCCAGTCTTCCATACTGCCATAACCCGCAATTTTTCCGTCTTCAATGGCTAAAAAAGCATTGGAGATGCCGGGCAGGTTTTTCATTTCGTGCCCTTGTACTAGGGGAGTTTCCGTGTCGCGCACCTGGAGCAGTTGCTGAATATTCTTTATAAGTACTCGTTTTTGAGTCATGAGCGTGGTGTACCGTTATGTTGGCCGAAGTTATTGGTAAGTACGGGTAAAGCCAACCCCATCCACCACTTTTTGTCAGGATAAGCTTGTTGAAAGCGCAGGCCTGGTTTGTATCTGAAATAACAGCTCATTTTGGCGGCACGGTGGTTATGCTATTTTTGCAGCCTTAACATTCATTTCATGGTTTGGAAGCGGTTTAGTAAAAGTCCTTTGCATGTGCGCATCATTATTGGGCTTGTTGCAGGGATAGTTTTTGCAGTGCTTAGTAGTGCCTTAGGCATCAGCGAGTTTACCATCAACTGGATAGACCCTTTTGGAACTATTTTTATTCGCGCTTTAAAAATGATAGCCGTGCCTTTGGTGCTGTTCTCTATCATAAAGGGCATTACCGGACTCTCGGATGTAAGCAAACTAGGGCGCTTGGGTTTAAAAACCATTCTAACTTACCTGGTAACTACTATAGCCGCCATTAGCATAGGTCTGTTATTGGTGAATGTGGTAGCTCCCGGAAAACTGATAGACAATGAACAACGCCAAGAGAACCGTACCCGTTATGAAGAGTGGGTGGCCCAAGAAGATGGAGTAGGGCTCATAGATGCTGAAGATCCCAACATGTCTAAAAAAATGGAGGCGGCCAAAAAGCAGAAGGAGCAAGGACCGCTCCAATTTTTGGTGGATATGATTCCCGAGAACATTTTCAACTCGGCCTCTAACAATGGCCTGATGCTGCAGGTTATTGTTTTTGCACTCTTTTTTGGAATCTGTTTGCTGTTTATAGACGAAAAATACGCCACCCCTGTGGTACAGTTGGTAGACGGCTTTAACGAGGTTTTTCTGAAAATGGTAGATTTTATCATGAAAGGGGCACCGTTTTTTGTTTTTGCCCTTTTGGCTGGAGTGGTTTCTAAACTGGCAGGAGACGACCCCATGAAGGTGGTAGAGATTTTTAAAGGCTTAGGTTGGTACGCCCTTACCGTGGCTGTAGGTCTAGGACTTATGATTTTTGTGATTTACCCACTGGTAATCACTTCGTTTAAAAAGGACTTATCCTACCGCGATTTTTTCCGTGCCATTGGGCCGGCTCAAATGCTGGCATTTTCTACCAGCTCTAGTGCAGCAACCCTACCGGTAACCATGGAGTGCGTGCACGACAATCTTAAGGTGCCCAAGTCGGTAAGCTCTTTTGTATTGCCTATTGGTGCTACAGTTAATATGGATGGAACCAGTTTATACCAAGCGGTAGCCGTAGTTTTCTTGGCGCAATTCCACATGGTCGATTTAGACCTCTCGCAACAACTGCTTATCGTGCTTACAGCAACGCTTGCCTCCATTGGATCTGCTGCCGTACCAAGTGCAGGGTTAATCATGCTTATTATCGTGCTGGAAAGCGTAGGGTTAAATCCAGCCTGGATTGCTATCATTTTCCCCGTAGACCGCATATTGGATATGTGCCGTACGGTGGTCAATGTAACGGGCGATGCTACCGTATCTACTTTGGTTGCGCAAAGTGAGGGCGAGTTGAAATAGGTCGTGATCTCTCAGCCAGCTTGGTTTAGCGGGAGTTCCTGTAGTTCCCTCAACCGGTATAAAAAAGCAGGTTGGAATAGGGACTCAAGAATTTAAAATTGAATAATCTCGCAATCTCGCGATAATACAATTTCAGTTATTACCTTCGTGGCAAACCCCAACCCCCATGAAAAAGGTATTAATGGCTCTTTTGGTGCTCCTGATTTTGTTTGGTGCCACCCTTGTAGCAGTTCCTATTCTTTTTAAAGACAAATTGGTAACCATGGTTACCAACGAAGCCAATGAAAACCTCAATGCGGTGCTCACAGTATCGGATTTTAAAGTGAGCATTTTTAAAGACTTCCCCAATATTACAGTGAGTCTTCACGGTTACGATATCTCGGGAGTAGGGGAGTTTGAGAATGTTTCTTTGGTTAATGGAGATTATCTTGGTATTTCGGTAGATGTGTATAGGTTGTTGGGTGGAGAAGGCATTGCTATAGAAAACGTAATGCTAGAGAATCCACAAGTCTATGTGTACGTAACCAAAAATGGCAAGGCGAACTACGACATCGCTAAAGAAAGTACAGAGGAAGCGGCGGAAGAAGAAGCTCCCGAAGCCTCTTCTGACGACATACAAATTGCCTTGCAAGGTTGGAGCCTTAACAACGCACATATCGTGTACGATGACCACGATATGGATGTGTTTATGGAGTTGAACGGATTAAACCAGCAAGGTTCTGGTGATTTCACGTTAAGCCAATTCATCTTATCTACCCAAACCCAAGCCAAAGCCCTTACGGTAGATTTCGAAGGCATACGGTATCTCGCTGAGGCTACGGTAGATTTAAAGGCCGATTTGGATATGGACATTGATAAAATGGCTTTTGGTTTCCGTCAAAATGAATTGTTAGTAAACGATTTGCCAATCAATTTTAACGGGACCATTGAGATGCCTGGCGATGACATTAAAATGGACTTAGCGGCAGGATCATCCGAAAGCTCTTTGAAGAAATTGCTAAGCTTAATTCCAGCCGTATTTACCGAAGGATATGAAAGCCTTACAGCCGATGGATCCTTTACCCTGGATGCTAAGGTAAACGGGGTTTACAACGACAACACTTATCCGGGTTTTGATATTAAACTAGGCATAAAGAATGGGAAAGTACAGTACCCCGACTTACCGGCTTCTATCGATCAAATTGCCCTTAAATCTAGTGTTACCAGCGCAGGTGGAAATGACTTGGATAACGTAATTATCGATGTCAGTAACTTCCATGTAGATATTGCCAACAATCCACTCGACCTTTCTCTTTTTGTAAAGACCCCCATGTCCGACCCCAATATCGATGCCAAACTGTATACCAAAATGGATTTGGCTTCGCTTGCGAAGGCCGTTCCTATGGAAGGCTACAACTACAGCGGAAAACTGAATGCCAACTTAGTGATGAAAGGCAAAATGTCTTCGCTGGAAATGGAGCAATACGAGGATTTTAATGCTTCGGGTAATTTGAGTGCCATGAATATCAATTTGGCAGGAGACTCGGTTCCTATGCCACTGCGCTTGGATACGGCACGTTTAGAATTTTCCCCGAAATTCATCGCCTTGCGCACCTTAAAAGCCAACGTATCGGAAACACCCTTAGCAGTCTCAGGCGAACTGAGCAATTACATGGGCTATATTTTTAAAGATCAAGATTTACGAGGAGTCGTGGATATCTCTAGCGACTATGTAAACCTCAATGCCTTTATGACCGAGGAAGAGGGGCCTGTAACCACCGAAGAAGAAACGGAAGAAGTAGCCGAAGAGTACGGTTACATTGAGGTTCCCGGAAATATCGACTTTACGCTAAATGCAGCCATAGGCGAGCTGTTGTACGAAGATCTGGTGATTAACGATTTTAAAGGCCAGTTGGCGGTTAAAAACAAAACGGTAAGCTTCAATAATGTGGGTTTAAAAACCTTGGGAGGAAGTGCAGTAATGAATGGTTCCTACGCTACCCTTACCGACAAGCCCGAGGTCGCCTTGAGTTTTGATGTAAAAACCATGAGTATTTCGCAAACGGCTCAAGCTTTTAATACCGTAGAGAAATTGGCTCCTATTGCTAAAGCATGTAAAGGAGATTACAGTGCTAAGTTTAGCATCAATGGAAACCTCACTCAGAATCTCGATCCGGTGTGGGAATCTTTTGCCGGTATGGGCGCCATGGAAACCAAGGCGGTGGTTGTTGAAGATTTTCAGCCCCTGAATAAACTGGCCAATACCTTAAAAATGGAGAGCCTGGCTAAGCAAAGCTTGAAAGATCTATTTGTGAATTTTGAGATTAAGGAAGGCAAGCTGTTCATTAAGCCTATAGAAACCAATTTTGGAGACATTCCAGCCCGCATTACGGGGTCTACCAGCATCGATCAGCAAATTGACTACACCTTTAATCTAAAAGTGCCGCGTAAAAAGCTAGGAGCAGGAGCCAACCAGGCCATTGCAGGATTGTCAGAAAAACTGGGTGCCGATGCTTTAGGCGAGGTGATAGACTTGGACGTGTTCATGACCAACACTGTAACCGACCCTAAAATTAGAACGAACCTAGCAGGCGTTGCCAAAGGCGTAAAAGACCAGGTGGTAGATAAAGCCAAAGAAGAGCTAGAAAAGAAAAAGAAGGAGCTACAGGATAAAGCGCAAGCGGAGAAGGAACGCCTGGAAGCAGAAGCTAAGGCCAAAGCCGAAGAAGCCAAGCGCAAACTGGAAGAGGAGAAGGAAAAGGCCCGTGCTAAGGCCGAAGCCGAGAAAAAGCGCTTGGAGGAAGAGGCGCGCAGAAAGGCAGAGGAAGAAAAGAAACGTTTGGAAGAAGAAGCAAAGAAGAAAGCCAAGGATCTTTTTAAAAGACCCTAAAACCGAGTAACATTGAATAGAACAAGCATTATAAGGGCTGGCCTTTGGACAGCCCTTTTTTCGATAGTAGGGGCAGGATTAAAAGCACAGGAAGAAAGCTGTTTACCCCCCGAAGATCGCAAAGCCGCTAAACTGGCAGAAACGACAACCGACACCACAAAGCATCCCGATGAGCGCTTGCAGGCGGCCATAGCGCTTACCAAAGAAAGCAGTGATAATTTGTGGTCGCTGTACCAGAAAACCGAATTACAATATTGGCGCAACTGGTCGATGCAAAAACCGGTAGAGGTGCTCGAAGATGAGTTTGAGGAGATCGTAGCGGGTTGCCCAGAAAGCTTCCCATTAGCGTATTACTACTTAGGGAATATTGCATACCTAAACGGAAATCCCAGTGGTGCCACAGCGCAGTACAAGCAGTTTTTAAAAGTAGCGCAGGGCGCAGCAGAAGAGGTGCCTTATATACGGTTGCAAGAGGCCCGAGAGAGCATTCAAGTGCTAGCCTTTCGGGATAAACTAGAGTCTGAGGCTAAGGATATCCAACCCGTAACGGTGCAAGGCATTAACACCCGAGATCAAGAGTATCTCCCGGCCATCAGCCCAGACAATACTACCATCTACCTTACGCGAAAATTCTCGGTGCAAGACCGTGGAAGTTTTGGCCGCAAGGAGGTAGAGAAAATTATGGAAGCCAAGCGCGTTCCAAAAACCAACGATTTTAAGGGTGCAACGGCCATGGAACGCCCGTTTAACTATGGGCCTGGAAACTACGGAGGTATGTCGGTAAACCTAACAGGTAAAGAAATTTACCTCACCGTCTGCGTTCGCGACCAAGAAGGTTATGCCAATTGCGATATTGTTAGAGCCGAGAAAAAAGTAAATGCTATCGAAGGCGAGGAAGTATACTACTACTGGGCGGACTTCGACTCCATACCTTCCATAAATACCCCGAAAACATGGGAATCACAACCCAGTATTGCATCCGATGGCCGCAGCTTGTTGTTTGCTAAATACAGCGACTACACCAACGGTATTGATATTTACCAGAGTACCCGTGATTCTGCTGGGAAGTGGAGTAAACCACAGCCTTTGGGTGGACGCGTTAATAGCGCTGGCAACGACAAAGCTCCCTTTTTGCACCCCGATGGTACTACCTTGTATTTTTCCTCAGATGGGCACCAAGGTTTGGGGGGATACGACATCTTTGTGAGTCGCAAGGAAAATGGGGTTTGGCAAGAGCCTGTGAATTTGGGTTTGCCCATTAACACCGAGGAAGACGAGCATGGACTCATTGTTTCTACTGATGGTAAATACGGCTATTACGCTACCAATAAGTTCAGCGAATCGGGTGACTTTGACATCATTACCTTCCCGATGCCAGAGCCTGTAAAACCCGATGAAATATTGGTGTACAAAGGTTTTGTAGACAATCCGGGCGAAGGGGCTAAACTAGACCTCACCCGTGCCGATGGAAAAACCATAAAGAGTGTGGATGTGTCGAGTGGAGACGGTATGTATGCCACCATTTTGCGCAAAGATGACCTTAAAGAACCACTGGTGGCTACGGTAAAGAAAAAAGGCTATGCGTTTTCCTCTGAATTGGTGAATGAAGAGCAGCAGGAATCGGGAGTTATCAAAGGAGAGAAACTGGCGCTTAAGGAAATAACACCAAACGAACCGTACCGCATCAACGATATCAACTTTGCTACCAACTCTGCGGAGCTTCGGAAATCAACGGAAATGATCTTAAAACGGTTTAAAGAGTTCTTGGATTTAAATCCAACCTATCGGGTAGAAATTCACGGGCATACCGATAATGTTGGGGGTGCTGCCGAAAACAAAGCACTCTCGCTGCAGCGTGCCTTAAGTGTAAAGGAATATTTGGTTGGATTGGGCATTCCCGAATCCAGGCTAAGCCACAAAGGCTTTGGACAAGAGCAGCCCCTAGAGGACAACAGTACCGAAGCGGGTAGGGCCAAAAACAGACGTACCGAATTTGTATTGGTAGAGTAGAAGCTTGCAATCCTATATTTTGCCGTTCAACGGCTCGCAGGCCACCATTGCCGATAGCTTGCGTATATTTGTATGAATTCCAATGGTTGACAACCTTATGAAGCACCTAGCTACACTCTGCCTATTTCTATTTTCTCTAGTTACTGTACAGGCCCAATTGATTCCAGATTGGGCTTTTCGTAGAGAAATAGCCCTCAGCAATACCAGTGCTACCAATGATTTTACCGGTGGCCCCATCCATTTTGTTTTAAATGGTGAGACCCTTAAAAATGATGGGAAAATAAACAACGACTTTTCAGATTTGCGTGTTTCCATCGATTGCGATGGCGACTCTATACTTACCCACTGGATAGAAAACCCGGGAAATACCACCGATTCTGTGGTGGTTTGGGTGCGCTACCCGGATACGATCACGGTGGGGAATTCTGTTAATGTGTACGCCTTTTACGGAAACCCAGCAGCACCCAATGTAGAAGACTTTAATACCATTTTCCCCAATCGCATTGTTTTGAGTGCAGATAGTACCATAACCGACACCATAGTTACCGACTGGTTTGAGGTGCCCGATGGAATTACCTTAACCGGTGCAACCCAGGCTGGGGTGCATGCAATTATCGCTTCACGGATTAAGATTGATGGACAGATCAACTTGGATGGTCTGGGAGAGGTTAATGATATTGCTGCACCCGCTGATGGAGCTGGAACGGGTGAAGACGGATTTGGAGGAGGTGGCGGTGGCTACGGAGGAAACGGTGGCTCAGGGAATGATGTAAACGGTTTAGGAACAGGTCCTGGTGCCGGTGGATCTGCGGTAGGTGCTCCGGGAACTTTCGATATCTCTTTTGGTTTTGCAGGAGGAAACGCATTTGTGGGAGAGGGAATAACCGGTATTGCTGTAGCGTCAGATCCGGGAGCCTCTGGTGGTGGTGCTATTGCTATAAAAGGCCAGATAGTTACGGTAGATTCTGTTTTGAACCGAGGATTAGTTGGTGTTAGCGGTGAAGCAAATCCTATTATTACAGTTACCGGGAATGATCCAGCCCAATCTGGTTCTGGCGGAGGAGCTGGAGGAGGGGTCCTCGTTGAAGGATCTCAAGTGGTGATTACATCAAGAATTGATGTTTCAGGAGGTGCTGGGGGAGATAATCCAAGCTCAGACGAAGGTGCAGCTGGTGGAGGTGCCGGAGGTAGAATAAAGCTGTTTGCCCCTAAAATACAAGTACTAGGAATCTTGAGCGCTAATGGTGGTAATGGCGGCACCGCGGCTAACGGTAACGCAGGAACTGCTGGTAGTCAAGGTAGTACTAATCAGGCAGCTAATACCGAACACCCTGCTACCAACTACATTTTTGGTCCCGAAACACCTACAACCATTGATTTTCTAGATGCTGTGGCTCCCAACTATCAGGAATGTCGATACGACAGCATCGGCTATACGGTTTCTGGTGGATTCGATAGTTATGAGTTCTTTATTCGCGATGTATCGGTGCAAAACGGGCCCCAAACGGCATTAGGAACGGATACCTTGAGTTTTGATGCGGAAACTTATGTTCTGGGTACAAGAGGAATTTGCCTCACATCGTCCGATACCCTGACTCTAGACATCCTATCAAGGCCTTTTGCAGATTTTATACCTACGGGTTTTAACCTTACATGGGAGTTTGAAAATACATCGGTAGATGCGGTTGATTTTGAATGGGATTTTGGAGATGGACTGGGTACTTCTACTGATAAAAACCCCACTTACAAATTCCAACAGGCAGGAGACTACACCGTATGTCTTTCGGCTATTGATAACGCTTTGGAATGTCCTAGTTTCGATACGTGTAAAACGATAACAGTAGAATGCAACCCTCCAAGACCGGCAGCCACATTTGACCAAAATGGGCTGTTTTTTGAGTTTTTTGATTTCTCTGATTTCGCGGAGACTATTTCTTGGGATTTTGGCGATGGGACAACTTCTACAGAGCAGTCACCCAGCCACAGCTACACCGACCCTGGGGTGTATACCGTAACCTTGACTGTAAGTAACGAGTGTGGTGAAGACTCATTTACTTTTGAGGTGGAGGCAAATTGTGAATTTAAAACCGAGTTTACTGCAACCCAACTTGGAAATTCGCTTACTGTGGAATTTGTAAACACTACCCCTGCGAATAGAACTAGTCGTTGGGATTTTGGTGATGGAGTGGTTACCGCGGGTCCTGATGTAACGCAACACACCTTTTCAACAAATGGTGCTTATACGGTTTGCCTGACTTCGGAATCAAAAAGTTGCGGAGCTACGGTTTCTTGCGAATTGATCAGTGTAACCTGCACCCGACCTAGTGTAGACTTTACGTTTTCGACAGTGGATACTACGGTAGATTTTACCGCTAACGTTGTTGGTAACGTTGGGGATGTAGAATGGGATTTTGATGATAGGGATAGTGTAACCACAGAGTTAAATCCCACGTATACTTTTTCGAAGCAAGGCGAATACAACGTATGCCTTTCGGCTGAAAACGAATGCGGATCAACTGCTTTGTGTCAACGTGTTGAAGTAGAGTGTCCGGACCCCGAGGCACGCTTTGAGTTTATTCGCAACGGATACCAAATCGCTTTTGGAGATTCATCTGCCAACGCTGTTTCTTGGTTTTGGGATTTTGATGACGGCACAACGAGCACGGAACAACATCCAATTCACATATATCCTGACGATACTACACGCACTTATTTTCCTTGCCTAACCATCCGCAATAGCTGCAACGAGAGCGACCGGGTTTGCAAAAGCTTTAGACTTATCAAAAAGCCGGACCCCGTGGGTGTGGCGGATTTCAGCAATGCAGATTTCCGATTGTTTCCTAACCCCGTGCAGGAGGTGTTGTATGTAAGTACTCCGGTAGCCATAGATACCTACCGTTTGGTGTCCTACAATGGAGCCGTTTTGGAAACGAGTAAGGACTTTAAGGATAATGCTATAGATGTATCTAACCTAAGCTCTGGAAGCTACATTCTGGAGCTTAGCACGGAAAGTGGGCAGCTTATACGCAAGCGTTTTGTGAAGTACTAGCTAGTCAAATTGCCTAAAACAAAAAACTCCGCAACAGCTGTTGCGGAGTTTTTTTATGTCTTGATTTTAGAAGGGCTTAGTGTCCTTGCTCCGTAAGGTAGCGCTCGGCATCCAAAGCAGCCATACAACCGGTTCCTGCTGCGGTTACGGCCTGGCGGTAAATCTTGTCGGCTGCATCTCCAGAAACAAATACACCGGGCACTTTGGTTTTAGCACTTCCAGGAATAATCTTCAAATACCCTTGTGCATCCATGTCCAACCAGTCTGTAAAAATTCCGGTATTGGGTTTGTGTCCAATAGCTACAAAGAATCCGGTAACGTCTAAGGTGCTTTCTTTTTGCGTTTGGTTGTTGATAACGCGCACGCCTTCCACAGCATCTTTGCCCAAAACCTCAAGGGTTTCCGTATGCCAGTGAATTTCGATGTTCTCGGTATTCATAACGCGGTGCTGCATGGCTTTGGAAGCACGCAGCTCATCGCGTCTTACCAACATGTGTACTTTCTTACACAGCTTGGCCAGGTAGCTGGCTTCTTCGCAAGCAGTATCGCCACCACCTACAATGGCCACATCCTGACCACGGTAGAAGAATCCATCGCAAACGGCACAAGCCGAAACGCCTCCGCCCGCATCGCGCAAACGAATTTCAGATTCTAGACCCAACCATTTGGCCGAGGCACCGGTAGAAATAATAATGGTATCTGCAGTGAGCTCGGTTTTCTCATCCACCCAAACCTTATGTACGGGGCCCGTAAAATCTACTTTGGTTACGTAACCGTTGCGGATTTCAGTGCCAAAACGCTCGGCTTGCTCTTTCAGGTCTACCATCATTTGGGGACCCGAAACTCCTTGTGGATATCCAGGGAAATTGTCTACATCGGTTGTTTCGGTAAGTTGACCGCCAGGCTGCAGCCCTTCAATCATCATAGGTTTTAGGTCGGCACGGGCCGCATAAATGGCCGCGGTATATCCCGCAGGTCCCGATCCAATAATTAAGCAAGGGGTATGTGTTCTATCGCTCATAGTCGCTTCAAAAAATTTGGGCAAATGTAGGGTATCCGAGTGAATGGAGTTCTGAGTTTCTAGGAACTAGTATTGAGTTTCTAGTTTCTAGTTGGAGTTGCTAGTTTACTCCAGGTCTTGGGCAACCAAAGTGTCAAGGTACACTCCGTAACCACACCAAATGCCAAGTCCGCCCGTCACGTTGCTTTCTACGTTGGTAGGCGTGGCAAAAGGGCTGCCGGTATTGCCTATGCTGGTGTAAAAGGAACGCCAGTAATCGTGTGATTCTTTGTTAATGGTGGTAAACTTTACCGCAATGGTATCGCCCTGCTTAAAATAGCCCACCTCTATGCCATCGTCATCGGGTTTGTTGGAACCCGGAATAATGCCACGATTGAAGAAAAAGTCGAATTCCAGCCCGTTAAAAAAGGCATCTTCAAAAGCAGAACCAAAGGGGGCAATAAAAAATGGGTCTTTCACCTCGCCACGGTTTGGGCCTTGTTGGTAGCGGTTGATGCGCTGGGCAAACCAGCGGTAGGCATTGTAGCCCCCTGCTGGGTCTTTTAGTCGCGCCCATACAAAACCCAGGGTATCAAACTGGCCGTCTTTTTTATACCACAGTGAGTCTAATTCAATTATGGGCGGAATTTCCGTAGTGGCGGTTAAACGTTCGTCACCGGCTTCTATAATTAATTCATAACGGCTTCCGGGTTCACCCACTGCATTGGCATCGAAACTGGTGTACACACAGAAGTCGGCCTCATCGCTAGCCAAAACGGGCAAGCCCAGTTGGCTGGCTACACGCTCTCTTAAAGTATCGGGCAATTGCGAGGCGCAAACGCGCGGTAATGCGATGGTGTCTTCTCCGTTTACTATCATTTTTACATCGGCATCGCTCACCAGGCTGTTGGCAACGCTGCCCAGATCTGCGGGCTCGAAAAATCCGGCCGAGCGTGATAAAATAACAATGGGAAGGTTGTTGGATTCAATCTGCCCCTCTACTACGATAAAAGGCTGGACCTCGGGAACAGGGACTTCAATCTCCTTCTCGCAGGCCAAGACCACGAAGGTTAAACATAAGCCGATGTATTTTAAAATTCGAAATTCCATGTTACAGAAGGGAGTATGGGAAATAGTGATACTTGTTTCGCATTCAGGTCTAGGTTATTGCTGGCAATGTTTCCTTCCACATCAAAATACAGGAAGTAGGGGTTTTGTCTGGAGTACACATTGTACAGCGAAAAGGTCCACCAGTGGCGCCATTTTTTATCGGGCTTGGGCTCGGGCCGGTAGGTGGCCGAAACATCGAAGCGGTGGTAGTTGGGCATGCGAAAGGTGTTGCGCCCTTCGTACACGCTCAACACTCTTCCATCCAAAAAGCTGAAATAGCGGGAGGTAGGCAAGCTAATGGCGTTCCCTGTTCCAAAAATAAAGTTGGCACCAAACGTCCATTTTTCATTGAGCTTGTAGGTTCCCACCAAAGATAGGTCGTGGGTTCTGTCGTATTTGGCGGGAAATTCGCGGCCCTCGTTAATATCGTCAAAACGCCTGCGCGTAATGCTGTAGGTATAGCCTAACCAGCCGTTGAAATTGCCGTATTTGCGTTTTAGAAAAAACTCCGCTCCGTAGCTGTAACCGCGTCCTTGGGTAAGCTGGTTGTCTACGTTGTTGTTGATGTTGTCTTCGGGGTTGGTGTTGTCTTTATACTCCACCAAATTGTACATGTCCTTGTAATAAAGCTCCAGCGAGAACTCCGATTTCCAGTCGGGCAAATTTTTAAAGTATCCTACTGCATACTGGTAGCCTTCTTGCGGTTTAATGATGGAGGAGGAGGGGATCCAAATATCGGTGGGAAGCGAAACCGGTGAAATGGACGCCAGATGCAAATACTGGTAGTTTTTGGTGAACGATGCTTTGATGGCGTCAAACTCGGTTACCGCCAAGCGCATAGAGAGGCGAGGCTCGAGGCCTTGGTAAGCTGCAATAACATCGCCTCTGCCAAAGAGTTTTACGTTGCTTAGGGTGTTGCCGCCTTCGGGTTCTAAAAAGCGCTTAAATGGGCCAATATGTTGGAAGAGGCTGTAGCGCAATCCTGCCTGGATTTTCAGTAGGGGAGATACCGTCCATTCATCTTGCACATACAAAGCCAACTGGTTGCTGTACAGCGGATTTCGGTCGCCCGTATCAAAGGTAGTTTCGGCAGAACTGGCTTCTGCGTAGGTAGGCAAATACTTGTTTCGGCTGGTTTGCACCCCAAACTGAATGTTGTGGTATTTGATGCCGGAGTAGTACCAATCGGAACCTGCAGAGTAGTCTTCAATTTTAGAATTGATACCCAGCGTAAACTGGTCGAATTGCGATTGCAGTGCAAAATCGTATTGGTTGTAATAGCCGTAAAAATCGGCCTTTAGGTCTGCAGAAAAAGTACGCTCGTAATTGGCTTGCACTACGGTGTTGCCCCAAGGTATGCGAATGTTAATGTCGGAGCGGTTGTTTACAAAATTGAAAACGTCATCGCCCTGGTACAGACTTACTTCCACAACATCTTTCTTAGACAGCTTGGCAGTTACTTTGGCATTGAGGTCATAGAAAAAGTAGCCCGACCCTTTGGCGCGTGCATCGTTGGGAATAAACGGATCGGCAATCGCATCGATGTAGGTTCTGCGCGCTGCTACCATGTAAGAGACCTTGTCTTTTACGATAGGCCCATTGGCGTGGAATCGCGAGGCAATAAGCCCTATTCCTCCCCCAAACTGGTGCTCCTGTAAGTTACCGTCTTTGCTGGGCACGTGTAAGACCGATGACAGCCGGTTTCCATATTGCGCAGGCATACCTCCTTTGATTAAGGTAGGATCGCCAATAGCGTTGTGATTAAACACCGAAAATAAGCCCAGCAGATGCGAAGCGTTGTACACCGGAGCCTTATCCAACAAAATAAGGTTTTGATCGGGACCGCCACCCCGCACGTAGAAGCCCGAGTTACCCTCACCAGCCGATTGCACACCGGGGAGGAGTTGTATGGATTTTAGTACATCCACCTCGCCCATAAAAGCGGGGAGTTCTTCTATTTGCTTTAAATCCATTTTGGTAGTGCTCATTTGCGCACTGCGAATGGCTTCGGACCGTTGCCCAGTAATTTCTACTTCCTGGGTGGTAACGGCTGTGGTCTGGAGCGTTACTGTAAATCCTTTCTGAGGTATTGCTTTCGCGGCAAAACATTGGCTCCGATATCCTAGGAATGAAAAGCAAAGACTGTCTCCACGATCGGGCGGAGCGGTAAGGGTATACCTACCCTTGTCTTGAGTTGTGGTGCCTTGCTTGGCCGACTTCCAGTAAACAGTAGCGCCTATTAACGGGGCGTTTTTTTCATCGAATACCGTACCCGTCCACTCCTGAGCTAGAGCAGCAGCTAAAAAAACGGTTTGGAAAACGACACTGAAAAGGAGTTTTTTCCCCATGAATACGGTTGTATAGCCATGTAACGCTACAAAGAAAAGCCAGGTTTGCTTAGCCAAAGAAAAACCCTGTTAAAAGAGCAGAAATCATCGGTGAACGATTTCCAGAGTTTGCATTTAGGAAACGCTTTTCTACCCATCAAAAGTCATGCAGTTTTTGGCAGTTATTTGATAAAGCATGTTAATTCAGGGTGCATCGCACATGTCTCAGGCAACCAAATTTCGTTTTTCTCCTTTACAGATCAGAGAATTAGCCCATGGAAACAATCACACAACCCAAACTGAGTGTAATTTATTTATACGATGCCTTGTGCGGATGGTGTTACGGTTTTTCTAAAGCCATGCATGCTTTTGCGGTAGCACACCAAAATGAGTTTAGTGTAGATCCTATAGCTGGTGGCATGATCACTGGTGAGCGAGAAGGACCTCTTCGCGATGTGGCTCCTTACATAAAAGGAGCCTACAGGGAGGTGGAGGAGCGGACAGGTGTGCGCTTTGGAAATGACTTCTTGGAGAAAACTTTAGAGCAAGGCGATGTACACTTTAGCTCGGTTCCTCCGGCTTTGGCTCTGGAGGCATTTAAAGCCCTTAGTGCAGACCAGCATCTCGACTTTGCGAGTAAAATACAAACCTACATTTACTACCACGGGTATGGTCCCACCGACCCGGAAATGTACCGTGCTTTAGCTACAGAATTTGGTGTAGATCCGGATGACTTTATTGCCGGTATGCGCGATGAGGACGTAAAGAAAAAAGTAGAAGAAGGTTTTCGTTTAACCGAGCAACTGAAAGTGCAAGGATTTCCTACGGTCATCCTCAAAAATGATAGCAACCTCATTGCACTGGCTCAAGGAGCCACCAGCCAGCAGGCGCTGGAGCAGAATTACAAAAGAGCCCTAGAGACTTACGTGTACTAGGGATCTCCATTCGTTATAAGAGAAAAACCCCAATCCAGCCGAAACTGAATTGGGGTTTTTTTACCAGTATATGGATCTGATTTCAGGAACGGAAGCACCGTTTTCATAAATCTCCAAATCCAGTGTATCGTGGCCTCCGAGATCCACCTTAAGGTAACAGGTTTGGTTGGTTTTGGTAGATCTTAAGGTAACAATACTGTCGTTTATTTCTTCAGCCCATCCGTAGTTATACCAATAAACGGGGTAAACAGTGGTACTAAATGTTTTTCCCCCATATTCTAATTGGCCAACTTGGCGTAAATCGTACTTAATCTCTACCATCTCACCTATAGGAATATTCGCAGCAAGAGATCTACTTATGTAGGAGTTACTGGATGTTTCTCCAACTTTTTTCGGACCAAACAGAATATTTGGTTCAATGCTATAATTATAATTGTTAAACCAAGGTTCTTCAACCAATGCTGAATCGGGGTATTGAATTTGTTGGTAGTTGTTGGCATTTTTCAGGAGAAAAAGATCCAGATATCTACTAAAGTCCGCAACACTGCTTCCTAAATTTTCAGATTCATAGAATTTCAACATATGATTCCATACATGCCAACGATCTATCATGTTAGCGTTATCAGCAAGGTGTTCTATATGGTCCTCGTTATCTATTTTTCCATTGTCTGCAAAATCTATTGAAAGATTGGCCAGGAATTCGGAAGTAGCGGCTACGTAAGTACTCGGGTACTCCTCATACCAATAAATACCGGGATAAGAACTCTGTACCATGAGTGAAAATGCTAACAGTGCAGCCGCTGGGTCATTACTGCGGGTAATATCAAAGTGATCGATATTTTTGGAAGCATCTAAGCTGAAACCCAGAAAGTCAAACAACTCAGCGGTTGCTTGTTCTTTTGCTTCATTAAAATTCATTTGATCCTTAACCAACTTCTTTATTCTACCATGGAGTACATGGTTGAAAACGTTTAAATTAACGGTTCCAGAATCGGAAACCTCTGAGTATGTTCTTAAAGTAAGTAAAGAGGGGGAGGTCCGTCCTGTTAATTCACAGAAATAGAAACCGGTAGCAGTGATCTCAACAATTCCAGAAGTCAGCGCAATTTCCCCGAAATTAAAGCTGCCTAAATTGTCATCCGTAGAGACATTAAAAGAAGAACCCGTTTGATTTAGTTTCTCATCTAGATCTTGTAAAATAAGGGTTGAACCAATTTTAAAAGGACCTTTCTGGACCAGTCCATTAAGGCCTGTTTTTTTATTCACTGCTGCGGGTTGCTCTTCTACCTCTTTTTTACAACTGAGTGCAATAATTACAGTTAGTATGACACCGAACCATAATTTCTGGTATTTTATCTGGTCCATATTTTTAAGGTTTAAAGTGAACTAAAGCTACATAATAAATATCGATCGGTCAGAAAGTTGTATTAAGATTATTGCGGCAAACAAAAACCCCAATCCAGCCGAAACTGAATTGGGGTTTTGTTTTCTTGTTGCCGCTGGGCAACGCAATGGGAGTTACTTGCTGGTATCCAAAGCTTTGTCAATTAGGTATGCGATGTACTCGCGGTGGGCTTTGGTGCTGGCATCGGGCTTTGCTGCCGAAGCATTGAGGCGGTCTATGCTTTTTATTTGCGATAGGGCCGCTGCCTTGGTAATGGAATCGTAGTTTTTACCATTTACGATGCCCGCCAGGCGCTGCACATAATAGGTCTGTATGTTTTGGCGGTTGGTGCTTACGCTTTTGTTGCGGTCTGCGGTAAAGATGCCATCGGTTAAATCGCCAAAGGCCTCAGCTACGCTGTACTTGTTGCCGTACATGCTGGCATCGGTCATACGCTGGGTTACGCGCGGATGCATTACGTGGGCAATGGCACCGCGTTGAATGCGCAACCAACGGTCGTGCAGTTTGGGGTCTTCGGTATTGCTAAAGAAGTTAAAGCCTCTACGCTGTGGCTGCAAGTAGCGGTACACTTTCTCGCCTTCTTCAAACGCATCGGGTGCTAACGCATACTTTTTAATGGCGTTCATGGCCGCTTTCTGCTGCTCGTAAGCAACGGGCGTATACGGCACAGCACCTTCTTCTTGTCCTACCAACGAGCGGTTTACGTGTACCCCGCCAATTTGCTTGCTAATAACCGCTAGCGATGTGGCCATTTCTCCGGTTAAGCCAAGGTAGGCATTGCGCAAACGGTGATAGCTTTCGCCTTCTTTAGGTATTTTGGTAAGGATGTTGGGCATTACCTTTTGCACCAGCTTAATACGGTCTACCGCATAGGCTACCGGATCGGCACTGAGGTCGTAGATATTCACGCGGGGGTCGATGCCTTTACCTGTAGCACGCATGTCATCGGCATCGTTTCCAAACATGTGCTCGGGCTTGGTAGACTCGGCCAAAATATCTTGCAAACGCAGTTCTTCTTCCTCGGCATATTCCAGTCCGGGGGAGTATCCGTAATTAATGACCCACATATCGTAAGGCCCCACGTTGTCATCGTAAAACATGGTGTGGTCTTCTTTATTTAGGGGGAAGTTAATGGCTGGATATTCCATTACCGAGTTGCACAAACCGTGTTTGCGTACCATCTCGGGGTTTTTAATGTCTTCGTAAGACATCCACGAAGAGGCTTTCATGTTGTGGTTTAGTCCTAGTGTGTGACCTACCTCGTGCAGTACCAAGCGATACAAGATTTGCTTTACGAAATCTTTTTTGGCAACCTCAGAAAGTTCCAAAGCATCAAAAGCGGTGTTGGCAAAAACGGTTTGTTGGTTCATCATGTCGCCTAGGTGGCACAAGTACGGGTCGGTAGCGTCCGATTCGTCCATTTCCTCCAAAGTAAAATCGCTAATGGCTGCAGAGGCAAATACCTCTTCACGTTTTAGGCGGTTGGAAATAGAAACCCACTCCAACATGATATCAGCGCCTAAAATTTGGCCGGTGCGTGGATTTACAAAGCTGGGACCGTAGCCACCAAAAGGAGGTACAGGAGAGGAAGTCCAACGCAATACGTTGTAGCGTATGTCGCCCGCATCCCAAGAAGCGGTATCGGGTTGTACGCGCACTTGTACGGCATTTTTAAATCCAACAGCTTCAAATGCTTTGTTCCAGCGCAACACACCTTTGCGAATAATATCGCGGTACTCTACGGGAGTGGTGTTTTCTATCCACCATACAATGGGCTCTTTGGGTTCCGACATTTCAGCATCGGGGTCTTGTTTCTCCAAATACCAGCGGTGTATCATATCGCGGTAGGGGGTGTGACTTAGTGAAGTCATATCCTGGCGCTGTGTGGTAAAGTAACCAATGCGCGGATCGTCTCTTCTGGGCTGGTAGTCGTTTTCTGGCATGGCAATTAGCGAATGATACATGCCTACTTCCACCACTCTGGGGTCCGTTACTGCAACCGTACTCTTTCTGGGGTAGGGATTTTTGTACACCAGGTTTACCTTAATGTCGGTATTCTCGGGGTAGTTGCGTACATCGGTAATGCGGCTTTTGCTTTTATCCAATCCACCCAATTTAAACCCTTTGTTTTTGGGGTTGGGAGACGGTTTTACCTGGCCCAGGCTTTCGGAAACAAAAAGGCCATTGGCTTTAATAAAATGCTTGCCATCCATACTCTCAATTACCTTGGTAGAGTAAAGGATGGGGTTGTTGATGTTGGCATTGTCTGCCTTAGCCAAGGCGTTGTTCTCGTCAAAATAGTACGAGGTGTTGATGGCCCTAAAGTCGATGTGGTCGTAGTACTTCTCAATTTTCACCACCTGGCTACCCCGGTAGGATCCGCGGAAAAAGCCAGCGCCCAATACGCCATCCGCAACTTGCGAAAAGTGAATGAACTCTTGATTGATTTGATCTTCGCCTACCCACATGTACACATCGCCACTGGTGGTGTCTTGCATTAGGGTGAAGAGTCCGGGAACTTCTACACACTTCTTTTTTATGGCCTCGTATTCTTTTCCGCCCTTTTTTTCTTTAGCAGATTCTTTTTTCTTAGTTACAGCAGTTGTTTTTCCGTGGTTTGGATTTTGCCAGTTGCCCCATTGGGCTTGACTTCCAAAAGCCACGAGCAAACCAGCTAAAGCCAGTACAGATCTATTCATCGTGATAATCGGTTTGGTTTATAAACTCTTGAATTTCTTGTTGTGCTTTGGTGTTTTGTTGCGCTTTGGCTAGATGTAGTGCCTCGCTTAGTATTTCCTTAGCTGCGGCTGCTTCACCCAATTCCAAATGCATTTGCCCCCGCAATTGAAAGGCAGGCAAGTATTGGGGGAAGGCCTTGCAAACCTCGTCCAGTTGGGCTATTGCCTTCTGCGGCTCTTCTAGAATTTGCCACTCTAGTGCGATGGCGTAAGGTAGAAAGGGATCTTTGGGATCTTCCTTAATCCAATCCTGTAGTTGTTGTATGCGTTGGGATGCGTTCAATGCCTCAAATCTGAAAAAAAAATTGATTTCTCCCCAACACAATACACCAGCGGTAAATTGTAGGATTGAAAGAATGGGAGGCGGGAAGCGCTGTTACTCCTTTGGATTGGGTTCTAAATAAATACTGTTTTTTATACCCTTAATCTGTGCCCTATGCTTTTCAAAGGCCTTTTTTTTCGCTTGTGCCACCAGCTCCAAACGCTTCCCCTGCTGTATGCTGAGGTATTTAATTTGGGTACGCGGATCTCCCGCTGGGTTTTCGCTTTGGTATAAAATCCAATGGCAAGGTTGCTGGTTCCAGCTGCTTACACCCGTAGCCGTTTCCTGGTAGCTTGGCTCTTCGCTGGGCAATACAAAGTTTTGCTGAATGTAGGCCAGCGTATCTAGCGACACTTTGCCGTCATCGCTAAAGTAGGTAAAGGAAAGCTGCAAGCTGTCTGGGTTGTTCTCGGGTTGCATCACCAGGTAATAACCGTCATCCTCGTAGGTCCAACCCTCAGGTAGGGTAAAGTTGATGGTGTTGTTGGGATCGGGTATGGATATGGTTTCTTGCGTCTGACCTATAATCCAGCCGAAAACGAAAACTAAAAAACAAAGCGCACGATTCATGCTCGAAAAGTAAAGTAAATCCGAGGCTTACAAAACCTACTTTAACAAAAGCTAATCATTCGGCTGGAACTTCGGGTTCCTACGAAATTCGGAGTCGGTGAGGGTAGCAAAAAAGGCTTTTAGGGCTTCTTTTTCTTCAGTGGATAACAGGATGCCCAGTTGGCCGTTTTGTTGCAACAGCGGATCGAGTGTGGCGCTTGCTTTGACCCCTTGGCTGTAATGGTTAAGTACTTCATCTATGGTGCCAAACCGACCATCGTGCATGTAAGGTGCTGTTAGCCCTATGTTGCGCAAACTGGGCACGCGAAACTTGCCATTGTCGCTATCGGATTCAGTGATCAGTGCCCTTCCCAGGTCTGCAAAACTGGTGTCCAAACCATTGTTGCGATAGGAGAAGTCGGTTTGCAGGGTACCGCTGTGGCAGGAGGCACATTTCCCTTCAAAAATTTCCAATCCACGCTGTTCTAAAGTGCTAAAAACACTGAGGTTTCCGGTGCGGGCGTAGGTATCGTACTTGCTGTTGTCAGACACTAGGCACACCATGTACTGCGACAAGGCTTGTAACATAAAGGGTGCCGTAATGCTATCGATATCAAAAGCCGTTTTAAAGCGCGACCGATATTCGCTGTTGTTGTTCAGCTTATCTACTACGTTTCCCAACGATTCGTCCATTTCAAACTCCAACTCTATGGCGTTTATGGCTACAAAATCCAGGTGGTTGACGCCTCCATCCAAAAAGAAATCGGGGAAAAAAGCCATGTTGGCCAAAGATGGGGCATTGCGTTTGCCTATACGACCATCAATACCAATGCTTATGGGGTGTGCAGGTGTATCTGCAAAAGCCAGGCTTTGCACGTGACACGTATTGCAAGAAACCGATTGATCGCGCGAGAGGATGGGATCAAAAAACAGTTGCTTGCCCAAATCGAAACCAGCCTGGGTAATGGGGTTATTATCTAGAGTGTAAGTAACGGGTGGAAAATGCGCAGGCGCTTCAAACAAGGGCTCATTTTGCTCGGGTACTACCTCGTTGTCACTAGGGCGGGCACATGCGCTTAGCAGTAAGAAAAGGGCGACCCACAGGCCGCCCTCGAACCGATATTTATTGGTGCGAATGTCCATAGCTAAAAGCTAGGGGAATTTGATTGGCATACGGCTGGCCGGCTTTGGGCGCGTGCACCGAAAAACGGGTTTTAAAATCGTGTCCCGATGCGTCTAACAACTTACCAGCATCTAAAATTATATGGCTCATGGGTTGTAAGTTTTCACCTACAATGAGGGGTGCATCAAAATTCAGGGTTATGGTTTTTATGTTGTTTACAAACTTCTGGCTTTCGCCTTCGGCAGGGGCAATGTCTTTCCAGCCGCCTACGTGTATCTCGTAGCGCTGTCCTTCCGATTCTGCCTCAGCCGCCCGTCCTTCTAATATGAGACCGATATAGCCTGCATTCCAGTTCCAAAACCAACCGTTGGTGGGGTCTAACACACCACCCGCTGCACCGGCTTCTATACCTGTTTCGTTTACACCCAGGGTAAAGGTAATTTGGTCGTAGGTTCCGTAGGGAACATTGCTTAGCGAAAGCATGCGGCTTCCGGGTATTTGGTGCTGGATGTGGTAGTAGCCTTGCACGTCTTCGGCAGCAGGGCCTACGTTTACTTCATCTTCAAATAGCTCGCCATTGGGACCGCTGAGTTTGATCTCAGAAACAAAATACCCAAAGCTACTCACGTTAAAGCCTTGTCCGTTGGTGGTTTGGTATTTCATGGGAGCTGCGGTGTCCAGATCTAGCGTAAGCGCTCGGTCGCCCACCTTGTGTTCAAACTCCACCATAAAATTGCCGGTAGGTTCTTGTGCTATTTGGGGTGTGGTATCGGTGTTGTCTTTTTTCTCGCAAGCTGCCATTACAAATAGGCCAGCAGCCATAGCCATTACTAATTTTTTCATCTCTAAGGTGTAATACAATATTGGAACCCCGCTAGGTCTTTTTAAAAACGCGGCTCCTTACAATTTGTTGAATTTGAATTGTGCATTCGCATTATTTGCCCTGCGCGTATCGAAAGCAAAGCTTCGCCATTATGCAATGGCATGTTTCTCCCCATACCATAAACATCATAAGGCATAGCATGGGTTGCATGCTAAATATTGGAAAATGTATTACACCAGCTGGGGTGGGTGGAAATGGGCGTTTACCCAAGAAAAGGAATAATGCTGGTTGTAGTAGCCGTTGTTTTGTTGCTGGGAAGGCGTTTCCGCGTTATCCGGTGCTGTTACGGCCTCATTGACCACAAACAACGGTGGCTCTACTTGCTCTGATTTACTGGCTGGATTTTCTGTGTCTTCTGTGGTAGAAGTTTCTTGCAGTTGTTGAGCAAGATGGCACTTACCATTGCACTGCATTTGGGGTTTGTCCTTGTTGATACACAACACTTTAGCAATGTAATCTTGGTTAATGGAGAAATTCACCAAGATACCCAGCTGGGTAAGAAAGTTAAGGCTAAGGAGCCCCATCAGCAATATGGCGCGTATGGCGTGCACGGTTGCAAAAGTAGTGCTCAGCGAGCAACAGTACAATGCTTTTAATTGGTGGGATGGTAAAAATGGGTTTTGCGTATGGGGCTATGCACTTAGGTTTAGGCTGTTCGTTGAATTAGGGGAGGAGTTGGCTACACTATTAGGCAGCGGTATTTACCTTCTTAATTTCCTCCAGTTCTTTACGTTTCGAATTTCTTTCTTCTTCAATATCATAGTCATCTTGAAGACCCAGCCAAAACTTAGCTGTGGTTCCAAAATACTTTTGGAGCCTTAATGCTGTATCTGCAGTTATTCTTCTCTTCCCTTTTAAGATTTGACTAACCCTTGTTTGAGGAATAAAAGTGTCTTTGGCTAACTTGTATGCAGAGATCCCCATGGGTTCTAGAAATTCCACTTTTAGTATCTCTCCCGGATGTATATTTTTCAACGTTTCCATCTTTTCATTTATTAGTGGTAATCAACAATGTCTACTCGCGATGCATTGCCTTGTGTCCATTTGAATATGATTCTCCATTGCTTGTTAATTCGAATACTGTATAAATCTTCAAGGTCTCCGCTGAGCTTCTCAAGTCTGTTTGCGGGTGGAATTCTTAAATCCTGAATGTTTTGTGCATTGTTAATCATTCTAAGCTTTCTCCTCGCAATGTGTTGAGTTTCATAGGGTAATTTCCGAGAAACATTTCCATTCCAGATTTTCTCGGCCTCCTTTCCTGTGAAACTTTTGATCATAATTGCTCCTGATACTAACGTCAAAGATAAGTATTTGTTTCATGGGATCTACCGACCCTCATTCCCTGTTATGGCCGATTTTTAGCGGCCGTTGTATCATGAAGGATAGAGCGAACGAGCAATTACAATAGCAACCGATATCAAGGCTGAAGGCGCATCAACGGAACCTAGTAGGTAGTTATTTGCTACGCAGGACTTGCAATCTTGCGCCAAGGCAACGCAGTTAGTCGTAATGAAAGCGACACTTGGCAATCAGAATTTCATCGCTTTTGACTTGGTATATTAAGCGATGTTCGCTGTCAATTCTGCGAGACCAAAATCCAGAATATCGATGTTTGAGGGGTTCTGGTTTACCGATTCCCTCAAATGGAGTCTGCGCGATGTCCTTCAGTAAAGCGTTGATTTTTTTGAGTTTTTGCTTATCCGTTTTTTGCCAGTACAGATAATCTTCCCAGGACTCCTCAACAAAGATGTATTTCATTCTTCTAGCAGGTCTTTTTGCGTTGCGTTTCCACGGTTCAACTTGTCAATTGCAGCGTCTAGGCGCTGTTTGTTCTTCGCAGAAGAAAGCTCGTGGTAGGTGGCTTGTAAAGCGTTGTATTCTTCTAAGGACATGATAACAACTCCTTGGTCTTTACCTCTATTTATTATTAGCGTCTCGAAGTTGTTCGTTACGGAATCTAAGTAGCGTTTGATGTCTTTTCTAAAGCTGGATATGGTTGTAGTTAGCATTGTACATTAATTTGTACAAATATACGTACAAAAAATCTAGAATAAGCTTAGTTTTTTGGCCGAGCTAGAGAAAGCAAATAACCAGCCCTAATTACGGTCTGCAACAAGCTCCTAAAACAGGCATTTGCCATAGCCCAAAGCGGCATGTTGTACGACCCGAATTACGTGCCTAGAAAAGTACTATCTATGAAATGTTAAAAACGAGTTCAAAGCTTGGATTTCAGCTCAGATCATTGTTGGGTATAGTATTTTTAACCAAGTTAAATTGTCTTTTCCTCACTACTATTTTGGGACAGAATGTTTCAATAATTTCGGGATAGTTACTAATGATTTTATCGCTTATTTCAACTTTGAATTCCTTGGTATAGAATTGATATTTTCCTAGTAGCTCTCCAGGCGCAAGCTCACCCACGCCAGAAAAACGAGGCACCCAAGCTATAGCTTTTATGATGTCAGTTTTACTTATGCGATAAGACTTCCCTTTTTCCTTTAACTCAATTAGGTTTGAATGTCTATGCCAGTAAATTTTTCTGGTTAGCTCTACTTTTAAATGGTTAAGTGTGAAAATGAAATCTGCAATAAAGAGAACCCCTAATGGAGAAAGCAGTAGTAACCAGTACATTTTTACCAAAAAAGGCAGTACGAGGAATGCAATACCAAAAATCAATGAACCTATGTGTAATAGAGCTTGGAAAATCGAAAAGGTCTTGTTCAACTTAAGTTTTATGACAACTTGTTTTTCCTCGTTAGCATCTCTCAAAGCTCCCTCAATTAATGCAATACTTGGAACCATGAGTATTACCATTATGATTATGCCTGTCCAGATTTTAGGTGTCATTTTATATTATGCCCAACGGCCCTGGCTATGGCTTGTGGCGGTTTCGAAGCACTTTACTGTTCACCGAAACCAAAGCTGGCTACGGAGCGAAAACCTTGCTGATAGCCGTTCACCAGCCATAAGCTATATGCGTTGTTGTGGTGCGTTTTTTATTCCTTTTCCCAATTCTCTATTTGTTCGTAGTGGATTTCATATTCAACCGTTTTTCCTGATGCCAAATAATCTTTTTCAAATATTATCAGTTCATTTTCAAATTTAAGAGGCTTTATAAATCCTTTTTCCGCTTTTGAGATTTTGGCAAACTTTCTTGTTTTTAAGTCAATTATTGTCAAAGCTGTAATCGGTCCTTTTTCGTAGACAGTTGTCAGCCACTCTTGTAGTGCCAAATACTTTGATTCAGGATGCCATTTAAACTCAAATC
This sequence comes from uncultured Flavobacteriales bacterium, assembly GCA_964627445.1. Classification (GTDB taxonomy): domain Bacteria; phylum Bacteroidota; class Bacteroidia; order Flavobacteriales_D; family Luteibaculaceae; genus Luteibaculum. Next base: position 1,211 of record CAZVJF010000015.1, on the reverse strand, counting down.
CAAAAATTCTATTCTTAATCAACTCTCCGTCTAACTTCACTTTATAGTAAGTCGGTCCGAATCTGATTTCTCCTTCAAATATGAAGTCAAATCCGTGAACTTTTCCTGGTGATTTATATGCTCCTATTTTCTCGTCCATTTTTAATGCACCACAACGTCTCGGCTCGTATGTTTACCGAAGTTACTACAAAGCATCCAATGGAGTTGCCTTGTTAAGGATAAACGAGGCATAAAAAGCAGCAAGGATAGTGCTACGCAGGATTTGAAATCCTGAGCTATAACCTTTGTGGGCAAAACCCGCATAAGCAAAGCGGGAGATCCCAACGTGAGAAATCACCTGTTTATGTGCAGTTTTACGGCCTGTGAACGCAATCCGCAGTGTAAAGCATTATATGAGCGGCTGGTAGCCAAAGGAAAGAGTAAAAAACTAGCCTTAATTGCGGTCTGCAACAAGCTCCTGAAACAGGCTTTTGCCATAGCCCAAAGCGGCATGATGTACGACCCGAATTACGTGCCTAGAAAAGTACTATCTATGAAATGTTAAAAATGATATTAAAGCTTGGATTTCAGCTCAGATCATTGTTGTGTACAGTATTTATTTTGTCTTCTAGCAATATAAAGATTTGGTCTGAATTCATCTCGTACCAATGAGTTGTAAGAACTAGGGGTGTTTTTTGAGCTTTCAGATTAAGCTGTTGAAGAAATCGAACAAATCCGATTTTTTCTGTGACGTATTTGTCAGGTTTTTTTACAAAGATCAAAATTTGTGGAGGTTCATTGAAAGCATTTCTCGTCCTTATTCCCGAGATATCTTGCCATAGGATTAATTGGCCACTATTAAGTCCCCAGTTGACTTTGATCCCGTCCTTAGTTAGGACTATACCTGCGTTGATATTTATTATGGTTTTTATGCCATTTTTAATTGCAAAGGACATTGTTAGAATTAATGCCGAAGTGCAAATGATTAGAAAGTACTTGTCAAATTGCCGGTCGAGCTGAATGGCTTTTACAAAATAATAACCAGCACCGCATAGAATGATAGTGGGAAATATGATTATAAGTATCGCTTTTAGTCTTGATAATTTGAGAGGGATATCGGCATTGTTTGGATTCATCTGCTGGTTCCTAAGTTTTGAGGTTCCGATTTTATATTGTACACAACGGTTTGGCTCGTATGTTTACCGAAGTTACTATAAAGCATCCAATGGAGT
>CAZVJF010000014.1:12909-47270 GCA_964627445.1 uncultured Flavobacteriales bacterium | reverse complement strand
TCCTGTAAAATTCAAGCTCTCATCCCCTACCAACAGACGGTAGTCGCCATTGATATCGGGACTGGTTAGTGGAGGTGGGTAGTCTCCGCCCTCCATTTGGAATGTACCCGTGTAGGGTGGAAAGGCATCGGTTATCGGTTTGAGCGCGTTGGCCGAAAAACAGGTCTTACGCAGGTTGGTGCGCCCATTGCTTATGGGGTTGGTGAGCAACTCGTAGATAATGCCCGCAGCACCACCACCAATAACACTGGGTACTTCTAAAAAAATATTGACATCAGAAATTAATTCATGATCCAAATTGATACAAATAGAATCTATTCTACCTGGAGTATCATAAAAACCATCTACGGTAACGGTACTAACAGCAAAGTCACTGGCAGCAAACGGGGTGCCATCCCAAAAGTCCTGTACCCCGTTGTCGGGGATCAGTATGGGGCCTTCCTCGTTGTTGCGGTACTGCACTACCTGGTCACCGCCCGGAACTAACTCGAAGTTGGGGCGTACTTCGGCAATATCTCCGCGGCAGATCGTATCGGGGACTGCTTCGGCATTGACCGCTACCGAATTCACGTACACGGTTTTTTCTGCCTGAAGGATGCATCCACCCGTACCACTAACTTGAAGCGTTACCGTATACTGGCCCTCTGTAGCATACGTGTGGGTAGGAAACTCCTCGTTGCTGAAAGTGCCATCGCCAAAATTCCAGGTGTAATTCAGTACGTTGGGGCGTGTGAAGGAGTAAATCCGGGGTTCAAAATCAATCTCCTCACCAAAACACGTACTGCCGTTAATGGTAATATCGATCTCTCCACACTGATCGCATAAATTTAAATCCTGGATGGGACCGTAACCGCCTGAGAAAAAAGCAGTTTCGCGGGTTCCACGTGCAAAGAAATACAAGCCAAAAGGATAACCTTGCGTAGACTCTACCTTGGAGGCTTCAAAATCTAAGAAGGAAATGCGTTTGTATTTATAGCTGGTGCCTGCTATGGTGGTCCAACCTGCTGCACCTATGTTGGCTTCATTTACCTCAATAGTGGTAATCGGATCTGGGTTGGCGGGGTTGTTGGTCGCATCGTCAATAACAATTACAATTTCTTGTGTTTCCCCACTTGGGGTGCGAATGGGGTAAAAGTAATACGAGTTCTCCCAGGTGTTGGGCGGTAATACCAACAAAGCCTCAGGATCAGCAGGATCGAAAGGATCTGTATCCGTATCATCGGCATGTCGACCTTTGTTGTATTGCAAGACTTGAATGGGACCATTTTGACTTTCTATCATCAAGTTGGCTTCACCTACATCTCCTGGTAAGGCTTCTGGCACTTCCTTTAGAATAGACCCATAACCATAGTTGGTTGCCGTACCGCTGGGAGCTGGAATGGTGATTTGCTCAACCCCTTCGCGAGAGGTAATTTGCACCACATCTCCTATCCTACCCGTAATTTCCACGTAGTCACCAGAACCTTTTAGATCATCATTAAAACAACGGTTTCCGTTGATTACTGAGCTTTCTACCCGTGGCCCACGCTCTTGGGTCTGAGCAGTAATGTAAAAATCGCTTTGCTGCGATATGGGCAAATAGCTCGCTATTAGGACATCGCAATTCCCAGCAACGCCAATAGTAGCACATGGAGCGTTTGCCATTACCGAAACGGGTTTATCCGATGTCACCGTAGTTCCACTTAATCCACTACATGAAATTTGGGTACCTGGATAATCATCGGAGCAATCGTTTTCCACCTCCCAGGAATATACTTCCCCCGCATTTAGCGTAACGATGTAGCTGATGGGGCCTATGGCATCCCAGGTATTTATAGTAACCTCGGTGTTGTCCTCGGTAGCTGTAACGTATCCATAATTGGCAGATGGATCATTACCACTGTCGCAATTGGAAAGCCCATTGTTCCTAAATGACATAACGTACTCCGTACCCAATTTAGTAGTCGGGAGTATTGATTCTCCATCTGAAACTGCGTTGGAGTAGCTTAGGAAATACACACTGATCGGCAAGGGAGAAACAATATGAACTCCTTTATTTACCGCTTGGTTGAGCTCGCTCCCTCCAAAGCCTTGTATTCGGGGGTAAGAAACCTCTCCTCCGTTTTGATAGGGTACTACCACCCGGTTAAAGTTCCCCGGCTCTACCGAAAAGTAAATGGTGTCTTGATACGCACCTACAACAATGTAGGCTGAATCAATACAATACTGGGAAACAATAAAGATCTCATTGGTAGCATCGGGATTGTTTTGGAAACTGGTATTGAAGGGCATCATAAACCAAAAATCCGTTCCCGTTAGATTTTGGGCCCGTGATTCCAAGGATGCACCCAATGAAAGTACTATAAAAAGAACAAGGGTATAAAAACGCATAAATGCTTGTTTCTAAGGCTGTAAGAGTCACAAAATTAAACGAAAAAAGCCGTCTGCATAAGAGACGGCTTCTTTGTTATTGAGTTTGTTGGGATGCTAGAATTTCTCCATCACCTTCTCGCTAACTCCGGTGAATGAAAATCCACCATCGTGAAAGAGATTTTGCATGGTTACATAGCGTGTAAGATCCGAGAACATCGTGATAACGTAGTCTGCGCAAGCATCGGCATCGGCATTGCCTAGAGGCGACATTTGATCTGCGTAAGAAATGAAGCTATCAAAGCCTTTCACCCCAGTACCTGCGGTGGTTGGCGTTGGGCTTTGCGAAATTGTGTTAACACGCACCTTATTTTTTACGCCAAAATGGTAACCGAAACTCCGTGCGATATTCTCTAAAAGAGCCTTGGCATCGGCCATGTCGTTGTAATCCGGAAATACACGCTGCGCTGCTATGTAGGTAAGTGCAAGGATACTGCCCCAGTTGTTCATGGCGTCTTGCTCATAAGCCGTTTGCATAACTTTATGAAAAGATCCAGCAGAAACATCTAAGGTTTTTCCGTAAAAATTATGATCCAATGCGGTGTAGTGCTTTCCTTTACGCACGTTGGGCGACATGCCAATGGAGTGCAAAACAAAATCGAGTTTTCCACCCAATTCTTCCTGAGACTTTTCAAAAAGCGCTTTCAGGTCGTTCATATCCGTAGCATCGGCTGGAATGACCGTGGAGCCACATCGCTCTGCCAGGGTATTGATTTCCCCCATACGCAATGCAATGGGGGCGTTGGTTAATGTAAACTTTGCTCCGTGCTCGTGGGCTTTTTCTGCCACCTTCCAAGCGATCGATTTATCGTTGAGGGCTCCAAAAATTATCCCTCTTTTCCCTTCTAGTAATTTTGCCATAACCAGTGTTTATGGCAGCAAATATATTTTTTTAGTTCAGAAGGACTTTGGCATTGGCTAGTGCTTCCGGAGATATTTGTTCACCGCTAATCATGCGGGCCACTTCTTGCAGGCGTTCCTCTTGATTAAGCTTGGAAATATGCGTTGTAGTTTGCTGGGTACCGCCTTCTTTGAGCACTTTAAAATGATGGGCACCTTTACCCGCAATTTGCGCTAAGTGCGTAATAGAAATTACCTGCCCCTCTTGGGCTATAGCTTGCAGCATGCCCCCCATTTTACTAGCAGTTTCCCCACCGAGGCCCGTATCAATTTCATCGAAAATTAGCGTAGGCATGGCCGTAAAATTGCTCAGCGTAGTTTTAAAAGCGAGCATTACCCGCGCCAACTCACCACCACTTGCGGTTTTCTCTATAGGCGACCATGAATTTCCTACATTCATTTTGCTTTCTAAAACAAAACCATCCATACCATTGGGTGCCGGTTGCTCCAAGGCCTGATGCGCAAACCGCAAAGCGGCACCTTCCATGTTTAGCTGAGGTAAATACGCCTCCATATGCGAAGCCAACTTATCGGCTGCGGTTTTGCGCAGTGCGGTAATTTCTTTAGCCTGCTCCCGGAGTTTCTTCCCGGTAGCAGTCACCTCTTTCTCCAACTGCGCCAAGTGCTCATCGGAGTTGGCAATGGTTTGCACTTCCTCCGACAGCCGATCGCGAAACGAAATTAAATCTGCTACATCTGCCGCTTGATGCTTGGCGAGCAAGGTGTTGAGCTGATCAATTCGCTCGGTATTTTTTTGGTACTCCGCCTCGTCTAAATCATTTTCCTCTAAGATTTGGTTAGCCAATGCTTCTAACTCTTGCAATACCGATAAAGACTCTGTACTTGCCTGAGATAACTTTTCCAAGCTTCCACCCAAGTTACTAAGCGTATCTGCTTTTTTAGAAATTGCTTTGAGCGTACCCAATACATTGATGGGGTCTTCATTGAGGGCACCGATCTCCTGGCACATGAGCGAGATCTCCTCCTGCCGTTCAAATAGCTGTTGCCGTTCTTCCAGAGTGGTCAGTTCATCGGGGTCTGCAAGGTTGGCTTTTTCCAACTCTTGCAACTGGAAGTTTTTAAAATCGAGCTCCTGCTGGTTTTTGCCCAGATTTTCTTGAGCTACGGCCAGTTTTTCCTGAGCTTGGATATAAGCCGTATACGTGGATTTATATGCTGCAACATGTCCTTGCGCGTTTGCTACCAAATCAATGATCCGTAAGCGATAGGAGGCATTGAGCAACAACTGGTTATCCTGCTGCCCATGAATATCTAATAGCTGCCCACAGAGCTCTTTTAAGGTTTTGTTGGTAACGGGTGTATCGTTAATAAAGGCTCTGCTTTTTCCGTTGGGCGCCAGCTCTCTCCGAATGATGGTCTCAGGTTCAAAATCCAGATCCTCCGTATTGAAAAACCCCTCAAAGCGCGCATCCAAACGAAAGGTAGCTTCTACAATGCATTTTTGTTGTGCATCGCCAATGGTGGATGCATCGGCACGGTTGCCCATAATAAGGCCTAAGGCATTGAGCATGATCGATTTTCCAGCACCCGTTTCTCCTGTAATTACGGTCAATCCAGAATCAAATTCCAAACGACTCTCGCGAATGAGCGCAAAGTTCTTAATGAACAGTTCACGAAGCATTAGCTGGTAATTTTTTGATACTTGGAAATATTAGAGGGATCGAGCGTGCTTAGCAGCTTCACCACTTTTTGCTGTTCACTACTAGGCGCCTCGGAAAAGATATTGACCAACTCTTGAAACTTCGCAGTAAACCAAATTTGTACGTTAAAACTCAAGGGTTGCACTCGGTGGATATCCATTAGACCTTCCAGAGCGGCCAATATTTTAGCTCGCCCCTCTTCTGTTTTGCTGTACATCTGGTCTAAGCCATTGCGGTGATACTCGTAGTAGCAACTGCGCAAAGGTTCAAACGCTTCTTGCAAGGCATTGTCTACCAACCAAAACCGATTTCGTGTAGACTCCGATGACAACCATCCCGAATTTCCACTGTTTTGCGCGTTGGCAGCAATTTGTTGGGCATTTCGGTAATAGCGTGTACCGCCCTCACGACTAAAGGTATCGTAATCCATGGCCAAAATAATGTACGCGTAAAAGGCCAATACCGAGGACAAGTTGTCGCGAAACTGGTTTTGGTTAAAAATTATGGGCGAGTTTTCTACGTAATTAAACTGAAAATCGTTGTCCTTGTGATTGATAACACTGGTGCTGTAGTTAGAATTGTACACAGGCCTACTCGATGACACCTGGATACTGGCACTGAATGAGGTGGCCCCATTAATTTTATCGATGTTAATCAACACAGAGCAATCAATGCGTTCTTCCAGGGCAAAGTCGTCCTCAGTCCATTTGGTATTATTTAAAAAATCCTGAGCTGCGGTTTCTAAGGTCTCAAAGATTCTGGGATTTGTTGCTTGGGCTTTTACCTGGTCTATAGCCACACTTACCGTTGCATTCAGCTCTTGTGCTTGGCTGTTAAACGCATAAAACACGGTCATTCCTGCTAATAAAAGCTTAAGCAAAGAACCAGTCATAAATCTTATTTTCAAGATGTTGGGCAATTTTAGTTTTGTTCTCTAACCCCGATTTCCATTGATTATTATCGCTAAGCAGCAACACTTCGTTTTTCTCCGATCCAAAAACACTGCCTTCGGCTTGTTGCTCCAAATTTAGCACAATCGCATCCAATCCTTTTCGCTGCATTTTAGCTTTTGCCTCTTCTGCACCGGCATGGGTTTCAAGGGCAAAACCGATGCAGTATTGTCCTTTTTTCTTTTGGCTAGATAGCGTTTTGGCGATATCGGGGTTGGCCACCAAAGCTAAGGATGTTTCCTTGTGGTCTTGGCGTTTCATTTTCTTTTCGGCAGGATGTGCAACTCGGTAATCGGCTACCGCGGCCGCAAAGAAAGTAAGGTCTGCTTCGGCAAATATTGGCGATGCTTGGTCTAGCATGTCTTGGGCGCTTTCCACCCGAATTACCCGCACCCCCTTTGGAGGCTGTATTGCAACAGGTCCCGAAACTACGGTAACTTGAGCACCAGCTTCGCTAAACGCTGCCGCTAGCGCATACCCCATTTTGCCGCTAGATCGGTTTCCTAAAAACCGAACAGGATCTATGGGTTCGTATGTGGGGCCGGCAGTGATTAGTACTTTTTTACCTTGCCATCGTCCGGGGTACAGCAACTCCTTAATGTACAGGAACATCGCTTCGGGTTCTGGCATGCGACCTTTGCCTTCTAGCCCACTTGCTAAGGCACCACTTGCGGGCTCTACCACATGATTACCATAGCTGCGTAATGCACTTACATTTTTTTGGGTGGATGGATGCTGCCACATATCTAAATCCATGGCGGGGAAAACAACTACGGGGCAACGAGCCGATAAGTAGGTAGCTAACAACAGGTTGTCGCTTTGCCCTTGCACCATTTTTGCCATGGTATTAGCCGTAGCTGGTGCCACAACCATTACATCGGCCCAAATACCCAGTTTAACGTGGTTGTTCCAGGTATTATCGGGTTTGTAAAAGGTGTTAATTACAGGGTTTCCTGTGAGCACGGCTAGGGTTTTCTCGCTGACAAAATCCAATGCGGCCTGCGTAGCTATGACCTGTACCTCGTGGCCAGCCTGTGTAAACAATCGAACCAGCCATGGTATTTTATATGCCGCAATGCCGCCAGTTATTGCCAGCAGTATATTTTTCCCTGTTTTTTCCACCCGTCCTAAAATAAAAAAACCCCTTAGCGGGGTTTTAAAATGGTACTGTACTTATGTTTAATCAATTAGGTCTGTATCTTTCTTCACCTCTTCCTCCTCTACTTTTCTAAAGTAGGTATTGCCCTGGATAAACTCATCCAACGCCATCGCGTGTGGCTTGGGTAGACGCTCGTAAAACTTGGAGATCTCTATTTGCTCGCGATTTTCGAATACCTCTTCCAGGTTGTCTGACGCAGTGGCAAACTCAGCCAACTTCCCGCTCAACTCTTCTTTAAGAATTTTGCTAATCTGGTCTGCTCTCTGGCTTACCACGGTAAGTGCCTCGTAAATATTTCCTGTGTGTTGCTCTAAGTCAGTAAGGTTACGGGTTACCGTTGAACGTTCTGCGTTAGATCCTTTTAAATCAAAATTACTCATCCTACAAGCTTTCTAGTTCCTTCACCGTGTTCTTATACAGGTTTTCCGCCTGGTTTGCACGTTTTGAATCCGCAAATTTATCAATATATTTTTCATACGACTTAATGGTGTTCTCTAAACGCGAACGTTTCTTCTTGCGAACACTGTTGGAAGCCAGTTCATAGTTGCTTCGCAATATCATAAAGCGGATATCTTCCTCGAATTGCGTATTAGGATAATCCTTCAGCGTATTGTTCAGAGATATTATGGCCGCCTCGTAATGCAAGGTTCTGTAATACAGCTTAGAGTTTAAGTACGATTTCTCTTCGAGTTTATCTCTCAGGTTGGTCATCAACACATTACACGTATCCCTGCGGTCAGACTCTGGAAAATCTTCTAAAAACAGCTGGATGTTATCCATCGCTTCTGCTGTAAAACTTTGGTCTAAGCTGGGTTCGGGAGAAAGTTTATAGGAGCACACCACACTTTTAAAAGCGCATTCCTCGGCAAACTTGCTTCGCGGAAAGGTTTTCTGAAAACGACTCAGGTAGCTCTGCGCGAAGAAATAATCGCCCATGTTGTAGTAGCTGTTAGCGTATAAGTAATAAACGCGCTCGTGCTGCGTAGTACCACGAAAGGCTCCAATAACATCTTCCAACAGCGGTAAAGCTCGCTGGTAGTCTTCCTTTGCGTAATATTCCTCTGCCTTTTCTAACTTTAAATTGGCATCGGTACTTTTTCTAAGCTTCAGGTATTTGCTACACGATACCGTAGTTAAGCCCAGTAAGAGTATCCAAACTATATTCTTCATAAACGGGGGCAAATATAACACTTTGATAGGGCTTAGAACGCACCAACTACGCATTCATTTTGCCCACCGTTTGTAAATACACTAAATTTGCGGCTCGTTTTTAAAAAGGAAAATATTTTGGACATTTTCGAACGTATTAAATCAAACCGCGGTCCACTGGGACAACACTCTAAGGAATCGCATGGATACTTTACCTTCCCAAAGTTGGAAGGAGAAATCTCTAACAAGATGCATTTCCGCGGGAAAGAGGTGCTGGTTTGGTCTGTAAATAACTACTTAGGGCTGGCTAACCACCCCGAAATTCGCAAGGTAGATGCCGATGCAGCAGCCGAGTGGGGCCTTGCATACCCTATGGGGGCCCGTATGATGAGCGGCCAAACCCGTGAGCACGAATTGCTAGAAGAAGAGCTTTCTTCCTTCTTAGGAAAAGAAGATACCTTTCTACTCAACTACGGATACCAAGGATGTATGTCTGCCATTGATGCGTTGCTAGACCGTAACGATGTGGTGGTTTACGACTCTGAGTGTCACGCCTGCATGTTTGATGGCGTGCGCATGCACTTAGGAAACCGTTTTGTTTTCCAGCACAACGACATGGAGAGCTTGGAAAAGCAACTGGTGCGCGCCCAGAAAATTACTGAGAAAACCAACGGTGGTATTTTGGTGCTTACCGAGGGGGTTTTTGGTATGGCAGGAGACCAAGGAAACTTGAAAGACATTGTAGCGCTTAAAAAGCAGTTTGGATTCCGCTTGTTCGTAGATGACGCACACGGTTTTGGTACCGTAGGCGATATGGGCCGCGGAGCAGGTGTTGCACAGGGCGTGCAAGATGAGATAGACGTGTACTTTGGAACCTTTGCTAAGTCTATGGCTTCTATTGGTGCATTTGTGTCGGCCGATGAGCACGTGGTTGAGTACTTGAGGTACAACATGCGTTCGCAAACCTTTGCAAAATCGCTACCGATGCCGTTGGTAGTGGGTGCTCGCAAGCGTTTGGAAATGATACGCACCAATCCAGAATTTAAGGACAAGCTTTGGAATATTGCCAACGCATTGCAAAGCGGACTTAAAAACGCTGGATTTGATTTGGGTGTAACGAACAGTGCTGTAACTCCAGTATACCTTAAAGGAACTTTGGGTGAAGCGACCAACATTACCCTAGACCTCCGAGAAAATTACAGCATCTTCTGCTCTATTGTAGTATATCCTGTAGTACCCAAAGACGTTATTTTACTGCGTCTTATTCCTACAGCGGTGCACACCTTAGAAGATGTAGAATACACCATTGAAACCTTTAAAAAGGTTCAGGAAAAACTACAAGCGGGTGAATACCACTCCGATAAAATTGTGAGCTGGGCCTAATTCATTAGCCCATCTTACCAGAATATAAAGGGAGCCCATGTGCTCCCTTTTTTTGTGCTCCATCCACTACGAAACTCGTGGTAATATCCTACATTAAAGCCAGAACCCATTTCACGATGAAAGAAATTCTTTTGACCGCTTTTCTTACTGTAGGTTTAGTATTCCTCTCTTGCGAGCGTTGCCCGGAGGTTGAAGACCGGTACTTCAACATCACTGATTACAGCATGACGAACTACGCTTTTCAAGAAACAGAAAACGAGGATCGTCAGCTTGTTGCATTATCGGATTCGGACACCATACCGGCCTCTGAATACCGCTTTATTCTGGAGGGCCAGCGCGATTACCTTGCGGCAAAAAAGTGGAGCGCTTCCTTCAATAGCTTGTTTGCGCTGGATTGTGAAGATAGACCCGACATACCACTACAAAACATTACCGCTATCTATGTAGAAACCATGGTTGATTATAACGATCGTTATAAAGCGGGCGACACCCTAAATCCTATCGTGCAGTATTACGAGACTGTACCATTCTACCAAAGGCCAAACGATGATCCAATTGAACTCTCTGAAGCCCTTGAAAGCACCGATAAAAACGAGATGTCGCCTTATGCTATTCTCACTTTAAACCACCAATTTCTCCCAGCGGACACTGCAAATGGATTTTACAAACAAGAACTACGCATTACAGTACAGCTGGATAACAACGCATCTTACACCCAGGATTTAGAATCGGTTTACCTGTTTTACTAGATATAGGAACTACAGGTTTTCTTTAGCTATATACGCTACCAGGCTCTCTCTTAAAACTTCGCTTACGGGCATTAGCGGCATGCGCTGGTAATGATCGCATATATCCAAATGCTTTAATACTTCCTTTACTCCTGCTGGATTTCCCTCTTTAAATAACAAAGGAATAAGCCCATGCAATGGGTAATAAAGGCTTCTAGCTTGTCCATAATCGCCTTTTAGGGCAGCATGTATAGCATTTCCAAAGCGTTCTGGATACGCATTTCCAACTACAGAAATTGCGCCAATTCCGCCCAACGAAATCATAGGTACGGTAAGCGCATCATCTCCAGAAATCACCTCAAAACCTTCGGGTTTATCTTTAATGATATCAGCCACTTGTTCTAAATCACCAGAAGCTTCTTTGATGGCCACCACATTTTTACAAGTCCGTGCTATTTCTAGCGTTGTACTCGCCAACATGTTACTGGCCGTTCTTCCAGGCACGTTGTAGAGAATAATGGGTATGGATGATGCCTCTGAAACCGCTTGGTAATGCGCTACTATCCCTTTTTGCGTAGGTTTATTGTAGGATGGAGATGCCGACAGGATCCCATCGATAATACGGTGGTCTAAAGAGGCCGCTTTTGCTGCCACTGCTTTGGTGTTGTTTCCTCCGCACCCAAACACAATTTTGGCCTTGCCTTTGGCTTTGGCGTACACCGCTTGCAACACCTCATTTTGTTCGGTTTCAGTAAGGGTAGCGGCTTCGCCTGTTGTACCCATAACTACCAGATAATCGGTCTTAGCTGCTAACAAGGATTCTGTCAGTTGATCCAATCCTTTAAAATCAACTGATCCGTCTTTGTTGAAAGGAGTTACCATGGCCACTCCCAGGCCTTTAAAATCCATTCCAGTCATGTTCTTAATTCTTATTTAAAATGCCCAGATAGTAGATGGCATGTTTAGAAAACTCGCTTACATTTTTGGTGGTATTGATAAACAGGTCATACATCGACTCATTATCTCTAGAAAAAATACCTACTCGCAAAAGAGAATTTAAGCTAAGCATTAAGCGTTTAATGGGGTAATTAAACTCCATGGAAATATCCATTACGATATCGTAGTCCACTTGTTGAAACTTACGGATGACTTCTGTGTCTTTTGGTTGATAGAAAAAGCCAATATCGGGTTTGGAGAAAAAGGTGATGTTGGGATGATTTATTTCAGGTGCTTCCTTTTTAAACCAGCCCATGCAGTGAATTTTCATCTTGGGGTATTGCTTGCCGAGATCTTTCAGCAAGTGCTGTGCTTGGGCGAGTTGTTCTTTATTGGTAGAATCAAAGAGAATGGCAAAATTCTTGGCCTCTTTTATATTAAGGGCTTTCACTTCTCTACTCTCCGTTTTGAGAAGTTTGCGCATGCGTACCGATGCGCCTTTATTTCGTATCCAATTAATCACCGCTCAATCCCAATTTTTCTAACAACTGCTCTTCGCTCCAAATTTCCAGCTTAAGATCCTCTGCCTTTTTCAGCTTGCTCGGCCCCATGTTTTCGCCCGCTACAAGCACATTGACCTTGGCGCTTACCCCACTTTTTAGTACAGCACCTTCTTTTTCTAGCTGCTGTTTGAGGGATTCGCGGTCAAAGTTGGTAAAGGTCCCCGAAACTACCATATTTAATCCGTTGAACACACCATTGGCCGACTTTTTTTCGCTTTCATCCAGCTCAAATTGCAACCCGTGTTCGCGGAGTTTTTGAATTTCTTCCTGATTTTTTTCCTGAGAAAAATATTGTACCACCGATTGGGCAATGCGCGGACCAATGTCTGGTATCGCTTCCAGCTCTTCCTGCCCCATGGCCATTAACTTAGAAATCGTTGCTGCTTCCCGTGCCAGTTTTTTAGCTACGGTTTCTCCCACAAAACGTATTCCCAAGGCGTAGAGTACCTTGGTAAAGGGTTGCTGCTTGCTTTGCGAGATACCTTGCATTAGGTTTTCCACCGATTTCTCTCCCCAACGCTCCAGTTGCAGTACTGCTTCTGGCGTTAGATTGTAAATATCAGATGGCTTCTGAAGCAAGCCCGCTTCAATAAATTGCGTTACCGACTCAGCCCCAAGCCCTTCCAGGTCCATAGCTTTTCTGGAGATAAAGTGCGCCAAGCGCCCCGTTACCTGTGGCTTGCAATCCACGGCATTATTGCAAAAATGCTGTGCCTCCCCTTCTACACGCTGCAGAGGGGTTCCACAAGCTGGGCACTCCGCTGTAAACCGAACTGGCTTTAACGATTTACCCTGACGCGCTTCTAGATTTACTCGGGTTACCTTAGGGATGATTTCACCCCCCTTTTCTACGTAAACATGGTCGCCTACGTGCAAATCGAGCTTGGCAATTTGATCGGCATTGTGCAAAGAAGCTCGCTTTACTGTGGTGCCCGAGAGTTGCACTGGATCGAGTACGGCTACTGGAGTAACCGCTCCCGTGCGCCCCACCTGATAAATTACATCCATGAGCTCGGTGCTCACTTCTTCGGCCTTGTATTTATAGGCCACCGCCCACTTCGGGGTTTTACTGGTGTAGCCGAGTTCTTCTTGGGCGCTAAACGAATTCACCTTAATTACAATGCCATCTATTTCAAAGGGTAAATGGTGCCGCTGCGACTCCCATTGTGCTATAAAATCGAAGATGGCCGCAGTCTCTTGGGTTTTTAACACCATAGCATCGGCCGCTTTGGGCACCTTAAATCCCCAATCCAGCAAGTTCTGGTAGGCATCATATTGGGTAGCTATTTCCTGCCGATCTGCATGGTAGCTATAGCAATACGTATCCAAGCCTCTGCTCGCCACCACAGCAGAGTCTTGCATTTTTAGCGTGCCCGCGGTAGTATTTCTTGGATTGGCAAACAGCTCCTCTCCGTTGGCTTCTCGTTTTGCATTTAACGCTTCAAAGGCTTGAAGCGGCATAAATATTTCACCGCGTACTTCAAAGGCATCTGGGTACCCGGCACCCCGGAGTTGCAAGGGAATAGAGCGTACTGTTTTCACATTGCTCGTAATGTTTTCTCCTTCAGTTCCATCGCCCCGTGTTACTGCGCGCACCAGTTTGCCCTCTTCATACTTTAGCGATATGGCAACTCCATCATACTTCAGCTCACAGATGTATTCTGGGATTTGTCCCAACCCCTCTTTGCAGCGTTTAAAAAACGCTTCGAGTTCCTCGGTGTCGTATGTATTGGCCAAAGACAGCATGGGATGCTCATGTGCAACCACCTCAAACTTTTTGGTAATATCTCCACCCACGCGTTTCGTTGGCGAGTTTTCAGAAGCCCATTGCGGGTGTTTCTCCTCCAGCTGCTCCAACTCTTTCATGAGCATATCAAACTCGTAGTCGCTGATTTCTGGAGCATGTTCCACGTAGTATAAGTGGTTGTGCCGGTGCAAGGCATCTTGCAGTTCTTGTATCCGATCTTCGGGGTTCATAGTTCGTTGCGATTAGCGCTGCGCGTGTACCATGCGCTTTTTACCATTAATATCTGTGTGTATTTCCACGACCTTAAAGATACCTTGAAACAAGGCTATTGTTTCCGCTGCATATTTGGGATTAATTTCTAAGAAAACATGCTTCACCGCGAGAGCAGTGGCCGTCTTTTCGGCAATAATTCGGTAAAAATAGAGGGGATCCGTCTCCGAAACAAACAAAGCGCCATCGGGCTCAAAATCGGTAACGTGTTTTTCCATGGTAGCGGCCTCATCGCGCCCAATGTAGGGTGGATTGGAAACCACCACATCTGTCCCTTCCAACCGAAAATCTTCCACGGCAATATTTTCAAAAACCACCGGCAGTTCCAACCGAGCCGCATTCTTTTCGGCTACGGCTATGGCCGCTTCGCTTTTGTCTATGCCCATGAGTGTGGCCTGAGGCTGCATATACTGAAGCGCTAAAGCAATGCACCCCGACCCAGTTCCTATGTCAACAATACTGCCTTTAAAATCACTACCCAGTACTTCCAACACTCGATATACCAGCTCTTCGGTTTCGGGCCTAGGGATCAGAACGCCTTTTTCTAACACCAAATCCAGATCGCAGAAGTACGCCTTGTTTACTATGTATTGGAGCGGCTCTCCATCTTGTAGCCGCTTGGTAATTTCCCACAATTGCTCTGAAAAATCGGCATTGGGCTTATGATCTAGAGATACCCGTACTTGATTAAATGCCAAGGGGCTTATTTCGGCCACCAGGTAGCGAAACATGCTCTCTAACTCAGCAAGCTCATACGTATCTTGCATTTGTTGCAGAAACCAGGATTTGGCTTCCCGATAACTTTCTAGTGTTTTTGGCAATGGCTCCGGCATAAAATGCTATAATTTAGCCCCGTGCATAACCACGAGTACTACATGCAACGCTGTCTGTATTTGGCAGCCAAAGGCTTTGGCGCAGTAGCTCCAAACCCCATGGTGGGCAGCGTTTTGGTGTTCAAAGAAAAGATAATTTCAGAAGGCTACCACCAGCAGTTTGGCGAAGCGCATGCAGAGGTCAATGCGCTAAAAAATTTACCCGCAGACCTTCCGCTGTCCGAGTGCACGCTGTACGTGAGTCTAGAACCATGTTCCCACTTCGGAAAAACGCCCCCATGCGCCAATCTGATCATTGAAAAAGGCATTGGACACGTGGTTGTAGGATCTAAAGACCCCAACCCCGAAGTAGCAGGTAGAGGATTGCAGCGCTTAGAATCGGCAGGAATTCGTGTAAGCTATGGTGTATTGGAATCGGCTTGCCGTAATCTTAACCGGAGGTTTTACACGTTTCACCAAAAGAAGCGCCCCTATATTATTTTAAAGTGGGCACAAAGCACAGATGGCTTTATAGATATTACTCGGTCTATGGAAACACGAGGCAGTTTCCCCATAACCCAGCCTCAAACGCAAATGCTCAACCACCAGTGGCGCCACCAAGAGCAAGCTATTCTGGTAGGATCTAAAACCTTTAACACCGATCAACCGCTACTAACCAATCGTCTGTGGCCAGGAAAAAATCCACTCCGAATGGTGGTGTGTACAGCTGGTGCAGACCTAGATGCAAAACACGTACAACACTGGAATGAAACAGGCGGTGGTGTTATTTTTTATCAAGAGGGCGCAGAACCTCAGTACTCGCATATCCAGTCGATAGCTTACCATGCCAAACTCCCTTTCTTTGAGGCACTCCTTCAGTTTTGCAATGCACAACAACTGCAAAGCCTTATTGTAGAAGGGGGTGCAACGCTTCTGAACACCTTCATCGCTAAAAATATGTGGGACGAAAACCGGGTTTTAGTTGGTGCCAAAACAGTGATACAGGATGGACAAAAAGCACCGCTCTGCGAGGGTGATATCGTATCTAATGAAACCCTACCCAATGGCGATATGCTGATTTGCAAAAGGAGGCGTACCCTATGATATATCTAGCGCTTAGCGTTTTATTCTCCTCGTTTATTTACGTAATGTTCTCCCTTATTGGCAAGCGGAAGACCCCTTTACTTCCCAGCCTGGTTGTTAACTACATCGTAGCAGGCGCATTTTCTTACGGCTACGCCTACGCCACTGGAGAAAACTTTTCCTACCCATGGTTATATAACGCATTGGGAATTTCGGTGCTGTTTATCTCCATATTTATTGTCATGGCAAAAACTACCCAGCAATTTGGCTTGGCCACCGCTTCTGTTGCCAGTAAAATGTCGGTGGTAGTCCCCGTGATCGTTGCCATTATTTGGCTGGATGAAAGTGTAACCGTGCTTAAAGTTTGTGGTTTGATGCTGGGTCTGTTGAGCGTACTCATAATGAGTAAGCCCCCTAAAAACCAGCAAAAAGCGCAAGCTAAGGCGAGTGGAAACTGGTTGCTTCCCGTAATCTTGTTTTTGGGCTCAGGATGTATTGATACCTTATTAAAAGTCACGGAGGAAACCTATTTTAAAGGACTACCCAGCACCTGGTTTATAGGAACTGTATTTAGCTTGGCTGGATTGTTTGGGCTGCTCTATAGGGCTACTACAACAAAGAAAGGCCCTAGCTTTACGCGTTCGGCTTTGGTACTGGGTGCTATTTTAGGTGTGGTAAATTTTGGAAGCATCTACTTTATCTTACAAAGCTTGGCCTTGCCCAACTTAGAGGCTAGCGTAGTTTTTCCCATAAATAACGTAGCGATCGTTGCGCTTTCTACCTTCTTAGGATGGACCCTGTTTGCGCAAAAACTCACGATCAATAAGGTATTGGGTTTGTGTTTGGCGGTTGTAGCTGTAATTTTGCTGTATTAATGACCCACACCCAATACCAAACCGTAAGCCGCCCCTCTTCCATCCTACTCAAAATTAAAGGCAGTAAGTTTTATGCCGAGGTGCAACCCTTTGCACAGGCCACGGATCTCAAAGAGCTTATTGAAGGATATAGTAAAAAGTACCCCAGTGCCGGCCACCATTGTTTTGCATATCGGTTGGATCCCAACACGGAAGAAGAGCGTGCCAGCGATGATGGAGAACCATCGGGAACAGCCGGACAGCCCATACTGGGACAGCTCTATGCAAACAATCTGCATTACACGCTATGCGTAGTTAGTCGAATTTTTGGGGGTACTAAACTGGGCACGGGTGGTTTGCGCAGCGCTTACAAGGAGGCAGCAGCAGAAGCCATAGCCGCCAGTAAGATAATTACTCCTGAAATACAGTTTCATTGTGTACTTACGCTCCCTGTTGAAAAGACCTTTGAAGTCCATCAATTTGCAAATAAGTACGGTGGGAAAATAATTTCAGAGGCCTACAAGCTCCAAGACGCAAAAATGGAAATACAACTTCCTGTTAAAGTGAAGGAATCTTTAGACGAGTGGCTAAAATACCCTGATAATCAGACTTTAAAGATAGTTGAAAGCACGTTAACCCAATTTTAACTCCGTGTTAACTCCAGCCTAACGCCCTGATTTCCATTAAAAAAAGGCAATTTGGGTTTACAATAATGACCTGTCTAGGAATAAAAAATAAATTTGGATTTATCAGAAACATGTTGTGAGCGATGGAGTTCGCTTTAGTTTTCCATACCTACCCCGTTGACAATATGTTAACAACCCTCAGAAGCCCCAATTTATAAGCCTATTCGATTTTTAGAGAAAGTACCTATGAATAAATTCTTTCCAAAAAATCAACCCCTTTTCCATTTTTTTTTTCTCTTTTTTCAGTCAATATTTGTCCTGGCTTCCACACGAAACCCCAGCGAAAATTCGTTACAGGAATCCAATTATTTTTAAGTCCAAGAGTACCAACAACTTAAAGTATTTTATGATAGCCACTGAAAGCAAACATGTTCTTGTATGGGAAAACTGTCTCCAAATTATCAGCGACAACATTTCTGCCCAGAGCTTTAAAACTTGGTTTAAGCCCATTAAGCCACTAAAGCTTGCGGGCAACATACTTACGATACAAGTTCCATCGAACTTTTTCTACGAATGGCTAGAAGAACACTATATTGATCTCATTAAAAAAGTAATCCGTAAGGAGCTGGGTAAAGATGGCCGCTTAGAGTACAGTATTATAATGGATGGACATGAGGAACAACAACCTTACACGGTTAATATTCCTACCAACAACCAAAAGGCGGTTAAAAACCCAGAAATGTCTATGCCAGTTGATATGGGATCTTCCAACATAAAAAACCCTTTTGTTATTCCAGGATTGCGTAAGATAAACGTAGAATCCAACCTCAACCCAAATTACTCCTTTGACAGCTTCATAGAAGGCGATTGTAACCGCTTAGCACGCTCTGCTGGGTTTGCGGTTGCCAATAAGCCCGGGGGCACTGCCTTTAACCCACTCCTTATATATGGGGGTAGCGGATTGGGTAAAACCCACTTGGTACATGCAATTGGTTTAGAAATTAAAAACCAAAACCCTGAGTTAACGGTGCTTTACGTGTCATCTGACCGTTTTGCCAGCCAATTTGTAGATGCCGTTAAGAGCAACTCCATCAATGACTTTAGCCACTTCTATCAGATGATAGATGTGTTGATTATGGATGATGTGCAGTTTTTTGCAGGAAAAGAAAAAACACAAGATGTTTTCTTCCACATCTTTAATCACCTGCACCAAACAGGAAAGCAAATTATAATGACCTCGGATAAAGCGCCCGTTGAAATGCAAGGCATGGAACAACGCCTGCTTTCTCGCTTTAAGTGGGGCCTTAGTGCGGATTTACAAGCGCCTGGACTGGACACCCGCATTTCTATATTGCGCAAAAAGATGCATGCCGATGGTATAGACCTTCCTACCGAAGTGGTTGAATACTTGGCGTACAGCATTACCTCTAACGTTAGAGAGTTGGAAGGCGCCTTAATCTCGCTGATCGCACAATCTTCCTTAAATAAAAAGGCCATTACGCTAGATTTGGCCAAGCAAATGATAGACAAGTTTGTGAAAAACACCGCACGTGAGGTGTCTATCGATTACATCCAAAAAGTGGTGTGCGACTATTTTGATATGCCTATTGAATTGCTCAAAAGCAAAACGCGCAAGCGCGAGGTGGTACAGGCACGTCAAATAGCCATGTTCTTCTCTAAGAAAATGACCAAAAGCTCTCTAGCTACCATTGGTATGCATTGCGGTGGAAAAGACCACGCTACCGTACTTCACGCATGCAGAACGGTAAACAACCTCTCGGAAACCGACAAGCAGTTTAGAAAGTACCTGGAGGATTTGGATAAAAAACTAACACTGGCTTAGCCCGGTGCACAGCATCTATGGAAAAGATACTTTTTGTTTGCCTCGGCAATATTTGTCGCTCGCCTTTGGCGGAAGGGATATTGCGCCAAAAAGCAGCAGAAAAAGGGCTGGATATTGAGGTAGACTCCTGCGGAACTGCGAATTACCATGTTGGCGAAGCACCCGATTCGCGTTCGGTTAAAACAGCAGCAAAGCACGGTGTAGATATTAGCAAACTGCATGGACGCCAATTCAATGTGGGGGATTTCCAGATCTTTGATCGCATTTATGTGATGGATGCTAGCAACTTGCAAAATATTTTGGCACTGGCTACCAACGACAAACAACGCAATAAGGTAAAGCGCTTTATGGATGTTTTGCCCAACACTACGGTGTTTGATGTACCCGACCCCTATTATGGTGGTGAAGATGGTTTTGAGAATGTTTACCGAATGTTAGACCAAGCGTGCGATCAAGTTATCCGTGAGCTCCAAGCCTAAAAATAACGGTACTCTCTACTTAATACCCAGCAATTTGGGCGACTTGCCCAGACCCCATTGCTTACCCCTTGAAATAAGCCAAGTGTGCAACATCGTGCATGGCTTTTTGGCCGAAAACCCTAAATCTTGCCGGGCCTTTTTAAAAAGCCTACACCTGGAAAGACCCCTACAAGACTACACGTACCACACACTCAGCAAAAAAACCGATGCCGCTACTAGAGAAAGCTATATACGCTTACTTGAAGACGGCCAATCTCTTGGAGTAATTTCTGAGGCAGGCTGCCCGGGAATAGCCGATCCCGGTGCTGAAATGGTGGCTTTAGCACACCAAAATAACATAACCGTTTACCCACTGGTGGGTCCCTCCTCCATTTTAATGGGCTTAATGAGCAGTGGACTAAGCGGCCAACAGTTTACCTTTCATGGCTACCTGCCCATAGATAAAAGCGAAATGCAGGAAAAACTAAAGGTGTGTGTATCGGAAGCGCAGCGAGGTTATTCTCAGATAGTTATGGATACTCCGTATCGCAACCTAAGGCTTTTTGAAGTGCTCCTGCTTTTCCTCCCAAAAAACATGAAGCTGTGCATTGCCGCTGATATCACCCAAAAGGGCCAATGGATACAAACCCACACGGTGGCGCAATGGAAAAAACTGCCCGAGCCAAAAATACACAAGGTACCGGCTATATTTAGTTTTGGGTACTAAGGTTGGATACGGCTAATCCAATCCTAGCAATTCTACATCCATCACCAAAGATGTGCGGGGTGGCACCTTATTCATATCGCCCATAAGGCCGTGCGCCAAGTAGCTAGGCATGACCAATTTGGCCTTGTCTCCCACCTGCATGTATTGCACGCCTTCGTTTAAACCCGATTCTTTGTTGGTTCTATCAATTAAAAAACGCTCTGAGCCGTAGCGCACATGGGAATACGCTGTATCTCCATTGAGCAGCAATATGGTTAGATTTACTGTGGCGTGCTGTCCTGGTTTTGCTTGGGGTCCACTTCCCTCCTCGTATATCCAATAGTGTAGCCCCGTGCCACTCTCTTTCGCAGGCCATCCTTTTTGTGCTACAAACTGCTGCACCTGCTGGGCCTCTTTTTGGGTAACCATACGGTTATACTCCTGCAGCTCTTCTTTGGTATACTCTCGCTGGGGTGGATTTTTACGTTGATGCAACCCGTTACACCCCATTATGATTGCCAAAACGATAAAGCCTAGACTAAAACGCATCTTGTACTGCATTTAAAAATTTACTTCTCGTAGTTTCCCAGTTCTCAAAGCTAGCTCCACCCGCAGCATTAGCATGGCCTCCACCATTAAAATGCTCGGAAGCAAATTGGTTTACCGCAACATCGCCTTTAGAACGGAAGGATATCTTAATCTTATCCTCGGTCTCTTTAAACAAAATGCTTATCCGAACGGTATCTACCCCCAAGGCCATGTTTACCAAACCTTCGGTATCTCCAGGCTGGTAGTCAAAAGCCTCTAGATCTTTCAAACTCAAAAAGATAAACGCAATGCCCTTATCTTCTATTATTTCCATGCAATTGCTAATGGCGTGTCCCGTAAGTTTTAATCGGTTTAATGAAGAAGAATTGTGAATTCTGTCGTTCAACTCTCCGGGGTTAACGCCTGCCTCCACCAAAGCAGCTCCCACCCGCAAGGTGTTGGCGCTGGTTCCTCGGTAGCGAAACGAGCCGGTATCGGTAGTGATACCAGTATACAGTGCTTGCGCAACATGCGTAGTAACGGTATCCAAATAGTCTAGCGCTGCCAAAAAATCATACACCATCTCGCAGGTAGAACTGGTTTGTGGATCGGAAAAAGGAAAATCAAAGGCATCGGGGAAGGGATGGTGATCGATGAGCACCTTAGGGCAAGTATTCGCAGCCAACTGCTCTCCCAAGTCTTCTACGCGCTTTAGCGTGTTGTAATCCAGACAAAATATAATTTCAGCACTTGCTACCGCCTCATTGCACGCAGATGTATCTTGGTTGTACACCTTAAGCGCTTTTTCCGCATCCAACCAGGTTAAAAAACCGGGCATTTCATTGGGGATAATGGCTGTAACGTGGTGTCCTTTTGCCCTCAGAACCAACTGCATGGCTTTAATGGATCCTATGGCATCTCCATCGGGGTTAATATGGGTGGTTAGCACAATGCGCTTTGGCTCATTTAAATGTGCTTTGAGCGCTGTAATGGCTTGCTTTTTCTCTGTAAAAATGGACATAGGGCACAAAGATGACAAAAGCTTTAACAACCCTACTTAATTTTCTACTTTTGCAGCCGAAAATAATAACAGAACATGGCCGGTACACAAACATTTACCATGATTAAGCCCGATGCGGTAGGAAACGGGCACGCAGGAAAAATCTTAGACCAAATTTTAGAGGCAGGATTTGCTGTAAAAGCACTTAAATTCACACAACTAACCGAAGACGATGCTAAAGCGTTTTACGCAGTGCACAAAGAGCGTCCATTTTATGGAGAGTTGGTAGAATACATGACTTCGGGTCCTATTTACGCGGCCATCTTAGAAAAAGATAACGCAGTAGCCGATTTTCGCGAATTGATTGGAGCTACCAACCCAGCGGAAGCTAAGGAAGGAACCATTCGTCAGCGTTTTGCAGAGAGCATTGCTGCCAACGCCATCCACGGTTCAGATAGCGATGAAAACGCTGCCATAGAAGGAAACTTCTTTTTCTCTGCCAGAGAGCGTCACTAAGCCAATTCATTATACCTTTAGTAAACCGCTGCGGCCATTCCGTAGCGGTTTTTTTTATCCATGCAGTTTTTAGAAGATACCCCACACATTAACTTTCCGAGTCCTGAAATGGTACAAGAGCAATACCCCGGGCTTATAGCTATAGGGGGAAACTTGCAACCACAAAACTTGGTGCGCGCGTACAAAAAGGGCTTATTTCCCTGGTTTAGTGCCGAGGAACCCATAATGTGGTGGAGTCTGGATCCGCGTATGGTGCTAAATCCTGGCGATGTTCGCATTCAAAAAGATGTAAAGCGCCTTCTCCGCAAACCCAATATCACTGTTCGCCTCAACCATAACCCAGAAGCCGTAATTAGCGCCTGCGCAAAACAGCCCCGTCCTGGACAAGACGGTACCTGGATAACCCCTGCTATTGTACAGTCGTACACCCAGCTGGCTAAAAGCAATATAGCTTGGTGCCTGGGTCTGTGGAAAGAGGACCAACTGGTTTCTGGTTTATATGGCGTAAAGTTGGGTAAGATGTTCTTTGGCGAGTCCATGTTTAGCCGCATTCCCAATGGCAGTAAAGCTTTACTGGTATGGCTTTGCACGCACTGGAACCGAGAAATAGCCTTAATCGATTGCCAGCAAGAAACCGATCACCTAAAGTTTATGGGAGCGAAAAGCGTAGACCGAACATGGTTTTTGCAGCAGGTAGCCCAGCTTACCGCAAACAAAAAACCGGCTCAACCCTAAGGTTAAGCCGGCTTCCACACAACCATAACATCATTTACTGCTTCAGCAAACGATACGATAGCGTTCCTTCTTCGCTCTCTATGCGAAAGAAGTATACGCCAGCTTCAAAATGCGCCATGTTAGCCGTGTACTCGTATACACCCGGCTGATACATAGCAGCTTCTTTAGTCTTAAATACTTTTCCAGCTGTGTTTACAATGCTAATTTCTAGCTTGGCTGCCTTGCTTACTCCAAACTGCACGCGAACCTGGTCTTGCACAGGGTTTGGATAGGCATTAAATACCACTGCTTCATCACTAGCTACAGCCTCTATGCTGTTTACTACATTGATAACCTCGGGTGGATTGGGTGCATTGGTAGAATCATCTTCAAAGGTATCTCCCGCCATAGACACGCGATTGCTTCCACTAACAGTTTCCATGGCATTTAATCGGGTTGGCGTTGTATCGCGCTCCAAAATCTCTCCGGTAAACCACTGTGCTTGTGCGCGGTCGCCATCTACGTCAAAAATCATAAATCCGTGGTCATCCAACTCCACAAAGCGAATGTGCCCGTTAGCCGCCTGCAAAGAGCTTTCTAAGGGTGCTGATGTACCGGGAGGGGTACCCGTAATTTCATTAAAGTTATCTGAAGTTACCGATGGAGTTACAAACTCAGTAGCTATGGCACCATCTTGTGTAAGAGGCGTGTAGCCATCCGGGGTAGCGGGCGTGTTTAAGGTAAATGGATCAATCGCCAAGTCGGCAGCCCAAGACGTGTGAATATCTCCAGTAAGGAAAACCACATTGTCAATCTCATTGTCTCTAATGTAGCGAATTACGGTGTCGCGCTCTGCTGGGTATCCGTCCCATGGATCTAAAAGCAAAGGCTGGCCAGGAGCTGTATTTACCAGCATAATCTGAACCTGGTTTCCGATGATTCTCCATTGCGCATCCGAATTACTAAGCTCCTCTTTAAACCAAGCCAATTGATCTTTCCCCATGATGGTGCGGTTCGGATCATCGTAAGCCTCGTCTTGTGTACTTCCCACTTGCTCATCTCTACCCCAGATCCGCGTATCGATCATAATTAGGTCTAGCAAGTTTCCGAAGCTTAGCGTTCTCCAAATTTTTATCGGATCGTTTTCGTCTGGATTACGGATCGGTAGCCACTCGGAATAGGCTTCGGCAGCAAAGAGTTTACGATCTTCCCAAGTTCCTTCATCCCCTTCGGTGTGGTTTTGTGCACCGTCTTTGTAGGAATCGTTGGTAGACTCGTGGTCGTCCCAAACGGTAATAAAAGGATACAGCTGGTGTACTCTTCTTAAATCGGGATCCAAACGGTAAAAGGAGTAGCGCAGGCGGTAATCTTCCAATTCCACCATTTCAAAATCGGGTTCGTGACCGCGCTGGGTTTCATCGTTGTACCCATATCCGCCTTCGGCATACTCGTATATGTAATCTCCCAGGTGCAGCATGTAATCAATATCATTACGCTGTGCTGCAAAGCGGTATCCATTAAAAAAGCCCGCCTGGAAATTAGAACAAGAGGTTACCCCAAAGCGAATACGATCGGAGTCTGCCCCTTCTGCCGGAGCCGTTTTGGTACGACCAATGATAGAGGTAGCGTTCCCTACCGTAAAACGGTAGTAGTAAAACGTGAAAGGTTGCAGGTTTTGCACATCCACTTTCACCGTAAAATCGCGCTCGGCATTGGTAGAAAACACACCCGATGCCACCACATTGGTAAATTCTAGGTCGCTAGCTACTTCAAATGAGCCATTAATAACATCGGTAATATTTTCTGGAGTAACGCGAGTCCAGATAATAACAGCATTGGGAGTAGGGTCTCCAGAAGCAACACCGTGATAAAAGGGCTTTAACTCGGGATTAAACAACAAGGTTGAGTCCGCAGCAGAATACGTTATCTGGCGAATTTCTCCTTCTGTTTGCGCAGCAGCCACTAAGCTTACCACTAATAACAATAAGGTAAATACGTTCTTCATAGGTGCCTTTCTTTTGAGTTGCAAAAGAAGGGCTCAAACATTACGTCAATGTTAGCGAAAAAGACTCTAGTGTTACCTATATGTTAGCTAGCGAACTTATTCTAAAAATTCGACCAAAGCTTACCGCAGTAGCACACGTTTCACCCATGATTTTTTGGCCCTATTGAAACTAACGCGTATCGCATACACACCCTTATTTTGAGGTTTAGGTATACGCAGCTCTTGCAAAGTACCCTCTCCTGCAACTTGGTTCTTAAAAAGGACTTGCCCTCCTGCAGCCAACAACGAAACCGTAATGGCTTCACCCGCGGCAGCTCGAATTTTCAAGGTTATTGATTCTTCTGTTATTCGCCCCAACTGAAAGAAGGTACTGGGTTTTTCCTCCGTTACACTACTTATGATTTGGGTACCTCGGATAGCACGCGACAAAGCCACGTAATGGGTTTCATTACCCGCACTTAAAGGTGCCGAGGGCAGCAAGGTAGCAGTAAACAAACCCGTGTTATTAAAAACGGGCACGGTAACATCAAAGCTATCGCCCGGCTGGGCTATGGCTGTATAGGCTATAACCTCTGCCACGGTGCTATTACCCACGTATGGGCGTTGGTCCACGGCACTCAAAGCCTGTCGCAGTTCTAATTTAAACGGAATGGGCGCATTCGCATCTAATTTTCCCACCATACGGATAGCCGTAAAGTGGCTGCTGTCGGTATAGTTCCCCTCGGCATCCAATGCATTGATTTGCAAAAAGCTTTCCCCCTCGTGAATGCAAACCCAGCCGCGGTTTAATCCTTCCATAATGCCTTGCCACGTACTGTCTTTCGCATAGACCGAGGTGGTAGGAAAACCCAAGGCAGGATTTAATAAATCGGGTGGAAACAAAGCGACCTCTTTATTCACCCGGTGGTTGTCGCTACCTCCAACGGGTGTAATGTTTTTTCCTTGCAACAAATCGGTGCGCCACAAATCGTAGCCTATTTCGTCAAACGGATCCCATCCTCCCGTACCATTCCACACCTCCATTCCGTGGTAATCCTGGAGGTTGGTCCAGTCGTAGGAAATCCAGGGTGTAGGCGAAGTAGGATGATTGATAATGGAAAACGCGCCTCGGCTGTTGCTTTGCTCCAGCACATTGGCACCGTTAACACTGCCTCTTGGCCGATCGGTAAAAGCTCCGGTGGTATCAAATTCACTGACATCCAGACTGCGTGGAATACAGCCGATATGCCCTGTGGGTGACAGCGGTACTTCGCCATCCACAATGGGCGAAATCTCGTTTCCACACACCATCAAAAATTTACCAGGCTCTGAGACAATGCGTGCCGAATCCCATCGCGGAAACTCATTCCCTTGATTGTACAAAGCAGGATCTTCCTCCGTGGTCGTTACGTCACTCCCCGTGCTGTTGCTGTGGTCTGTTAACACCACAAAGTACAAGCCGCGCTCCTGGCTTTTTCGCTTAATCGCTTTTACAAAGCTGTCGCCACCAGTATCGTTACTGGCATTGGTACTATGGACATGGAAATCTCCTTTCAGCCATACACCTTCGCCATTTTCATATTGCTGACAAAAAGCACCTGCAGCAGCATACATGCAAGCTAAAAGCCCTGCCCACCTTCTCCATTCACACATCCTAACTTGGTTAAAGTAGCAAAACTACGAAGCCCATGTTACGAAATTATAAACCCAATATTCCGAAAGTTTTTAGACCAGAGGGCAACATTCGTCTACAAAGGATCATTTTACAAGTTTTAAGTAAATTGAGGCCACTTTTCAAACTATAACCCATGCGCAAACAATACCTGTTTTTAGCCCTCTTACTGGGCCCATTACTGGCCCTTGCCCAGCACGTAGAACCTTGTGGTATACGCCATTATACACAGCAAAAAATCGCGGATGACTTTGCATATCAGCAAGGCATGGACCGTGCCGAAATGTCCGCCCAAAAATGGATTCACCAAAACAGGGGTAACCTGAAAGCGGTAGGTGATAAAATTACAATCCCCGTAGTATTTCACGTAGTTTACAATGAGGATTCCCTGCACCAAAACTTAGACGAGGCTATCTTGCTCCAACAGTTAGAAATTTTGAATCGCGACTACAACCGCGATAATAAAGACACCATTTTTACCCGTGCCGTTTTTGACACCATTGCAACTGACACCAAAATAATTTTTGAATTAGCCAGTACCGACCCCGATGGAAACCCTACCAACGGAATTACGCGAACCGCTACAACGGCAACCGGCTTTGACATCTTTCCATTGGGTGGCGGAACGGTGCCCCTCGATGCTATAAAAAGCACAGAAGACGGGGGTATAGACTCTTGGGATACCGAAAAGTACCTCAACATTTGGATAGGTCGACTTACCGTTTTTGGAGGTGAAGGCTTGTATGGTATTGCGACCTTTCCACTGGATATGGCCGAAGAAGAAGGCGGAAACCCCAATGCCGAGCCTTCACTGCAAGGTGCTACCGTACACTACCCTACCGTTGGATACAACGTACAAGGTGAGGACACCCTCTTTAGAGGCCGCACCTTGGCCCACGAAGTAGGACACTACCTGGGATTGAGACATATTTGGGCCGATGAGCAGGATCCCTTTTCTGGTGAACCTGGAGATTGCACCGAAGACGACTTTGTCTACGACACCCCCATGGCAGCGGCTTCGGCTAACTTTGAATGCAATACCGATATAAACTACTGTGGCAACGAAAACGAATTCTCTAACAACTATTGGGGTGAACTGGACCCACCCGATATGATAGAAAACTTTATGGATTACGCTACCGAAGAGTGCCAAAACATGTTTAGCTACGGGCAGTTTGAGCGCAGTATGGGATTTTTAAACACCTCCCGCAAAGGATTGTGGTTTGAAAACGAAAACGGTGCGGAACAAGACGATTTCAAAGCCTGGCTATATACCGAAACAGCTACCGTGCCGTGTTTGGAAGATTGCAACGGCCAAATCATAGTAAATTTCGAAAACGAAACCGGTAATCTTGCGTACACGCTAGACGGTGAAAGCGTTACAGGTCCTGTAATTGAAAATGTTTGCCAAGGTATACACACAGTAACTGTTACCGATGATGGCGGCAACACCAAAACACTGCGAACCTATGTTAGCGGATTTTACAAGGCGCCCGTATTTGAATCAGAGGCCACCGATGCCTCTTGCGGAAACTGTGAGGACGGTAGCGCTACTGTTACCATAGATTCTGGCAATGAGCCCATTACCGTTACCTGGCAAACTACTCCTCCGATCACTGGCAACACACTAGAAAACCTCAACCCGGGTACCTACTACTATACTGTAGAAGACGGTTGTGGTGAATCGTATCTAGACTCAGTACAGGTGGGTAATGCAACAGGAATCGCCACACTGGCTCAAGAAGCATTTCAATTGGCACCCAACCCCGTGAGCAATGTACTTACGGTACGCGGAAACTACATCAATCGAATCACCGGGGTAACCATAACTACCGTAAGTGGAAGCGTAGTATACCAGCACAGCCAAGAAAACTTCGGCAGTGAAATTCGCGTGAATACCGAAGCGCTTACGGGCGGTTTTTATATCTTACAACTTACTGACGCCACAGGCAGTAGCAAAAGCTACCGCTTTGTAAAACGTTAAGTAAGGTGGAAGGAAAAATTAGCAACCAGAAATATCAAAACGTAAAGGCCATTCTCATTGCGGGAATGGCCTTTAGTGTTTTGTATTGGATCTACTTTTTTACGATAGGATTTGACAGCGAAGGTGTTTCTGTATATCTCAATGCAGCAAACGGTGTAATGCCCTTTATCCTTTTCTGGCAGTACCAGAAAAAATACAGGGTAAAAGGCACCCAATTTATCGCCTGGAACACGGAAAGTATTCGCTTTAAAACTCCAGAAATACCTAAAACCGAGGTACCGCTAAACCAAATTACGGCCATTACCATTCGCTTGGATGAGATAACCCTAGAAACTGAAGAAAACAGCTGGCAACTAAACCTAGAAGACTACAGCAAATACGAAGACCGCATGGCCGTGAAAAACTTTTTTACGAAGCTTCAGGGCCAACTGGAAAAACCCCAAGCCCAAACGGCAGCCTAATGAAGATAGACCAACTGGTGCAGAAACACCAACTGCAACCCCACCCCGAGGGAGGTTTTTACCGAGAAACCTACCGCAGCGCACTTACCATAGCGCAAGAAGCGCTGCCAGCACCTTTTAAAACGAACTTTAGTGCCAGCACGGCCATTTATTTTCTTTTAACGGCCGATAACTTCTCCGCTTTGCATCGCATTCCGCAAGATGAGTTATGGCACTTTTATGCCGGAGATCCGCTAGAGATCCATATCATCTACCCCAACGGGAAATATGAGGTACTGGAAGTTGGGAACCCTCTAGATGGATTTAACCCACAAGCCATGGTGCCGGCAAATTGTTGGTTTGGATCGCGCGTACAGTCCGGTGGTCAATACAGCTTTGTAGGCTGCACAGTAGCTCCTGGCTTCAATTTCAGTCACTTTGAAATGGCTCGTGCCAATACCCTGCAGGAAACTTTCCCGCAGCATCGTCAAATTATTTCGGAACTCACCCGAGACTAAGCCGGAACCAAAGAGGCCTTTTCTTCTTTTACGGCAGGATGGGTAAGGTACTCATCGTAGGTCAGCTCACGATCGATATATCCACCCGGAGCCAATTCTATAATGCGGTTGGCAATAGTATTTACAAATTCGTGGTCATGCGAGCTAAACAGTAAGGTTTCCTTAAAGTCTATTAAAGAGTTGTTTAATGCAGTAATCGATTCCAGATCCAAGTGGTTGGTAGGCTCTTCTAAAATCATCACGTTGGCAGCTTCCAACATGGTTTTGCTGAGCATGCAGCGCACTTTCTCTCCTCCCGAAAGTACATTACACTCCTTCAGCGTTTCCTCACCTGAGAACAACATTTTACCCAAGAATCCGCGGATAAAGGTTTCGTCTTTCTCCTCGGAGTATTGGCGTAGCCAGTCAATAAGATTGAGGTTGTTATCAAAGTAAGCCTCGTTGTGGTTGGGCAAGTAAGTGTGTGTAGTGGTTACCCCCCATTCTACCGTTCCTTCCAATGGTTTTTCTTGGCCACTAAGCACTTTAAACAAAGAGGTAATGGCCATAGGGTCTTTGGCTAAAAAAGCCACCTTGTCGCCCCTGCGCAGTTTAAAGGAAACGTTTTGATACAAGAACAGCCCCTCAGAAGACTTTTGGGTTAATCCTTTTACTTCCAAAATTTGGTCGCCTGCCTCGCGTGCTGGCTCCCAAATAATGGCAGGATATTTACGTGTAGAAGGCTGAATTTCTTCAATATCCAGCTTCTCCAACATTTTCTTTCTACTGGTAGCTTGCTTCGATTTTGCCGCGTTGGCACTAAAGCGCGCAATAAAGTCTTGAAGCTCTTTCTTTTTCTCTTCGGCCTTGCGGTTTTGCTGCGATTTTTGGCGCAGCGCTAACTGGCTGGCTTGGTACCAGAAAGAATAGTTTCCAGTAAATAGCTGAATTTTCTTAAAATCGATATCTACGATGTGCGTACACACCATATCTAAGAAGTGACGGTCGTGAGATACTACAATCACCGTGTTTTTAAAATCGGCCAGAAAGTTTTCCAACCACATAATGGATTGCGCATCCAGGTCGTTGGTAGGCTCATCCAGCAGCAACACATCGGGGTTTCCAAAAAGCGATTGCGCCAAAAGCACGCGAACCTTTTCCTTTCCCGAGAGGTCTTTCATACTGCTGTGGTGCAGGTCCTCGTTAATACCCAAACCGCTAAGCAAATCAGCAGCATCAGACTCGGCTGTCCAACCATCCATCTCTGCAAACTCTGCTTCCAGCTCAGAAGCTTTTACACCGTCTTCATCCGAAAAGTCGGGCTTGGCGTACAGGGCATCTTTTTCTTGCATAATCTTCCACAACTCGCTGTGGCCCTGCAACACCGTATTGAGTACGGTAAACTCATCAAATTCGAAGTGATCCTGCTTTAACACGGCCATACGGCTACCCGAAGCCAAATGGGCTTTTCCTGTAGTGGGATCTTGCTCTCCACTTAAAATGCGCAAAAAGGTACTCTTACCAGCACCGTTGGCACCAATTACTCCGTAGCAATTGCCGGGTGTGAATTTCAAATTCACATCATCGAACAAAACGCGTTTATTAAATTGCAGGGAAAGGTTTTCAACAGTAATCATTAGGCCTCCGAAATTTTTTGCAAAGGTAGTGCTTTTTCTATCCCCTTGCCTACCAGTCGTCTAAAAGCCTTATGCACTAAGGTTTTGGCCGGATCTGATACCCGCCACACTCCGTATTATCCACTTTTTTACTTGCCATGTGGAAAGAACTTTTTTTACCTTTCTTAAAGCCCTTAATTTTGCAGTATGAAGACCGTAGTCCTCCACGTACTAATTGACACCAAAGACAAGGCCGATGTTTTTAGAGACATCCAAATTAGCACTACCACGAAGCTAGAAACCTTGCACAGCGAAATTCTAAAAGCCTTTGCATTTAAAGGCTCTGAAATGGCTGCATTCTACGAAGCCGATGCCGACTGGGACCGCGGACAAGAATACCCGCAGATAGCTATGGACCCGGAGCAAGATGCTTACGCTATGAGCAAAGCTACCGTTGGAGATCTCTTTAGCAAGAAAAGCGATAAAGGTATTTACGTGTACGACTTTTTACGCATGTGGTGCTTTTTAATTGAGGTGATTAACACGGCAGATGAATCCTTAAAGCACGCCAAAGTATTGCTGAGTGTGGGTGAAGCGCCCAAGGAAGACTCCAAAGCCATTGGAGAAGGCAGCTTTGAATCCGACCCCAATTTTGAGGATGACATGGAGGACGAGTTCTCTGAAGACGACTTCAGCACCTACGATGACGACTACCAATACTAGCATGCCATAATGCAGCAACCCTTGGTTCTTGTTGTTGGCCCCACCGCCTCTGGAAAAACCGGTTTGGCTATTGCCTTGGCTCAGCACTTTAATACAGCAATTATTGCAGCCGATTCGCGGCAGTTTTACCGCGAAATACCCATAGGCACGGCACAGCCCACACCCCAGGAACAACAGGGTGTACTCCACCACTTTATTGGCAACCTGGAATTGGACGAAACGTGGTCGGCAGCGCGTTTTTCTGCTGCCGTTGACCAACTTATAACGGAAAAAGAGTTCGCTCCGTTTCCCATAGTAGTAGGTGGATCGGGCTTGTACCTCAAAGCTCTGGAGTACACCTTAGATGCCATTCCAACTGTACCCCATGCTACACGTGAAGCCCTACAAAACACCTTAGAACAAGAAGGATTGCCGGCCATGCATGATGAGTTAAAAGAGAAAGACCCGGATTATGCAGAGAAGGTCGACCTGAATAACCCCCAACGCGTGGTGCGCGCATTGGAAGTTATACGGCACACCGGAAAGACTTTTAGCAGTTTTTTAACGGGTGGCAGACCGCGAGAAGACCGTAAGGTTATAAAGCTAGCTATCGACTGGCCCCGTGAGGCACTGTACAAGCGTATTAACATGCGGGTGGACACCATGTTTGAAGAGGGTTTGCTGGAAGAAGCTAAAAAAGTGTACGCCAAACGCGGCTTAAACAGTTTAAATACGGTAGGATTTAAGGAACTGTTTGCCCATTTCGATGGCGATATGAGCCTGGAGGAAGCCAAGGAGCTCATAAAACGCAATACACGCAGGTTCGCCAAGAGACAACTCACTTGGTTTCGGAGCGATAGACAGATTCACTGGATTAGGCCCGGGGAAACTAAATCTGCCATCCAGCACATTAAAGCATGGATGGAAACGGTTTAGATCACGCGCTTTTCGATGTAATCGGAATTGAATAAGCGCAAGGCGCCCATGTACTTCATCTCGAATTCGACATAATCGCCTACCTGGTACTTTTTAGCGCTGTGCTCTATTTCCAGCACCATCATATCCGAAGAGGCACCAGATATGTGCAGTTGCTTATCTACGGGAGTAACAAAGTCCGTAGACAAATCCAGCAAGCCCACATCCAAAATCATGCGCTCGGCCGTTTCGCCATAATCCTCCTCATTAATTTCATAGGTTTCTCCGGAAGGATTTTGCTCCAAAGTACCGATAGGCACCTTGGGCTTTTCGGTAATTTCTATAACCTGTGCGTAGAGTTTAAAGACATCATCGTGCATGCCTTTAATGGTTTCACCCGTCACCAAATCGGCTCCGAAGAATAGCGTTTCTCCTACTCTAAAATGATTGATGCCCGCAGGGAGTCTGTGGTGCAACAGTAAGGGAATCACTACGCTGGTTCCACCCGTTACCCAAGGAATTTTTAGGTTGAACTTTGCCTCTAGCAGCTGCTTATACAGACTCAGTTGTATCAGCTTATCCTCGGAAGGCATTACCCCGTACAAACAATTGAGGTTACTTCCCAGCCCCGTTACTTTTATGTTGGGCAACTCAAAGATTTTCTGGTAAAAATCAATGAGGCGCTCGCCCATAATGCCTTCGCGCAAGTCACCCAGTTCTATCATGATCACCACGTGGTGTTCTTTGTCTTGCTTAACCGCTTCCTGGCTTATGGCCTTAATGGTCGTGTAACTCGAGTTGAGCGAGGCATCGGCATAGCGGACAATGTCGGGTATTATTTCCTGAGCGGGTGGTTTGATGTAAACCGTTTTTACATCGGGAGCTAGTTTTTTCACCAGTTTCAGATTGCTCAAACGGGCATCGCACACTTCCTTGGGCTTGTGCTTGAGCACTTCGGCCATCATTTTGCTATTACCGCAAAGTAGCTTGGTAACGGGAGCCCAGGTGATGTGATTGTCCTTAAAGGTCTGATCTAAAAACTGGTAGTTATGCTTTAGTTTTTTTGAGTCTAGTGTTACGTATGCCATATCAATCTATGGTTCTGGGGATGTCTAAGGGCAGTCGGGTTAAGAGTTCGTAATTTAACTGATCTGAAAATTTACCAAATGAAGATACGGAAATTTGATTTTCTTTTTCTCCACCAATCAAAACAACCGGATCTCCTACATAAACCTCCGAAAAGTTTGTAATGTTCACTGCAAGGCAGTTCATGTTTACGGTACCAATAACACCGGCCCTAGTTCCTTTGATGAGCACCCGTCCGGTATTGGATAAGGTGCGCGAATAGCCATAGCCGTAACCCACGGGTATTAAGGCAATACAGGTATCCTCGTGGGCTAGGTAGGATGTGCCGTAGCCAATAAACTTACCCTTTTCTACATTTTTAATGGACATAATACTGGAGTACCAGGTAATGACCCGTTTCAAGGGATCTACGCCCTCGGTTTGGTGCTGGTTGGAGTATTCGATAAAAATCTCCTCGCTGGGCCAGAAAC
>CAZVJF010000014.1:0-12809 GCA_964627445.1 uncultured Flavobacteriales bacterium | reverse complement strand
AACTAAGTTGTAATTCATATCGGGGTGGCGAATAACACCTGCAGAGCAGTTGACATGGTGGTACTTAAAGCGCAGTCCTTGTTGCTGTAGGTATTTTAAATACTTCTTAAAAGCCTTTTTCTGGTTTTTAATGCGGACAAAATTGGCGATGCTCTCGGCTCCTGCAAAGTGCGTGCAGCATCCTTCCAATTCAATAAAATCTTGGTGTTGTTTCACAAAGGTGGCCACTTCGGGTAGTTGCTCTACGGTAAACCCCGTGCGGTGCATCCCCGTTTCAAGCTCCAGGTGTATTTTGGCTTTCTTCCCAGTTTTACGAGCCGCTTCCACAGCACAGACCAGGCGTTCCGACTCAAAGCAGAAAAACGATACCTCGTTTTCTACCGCCCAATACGTGGCCCTTGTACTTAGAAAGCCCATGATCATAATCTCGGGATGCTGTTGAGCTGCCGAATGCACGCGCTCGGCCTCCTCAGCACTGTACACCGAAAAATGCCTGTAACCACATTCTTCGGCCAGCTGCACCATAGGCTCTATGCCGTGGCCATAGGCATTTCCTTTTACTACAAAGCTCACCTGCGCTTGGTCTCCCACCAAGCGCTTTATAAACTGTACGTTGTGCTCAAAGGCTTCGCGACTCAGACTAATTCGCGAGGAATTAAACATGGTGCTGTTTTATGTACTCGGCCAAAAGCGATACTGTTGGCGCCAGCAGTTCATCGGGGAAGTTATAATTTTCGTTGTGAAGCGGTGGCTGATTTTCGCCAGAACCCAAACCAAACATAAAAGTAGCCGATTCTTCCCGATAAGCACCAAAATCTTCGCCCCAGCGGTTGGGGCCGCTTAAATAGACGGGCGTGATGTTTTTTCCAGCCAAGGTTTTCTCAAACTGCTTGCGCAAGGTCTTGTCTTGTTTTACCGACGGAAAAAACTCCAATTCTTCATAAGAGGTAGTCAGTTGATTGGCCGCTGCAGTTTCTTCAATTTTGGCAATGACCTGGTCGCGAAACTTTTGAAATTTCTTGAGCCGTGCTGCCCGTATGGTTACGTGGAGCTCGCCATAACCCGGATTGGTACCATAGGCTTCCTCTCCTACCTTCACACAAACCGGTGTTCCGAAAATAAAGTCGTCTTCGGGGCCATACTGGTTTTTGTTTTCCAGCCAGTTTAAAATATCCGATATAGCAAAGGCGGGATTGATGCCTTTACCCGGCTCTGCAGCATGGGAGTACTTGCCGTGAAACTTGTAAAACAAGGTGCTAACGGAGGCTGAAAAGGTCTTTTTACTGAGCACGATTTGGTGGGTTGGAAAACCTGGAAGGTTGTGCAACGCCAAGGCACCAGTAAATTCAATTTCCTGAAAAACAGGATCTTGCATTACTTTGGGGGCACCCATACCGGTTTCCTCAGCCGGTTGAAAAAGCACATATACTGCTTTGTCGCTTTCGGTACCCGCTAAGGCCTGTACCAAACCCAATGCTATGGTAGCGTGCCCATCGTGACCACACAAATGGGCTACGTTTTTGCGGGATGAGCGATACCACAGCGCGTCATTTTTTTCTTGGATGGGCAGAGCATCAATATCGGTTCGGTACAGAAAACCGGGGGCTTTCTCGGGACCGCAGACCTGAACCAGCAAACCCGTTCCGGCTACTTCCCAAATTTGGGTAAGCTGCAACCCTTCCAACTGGCTTTTGATATAACGTTGGGTGCGCTCTTCTTTAAAAGCCAGTTCTGGGTTTTGGTGTAAATACTGTCGGTGTTCCTGCAATGCCTTCTCCATATTACTTGGCTAAGCGCATTTCAAGGTATTTGTTGGTAAAACCTACTTTTTCGTACAAATGCTTGGCTGGATTATCGGGCTCTACGTGCAAGGCTACAGCGCCTTTGGCGTTGCCACAGGCTGCTTCCATAAGCTTTTTGCCAACGCCTTTGCCGCGCGCGGCTGCGTCTACGGCAATGTATACCAAGATATTCTCGGGAATGTAGTCTTTCATACCCGTTTCATTCATGATGACTGCACCGTAGATTTGATCGCCTTCGTGCGCTACGGTTACAAAGCCACCTGGGCCTGTTTCCATGGCGTAATCATAACATTTTTGGATATCCGCTAAGGGATCCCCATACTGCTCTAGGTGTTTGAATAAGAAACCCGTTACGGCTTCTTTAGTAAAAGCTCCGTGGTCTTGGGTACTGCGTTCTATGATTGTGATATCCATGCTTTTCGTTTTGCTTTACTTACCGTGAAAAATAACAAGGCCGAGGCCGATAATCCAAATAAGTTGGGGTCTAGTTCGAAAGGTAAGGGAAGCTTGCTAGCTTCCAAAATTAATGTGGTTGCACCACCAGCTATCATGGCTACAATGGCTGCTTCGGGTGGATGTTTTCCTCCAAAAAATCCAGCCAAAAGAGGCACCAGCAGGCCCGACACCATAAAGGCGTAGGACAGCAGCATCAGATCGAGGACGTTGGTCATCAAACTGGCTACTAAAATGGCTGCACCACCAATAAGAAGTGTAATGAGCCGCGACCAGCCCATGGCCAAATCTTTTTTACCGTTTTTCATAAAGGGCTCTATTAAGTCGGAGACAATGTTGCCCGATGCAGCCATAAGACAGCTATCGGCCGTACTCATAATGGCCGAGAAATAAGCTGACATAATAAGTCCCAGCAAGCCCACGGGGAATACAGTCTTCAATAAAACGGGCAACCCGGTTTCTGGGTCGGGTGCACCGCCATCCATCAAGGGCAGTTCAATTTGGTTTTGCATCCAGGCTACCTTGGCGATGACCCCCAAAAGCGTACCTAAAAAGGCCATAATGGGCCACTCGAAAAAGCCTGCGATATACCATGCTTTTCGCGCCTGTTCTGCCGATTTAGAAGCGTAAATGCGTTGGTACAAGGTCATCCCTACAAACCAAATGGGCACAATGGTTATAGCCCAGTTTACCAGATCATTCCAGCCTACATTGGTAAGGCTCATAATGCCCGGTTTCAGCTCATCGTAGAGGCTGCTCCATCCCCCCACAAATTCCAAGGACATGGGAATACCCAGGAATATGAGACCAATGAGCAGCAATATCCACTGAAAAGTATCGGTGTAGATAACTGCTTTAATTCCCCCCATTACAGTATACACCACGGCCACACCACCCATCAACCACAAGGCTTTGTCTATAGAAAGCACATCGAAAGTACCTGCCGCTAATTTGGCTCCTGCTAAGATTTGGCTGGAGGTAAAACCCCAATAGCCAATGGCCGAGATAATGGCGGCAACTACGGCTACCCTGCCGTTGTACAGATAGTTAAACAGTTGTGGAAAGGTGAAAAACTTGTGCTCCTTGGCGATGTTATACACGCGCGGCACGAGGAAGGTTCCGCTAATCATGGCACCGAGCAGTCCTGTAAAAAGCATCCAGGATCCCGAGAGACCGATCATAAAACCCAATCCCCCCAATCCGATGCTAAAACCACCGCCTACATCGGTGGCCACTACAGAGAGGCCAATATGCCATTTGCTCATATTGCGACCACCTACATAGTAGTCTTCCTTCTCTTTGCTGCTGCGCATAAAAAAAGCGCCCACAGCCAGCATGGCGATAAAATAACTTACAAAAATTACAATGTCTATCGTGTGCATGGATAGCACACAAACTTATGAATTTGTTTAGGTTACGCGAATCCCCTTTGGTAAACGGAAATAGGTTGGCACGGATTACTGAAGCAATTTGGACGAATTAAAATCCATGTATCCAAATATCAAATAAGAATTGACCCGTAAGTTGATTTAAAATCACTTTTAAACCCCTTATTGGTTCACTTTTATTGATCTAGATTTACAATAAAGCATTATTTTAAACCATAAAACAATTTATTGTATTATTGTGCAAATTTTAACAAAACAACAGATGAAACATTTAGCGTTTATCGCAGCATTAGCAATTTTATTTACCGCCT
The DNA here is from genome assembly GCA_964627445.1 of uncultured Flavobacteriales bacterium. Taxonomy (GTDB): domain Bacteria; phylum Bacteroidota; class Bacteroidia; order Flavobacteriales_D; family Luteibaculaceae; genus Luteibaculum. The sequence goes on along the minus strand of CAZVJF010000014.1, from coordinate 8,855 downwards.
GTAAAGAGGAGAAAAAAGTAACACCCGAAGAGGTAGGAACCCAAAACAGCGGAACCCTTACGATAGACGGAAGGGAATACGACTTGGGATATAGTTTTATTTACGACTTTCTTGGTGATAATGAGGACAGCCTATATCTGGTGAATATGGATTTAACCTCATCGGAATATAGCTTTACCAACTTTGGTGTTTACACCTACATCGACTTCTACATGTACTCTAAAGAAAAGACCCGAATACCAAGTGGAACGTACAATCGCTTAGACTGGGAAAATGGTGAGCAGGAAGCACCTTTTCATTTTGATGAAGCCTACATCTATGAAAATTACGATGAAGCCGCTGGAGAAGAAGAAAACGGTTTCGAGGTACTGAGTGCTGTAGTCACCGTAAATAACACGGGGGAAAGCACCTATGATATTACAGTAAGTGGAAGAGCCATTGAGGAAGTTGAATTTGGAGAAACTCCAGATACGGTAGACTTTTCAGCGAACTATTCGGGTTCTTGGATAACTGCAACCATTGAGTAATAGTTAACTAACCAATTTGCTATCCAGGCTGCGCAGGTGCACAAGCATCTCCAGCCTGGATTTTTTTTGTTCGCCTGGAAATAAACCCTCAAACGCTTCTTCCACCGTCACATTGGGTAGCATGGTATCCCGCAAAGCGTGAATCATTTTCATGGTAAAAAACAAGTCTACTTTCTGAAACCAACGCTTTTGAAATTGACTGGCAGATGCGGTGTTTTGAGCCACTTCTTGTACCATGCCCTTTACATGAAAGGTCTCTGCTAAGTATACTAAGGCCTTGCCTTTCTCCGGACTTGTTTGCGTTTCCAACACGCCAGTAAAAAGTGCTGCCAAGGTCTCATATATGGCTGGATTATAGGTCGACAGCACTTTACCTTGCTCTACCTCTTCCATGGCGCGTCCTGTACCAAAAGGAACCCGTTGCGAAGTTCGGGCGCTGGGATAAACGCACGTGGCACCGCAATGGGTAAATCCACCCAAATGCATGAGTTTATTGAGAAAATAAAAGTCCTCCCCTGCCTTTTTGGTGTTCATACCACCCTGCTTCGCGTACGCAATGCCTCGTGCTGCCATGGAACTCCCCACCGTATGGAAAGCGTAGGGATGCCCTGCACGTTGCAACCCATAGCGATACAGCCGCAGGTGCAACTCATAGGCTACAATGGCATTGTGGCGTTGCGCTGGTAATCCTTCCAAAGGATGCTCGAATTGCAGGGAAAATGCTGGACTGTTAGGGTGCTCGGCCGCATGCTGCCGAATGGCCTCCAAATAATTGGGCGCCACCGTGCAGTCGCCATCCAAGGCCACCAACAACACATTGGCTTGCCCGTGCTGATACCCATGCAACAAGGCTCGATCCGTAACGGTTTTTCGTGCCATGCCCACGCCCGCCTTTTTGGCCGGAAAGCGATGGTGCAACACATGCAAAGCAAAGGGCCATGAGCGACTCTCGAGATGCTCTTGCTGCTGTTGGTGAAATGCAGCAGCCTCGGTATCCTCTAATGCTTCATTCAGGTTAACCCAAACGGTAACATCATCAAATCCACCCCAAACTTGAGACAGGCTGGACAAGGTATCTTCCAAGCCCTCCTCGCAGTAACTGGGAATGCAAATATGCAGTTGCAAATCCTCACGCCAAGCATCAGGCTCTTGCAGGCTTTCCGAAAACTGCCGCTCCAGGTATTTGCGAACGGTATTTAGGGATTTAAGCGTTTGGTGGTCCAAGTGCCATTGTCTTGCTCGGTGTACAAAATGCGGTCGTGCAAGCGGCTTGCTCTGCCCTGCCAAAACTCAAACTTGCTGGGGATAATGTGATAGCCACCCCAATGCGATGGACGGGGTACGTCTTTCCCCTCGTATTGCAAGCGTATTTTTTCCAGGCGCTTCTCGAGCGTTTCGCGCGTTTCAAGCTGCTGGCTTTGCAAAGAAGCCCAGGCGCCCAGTTGGCTTTCGCGAGGACGCGATGCGAAATACTCATCGCTTTCCTTTTCACTTACTTTGGCCGCTACGCCCTGAATGCGCACCTGACGCTCTTGGGTAGGCCAAAAGAAGGTTAATCCCGCCTTGGCATTTTTTGCCAATTCTTTGCCTTTGCAGCTTTGGTAGTTGGTGTAAAATTCCAGACCCTTTTTAGAAACCCCACGCAGCAGTACAATGCGACTTTGTGGAAATCCATCCAAACCGTATGTTGCCAAATTCATGGCATTAGGTTCTTTTTCAGTTTTTAGGGCCTCTTGGAGCCAACCCTCGAATAAGGTGAACGGGTTTTCGGGAATATCGGCCTCATCCAGGCTGTCTTTTGTATAATTGGTACGAACTTTCTTAACAGTGGCATGTACGCTCATAAGAGTATGCTTTTGTGTTAAAGCAAACATACAATACTGTGGAAACTCACAATTTGTTTATCGATGAAATTATCGCTGGAATTAAGCTACGAAACCCCTGCCGAATGGGCCCAAACGGCACTGCAAAACTTTGATGCCTTTTTGCAAGACCATGCCGACTGCGAGCGCAAGGCTTCTACCATGGCCATGAGCATGGTGGCCAAAGCACCCGATAAGACCAAAATCATTCCCGGCCTTATAGATACCGCTCTGGAAGAATTGGAACATTTTAAAATGGTATACGAGCTTATGGAAAGCCGCGGTGTACCCTTACCCAAGGAGATGGAAAAGGATACCTACATCCGCGATTTGATGGCACTGTGCCGCTCTGGAGCGCAAGACCGCTACCTAGATCGATTGTTGCTGGGCTCTATAGTAGAGTGCCGGGGTGCCGAACGCTTTAAGCTCATTGCCGATGCCCTGGAAGACCCCGAGTTAAAGCAGTTTTACAAAATGCTGTGGACCTCGGAAGCCAAGCACGGAAACATCTATGTGAAATTCGCTCTGGAATATTATGCGGAGCAGGAAGTTTTTAATAGACTTGAAGAACTGAACGAAGCTGAAGGCCGCATTTGCGAACAATTGCCTTGGAGACCGGCTTTACACTAATACGAAACGCCATGGATTTTGAAATACAGCTGAGTACCGATATCAAACCCGAAGCCGGAAAAATTCTAATCTCAGAACCTTTTCTGGAAGACCCCTTTTTTAAACGCTCTGTGGTACTGCTGTGCCGCCACAATACCGAAGAAGGCAGTTTTGGCCTGGTCATAAACCGCTTTTTGGATGTGGAGATGCAGGAAGTGCTCAACGATTTTCCCGCTTTTGGTGGTAAGGTAGGATTGGGCGGCCCCGTAGAACCCAGCAGCCTGTTTTACATCCATACCAAAGGCGATATCCTCACCGACTCGGTGAAGGTCTTTGACAATATACACCTGGGAGGCGATTTTGAAAAACTCAAAGAGTTGATGGATCTAGGCTTGATCACCGATAGCGACATTCGCTTTTTTATTGGCTACAGCGGTTGGGGCAAACACCAGTTGGATGATGAGCTAAAAGAAAAATCGTGGTTGGTTACCGAAACCACCAGCGAAGCTGTAATGCAGGCTACCGATAAACACCTGTGGGAACAAGCGTTAAAAGAACTGGGCGACCGCTTTAGCATGCTGGCGAATTTCCCAGAAGACCCGTCTTTGAATTGAGATAGTGGCTTGTAGCTCGTAGCTGGTAGCTGGTAGCTCGTAGCAAAGCACGCTGTCATCCTATGTTCGCAAAAAGGTATTTTCAAGGGAGGAAATGGTTTTAAGCACGCAAAGCCGCAAAGGCGCAAAGCATATCCCCCTCATGGAGGCGATGTGCTGAGCTTGACGAAGTAGGGACTACAGGGGGAGGAATTATCAGAGCTCACAGTTCGTGGCAGCATACGGTCACCCTGAAACACGAAGGATTTCATTGCAAAAGCGCCAGGAAAGGGTAGCTAAAAAACCCATCCTTCCCCACTGAAAAAAATAAGGTTTAAAACTGCCATAAATCATCCAACCAAGCGCACTTTCCATGCGTGCGAGCGTGGCACTTTCCATAAATTACTCCACGAAACGTAACCACAATCCCTTACCCTTATTTTAGCAATGGTTGGTGCTTTTCTGGGAAGATTTGGGGTTGGTTGCAACAGCACAGCATGAAGAAACTAGTAGTAGCAATAGGCCTGGGCGTTGGCTTGCTCGCTTGCACAGGGAACAGCAAAGACCAAAGCATACACCCAAAACGCAGTACCATAACGGAGTCGGTATACGCATCGGTAAAAATTACCCCCGAAGTTTCTTACCACGTGCAAGCAACCCGGCCTGGAATTGTAGATACCATCTATGTTGCAGAAGGCGATACGGTACAAGCAGGCGATCCGCTGTTTGAACTGGTAGCACCTGCAAGCAGTCAACGACAGCTGGTAGATGCCACCATCAACTACCAAGAGGCCAAGGCCAACTACAGCGGCCAAAACAACCTTATGAACAACATCGTATTGGAAAAAGCTACGGTGTACGAGCGGTTGCTGCTGGACTCACTCAACCTAAAACGCCAAGAGCGCTTACAAAAACAAGGCATTGGCGCAACCATAGATTACGACAACGCCAAGCTAAAATACCGCAACACCCGCAAGCAATACGAGCTGCTGGACCAAAAGCTGGCGCAAACCAAAATTAGCCTCGAAAAAAATTACCAAAAGGCCAAGAACAGAATTAACCTGGAAAAAGAACAGCTGCAAGATTTTACTATTACCGCTGAAATGAAGGGAGCGGTATACAGCATTTCTAAAGAAGCAGGCGATTTTATAAGCACCCAGGAACACTTTGCCGAAATAGGCAGCCACAACCGCTTCCAAATAGAAATGGACATTGATGAGGTAGACATTACCAAAGTAGACCTGGGCGATTCTGTTTTTGTGCTGCTAGACGCCTATGCCGACACCGTTTTCCTGGCTCGGGTGAGCAACATCTACCGCAAAAAAAACGAGCGCACCCAAACCTTTCGTGTAGTGGGCAGCTTTGTAGACCTTCCTCCCAAACTCTACTACGGTTTTTCGGGAGAAGCAAATATTGCCGTATCCACCCGAAAAAATGCACTCCTTATTCCAACCGAATACCTAATGACCAACAACACGGTGCTGACCCCCGATGGGGAAGTAAAAGTACGGGTAGGCGTTAAAAACCTGGAGCACACCGAAATACTGGACGGCATAGACACCAACACCACCCTGCTAAAACCCACTGCGCCATGACCCGTTTCTCCCTACTACTGGGCATAGCCAAAACCCACCTGCTGGCCAAAAAAAAGCAAACCCTCATAGCAGCTTTGGGGGTAACCTTTGGTATTAGCATGTTCATTATCATGATGAGCTTTATGACGGGGCTCAACAAACTCCTCGATGGTTTGGTGCTAAACCGTACTCCGCACATCCAGGTGTATAACAAAACGGGCCCCACGGCCAACCAGCCTGCCGAGCAATATTTTGATGCGCTACAGCGGGTAAACATCATTAACTCCATAAAACCCAAAAGTCAGCTCAGCCGCATACACGATGCGCTACCCATGTTGGCCGAATTAAAAAACAACCCCAAGGTAAAGGGCGTAACGCCCCAAGCCACATGCAAAGTGTTTTACCTGGCCGGAGCTACCAACCTCAATGGAGTACTCAATGGCATAGCGGTGCAGGAAGAAATGCGCCTGTTTAATTTTGGCGATTATATCGTAGCCGGAGAACCCACCGCCCTCCTAAAGAAACAGAATGCCATTTTGCTGGGCGCAGGCATCGCCAAAAAGCTATCGCTGGCGGTGGGCGATAACATCCAGGTAGCCAATCCTACCGGTGCCATATACACCCTACACATAGGCGGCATTTACCAGAGCGGCCTGGCCGAGGTAGATGACATGCAGAGCTTTGTAAGCCTAAAAACGGCCCAGCAAATTTTAGGTGCGGGAGGAAACCACATTAGCCGCATCCACATAAAACTCCACAACATGGCCCGGGCGGTTCCCTTTGCACGGCTTATAGAACAGGTGTACAACGTAACCGCCTTAGACATAAAAGCCGCCAACGCGCAGTTTGATACCGGATCGGACATCCGCAACCTTATATCCTACGCAGTTAGCATTACACTGTTAATTGTGGCTGGATTTGGTATTTACAACATCCTCAACATGTTTATCGTAGAGAAGATGAATGACATCGCCATTTTAAAAGCCATGGGCTTTACCGGGGGCGATGTCATGATTGTTTTCATCATCCAGGCGCTCACCATCGGTTTTATGGGCGCTATTTTAGGCATCAGTCTGGGTTATGGCGTTTCCGCTTTTATAGATACCCTGCCTTTTGAAACCGAGGCCCTGCCAACCATAAAAACCTACCCCATCAACTACAACCTGGCCTTTTATGCCATAGGCATTGTGTTTGCTTTGGCGGCTACCTTTTTGGCTGGATTTTTACCCGCCCGAAAAGCACAACAAATAGATCCCATAGAAATCATTAGAAGCCAGTAATACCGCGAATGGAACCTATTTTAGAAACAACCGCGATCAACAAGTACTTTTGGGAGCCCACAAAATTCCATGCCTTAAAAGACATCTCGCTGCGAATACGCAGAAAAGAGTTTGTATCTATTATGGGGAAATCGGGTTGCGGTAAGTCTACCCTGCTCTACGTCTTGTCTACCATGGATACCGATTACCAAGGCACGCTGCACATTGATGGCGAGTGCATGACCCAAAAATCGCACCACCAACTGGCCCACATACGCAATGAGAAAATAGGCTTTGTTTTTCAGTTTCACTACCTGCTCCCCGAGTTTACCGTGTTGCGAAACGTAATGCTTCCTGCTCTTAAAATGGGCCAATACCCCGAGGCCACCGTAGCCAAAAAAGCCATGGAAAAGCTAGACATCCTGGGCGTGGCAGACCAGGCACAGAAAAAGGCTTCGCAAATTTCGGGTGGACAAAAGCAACGCGTGGCCATAGCCCGTGCGCTGATTAATAACCCAAAAATAATCATGGGCGATGAGCCCACTGGCAACCTCGACAGCAAAAACTCGGAAACCGTTTTTAATGTACTACGCCAATTGAGTACCGAGCTAGACATGGCCATGCTGATTGTAACCCACGACCACGATTTTGCCAACAAAACCGACCGCATCATTGAGATGCTGGATGGATATATCCTAAAAGACTAACTAAACGTCGCGCTGCTACCGCCAGCACCTACGGCTGTGATTTTTTACTTTTTCCCGTTTGATTCTACGTGCTTGTCTCGCTATTTCTTGCAAAAACTTTTTCCCTATTTTTTAACAACTGATTTCTTGAAGCCTTGCTGTTAGGGCTTTTTCTGTACATTACGCCTATTGAAAAGAAAAGAGTGTGTCACACCATGTGTTGATACATAGATGTTGGCAACAATTTAAATAATGACATAAAATAGAATACTATGATTGAATTAAGTAATGACTTTATCTCTCCAGATTTGTCTCAACAAATCAAAAACTTAACTGAAGAAGTTGAGTCTTTTAGAGAAACTCCACTTGATAAAATTGCACTCGAAAAGTTAAGAGAACACTTTAGAACACACCACATTTTTCATAGCACGGGTATTGAGGGAAACAGATTAACACTACAGGAAACTTCTTTAGTCTTGAAAGAAGGACTTGATATTTCAGGAAAACCTCTAAAAGATAGTATCGAGGTTAAAAATTTGGGGATAGCCTTTGACTTCCTATATGAACTTGCTCAAGAAGATGTTCATGTCTCAGAAAACTACCTCAAACAAATTCACAAATTGATAATCGGAGATGACGAGTCTCTCAGTCCAGGAGAATACCGGAATATAGGGGTAATTATTACAGGATCTGATCATACACCACCTGAACCTTTTGAAGTTCCAATAAAAATGAGAGAGCTTTTTGATTGGATTAACGACAGTCAATCTCAAAATCCAATTATTACTGCTGCTGTTGCTCACCACGAAATGGTTAAAATTCACCCATTCAAAGATGGTAATGGCAGAACAGCGAGACTGCTTTTAAATCTAATCCTTTTAAAAGCAGGCTTTCCAATTTGTAATATTAAACGAACAGAAAGACCTGACTACTACAATGTACTTAGTTTAGCTGACGAAGGAGAGTATGAACCTATTATTGAGGTAGTTACCAACAACTGTACAACTCTTTTTGAAGAGTACATTCGAGTTAGAGATGAATCTAATCGACTTAAAGATTGGGCTAAACGAATTGGTGCAAAAGATTCACAGCAAAGGTTAGCAAAATTGAAGGCTGAATTTGAACTGTGGCTAAACAAGGTCAACCAGATTAAATTAGAATTTAAGCAGGTTGTATCCGTCATTGATGAGAACATTGAAAGTCACTACGTCAGTTTTTACGAATACCCTCAAATAACATTCGACAAGTATCAGCAACTAAAGGATAAAGGGATAGCACCAAGTACAAATTTCTTTTCTATTCGCTTTCATAATAATGATACAAACCGAATTGTTTCTACATTGATGTTTAGATTTTACAGGTCAAACAATAAATACCCCAAGACACCAAATGTTATTCCATTAGAACTGAACTACTATGATGCAGATACTAATGATTTCAATTTCATAGGCTATTCAGATTTTGCCGATAAGATTTCACTCCGAGCTTTCTATGTCTCTGACAAAGGGGATATTATTGTACGATACGCAAATTGCGATGAAGAGAATCCACACTGGGAGAAAGATCATGAGAGTGAAAAATTATCTGAAGTTGTTCAAACATTCTTTGAACGAGTTTTCGAAAACATTTTAGGAATAAGATAAAAAACTGTTGCCAACAAAACCTATAAGCAATAGCGCCCTGCGGGACACTACTGCTCATAGGTACTGTGTTAAAAAACAAGTATATTTAAAGGAAACTTTAGG
>CAZVJF010000013.1:0-48050 GCA_964627445.1 uncultured Flavobacteriales bacterium | reverse complement strand
TAAAAACTTTTGGAGCAATGCGTATCCCCCTCATGGAGGGGGATTTAGGGGGAGGGAGAAATTGGATTTTAGCTCAGAGATCGGAGTTGAGAACCACTAGAATGTCACATCGTCCCGATTGCTATCGGGAGATCTCGGCTGAGCCGAGATTGTATCGAGATGCAGCGCGAAGCTTCTTCAAGCCCTACCCCCATTCACCTCGATACCCTTCTTCTGGAATGAAGCACTCTGTAAAAAAGACAATCACTTTTTACCGTGGTGCACTTGAGCTAAAAAATCCTTTAGCCTTACGATTTCTGTTTGTTGTATTTGCTCCAACACCAACAGATCTTCATCTCCAGTTATAAGATAATCCGCTTGGCTATCCACAGCCAAAGAAAGCAAAAAATCATCTTTCGGATCTCTACATTGGCGTATCGGACTGCTTACCTTATGTATTTCTCCCTATTGATCGAACAGCGACAAAAGCAAACGAATTTGCTCCGCACCAAAATACTTTTGAAATTTCGGCCGCTGTATCACCGCCAAAAACTCATCCAACAGCTCATGGGAAAAGATCAGACGCAATTTTCCTTCAATAATTAACTGATCTAATTCTTTATTTCCAGAAATTAAGTAACTCATCCAAAGGTTGGTATCCAAGATTACCCTGCTAGCCTTCATACCGCTTTTTTCTCACGGTATCCACCTCAGAAGTAATATCCTCCAAAGAGATAGGGGCTCCAGACCTTGACCGAAGATTATTCAGCATGAATTCTAGATCCTGAGGTTGCTCTGGATTGATTTTTATGAGGTTGAGCTCGGCTAAATTTTTAAGCAGCTTTTTAGCCTTAGGGTTTAGTATGTCTATTCGTAGCGATTCCATAGTTCTTCCTTAAAGATACAAAATAACCACATCCACTAGTGGAAAAGCGGAAAGCGCCAAGCTGAAAGCTAAAAGAAGGGGTTTCGTAGCTGAGAGTTCGGAGCAACGGAGGCCATCGAGCGGAGTCGAGATGCTGCCCCTGGTGTTAATAGAATATAGATTTTCTAACCTGGCAAGATGGGCTTCGACTCCGCTCAGCCGCCAGCTTCGAGCAACACCGTATCGCTTTCATTATCAAGAGGAAAGCGCCAAGCGGAAGGCTAAAAGCAAGGGTTTCGTAGCTGAGAGCTCGAAGCAACGCAGGCCATCGAGCGTCTTAGGATGCTGACCTGGCGTCAGTAGAGTCGAGATGGTGACGGGTTGATGCGTTAATGAGCTGATGCGTTGAAGCGGAAGTTCGAAAAAAACAAGGCGTGCGGTCATCCTGACGATAGGAAGGATCTCATTCTTATTGTTAGGAGAAGATGAAGAGCTGGAAGCTCAGAGTTCGGAGCTGAGAACCACTAGATTGTCACATCGAGTGCTTTGGTTGAGGAACGAAACAAAAGTGTATCGAGATGCAGCGCGGAGCTACTTCAAGCCCTGTCCCCATTCCCCTCGATACCCGCCTTCTGGAAAGAAGCACTCGGTGAACAAAGCAACGCAATCCATTCGGCAAGTAAAGAAGCTTTATCATCACGCAAAGCCGCTAAGACGCAAAGCATGTTCCCTATTGGAGGCGCTGTACTGGGCTTTACGAAGTAGGAAAAAGGTTGCCATCGGCTAAAAACTTTTGGAGCAATGCGTATCCCCCTCATGGAGGGGGATTTAGGGGGAGGACCTTGTAGCAATAGATTATTAAAGCCCTGCTCGGGTTCTCAATACATTGCTTCCTCCTTTACAATACTAAACTGACCACAATCGCTGAGTACCCCGAAACGGTCACATCGAGTGCTTTGGTTGAGGAACGAAACAAAAGTGTATCGAGATGCAGCGCGAAGCTAATTTAAGCCCTACCCCCGTTAACCTCGATACCCTTCTTCTGGAAAGAAGCACTCGGTGAACAAAGCACCTTAAACCATAGAGCAACGCTCACGGTCATTCTGAGGAATCGAAGGATCTCTAGAATAACAGTAATATTTTGACTTTTAATGGTTTAATGAGATTCTTCCTGTCGTCAGAATGACGCGTTGCGCATAGCAGAAAACTATTGAAATTACGCAAAGACGCCAATACGCAAAGCGTGTCCCCCTCATGGAGGCGCTGTGCTGAACTTGACGAGCTAAAGAATCTTTTTGATGAGAGATTAGAGAAGTAAAAAGCTAAGAGTTCGTAGCTGGGAGCTCGGAGCAACGCAGGCCATCGAGCGTCTTAGGATGCTGACCTGGCGTCAGTAGAGTCAAGATGGTAACGGGTTGATGCGTTAATGAGCTGATGCGTTGAAGTGGAAGTTCGAAAAAAACAAGGCGTGAGGTCAACCTGACGATAGGAAGGATCTCATTCTTACTGTTAGGAGAAAATGAAGAGCTGGAAGCTCAGAGTTTGGAGCTGAGAACCACTAGATTGTCACATCGAGTGCTTTGGTTGAGGAACGAGAGCAAAGTGTATCGAGATGCTGCGCGAAGCTTCTTCAAGCCCTACCCCTATTCCCCTAGATACCCTGCTTCTGGAAAGAAGCACTCGGTGAACAAAGCACCGTAAACCATAGAGCAACGCTTACGGTCATTCTGAGGAACAAAGAATCTCACGCTAACTATGGTTTATCGTCACGCCAAGACGCAAAGGCGCAAAGCGTATCCCCCTCTTAGAGGGGGAAAAAGGGGGAGGATTACAGTGTGGAAATATAAAAGCCATGCCCTCATTCACCTTGATACACTGCTTCTTGAAAGAAGCACTCGGAGGACAAGGCATTGGTGCCCCGTGAGAATCCGCATAAAAAAAACCACCGCGGGGGTGGGTTTTTAAATTCAATACGCTTCTAAAATCTTATCCTAAATTTTATCGCCCCAAAGGGGAAAAGGCTCAGCGCTAACCAAACGCTCCTTAACAAACTCTAAATCCTTTATAAATATGGTGTTCTCGTGCTTGGAGGGTTCGCAGGGAGCTAAGGATCTTGAGAATGGATCGTATGCGAAAGGTTCATATCCATTTTTAGCAAGCAATGCAATGATATCTGCATCGTTAAAACCATAGCGCTGGCCGCTTCCATTTAATTCTAAAATAATAGCCTTTTGTGCTGGGTTGGAAAGCATTGCCGCTGCACCCTCCAAGGCCGGAAGCTCAAAGCCTTCTACATCCATTTTCATCAATAGCGGTACAATTTCCGTAAATGCATCTAGATTTTTCACTGGTACTTCTATCCCACCCTCGGTTACCACATGGTTTACCGTATCGTGAGCAGTGCTAAAGCGCAACATTCCCTTCTCCCTACCCACTCCGACATTGTGTGCTTGTACTTGGCCTTCTATTTGATTCGCTTGTATGTTTTCACCCAGTTGAGCAAAGGTTCTGGGCACGGGTTCAAAGGCGTGAACGGAACACCCTACCACTTTTCCTGCAAGGACCGTATAGCTGCCTACATTGGCTCCCACATCAAAAAATGTATCCGTTTTATGCAACATGTGCAGCAGAAAAGCCATGTCTTCAAACTCATGCAAACCCGCATATATATTGCCCGTTGCTCCATGCATGCCCTTTTTTACCATGAGTACCGCATCATCTGTGAAGGACATGCGGAAGCTTTTCTTCGGTGCTACACGACTTATCATCTGCCAAAGCAGCACATTCAGCAAAGCACGAACCCTGTGATTACGGGCAAAAGGATGATTGGAAATAAACCTGAAAATTTTTATCACAATTATGAATATATTACCGTCACGGGCACCTCACTGATACTTAAAAAAGGAATCTCCCGACAACGGAAAGGCAAGATTTCACATAGATTAAACCAAAAAAGTTATTGGCAACAAGCATTTGAAATCGCTCTAGCAGAATTATTAATTCTCAAATTTACCAAGTGTATTAGAACTGAAAATATATAAATTGCTCAACAGGACGAAGGAACACAACATTTAAGTAGGTAACCGGGAGTAATATCACGGTTGCTAAAACTTGCATGTATACAGAATCCTTTCTTGGTTGGTAAAAATATTTATCTAACCAAAATGCAGCACTAACTGCTATCAATAAAGCCCCGGCAATTAAATAAGCATTCTCTCGAAAACTTAATTTCAACAAGCCACCTTGTAGGGTTAGCAAATTCCCAAACTGAAGAAACACATCCTCCAAATGCTGCTCCCTAAAAGGCAGCCAAGCCAGCATGGCAATTACCAATGTTATAGGCCATGAAGCTATGCGTTTTAAGGTAACCATGATTTTCCAATTGGGTCTTAATGCCTGATTAATTTTCCTTTCGAAATAAAGAAAAATAGCGTGGTACACGCCCCAAAACACAAAGGTCCAATTGGCTCCATGCCATAAACCCATAATCGCCCAGGTAAGAAATAGTGCCGCATTCGAGGACATGCGCTGGTTAGCGTGCTTCCCTTCCACTTTTATACCAAGCCCCCCTGTACTTCGATCCAAAACCTTTTTACCCTGCAGCGGTAAATACAGGTAATCCCGTATCCAACTCGAAAGCGATATATGCCAACGCTTCCAGAAATTCTTCAGCGAATTTGCCGCATACGGGTAATTAAAATTCTCAGGAAACTTGATTCCCATGAGCAGCGCTGAACCTATGGCGATATGCGAATAAGCAGCAAAATCAAAGTATATCTGAAATCCAAATAGGAAAGATTTTGTAAGAACGTCTGTAGCAGACAGATTGGCTATCGGATAAGAAAATACCTCATTAACCCAACCTGCTACATTATCCGCGAGAACAACTTTTAGAAACAATCCTAAACTAATTCTATAAACACCTTGGGAAAAAATATTCACATTAAACCTTGGGCGTGATCGAAGGAACGGCAGCACCTCTGCGGCTCGCAAGATTGGGCCTGCAACCAATTGAGGGAAGAAGGTCACATAGGAACCGAAGAGGAAAAAATTCTTCTCTGGTTTTATAAAACCACGATATACGTCCACAGAATAGGATATAGTCTGAAAGGTATAGAAGCTGATACCCAAAGGAAGAATAATGCTGAAATTTAGAGCTGACAGCTCGCTACCGAAGAAGTTAAGTACATTGACAGCTGTATTTCCGAAAAAAATCAGGTACTTAAAAACAAAGAGAAATCCTAAGTTGATTATCAGGCTTAGAGAAAGCCATTTCCTGGCGGCACTCCTGTTCCTGGATCTATATATAGCCTGCGCAACCCAATAATCTGTTAGAGTAGACGCCAGCATCAAAAGAGTAAATTCCCAGCGCCAAAACCCATAAAAAACAATGCTCGCCAGGAAAAGTAAAATTAGTCTAGACCGAGTTTTGAGAACCCAGTACAAACTCACAACGAACACCAGAAATAAAATATAGGTGAGCGAGTTAAATATCATAATTCACACGAATAAGCACTTCCAAGCTATCGGCCAAAATCTGATGTCCTCCTGCTTGAAAATGCATAAAGTCATAGTCCCTACTCTTAAATAACTGGGTGGATGCGGCATAGCCCCACAATGTATCAGGTACTGCACTCTCTAGGTTTACCACAGGTACCAGATGTTTCTTCGAAAAACCTGAAATGCGCTTTAAGAATTCTTGGTATTCCGATTGCATATAAGGCATCGATACGTCTTGGCGTATTGGTGGTATCAGAAGCAGCAATTCCACTCCGTTCGCTTCCGACAATTGGGCAATCTCTTCAAGTGCTTTAAAATTTCTTTCATACCGTCCTGGTATCATCCTTCGAACTGTGGTCGCACCAATGCCTAACACGGTGTTTCTGAGTTTGTACAAAAACATAAAGAAGTTTCCTCGCGCTTGGCCTCGCTTATTCCAAACAGGAAAATACTCCGAAAATAACTCCTCAAGACGCTCTTCCGTATATTCCTGTGTGCTTTGATGTGCCGAAGATTTTTCAAAGGGTTCATTTACCACCGAGTCACCCATTGCGGTGCCCTTGTCAACACTTTGAATCTTTTTTTTAAAAAAATTTTGGCGTAAGCCATCTTCTCGAAGGTCATCCATAAAAATAGGTAGCACGAGTAATTTTACATCTCCGTTTCTTAAAAACACTCGATACAATTCTTTGAGTTCTTGAAGGTTCGCATTGGGCATACTTCCAGCAATGAAAACCTGTTCTTCAGAACTCAATCGTTCGTACAGAATACCTGTAAATGTCTTTTCTCCCGGTTGCTTTTGGTTTATGGAATGAGACTGAGAATTCCCTAAGAACAATATGACCTCCCGATCACCGAAAAAATCCGAAGATTTCTCAATATCATGGTAAGCTGGATTGTAATGAACCTGATGTCCTGCGGAATCCGTGTAATAATAGCTAACCGTTTCAGTACCTAATGCCGCGTCATTAAAGTTAATCGTTTCTGTGTTTAGAAGATAAACAGAAAGGATACCAGCACTCACAAATAAAAACGTAAGAAAGGCTTTTAACTTCATCGCGTTACCACATAATCCCCCAACACCAACATATCCATCTTCGTCCTCAAAAAACAATCCAATGCCTCTTGAGGGGTATTGACTATGGGTTCGTTTTCATTAAAGGATGTATTCACCAAAATAGGTACTCCCGTGCGCTCACGAAAGCGGTCGATTAATGCGTAATAACGGGGCTCGATTGTTTTATCTACTGACTGCAACCTCCCCGTTCCATCCACGTGCGTTACGGCTGGAATTACCGCATGCTTCTCGGGTTTTATCGGGTACACCTTTTCCATAAAGGGCACAAAATCGGCCTGGTCAAAATATTCGTCTACGTATTCCTTTAGAATAGAAGGTGCAAAAGGACGAAAGGATTCCCTGCGTTTTATTTTGAGATTCAGGATTTCCTTCACATCGTTCCTGCGCGGATCGGCCAAAATGGAACGGTGTCCCAAAGCACGGGGGCCAAACTCAGCACGTCCCTGGTACCATCCTACCACACCGCCCTCTTCCAAACACCCGCAAACGGCATCCAACAAATCAATTTCCGCATCCATTTTTTTCCAGCTTTGTTGGATGGGTTGCAAGCAGGATTCAATTTCGGTATCGGTCGCTTGGTATCCGGTGTATGGATTGTAATCGGGTGCATGGCGCTTTATGCCCAAGTTTTGATGCATATAGTACAAGGCCGCACCGGCAGCCGTACCCGCATCGTGACCCGCACAGGGAACATACACATTTTCAAAGCCCGTTTGCGCTCTGATTTTTCCATTGGCCACGGAATTCTGAGCTACCCCTCCTGCTATGCATAGATTCTTTAATCCGGTTTCCTGCTGCAATTGATTGAGGATTTTGAAGATGATCTCCTCACATTTTCGCTGTACCGATGTAGCAAGATTTTTATGCTTTTGGGTCAATTCCTCCCCCTTTTGTCGAGCAGGCCCAAAAACGCTTTCAAACGATTTGGAAAAGAGGTTGCCAATGACGGGCGATCCACCCTCCCAGTTCATATCAACCCCTTTTTTAAAGTGGGGATACATGCTTTTTTTGAGCCGCAAACCGTACTGGCCATCGTATTCCACAAAAGCATCCAGCTCATTTACAAACTCGGGTTCTCCATAGGGAGCTAAACCCATCACTTTGTACTCATCGCCATAATGCGGGAAGCCCAAGTACTGGGTAAAAGAGGTGTAAAACATCCCCAAGGAATGGGGGTAATTGACTTCGGAAAGCACCTGAATGTCCTGCCCCTTTCCGGTACCCACCATGGTCGAAGTAAAATCGCCCATGCCGTCTATAGAGAGCAAAGCCGCCTCATCAAAAGGAGAGGGATAAAAGGCCGAGGCCAGATGCGAGCGGTGGTGCTCTATGTTGTGCACCTTGCCGTGTACTGCGGAGGGCTTAACCTCCAATCCGGCCGCCAATTGTTCCTCAAAGGAACTGACTTTAGCACGATTTTGAATGCGCGCAAACAGGGTTTTCAACTGAAATCCATGTTTGACTAAATGCTTTATTTTCTTGTTCACATTTACACTCGGGTCGCGCGAAACACAAATAGCATCCACTGCTGCAATACCAATTCCAGCCTCCCTCAAACAAAACTGAATGGCCTGCACGGGCAAACCTGCCCAGTGCTTGATGCGCACGATGCGCTCTTCCTCGGTAGCAGCGATTAAAATTCCGTCCTTAAAGATGGCTGCTGATGAATCTCCATGAAATGCGTTGATGCCTAGTATATAACTCATGCGGATTGCGAATCTGCGGTAAAGAAATCCAAATAATCAGGTTTCGTGTGCGTATTGTGTATTATTTCTTGGGCAAATGTATGGGCTCCCTGGCGCCAAGGTATAAAATCGGCTTCAGAAGCCTGTATCCATGGCTGAAGCCGTGCGGCATCTCCTCGTTCGGGATCCACCAGTACGCCAGCCTGGTATTCCTCCAGCTTACCCCACGGTGCGTTTTGAGTGGCCACCACGGGAACACCATGGCAAAGTCCTTGAACGATGGCATGCCCATAATTTTCAGACTGGCTTGGACAATACACCATATCCACCGTAGACAATATGCTCGGTAAATCGCCCACATGGTACGCACTATGGTAGTGTAGGGGTATTTTTTTTGCTGCGAAATCCCGTTGCAGTTGTTGCCAGTACTGGACATCCTCCAAAATACCATATACGAGGAGTTCCACCCCGTCTTCGTGCGATGCAGCAGATAACAGCCACTCCAGATTTTTAATGGGAACTACGCGGCCCAAAAAGCACAATACCAAACGGCCAGGTTCTTTAATTTTGGGGTGGATGGTTTGAATGGCACTAGGCAGGTTTTGTATCACACGACCGGTACATCGTGGAAATCGTTCTTCGGCAGCATCCCGCTCTGCTTCTGATGTGTAGTGGATTGCGGTTGGAAATATACGGTGAAATCCACCAAAGAAACTTAAAAACAACTTCTTCTTAGTGACCTTAATGGCAAGAGCCCCGGGCAATAGCATACCGCGCAGTGCCAGGATGTGCTGCTTCGGCTGCCCCCATGCCGCCAAGAGGATGCGCGGTAAAAGAAAAAAGCGCAAGGAATAGATGTCGTTGTAATACACGCTCCCCTTACGTTTTCGCAGCATCAAACACCAGCGTAAGGTATGCCATACACTGGTGGTATACACCACTTGCGACTGCGAAAAAGCTTGCAGCGTATTGCACGGTACGCCATGCAATGGTTCCCGCTCACCCAAATCGCGCGCTCCCGTAAGCACCGTGATATCCAAGTCCTTTTCCAAGCTCAGCACCAAATTGCGCAAGGAAGTAACGGGGCCACCCGCGCGGAAAGCCGGAGCAAACCAAGTGGAAAGAATAAGGAGTTGGGGTTTAGTGGACATGGGAATGGGCAGAAACCACTTCCTGATACCAAGTCAAATAGTGGTCTGCTATCGCCTCGATTTGATACTTTTTTATGTTCTCATATCCTGCAGCGATCAGCTTGGTCTGCAGGTCTTTGGACTCCACCAACTGATGTATACCCGACAGAATAGCGGCAGTATCCATGGGATCTACTAAAAAAGCGCCCGTACCTGCTACCTCAGGCATAGCGGTGATATTGCTGGTAAGCACTACAGTGCCGTGTGCCTGCGCTTCCAAAATGGGCAAACCAAAACCTTCGTATAAACTGGGAAATAACAATACGTGGGCTTTTGCATATAACTCGCTTAAGGACTCTGAACTCAAATTCTTGTAGTTCGTAAAAGGAAGTTTTATCGCAGTGAAAAATTGTTGCTGCTCCCGACTTAAGGCACCCACAATATGCCACTGGAAAGATACGGAGAGCTGGGAAAGTGCTTGGGCAACACGCTCGAGGTTCTTATTGGCCTTAGTCCCCACGCTCAAAAAATGTAGGAACTGCGTGTCTTTTTGGAATTCGCCCTTAGGCTTTAAGAGCAGTGGGTTGGGAATGACTCGGGTTTTATCACGCACCTGAGGCACAGCATTGCAAAACTGCTCCTGAGTATGTGCGCTGATCACCGATACTGAGGCCGCATGCTTTACCGCTTGCTGCAGCCACAAAAATTTTTTCACCTTCTTACTCAGGGCATTCCCCTGAAGCAGCGACTCCAAATCATGGATGGTATGTACCTGAGGACTTGGTATCCATGGAGCCACATAGTGGACATCCCCCAAAACATGGACGAGATCTACCTTGGGAAGGCTCTTTAGGAAGCTGCGCTGGAGCCAAAAATCAGCTTTGAGATTGCCGCTGCCCGGCAGTTCAACCAATTCGAATTCAACATGCTTGGCTACATGGGGTGCTAAGGCTTGAAATAACCCTTCGATGCTCTTACCGGGCTTCCGGCTGGGGCGAAGGAGCCAATGGATTTTCAACGAGATAAATTTTACTCCATTTTTTAATAACAGGAAACAAAAGAAATATTAGCAATAATGATTTTAGAAGGTGGTTAAGTACAACGTAAAGTTCTGTTTCCGCTTTTATAACCTGCAGGAACACCAATGGAATGAGATAGATTAACAGTGAGAATCGTTTGGATAACTGGATCAACCGATAGTAAATGGAGCTAATTACCAAAGCGTATATCGCCATAAAAAAAGTTCCACCCCACTTACCGAAATTAGCAAAAGCCTCCCCAAGCACGCTTATCCCCATGGAAGTATTGTTTCGTAAATACTCCCCCGTAAACCGCTCGAAGTTTTCCTGACCTCCAGCCTTTTTTTTATCCTTAAAAATTAAGCGCGGTAAAATTGCATTCACCACCGCCTCTTTGATCGTTTCACCATTGGCATAAGGTTCATGCATGGGAACATGGTTATATATCCGAGCAATAATCCAACCTTGATTTAAGCGAACATTAAGATCCGCCAAGACCTCGGGATCAAGTAGCTCCTCACCTCCAGTTGCTTTACTTAAAATGAGCTCTACAAAAACACCCAACTGACCTTTTCCTTGGCCGATCTCCGAACGAAAATCAGACTTAATGACCTGAGTAAAGAAAATACCCGTAAATGCTATTCCAATAAAAGAAAGCCTCCTAGCAAGGTTTTTTTGGAAATACCCCCGATAAAAACAAAAGAATATAGCCCCCCAGAGTATTAAGGTATGAAAGATTCCCGATTCTGCCGCTTGAAAGAGCAACCATAACAGCCCCAATAAGAGCGACACATTTCGATTCCTATTTAAGGGATTACTGTAATATACCAAAAGTCCCACATATACTAAGGAGCTCATCAAAAAGTAAAGAAATCTGAGAGCACTCGGTAAAAAAGGACTTATTACAGGAGTTAATAAGCCGATAACAATAAGAGTGTAGGCCACATTTGGTCTCAGGGGTTTCAATTGATAACGCAAGGATTTTTTCTGATTCTGTTTTCTTCCAATCAGAAAAAAAAGAAAAGCGAAAATACCGGGTAGCGCATTTTGGAAATAGATTTCTAGCGGCACCGCCATGGTGTACTTAGTAAACGTACTGGGCAGATTATACGCAAACAGGGGGCCTAGCCCCCACTGTGCAGCCGCAATTAAGGCCATCAATTCGAGTATGGGCAGGTTTTTTCCCAGACGGGTAACAAAAATGAAAAACGCCGATAAAAACAGTAATAAAACAGCTAGTACATAATACTCCAACACGTAAAACCCTAGAAACAGGATCGTCAGTTGCCACGCTTGTCGACTAATTCCTTGTATCAAGTGCTGATAAAATCTGCTTTGTTGTAGTTTGTAAGCTATACTGGTCGATAACCTCGCGCACTAGTTTGGTAACTCTGGTCCAGGCACTGGAACCAAATTGATGATGTACTTCGCTGATCAATGAAGCCAAAGCACTAATATTTCCTGCGGGGAACACCCAACCTGTTCGATTGTGTTCCACTAAGTCAGGATGACATCCAACCCGATCGGAAACAATGCACGGTAGTCCTTGCGTCATAGCCTCATTAACCACCAAGCCCCAGGTTTCATTTTCCTTTGACGGGAGCACCAAACAGTCTAATTGACGGTATCCCTCTGAGGCTAATTGTCTTTGATTCATAAAGCCCAGAAACTCTATGCGTACTCCTAGAATCTTTGCGTGCTGCTGTAATTCCTCTCTTAAAGGACCATCTCCAATTATTTTGATAATAATATGCTCTTTTAGCGTAGTCTGAGCAAGTGCCTCAATTAATAAAAGTGGGTCCTTTTTTTCGATGAGTTTCCCAACAAACCCCAAGCGGAAAATATCGGTTTCACGAGCCAATCGGTCATCATCCAGCGTTTTCTGGAATAAAGGTGTATTGATACAATGGTGTGCAGGCCATAGCTTTTCCTCTCCGATACCGTAGAACTGGTAAAATGCTTTATTAGCTTTCCCAACATACAAGAAGGTATCAAACCCTTTCAAAACCCAAGGAATGTAAACCCTTTTCAGTAAGCGCTTTAAAGGATTCGTTGTCATGTTCAAGGTAGAATCTCCCCGGCACAATATATGCACCTTGGAATGTGCAATGAGCACACTTTTTATCTGGAGTAAGGCTCTCGGAAACCAACCTTGAATAAGGGCGTGGGTGGGTTTAAATTCTTGAAGAAGGTTAAATACTTCTTCTCTATTTATAGTAATACCGTTAAATGTACTTGAGCTTGGGTTTTTGGCGGTGTTTTCAATAAACTGATACTCATAACCATCAAACAGGGGTACATCCCATTCAAACGCTACTCCAAATCCCGCTGCTGCTTGCCCTTCGGCATTCTGGCGCAAGCAATAAACAACCAACAGGGGAAATTTCTTAGCCAATTCCTGATACATAGGAACTTGGTACTGGATGGGGTGGGTTGCGAAAATGATGAGACGAACTTCCTTCAAAGTGGGCGAATTAATTAAAAAACCGTTGGATTTATCTTTTCAAAAATCATCACGGTTTTGAGCCTCAAGAACTTGATCAAAAAAGATGGTTTGTTTTTTAGTCATGGTCTCCGCTGCATATCGCTTCAGTGGAATATCATTATGTTGGACTTTCGGTACATCGGAATCTAAAAACTTATCCAGTTGATTGGCTAACTGGTCAACCTGGACCTCGACGGTCTCAAACTCCAAATCAAATGTTATGCATTGCTCTTCTAATCCTACGTCTCTCATTACCTCCACAACACTGGAAGCCCTATTAAAAATAGCAAGCAGTGGTTTTCTGCTCATCAAGTAGGGGTAAAGCTTGGAAGCGGTATACCCCGAATCCGTAGAACCCGGTATCAACAAAAGGTGGGCATCTTGCAGTAGTTGCAAGGCGTTAAAATAGGGAACGCGGTCGGTGTGCTCTGTCACATAGTTGGAAAGCCCCATTTTTTCGGCTAATGGAGCAATGGTAGGTTCGCCCTCTCCTTGCGCAGCATAACTGGTCCCGATAAAGTGGCAATGGACGCGGTGGGCTGGATGCATAGCATCCTTTGTTAGCAGTTTTTTCAACGCTTTAAAAAACAGCGTTAAGGCAAAGTGCATATCGTAGCCACCTCGCCCTACGTACACTGTATGAATACGTCCATCGTTTTTCGCGAAAAATGCGTTTTCTTGTGGATACTGCTCCAAAATTTCAGCATCAAATAGCGCCGCTGCAAAGGGAAGCTCCAAACAAGGCGTATGTTGCATGGATGTATATCGCTCCTTTAAGGTGGTACAGTAAGCTTGCGACACCGCTATTATTCCTGCGGCCTTTGGAAGTGTAAAGGCTTCCAAGTATTTGTCTACTGCGTAGGCCAAGGCAAACTTAGGCGGTCGCTCACTTTTGGGTTTATCCAGATAAAAGTCGCTACGCCAGGGGTCTTGCATATCTACCAAAAAGGGGACACCTGTAAACCGTTTCCAGATTGGACCTGCGGCTATCACATGAAAGGCTGTAGTGCTAAAAAAGACGAGATCAAAGGGCTTTTTTCGTAATAGTTGTAATCCTTTCCAAAACAGAGGCCACCAGGCGCGAATGGCGATGCTACCGATACCTATCCTGCGACTTAACTTTCTGGGTATGGCAGAAACCCGATGTATGGGAATGTCCTGTGGGATGCTCTTTTCCAAAAGCAGGTCTTTTGGACTTGCAACGTATTTTGGGTGTACGGTAAGTACCTCTGCTTCCCAACCCAATTCCTTTAAATAAGGTGAATTTTGCCGTACGCGATGCATGTCTGCTGCATTGACGGGTGGAAAATGCGGAGAAACGATCAATACTCTTCTCAAATCCCTATTGGTATTTTATCGATTTAGACCAACGAAAGGAAGGTCGTTCCACTACCACATAAAATATCCAAGAAGCTAAAATACTAACTGCTAATGCCAATGAGACAACCAGCAATTGCAACTCGTAAGACAGTTCTAGCCGCTTTGCAAGATTGATTACCCTACCTCCTATGGGCACATGAAGAAGATACAATGAGAATGAGATTTTTCCGAGGAAAGAAAGTACGCTACCCAAGCTAAATCCACTAAAAAAGGTAATCACTAACGCTGTGCTGAGTGTAAGGGTACCCAATATCCAACCGTGGTTATAAAAAACCACCAAGCTGCTGACTAACAACGCCACGATAAAATCTCGTTGTTTTATTCTTCCCAGATAAAACAAGGCCGCTAATATCCCCAAAGCAAAAATATCCGTAAACTTCATCAGTGCTATCCACTGAAAAGGTAAAAGCGGAAGTAAGGTAAACAACCCTACGGATGCCCACAGCACTGCCCTACCGCGCCAAAATGCAACCAGCAGACCGATCATGATATAGTAATGGAATTCCACTTCCAAAGACCAGTATACAGGATTCAGCCATTCGCTGTCTGTAAAGTTTATTAAATACCCTAAATGATATCCTACTTCCTGCCATGATATTCCGAAGGGTTCCCCTTGATAACCTGATACTTTTGAAGCTGCAAAATTTAAAAGCAGTACTACAGCTATGGAAAGCAGATACGCAGGTTCGATTCGGTAAACACGCTTTTTAATGAAAGCACCAAACTGACGCAGACTAAAAGATCCTTTCAGCAAAGAAAATGGTATTACAAATCCGGATATCACAAAAAATACCTCAACACCCATCCACCCAAAACTGCCAACATACCGTGCCCAGCTATCATCGGGAACATAACCCTTGGTAAAATGAAAGATGCACACCATGACACAAGCAATGCCGCGTAGCCCCTCAATAATCGGAATGTGACCGCTAGGCTTTTGAAACATTAGTTACTTACTTCCAACGCTTTAAACCATTGAACCAGTTTTTCGGCATGCTCTTCGTAACAGAATTGGGGTTGATTCACTCTTTTCTGATGGCTTGGCGCTGTAGCAATTGCTTCTACCAAAGCTTGTTTTAAATAACCTTCCGGATTCACCAAGACAAAATTGTTCGGATAGGTCTCTGCTATTTCTCGCTGACCTTGGGTAGGTGTAGCCAGTACGAGCATCCCCGATTGCAGGTACTGAAACATCTTATTGGATATCGTCAAGTCCTTATTCTTTGGAGCACTATGCTCCAAGGCTAAACCAATATCGTGTTCGGCTATCCTTTTCGGTAATTCTGTATTGTTAACGGGACGATGAAAATGGATGTACGGCTGCAACCACTTTGGAAACTGTGCTACCAGATCTTGCTGGTACTCCTCGCTGACATTGCCTCGTAAATGAAGGGCAATGGGTTGCGCGGGTATTTCGCACAATGCCGCAGCCAGCGCTTCCAAACCTCTGCCGGGACCTATGGTCTGAGAGTACCAATACAAAGAAATGCGTGTTGCATCCTTGCGATCTACAAATGCCGCTGGCTCTTGTTGCCAATCTGCGGGAAAAGCATTGTAAAGGACATGGGGTTCTGGAGCTTGGTAGGCCCTTGCCAAAACCTTAGCCATTGCTTTGGATGTCGTGTAGCACAATACTGCATGTTTTAAGGCATGTTGCTCCAACTTCTTCAACAACTGAATAGGGCGTTCGGTTCGGGCTTCGGGTAGTAAGTCCTCCGAATACCAATCTTCCAAATCTACTACCACCTTTCTGCCCCTTTGTAGCAACAACACCCCTATTTGCAAGGCCATTTCCTGATGCACCACAAAAAGGTCTGCATCGATACTGAGCGCTTTTCGCCTATATCGTGGATAGCCATAACCCAGGGCCCAAGGTGTCTGAACACCGAAATATTGCACGCACATACGCCCCAGTTTAAAGGTGGCCTTATTCCATATTCTTCTTGATAAAGGTGCTTGCGTAATATCCACCAAGGCCTGATATGCAATATTGGCGGAAATCAGATCCCTGTCTTCCGGCAATACTGCAGCCTCTGAAAAAACTGTAAAAATGGAAACGGAATAGCCTGCTTGATCCAATGCATTCGCCTCCTTAAAAACACGAGGATTTCGCGCGAGGTGCGATTGGGTGAGAATGGCGATACGCCTCATCTTGGAACCAATAATCGTTGCGCAAGGTTTGCAGTATCTACACCAAAATACCGTAGTACCATCAGAAACTTATTTTTTACGCCACGTACGTGGGCCCATTGCAAAGCAACTAAGGGAGTCTTAACTTTAGAATGGGAATGGTTCAACCAAATTTTAGCGTACAATCGATTTGTGTCGACTTGGCTCAGATAAAGCTTCTTCTTTGCTCTCAAACCAGAACTGATATATTCCTCAAACCGGTCATAAAGCTGTAACAATGCTCTTTGGCGTTCGATTTGACCAAAACGTGAAGAAGTACTTTCCGAACTCCATTTTCGATATAGTGCGTAGCTCCCCGGACAATAGCCGAATCGAAATCCAAGCAACGCAGCTATATTAAAGTATTCGGTATCCTGACACACTTTAGTCTCTAGATTCCATCCATGGTGTTCATGAACCTTTTTGGCGGCCTCCATACGCAATAAATAATTGTTGGGGCTGCTCCAGTTGTCGCGCAATAATTCCAAAATAAAGTCCTCGTATTGGCTGTGCGTTTTCCTGCTGGTTGAGGGCTTCATAGAACCTTCACTATAAAAGGCAATATCAAAATCTGAATATACTACATCATAGGGCCCATTTTCTAGAAGGCGTATCTGGACACTAAATTTTCCTGGCAAAATTTCATCATCAGCATCCAACCACTGTATGTATTTACCAGAGGCTTGAGAAAAGCCAAAGTTACGTGCGGCATTCGCTCCTTTCTTTGGGTTTAAATAATATCTAACCCGCTCTGGATATTTAGTTACATAATCCTCAATTATAGCTTTGCCGTTATCTGGTGAATGGTCGTCCACTATAATAATTTCGTGGAGCAATTCGCCTTGCTGAAGACAGGATTCGATAGTATTTGCTATCCACTGCTCCGCTTTGAAATAAGGAATGATTACGGAAACCACGTATCCTTGTTACTTAATTCTTCTCGCTGGATTTCCCACATAAACTCCAGGTTCCAATATATCCTTGGTCACGATGGCACCTGCACCTATAACTACACCATCGCAAATATTTACGGGTAAAATCGTGGCGTTACTCCCTATGCTCACTTTGTTGCCTATTCGGGTGGATCGCCATTTTGAAGTATCTCCTTGCGCGGGTCTGCCTCCGCTAAAGGTATCATTAATAAACATCACGCCATGACCAATAAAACAGTCATCTCCAACCGTAACCAACTCACAAATAAAGGTGTGAGACTGCACCTTTGTTCGCGCTCCGATGGTTACTCCTTTTTGAATTTCGCAAAAGGGGCCTATAAAAACGTGATCTTTTAAGGTACATTCATACACATTTACAGGTTGCACGATCTTAACATCATCTCCGCAGTGCACATCGCGGAAATTGCTTTCGTAAAATACAGGACGGCCCATGCTAGCGAATGGCGTGATAAATCTTATCGATGATTTCTACCGTTTTTAGGCCTTCAAAAGCCGAGGTAGAGATCGCAGCGTTATGCTGTAGCACTTCGATCAAATTCTCATAGATTTTATCATGGTTGGACATCGATCCTTGGTATCGCCCGTAATTGTTGGCCTTATTGCCTTCGGGTAAATTCTCGATCACCGTGCCTTCAATATTCTGGTATTCCAGCTCGTTCAGATATTGCCCTCCAATTTTTACGGTTCCTTTACTGCCAAAGAGGGTTAAGGAGCCTTCCATATTTTGTTCGTAGGCATTTACCGTATAGTTTATGGTGCCAATGGCTCCCGAGTAAAAACGCAATGCAACAACCCCGGTATCCTCGAAATCCGTAATACCCTGATGCAGGTAGTTGGCGGAAAATCCTTTCGCTTCCTTTACATCTCCTACCAGCCAATACAGTAAATCTACGAAGTGGCTAAACTGGGTATATAAGGTACCACCATCCAAATCCTTACTCCCTTTCCAAGAATTGGCATAGTACTCCGGATTGCGATTCCAAAAACAACTCAATTGCACAGAATGGATGGTTCCCAGTTTATCCTTATCGATCAGTTTTTTTACCGCGGCAACAGGCGGGTTAAAACGATTTTGCTTGATTGCAAAAAGACGTCTGTTGCTTTTTTCTGAAGCCTTTATCATTTCTCCGCAATCTTGTACATCAATCGCCATGGGCTTTTCGCACAATACGTGATGCCCCGATTGCAAGCCTTGAATACTGTGTTTTGCATGCAAGCCATTGGGAGTGCACACCGAAAGCACATCAAATTCGGCTTCAGCCAACATGCTGTCTATGGACTCAAACGCACGTGCTCCCGTTTCCTTCGATAACGCTTTGGCTTTGGTAAAATCCGTATCGCACACAGCAACCAATTCTCCATTATTCAGAATGTGCTCCGCATGCCGCTTTCCTATTCGGCCGCAGCCTACGATAGCGAAACTCAACATAGTATTACTATCTGTATCTTTATTTTTTATCCAAGTCATCTAGCATTTGCTCAGTAATTTTTAACTGATCATACTTTTCTAAAACCTTTTTTCTGCCATTTTCCCCGAAAACTTTTCGCAAAGCTTCATCCTCAATTAGCATTTTTAAATTTTCCGCAATTTGCTGAGGATTCCCTGGTTTTGATAACAGCCCATCGTGACCATGTTCTACACTTTCCGGCGCTCCTCCCAGATCGCTTGCCAAAACAGGCAATCCGAAAACATGCGCCTCCTGATAGACCACACCTTGAGTTTCCGACTGGCCAAATGAGTCTTCTACCCCACACAGCATAAAAATATCTGCCTCCTGCATCAACTGAAAGACAGCGGTGCTATTTTTTCGTCCATAAAAATTGACAAGGCTACGTATCCCTAGTTTAGATGCATACTGTTCTAAATCTTTTCTCAAAGGGCCATCGCCAATAATAGCATAGCATATTTTTCGCCTCACCCTTTGGTTAAGTAGGTCAATTGCTTTTAGCATTTGGTAATACCCCTTAAATTCAACCAAACGGCCAACACTGAGAATATTTATCGTTTCGCTAGTTGATCGAGGTTTGAGATCAGTATTAAATCTTTCTAGATTCAGCCCAACAGGATACACCTTTGCTTTGTTTTTAGGTGCACCAAGACCCCTTAGTTTATTTGCTAAAAACTCACTATTCGCAATAAGAGAATGGCTACGATTGAATAATTTGTTAATCGAGTATGTTTTCAAGTATCTTGTTGTCAGATCATATCCATGAAATGACACACAAAGTTTACCCCTTACAATATTTGCTACCATAAGCTGTGACATATCATAACCCACAGGCCCAAAGTGGCAATGGATGACATCAAAAGCCTGTTCGGGTAATAATGGACTCGCCATTAAATATAACTTACCCCGAAAAGAGGCCCATCCCAGTTTTTTACTGGTTAAAATTCTAAAAAATGACTGTGGATTTCTCACATATCTCGGAAGAACCCTGAGGTAGTAGCCGAGACGCCAAAGTCTGGATTTTGAGTAGTTTGGGCGCTCCAGTACTATCAACCGGCTCATTAAGTCATACTCTCTAACATCCTCTAGGTCTACACCTTCGGGGTTCACCGAGCTAGCTAGTATGGTCACCTTATGCCCCAATTTAATTAATGAGATTATGTGGCTACGAATAAATGTCTCACTTACTTTTGGAAAAGCATTTACAGCTACTGCAATTTTCAATTAACCATTCTTTTTAAAAAGATAAGATTCAGCCGAAGGCGCCTGAGACTCGAATATAAGCACGGTCTTCGGTGTTTATAAATGTTTTTTAAATGAGTGTGAATCCGTGGGGATTTTATCCTTATGTGCTATTTTTTTTGTTCTTAATACTTTATGGCTCTTCAATTTCAGGCCTACATTAATGAAAAAGCTTTTAAAGCTACGCCACCTGATAGTATGTTGAACAAATCTTTTTTCAGTTTTTGAAAGCGGACTGTCTCTATGGTCTAAAGCATTGCCCGTTACCTCCTTTCTTAGTTTGCCGTAACTTTTCGCGTACTTGCTTTTGGACTCCTGTCCTATATGCTTCCTGTCCCAAGATAAATCTCGGGGAAACTTTACTAAGGGGTAGTAGCGTCCTATTTTAAACCAAAACTCGTTATCTCCAATCATGCGCTTTCCACTAAAACCACCCAATTCATTGAATACGTCCAAGCGTATGATTCCCGATCCTGGCGCACGATTGAAGTGACCGTAACGACCAAAATGTTCTAAATACGCTTGTTTGGGTGTTATACATACGGGATAGGGCCTTTCGGGTTCTGGTACTGCAGATAGACCGAAGCCCGCCTCCGGAAATTGTTCCATAGCATCTACCATTACCTGCAAGCAATGGGGATACATGACATCGTCACTGTCTAAGTACTTAATATACTTTCCCTTAGCGTAGCTGGCTGCCCTATTTCTATTCGGATAATCCCCTAGGTTTTTTTCATTCACATAAACTGAAATCCTTGGGTCCTTTTCCGCATATACTCTCGCAATGTTAACCGAGTTATCAGCGCTTTGATCATCTACGATGATCAGCTCCCATACCTTGTAATTCGAGGCTATCACGCTTTCAATAGCTTCAGCAACGTATTGCTCTCGGTTGTACACCGTCATTAATACAGACACTAGGGGAGTCTGCGTTGTCATTCTTTCACAGGAATTGGGGGTTTTCCACAATATTTAAGATGGGCTTCGGCAAGTGCAGAACTTCCTTTTGATAGCTCAGCAAAAAATAGGTTCTGTGCCCGTTTAGCAGCCTTTAAGCTCCGAACATTGTACAAGTACCAGAACCAAACTTTTAGTATATCAGCTTGCAGTCGCTTCAGTAAAATCCAGATGAGTTTAGCATGCATTAGCCTAGATTTCAAAGGCTTTTTGGGCACATAACCGAAATGTTGGTATCTGAAAAAAAATACGGTAAAAGACTTTTTAAAGGTAAAATCAGCATCCTCCTTATGGTAATGGTACACTCTAGCATTGCGGTTATACACAAGTGCCTTCCCATTCATCAATACCTCCTTAGCCCAAACTGCGTCCTCACAATAGGAAACCTCCTGAAAAGGGGTCTCTAATAGTGCAGGTCTCCGATACATAGCTGTGACATCATCCCAACCACACGCATTCTTTTTTTCTACCGGGGACAAGGCATCCCAAGCCTTACGCGATTGAAACTGATACCTTTTTAACTTAGGCTTGGATTGTGGAAAAAACCACTCCGCTGGATTTTTATCCTTGTCATGTGGTACCACCTGCTGCCCACAAACTCCAGCTACCTCTTCATCAGTAAAACCTTTTAGCAATTCTTCAATCCAAAATTCATTGTAGGCATACGCATCTCCCACCGTTAACAAGACAAACTCCCCTTTAGCTTGCTGCACACCGAGATTTCGCGTTTTACCGTGGCCAAAATCTGATGGCCTAATTTCAATGAGCTTCACTAGATCGTATTCTCTAAGTATATCACAAGTATTATCATCCGATCCAGAATCAATAACGATAATCTCAGTAACGGGCACTGTTTGATTCAAAATACCTTCAATACATTGCCGTATCTTTTTCCCTTCGTTCTTCACAGGAATTACTACAGACACGGATGGGTTTTCTGGTTTCATCTTTAAACCAACTTTTTCCATGCAGGTGGCATGTTTTTTTCTATCTCAATATTCTTAAAACGCTCTCCTGCCCTCGGCCCTTTGCTTTTCACTTCATCTACCATGCGGTAAACACCATCGCGTAAGTTTATATTCTTAAACAGGTTTCCGAAGTATTGATGCACCTTCGTATGGTCACTGTATGCGTGAACGACCTCATTCCTGGCATCCAAAAATTCCAGTTTTTCCTCGGCATTAAAGGCTTCACACACCAGTGTTGCCAGTTCCTTAACCGTGTAGGGTACATCTGCACCGATATTAAATACCTCATTATAGGCATCCTTATTTTCTATGGCTTTGGCTATGATGGGCGCAACATCATCTATGTGACTGAATGCCCGTGTTTGTAGTCCATCCCCAAATATGGTAAGCTTTTTTCCCTGCATCAATTGGTTCATAAAAATACCCACCACATTGCGGTAGGGATCGCCCACGTTCTGCCGCTCACCATACACATTGTGCGGCCGGAAAATCATATAATCTAAACCAAACATTTCATGAGCAGCCTTCAGATCCAACTCCACCGCAAATTTAGCTACTCCATAAGGGTCTTCCGGGGCGGGCACCATATCCTCTGTCATCGGTGTTTGATTGGCGCCATATACCGCAATTGATGAGGTAAATACAAAGCACTTCACCGTTCCTGCATTCACCGCAGCGTTTATCAAATTTACACTACCAATTAAATTGTTATGGTAATTGAAGGATCGAATAAAATGGCTTAATCCCTCTGCTGCATAGGCTGCAAGATGAAAAACATAGTCGAACTGATGCTCCTCAAAAAGCTTATTCACCAGGCTAGCATCACAAATACTCCCTTTTACAAAAGAAGCTTTTGGATTCACGTTATCTTGAAAGCCTCCAGACAGGTCATCCAAAGCAATTACTTGATAATCACTATCAATCAGGTGGTCACATACATGGGATCCTATAAAACCAGCTGCTCCCGTTACCAGCGCATTTTTCATATCTCTTGAAATATATTGTTGCCCTTAGGCTCGTAGGCTACCCTGTGTAGGGTAGCGCCTGTATATTGATGTTTTAATTTGAAGCTGTTAATAGCATCCTGTACTCCTGGGATTTTATACAATCGGAACGCATAAATCCACTTTAATAGGACTGATTGAAGTATGGAGATTGGAAGCGATTTTAAATGTTCCTTAGCCATTCTCAAGAGATCTTGAGCTAAAGCGAATTGTCGACCCTGGAGGGCTGCCAGATATACGCCAAAGATGAAATGGTGTAAACTCAAATGATACTTTTCACCTCCACTTCTTTTTGCTGTGATGAGCTTTATGGCATTTTGTACCACAGCCACCCGGCTTCGTAGTTTTTCTGGGCTATGAAAACCAGTTCTAGATAGGCTCTGGTTCCCCGTGCGGATGTACAAATCAGGGCGAAGATCAAAATGTTTGCTGTAGCTAAACTTTTGCGCAAAAGCACGAATATGCAGGTCTATATCCTGCCAAAGCAAGAGGGATTCATCCCACATTCCCAGCTTTAAAAAACTCTCTTTCTTCCATAACGTAGCAGAGCCTTGACAAATAGGGTCTCCCATTAGAAGTCGCTCCAAGTCGTTCTGGTTGCTATCCACATTCCACAACAGATTGCTGTCTCCAACCTTTTCTTCGAAAAGCAACATGGGAAATATTAGAAAATCCTTTGATTTGTTTTTCTCCGCAGCCCTTGCTCTTTGTTCCAAACAGAATGGGGCGAGGACATCATCGGTATCTAAAAAAATAAGATAAGCACCTGTAGATTTTTCTACTGCAATGTTTCTGCACGTACAGGCCCCTTTAGGATTTCGATTTCTACGAAAAACCTTTACCCGCAGATCCTGCGCTGCATACTGCTTCGCTTTTTCAAACGTCCCGTCGGTAGATCCATCGTCTACAATAACCCACTCCCAGTTTGTATATTTTTGGTTAAATATACTTTGTGCGGTTTCATCAATGAGTTTGATCCGATTAAAGGAGGGAGTGATAATGGATATTTTGTAACACTGGATCACACTATTTCCAAGTCTAAAAAGTTATAAAACGTCATTAATAATATTTCTAATCTTAATAACGGATTCTTCTTCGGTGTATATGCTAGAATATTTCTCGGTATTTAGCTTTTTCTCATTAATCTCCGGTACAGTCAAATTATTTAATGCAGATGCCATATCCTCTATGGAACTTGATTTACTGACAAAACCTACATCATGGCATTTAATGAACTTAGCAACCTCAACATTTTCTAGGCTACCTAAGACTGCAACTCGTGCTTGAACAGCTTCAAACAATTTATTCGGCATACAAAATCGAAGGTTAAAAGTATTGCTAGGAAATGCCACAATAGCTATGTCATACTGGTTTACCTTGGCAACAAGATCACTAGGCTCTAAAGCAGGGTATAATCGAACACTACCAACCTTGTCACAAAGTACTTTTATCTCCTCTAGGTAGGTCTGATCATAGAATATTAAATATAAATCCAAAGTAAATTGCTTCTTTAGATAACTCATCATGTAGATGTATCTTTCAATTTCCCTGTTTCTATTGGCCACTCCATAGTGAACCAGTCCGATTTGTCCCGTTAATATCTTATTTACCGAGGGTTTTAATTTACTAAATGATCGAGTGTTGTATACAAGATGTACTTTATCAACATTATACTGATCAGTAATCGCTCTTGCTATTCCTTTTGAAACAGTTATGACAGCAGCAGCTTTTTTCAAGTACTGGGAAAAAATAACATGATTTAACTTACCAATGCTGCGCATCCATGCTTGGTTGTGCTCAAATTGTAATGGAGCGAACTCATGACTGTCAAAAACCACAGGTGTAGTCATTTTAGCCAGCCTTATGGCCATTGGAAGAGTCTCCGCATCATTTGAAATAATTACCTCAAATTTAGTTTTGCATAGCAGACGGAACAGTATTTTATTGTTTAAATCCCAGTATATACCCCTAAAGAAATACGCGGGAGCTAGTTGAAAGAGTGAAGTCTTCACTCTAATTTTAAAGGAAATTAGTTTTTTTAGCAAAAAGGATCTTCTCCAATGTAATTGACCGACATTCCTTAAGGGAGATATATCAATAAACTGATCCTCCAAACCTGAGGGTTTGAGACCAACGGATGTAACCTCAAAGGTTGGTTTAAGAGCTTTAATGTGCTTAAAATATCTAGCATCCTTAGACAAATCAGACTTACACAAGACCAAGGCCTTTCTCACAGATATTTTGCCATTATGTACATCCGCCATCTTACCCTGCTGTCAAATTCATCAGAATCAACAATACGCAAGTCTGTCATCTTTTCAAGAGCTCTTTTGTAATCAAGAGTTTTAAATAATTGTTCAAACCAAACGGGTTCAGGAGTTTCAAATCCGACCTTGTTGATGTTCCAGACTATAGAATTCGGAACTAGGTTTTCAACCGACTTACGGAGAACAAATTTACTCCAGACCTTATTTATTTTGTAGCCAGGGGGTAAGCTTTGAACATATTCAACCAGCTTATGACTTAAAAAAGGCATACGTGTTTCAATAGAAAATGCCATAGCATTACGATCTGCATAACGAAGCAAATTTTCTAAGCCCCACCCCTCCGTGTAAGACAAATACAACAGATGATTTAACCGATTACTTGGTGTAAAGCGATACGCTTCTTCTTTGGAAATATTGCTACGAAAACAATCTGATACCACTGGATTGGAAAGATTGGTATTAAAAAAAGATAGAAATCTTGCCTTAAAATGACTAAGGCTTGATATAAAACCAGGTTTTGTGTAACCCTTAAAATTTACACCATACTTTTCATTATATGCCGCCAACGCAGAACTGTAACTACTATCACTACAGTCGAAAAGCTCTTTTAGGTACCTTTTGTGGTGACTTTCATACCCTCCTAAATATTCATCGGCACCCTGTCCATCTAAAAGTACTTTTACTCCAGATTTTTGCACCAGCTGCATCACCTTATACTGAGCTAGAATGCTCGTGGTTGGGAATGGCTCCTCTTGATGGTGTACTAACTGATCAATTTCACTTGAAAGGTCACTTGCATTGGGATACACTTGCCGCGATGTTAGCCCGGGGTAAGACCTAAGCATTTCTTCAACTAAATGCCCTTCATCTTTACTGTAATCTTTAAACCTAGCTGTAAATACTTTCTGATTATTTTGTCGCGGTTTCATTACCTGTGAGATGGTGGCGACTATTGCAGAACTATCCAAACCACCAGACAGGCTACTACCCACCTCCACGTCAGCTCCTAGACGTAGTCGAACCGACTCTTCAAACAATTTATAAAAACGACTACTGGCCTCCTCAATAGAAATACCTTTTACTACATTCTGTATTGGGTTCCAGTATTTTTTGGACACTAATTCACTACCATTTGAATCGATTATTTTATAAGTGGCCTTTGGAAGTTTGAAAATATTCTCGTACATCGTTTCAGAGGTACTCTGTGGATTGGAGACATGACCATACTCCAGAAAATTAAAAATAAATTTTTTCCGGATTTCAAAATTTTTTCTGTCGGAACGAGTAATCGCTTTAATCTCTGAAGCAAAAACAAATCCTTCATCACTTTTCGTATAATAAAAAGGCTTTTCACCAAACCGATCTCGTGCAATAAATAAATATCCTTTTCTCGAATCCCATATTGCAAAAGCAAACATTCCATCAAGTAATTCCAGGCAGGTTGGGCCGTATTCTGCATAAGACTGGAGGAGCACTTCAGTATCCGAGTTTGTACGGAATTCATGCCCAATTCTCTCCAATTCCCTTCTAATTTCCTGGTAATTATAGATTTCTCCATTAAATACAACAACATATTGGCCACAA
This sequence comes from uncultured Flavobacteriales bacterium, assembly GCA_964627445.1. Taxonomy (GTDB): domain Bacteria; phylum Bacteroidota; class Bacteroidia; order Flavobacteriales_D; family Luteibaculaceae; genus Luteibaculum. The sequence continues at coordinate 21,337 of CAZVJF010000013.1, read as the reverse complement.
GACGAGTGAAAAGGTTGGTTCGAAGTAGCATCTAAATCAACAATTGCTAATCGTGCATGGCCTAAACATACAATGCGTTTGGGATCGCGCCATACAGATTGAAAGTCGGGCCCCCTGTGGGAAATCAGTTGAACCATCTTCTGGACTCTGCTAGTAGTTGTTTGTCTCTTTGGACTTAAGTATCCTGCTATTCCACACATAACATTGTTCCGCCTAGAGAAACTGGTTTAATTCAGGAATAATTTTTGTTTTAGACGTAGGTTTTAGTCTGTTCCAATGACATAATCCGGTTCCTGAAAAGTGATCAAATGGGTTGCGATGTCTGCAGAATTGTTGTTTTGCTCAGCATAATTCCGGCCCTGCTTAGCTAAAATTTTAATCTGCTCAGGATTTATAAGTAATCTTTTAATCTGATCATACAGTGTATATTGATCCACATTAACAACTGGTGGTCGAAAGCATTTGGGTGATGCCTTATAATAGCGTGTTAGTACCGCACACCCACAGAGCATTGCTTCGAAGCCTAGAACACCAGGGCCATGCAGTATTATTTCATCAACAAGAATGTCAGCCATTCTCAATTCTTCTAGAACCACGCTATTAGGAAGGTTACGTAGCGATTTAAAGATAAACTTAAAACCTTCGCTTTCTAACCTTTTCATTGTTTCCTCAATAACGTCAGTACCTTTTACAAATGGATCAGAAGGGCAGTGTATTACCACAGGAGGTTTGTTCTGTGGAATATTACAGCGAAAATTTTCGACTTGTAGTGGTATCCTTAGATGGTAATAATCTCGTACCGCTGAAAAGCTTTGATCAGGTACTGAGTATATTTTATAAGCATACTGCTCATGCAATCTTAACTTTTTCAGCTTTTCATAACCGGATGGAGTATAGTAACGCTCTGGTAATTGCCATCTAGTAGTATCATATAATTGTTCAAACTCCTCGCGATCTCTGATCTCATCTCCGACAAACAATGTAATTACCTTAACTCCACTTCTCGTTATGGATTTTAAAAAGTCTTTCTCTTTAAAGAACCCTGAATTCCATATAAAAATAAAGTAATCAAATCCCCTCAGGTCCCTTATTAAGTAATGCAAACATAATTTTCGATACAGCGGTTTATAACATCTCCAAAATAAGGCCAGCAGAATTTTACGATGCCTTAACCATGAGTCTTTGTTAGCCGAGGCCAGAAAAATGGATAGGTTGTATGGATCCACATCATAGTTGTAATCATAGAACTTGTTGTGAGTATCCGATATGGTAAGGACAATATCTCCTCTCTTTCTAAATCCTAAGCTTAGGTTTTGTAAAATACCGGCAATGTCGTGGAACCCTAATGCGACCTTCATTAGTGGCAAAACTTATCGTAGAAACTTCTGGTAACAAATCCTTTCTTATACAGATAATAGAAGACGGGGCGAAGTCGAACAAATGTCTCTTTGTAGGTTTTAAACTCGGAATAATGTCTTGGCTTTGCAGCCATTAATTTATTCCAATCCTCATCTGAGAAGTTTAAACGCTCCTTTATCTCTTTAGTTATAGATTCATCATAGGGTTTCTCCTCCCTAATTTTTTCTAGTGCCTCTGAACGCTTCATCTGGCCAGACCGGACCAATCCCGAATATTCAGACCACCTTAAATCGATATTAAACTTCTTTGGGAGGTAGTAATTATTAACGAAATAAGCGGTTCTATTTTCCATATGATGACCACCATACCACTGCCATTCATAAGTGTCTGAGAGGAATTGCTTCGCATCCTCTTTTATGTAGTCCAGGTAATACAAAGGCCTAAACATTTTTATCTTATCGATGATCATCCACTTTAACCATTTGGACATCCAAAGAATCGGAAGAGTCTTAAACCTACCATCACCAAAGGTTTTATGAATCGTTGAGATGTACTTAGCATCCATATAAAACCATCCCGGAGGAGAAATACCTTCTGTTCTGAATGAATGGCCCTGCCAAATGGTTTTCACCCCATACTTGCTCGCTGTCATATAATGAACTGTAGCAAGCGCTAAATCCGTAGGTGCATCTATCTCAGGCACGTCTGCAAGAAAAAAAGACTTGTACACTCTTTGAAACTCCTCATTATCAACCACCACCGTATACAAATCATAATCCAGTTGATCTAACACATTTTGGATATTCTCAACTGCAACCTTTGAGTTAAAAGTATTGTCAAAGTGAGCCGCTATTACCCGCAAACCATGCTTTTTGGCCAAATGTAGCATGTAGGACGAATCACATCCACCAGAAACACCTATTACCACATCATAAGGCTTTCCTTTGCCCTCCTTTTTTAATTGTTGGATATGTTTTAACAGTTCTTGTTCACCAACTTCTCCGGTGGGATACTGACGATCCATTTCGTCATACTGCTGGCAATAGTTGCATATACCTTTTTCATTGAAGCTTATTTTAGGAATATTCTCGTGGTAAATGCAACGTTTGCAATATCTCATTCGTGATGATTTTGAATTAAACTAGAAAGCTTTTGGTCAGGGCGCTTTCTTTTATGCCTTTCTACAATTTGCTTCATTTGTTCAACAAAACTCTTTGAAGACAGCACTCTTCCAACTAAATCTTGCAAGCATACATCCTCACTTAGCGAAAACTCCCTAACCAGAATAAATCCTCCGTTACACTTGACAATTAGTTCACCTTGTGCCATAATTCCTATAATTGTTCCATAAGCGTAACCGGAATACTCATTTGTTGTAAACGGCACTGATCTCCATATCTCGATTTTAACATCCTCAAAAAAGGTGTACGCACCCGGGTATGGACGAGTAAGTGCTTTTATAAACTGGTGAATTTCACCTGGTTTTCTCTCCCAATCTATATGGCCATCCTCTGGCCTACGCTGAGGCAGGTATTCTGCAAGCTCATCATGCTGAACTTTCCCTTTCTCTGCAAAACTATTGTTTTTAAATGCCTCGGTGAGCATGGTTGCCGTAAGAATGGAGTTTTTAATGTAAGTAGTCCTAATATCCTCGCTATCTTCAAAATTAAATGATCTTGTGGCTATTATCTCGCCATCATCAACTCCTTCTGTTATCTTAAATATCGATAATTCAAATCGCTTTTGGCCAAGAATGAATGCCCAATTTTGCGGTGACCTTCCACGACCTTTAACGATGCCAAAAGGTGAACCATGGATTCCAACTGCGCATACTTTGCAGTGATTAAGTAACCACTTCGGCACCAAGCGCTGCCACCCGAGTACTAGCAATACATCTATATCCAACTTACTAATCTGCTGAATATCCGACTGTGAACTTAAGTTGTAGCTATTGCATTCGATGTAGGGAATTCCTAATTCACCGCATCTATCTTTCCCGTTTACAAAACCTGAGATATTAGTATTTCCACTTTTTTCTAACAAACCAATGTAGCCCGCTATTTCAACCTCAGCCCGTATTAAATTAAGCACATCAATTCCTGCCTCGATCGTATTTAAAACGAAGACCTTCATTAAACTATTGTAGCGACTTGATCTGCGTAGGATTTGTTATTCGGCCTGAATTGCTGATCTACCTTGATTAAAAAATCCTGCCGAAAACTGCTCATAATATCTTGATATCCAACCCCTTGCTCAGTAAAATGAAGAGGATGGAACAAAACTTGTATTGATCTTTCTTTAACTTTCTGTAAAAATCGAAAGGGATCCTTTTCCCTAAAATTCATTCTACTATCAGACAGGTAATATTCCGAAGAGAAGAAGGGTTCTTCATAGACATTATTAAATCTATGAAATGTAGGAAAGCGACCATGCATAGAAGGGTTATGCAAGCTTATTGATTTTACTGGTTTACCCGTAATTTGCTCCAAAACACTGGTCTCAAAAGAAATAGCCTCCTGGAGTTTTGACTCGTCATATAGCAGCGGATCGAAATGTAAACCCACTTCAAATCCTCCATCGGAGATTTCTCTGATCATACTCCTATTCGAGTAGGAGCAAGGATTATAAGAGTGACAAGTAGTTAAAAAGAAAAAACTTGATTTAACTCCTACCTCTTGCTGTATTCTAAACATAGCATGAGCTGGCTGAACATCAAGGTCGATATCATGACGCATCAAAATAACACGCTGCTGACCATCCCATTCACTAAACGGTATTACTGGAGCCAGTTTTTTTGCTTCTTTAAAAAAGTTTTGGATACCTGCGTAACTAAATATATTCATCTTGAATTACTTTGCGTCTATCAGGAAATCCTATTAAAACACCCATTCCCTTCTTTTGGTAAACCGCCATAGAACCTAATGCGGCAGCATTTACATCCAGTTTGTATAGGACTTCCTTAATATCTTCAATGCTGCCAGCACCACCAGTGACCACCAGCGGTAAGTTGGTGATGGAAGCAACAGATCGCACCAGCTTTGTGTCAAAACCTTGGTATGTCCCATCTCGATCTACAGAATACAGTAGTATTTCACCAATGTTTAACCTTTCAATCGCTTCAATATAAGCCTCCAAACTTTGTTTTATTTTTTTCCCTGCGTAAGCAAATGGCCTAAGTTTTCCAAACAAATTTGACTTTACATCTACTGAAGCCACTATACTTTGTGCTCCAAAACGTTCAGAAGCCTTCCTTACTATGCTGGGATCACTCCTGAGTAAATTATTTACAATTACCTTTTCTACACCAAGATTATACAGTGTTCTGAAATCCTCTAGCGTAGAGACACCACCTCCATATGCGAATGGCATAAAGCATTCACTTGCAATTTTTTCAATCTTTTGAAAGTTTGGTTTTCGATTTTCTTTTGTCGCAGTAATATCTAACAAAACTAGTTCATCTACTTGCTTATCATTATAGATCTTAACTGCATTAATCGGATCACCTATATAATTTGTTCTTTTAAAATTTACCGTTTTAACCAAATTCTTCCCATTATAGAGCAAGCAAGGCATTATTCTCTTCAGGACCGTCATAAGCTCAGGAAGCCCTTAAATAATTCAAAACCGTACTGATGACTCTTTTCTGGATGAAATTGCACACCATATATATTATCCTGTTGAATAGCACAATCAAACGGCAATCCATAGTTACAGGTTGCTAATTGATTCGATTTATCCTCACATTTTACATAATATGAATGGACAAAATAAAACTTATACCTCTTTTCTTTTTTGAGCAAATGATTGGGATTTGTAACACGCACATAATTCCATCCCATATGAGGAACCTTTAAGCTTTCATGATTACGAAATTTTCTGGTGTAAGCAGAAATCCAACCCAATCCAGGCAGAATTCCTTCTTCTGATCCCTTGGTTAATAATTGCATACCCAGACATATACCTAAAAGTGGTTTTTTTTGATCAAATACCGCAGAATGCAAAGCATTTATAACTCCTGTTTTCTTTAAGTTCTCCATCCCATGATCAAATGCACCTACACCAGGGAAAACAATTTTGTCACTCACTCGAATTACCTCAGGATCCGCGGTAAGTTGAACATCTGTACATCCTAAATGCCTCAGCATATTTTTTACTGAGGCAATATTTCCCATGCCATAATCTACAATGGCTATCATTCGCGAAAGTAAATCAAGTCGACCTCACCTTGCTCAGAAACAACAACTTCTCCAATTCGTTTTGCAGGAGTACCAGCATAGATTGAATTAGATGTTGCATCCTTTTTCAAAAAAGAATTTGCTGCAATCACTACGCAGTTTCCAATCTTTACTCCTTTCGAAACTATGACGTGGGGGCCTAAATAACAGTTATCTCCTATCGTTACAGTCTCTCTTTCAACTGCACATTTACCAGCGCTTATGGTGTTTTTTAGATTGTCATGGGTATACACATGAACCCCCGCTGAAATCGTGCAGTAATTTCCAATTGCCAATCCTCCAGATCCATCCAAAATGGTGTAGGGCCCTATCCAACAATTTTTTCCAACACTAACTTCACCAATAACCACTGAACTATCATAAATATTAGATCCCTCTCCAAATCCTAACCGATTTGCTCTTTGCCAACGATCACCAATAACCTCATTAAACGGCAAGTCCCTATTAAACTTTCGCTTTAGATCCGCATTTTGCGCATTTCGTAGCTTACTAAGCTCTTCTAAGAGTCCCATTCTAAACAGTAACTTCCTTAAACCAATCAGCAGTTTTCAGAATCCCTTCTTCTAGATCGACTTTAGCCTTAAAACTAAGCAATTCCTCCGCTTTTTCCACAGACGGTATCCTTAATGCAATATCAGCTGATAGTGGAGGATCGAAGACAATTTTAGATTTGGAATTCAATACCCTACAAACCGTTTGAGCTAGGCCAAGAATTGTTATAACTGCACGGGCATTCCCAATATTAAAAGACTCTCCGATAGCACTAGGTGATTCTAAACAACGCAAAATACAGTCCACAAAATCATCTACGTAACACCAAGCTCGGATTTGAGAACCATCACCATCAATGTGAATTGTCTCATCATTCAATGCTTTCTTAATAAAAATCTGCAATGCTCCTTCTCCTGTTTGCCCTGGGCCATAAACATTAAAAGGTCGAACAGTGACCGTCGGAAGTCCGTATTCTTTATGGTATGCATGTGCTAGATGTTCACCTGCCAATTTACTTACTGCATAAGTCCATCGAGCCTCACCCGCAGAACCAGCTACGGTATTTGATGTTTCGGAAGATCGAAACGCCATGGACCCAAACACCTCTGAGGTAGAGAAGTCAATAAACCGATCCGAAACACCATTTAATCTAGCTGCTTCTAGCGCATTAGCGGTTCCCAACATATTGACCTTCATGGTTTTGACGGGATTTTTTATTACTGTATCGATTCCCGCTATACCCGCTGCATGTATTACTGTTGTCGCGCCCGCCATGGATTCTGTCAGCCTCTCTAGGTTCAACACGTCGCCTTTTACAACCCGTAGATTTTGATGACCGATAAAACCACTACCTGTTAAGGTATCGCGGTGAAAGTTGTCATAGACAACAATTTCATTTTTATCAATCAACTGTCTTATGAGTGTATTTGCAATAAAGCCTGCACCACCCGTTATAAAAATCGTTTTTTTCATTTGAAGAAATTATTTACAGCGTGTATTACTGTACTTTGTTCAGTTTCTGATAATCCCGGGTACAATGGTAGCACAAAACCATTTTTCCTAGCCATCAGGGCATTCGGGTACCGTAAACTAATATTATCATTATACTTTTTTCGATAATAGCCCTCGTTAGGAATACATTGCGCCCCATAATTTACCTGAACTCCCGATTGCCGCATATAGCTCTCAAAATCCTCAAAATTAAATTGAGCACTATTTACTACAACATGAAACGACTGATATGCATGATGATAATTTGAGTCAATACTTTGAACTAGAAAATCCTCACTCTTTAATTGATCCTTATATACCTGTGCTTGTTTGGTTCTTTCAGCCAGGTCCTTTTCCAAGTTGGGTAATTGTCCTTTTAAAAGTGCTGCTTGAATATCACTTAGCCTGTAATTATATCCAGCCCTTTCCAAGGTTTTATTCTCACTCCAACCATGATTTAAAATCTCTTGAACGGTCTTGTATTTAAGGTACTCCCGTACCACAAGTCCTCCGCCCTCACCACTCGTTATGTTCTTTCTTGGATGAAATGAAAATGATCCATAGTGCCCGAAAGATCCGACATGTTGCTTGCGTATTTGAGCACCGAGTGCACATGCTGCGTCTTCTATAACTATGAGGTTATTTTTTTCGGCTATTTCCATTATCCGATCCAACTCGGCAGGTAAGCCAAATTCATGCACAGGAATTATTGCCCGTGTTCTATCGGTAATCAGATTGTCTATTTTGCCCGCATCAATATTACATGTCTCCAATTTAATATCGCAGAATACTGGGGTAGCACCTACAAGTTCTACCACGTTGGCTGTAGCCACGTAAGAAAATGCTGGCACAATAACTTCATCCCCAACGCCAATATTCTCTGCCAACAGGGCCGCGTGAAGTGTAGAAGTTCCACTATTCAGTAGCGCAAAATGCGTTATATTTATATACTTGGCCAGTTGTTCTTCAACCTCTTTTGCCACTTGACCATATACCAGCATACCAGAATCAAGAACTTCGAGTAACTCCTGAATTGATTTTTGAGGAATCTTTGGTTTGGTAATCGGTATCAACTTAGTATGTTCCATTCAGATTTAGAGCGTACGTATCCTGCTTTCCAATTAAAAACAAAACCTTTCTGGGATCGACTGGCCGCTTGTATATCTATTCCAATAAGGTCTTCCAAATAAAAATGGGTTTCTCCGTTGGATGAGTGAACTCCGAACGTAAGAGTATAGTGCCCTGGTTGAAGCGTGTTTTCGAATGTCACTCCTACCTTGTAATGTCCTGCCACATATTCTCGTGATTCTGCATTCTCGTAGAAATTACATATGTGCACCAACTCCAGGCCATCTAAAGATTTCACACGCACATCAAAAAGCGGGTCTAGAAAAGCTTGTGACAACTCTAGCTCAAGCTGGACACTTATTTTTTCCCCGAAATAAAACTGTGTTGTTTTTTCTTTTTTTTCGTTAAGCAGCAATACCGATTTAATAGATGCCCTACCTGTTTTATAGGTTCCACGTTGGTCATCTATTTCGCCCATTTCCACCGACTGAGCAGATTGGTTTAAATAAAAATCCACCGCATCCGATACTGCGCCTTTAAAAGCAATATGACCCGAATCTAATACCAAAGCTTTTTTGCACAAGGCTTTAACACTTGCCATATTATGACTCACAAACAACACCGTTCTTCCATCTCCTTTAGAAATGTCCTGCATCTTACCAATGGCTTTTTTCTGAAATTCGGCATCGCCTACGGCTAGTACTTCATCGACAATCAAGATTTCGGGTTCCAGAAAGGCTGCCACTGCAAAACCCAAGCGTACTTTCATTCCAGAGGAATAGCGCTTTACTGGGGTATCGGCATATTTAGCGCAGCCCGCAAAGTCCATGATTTCATCAAACTTGGCATCAATTTCTTTGCGAGTCATACCTAAAATGGTACCATTCAGATAGACGTTTTCTTTACCCGTCATTTCAGGGTGCATACCAGTACCTACCTCTAATAAAGAAGCAATTCTGCCTTTTGCCTTGACAGAGCCTGTAGTGGGTGAGGTTATTTGAGAAATCACTTTGAGCAAGGTAGACTTCCCCGCTCCGTTCTTTCCGATGATACCCAACACCTCCCCTTTCTTCACCTCAAAGTTGATATCATTGAGCACCTTCACGTATTCGTTGGTACCGTCTTTTTGGGAACGGTCGTTGGCTACACCTACTGTAGCAAAAGGATCTTCCTTTCCGCGCATTTTCGCCCACCAGCGGTTCAAGTCGTGGGAAATGGTTCCCGTACCTATTTGACCGAGACGGTAGGTTTTGGATAGGTTTTCGACACGTAGCACGACCTCGCGGTTTTCGCTTTGAGCAGAGCTAGATGCTATGTCTTGAGATTGGTTCTTCAAGCTTATGGGTTAATGGGTTGAGGCGTTAATGAGTTTATGGGGTGATGAGCTTATGGGTTTATGGGGTGGTACAGAGATCCGTCTCTTTAACGCTTTAACCCGTGAACTCTTTAACCCACTACACCGTATCCACAAACGTCTTCTCTGTCTTGTTAAATATCAGCACTCCAACGAGCAACACTACCAGCATCAATCCCGTGCTGTAGCCTATGCCTTCCCAGGTGAAATAACCTGCTCCGAGGAACATATACTTAAAGGTTTCTATGATGTGGACGAAGGGGTTAAGTAGTATCCAGGTTTTATACTGTTCGGGCACCGTTGAAACTGGGAACACTACCGCAGAAGCGTACATCATGAGTTGGACAATGAAGGTCAGCAAGAAATTTAAGTCACGATACTTAGCGGTTAGCGAGGTAAATATGATACCGGCTCCTAAACCGTAGCCTGCCATCAGAATAAGCAATAGGGGTAGTAACAAAAGAGTCTCGTTAGGGTTTACCTCTGCCCCTCGCATCCACAAATACACAAATACACCAATAAACAATGTAAACTGTATTCCAAATTTTATCAGTCCCCCCACCACCTTGCTCAACGGCATGATGAGTCTCGGAAAGTACACCTTACCAAAAATATTTTCGTTTTCCTTAAAGGTTTTGGAGGTCTGGTTAAAAGTCTCGGAGAAGTAGTTCCAAATGGTAATTCCCGCCAGGTAAAATAAAATTTGCGGGGTTCCATCTGTTGAAATTTGTGCGATCCTGCCAAACACCAACATGTAGATGAGGGTCGTCATGATGGGCTGCACCAAAAACCAGATCGGCCCCAAAATGGTCTGCTTGTAGATGGTCACCACATCCCTGCGCACGAACATCTGCAGCAAATCGCGATAGCGCCATATTTCTTTGAAATTGATATGGAAGAGGGAGCGTTGGGGTTCGATAACCGTTGTCCATTGCTCAGCGCTTGGTTTGATATCTTGAGTGGGTTGTTTCATGTAGAAGCTCGTAGCTGGTAGTTCTTAGCTGGTAGGTCGTAGTTGGTAGTTCGTAGCTGGTAGTTGGTAGTTGGTAGGTCGTAGCTGGTAGGTCGTAGTTGGTAGGTGGTAGTTGGTAGCTGGTAGGTGGTAGTTGGTAGTTCGGGGCAATGCTAATCTCTGAGCTCTGAGCTCTGAGCTACGAGCTACGAGCTCTTTATAGATCGGATTAGTCCGTTTAACATTTTGGCTATTTCTACGGCCTCCGATTCAACTTTTGCTACCTGTTCTGTGGTCAACCAATCCAATTCCGCAAAAATGGTTAGTAAGGTAATCGTTTCAAATAGCGACCCTCTTGATATGTACAAGAAATGGACGAATTCTTTTTTCGAATACCTTCCTTTTCCTTCGGCTATGTTCATGGCTACGGAGGTGGAACACGCTTCAATTTGCTCAAGCAGTCGAAAATGCTTTCGCTCTGATGCATTCCCTTCTACCGATTGGATTACCAATTTGGCGAATTGTACTGCTCGCTGCCAGACTTGCAATTTTTTAAAATCAAATTCGTCTGAATTCACGATATCCGGGTTATTTTCCCACTACTCTGAGCTCTGAGCTACGAACTCCGAACTGCCGTGCCCAGCTACGCTGGGCACGGCTTCGCCACGTCAGTCCCACGTGCTTGTTTGGGAGGGATGACTAGGGGTTGGGCGAATACGCTGCTAAAATGGAATTATTGTTGGACATTTCCATGTGCTTCGTCTCAATTTTATAGCGCTTGCTCGAATGCTTTGTGTCGTTGCTCCCCTTGAGATTCCAAGGGCTACACCCGTTTTTAGGGTTGCGGGTTGCAGGGCCCGTCTTTTTTTGTTGCTACTGGGTTTAACCGGGTAGCATAGCTCAGAGAGCGGGTAAAGTATTGTGAATGTGTGGCTTAGTAGAATATTAAAACCCTTTGCTTGCGCAATGCTTTACGATGCTTTGTTCCTCGAGTGCCTCGGCTCAGCCGAGGTGTATCGAGTGGAACGGAGGGCAGGGATTTAATAATTTATAATTACAGGGTCCTCCCCCTTAGGCCCTACTTCGTCAAGCTCAGCACATCGCCTCCACGAGGGGGATATGCGCTGCTCCAGAAATTTTCAGCTAGGGGCAAACCATTTCCCCTTTACCAAGGAGGGTATGCTCTGCGCCTTGGCGGCTTTGCGTGACAATAAAATCCTTCAATGTCATTCGCAGGGCTTTCGGAACAGCCTAGGGCAGCATCTCGAGTCTACTGACGCAAAGGTCAGCATCCCAAGACGCTCGATGGCCCGCCTTGCTTTTGGCTTTTAGCTTGGCGCTTTCAGCTTTTTACCTTTTCAATTCTCTCATCTCGACTCTACTGACGCCAGGGTCAGCATCCCAGGACGCTCGATGACCAGCTTTGCTCTCAGCTACCAGCTACGAGCTACGACCTTCCCACTTCCGCCTTCCACCTTATTTCTTTGCGTCTTGGCGGCTTTGCGTGACAATAAAATCCTTCAATGTCATTCGCAGGGCTTTCAGAACAGCCTAGGGCAGCATCTCGAGTCTACTGACGCCTCAGTCAGCATCTCGACTCTACTGACGCAAAGGTCAGCATCCCAAGACGCTCGATGACCAGCTTCGCTCTCAGCTACCAGCTACGAGCTACGACCTTCCCACTTCCGCTTTCCAGCTTATTTCTTTGCGTCTTAGCGGCTTTGCGTGCTTAAAAACCCTAATTAGCGGAAGACCTCGTACCTCTAAATAACAATGCGGTTTGCTACCCACTACCAGCTACGAGCTACCAGCTACCAGCTAATCCACTGGCTCCCACACTGGGTTGTAGGTTTGTGTAAATACAGGGAAATGATCTCTCCAATCCCCATACTGTAATGGCTTGTTGCGCAATACCATAGCACGGTCGGGCATGGTCTCGGTTGGATCATCGGCAAAGCGAAACTCCTTTCCTGCGGCTACAATGTGGTGGTAATACAGCGGTACCGAGTAAATGCGCTTGGCATCCACGGAGGGCAATGAAAACGATGCTTCGGATCGTGCTCGCCACTGCGCGCTTTCGCCCCAAAGCTGTACGACAAAACTACCCAGAACGATAGCAAATTGGACGACCACCAAACCCGAGATCGCACGGAATAACCATCGCAAAGAACGCTTCCTTTTGTGGGTCAAAAGTCGATTTACAAATGCTAAAACAACAAGAAGCATTAGTGGCATTACCATAGCGGTATAGGGCGCCCGCTCGGCCACCAGCAGTAAAAAAAGGACTATGCTGGTATGCACACCCCACAAGGTGGAAGGCATGCTTCTAGACCGCTGCAGCGCATGCCAGCAAAAATGAAGTACACTGGCACCCCACAAGATGACCAATGGAATTTGATAAGCGTAACGAAAGAAGGTCTTTTTGACGCTGAGATCGGCACCAATATGCCCTGCGATGATGGGATGCGACATTATTTCCCAGTATTGCACTATACCCACTTTACAGAGCACCCACAAGCCCAGGGGCAAAAAAAGGATAAGCAAAGAAGCGCCACGCAGCATGCATGCCTTGCCTGCGCTATTGCGATATACTTCCCAAAGCACCCAAGGCAGCAGAAACACAATGCGCGGGGTAGTGACCAGGGACACACCAAAAAGCAGAGCACCCAAGAGCAGCGCTGTGCCGCGTTGGGAATGCTTTTGCAGCACCCAAATGCCAAGTAGCGCCAAAAACACGGCTACCAGATCCATGCGCCCCGAGTGTAGAATTTCGCTATAGGTAGGATCGAGCAGTAGAAAAAGGATACCCAGCAGGCTATACTCCTTTTTAACACCCAGGCGCTGCGCAAAAAGAAATACAAGGCCCAGCACTAACAATCCACAGATCGCATTCAGCAAGCGAAACTCCCAGATGCCATGGCCTAGCGCCTGCATCATTCCGGCCTGCAGCCAAAAGTATACGGGACCATAAAAAGCAATTTCAAAAGGATAGAGGTTGGGACGAATGCTTAAGAGGTAGGAGCCCGTCTCCATCCATTGGTGGGTTACGTTGTGGAAAAAGACTTCATCATAGCGCGGTAATGGAGCGCGGTTTAATGCGACCAGTTGCCAAAGAACTAGGATTACTACTCCTCCCAACACTAGGATTGCCAGAACAAAAGCACGAGAATAAGTCATTAAGACTATACCGAGTAGATCGTTTTAATCAGGGATTGATGTTGGCCGCTTCTGTGGAAGTATCTTAATGTGCACAGGGCGATATTAGCGCATTCTGAAGGAATGAAATAAAAATCAAACGTTACTGGTACCCGCATCTGTTGAATTACCTGCACTTCCACCTCCGTTCAGTTGATTTTTAGCAACTGCTTCTAAGCTAGGCCTTACATATGGGAGCTTCTTCAGCTTCTTCATTGTATTTATCGATTGATAGATAGTATACCGAGCCTGTATTTTGTTCCACACTCCTTTTAATTCAGCAGCATATGGAGAGAATCCAGGTAGGCAAAATCCTTCCCATTTTCGAAAAAGTTATAACCCTAAATAGAGCTAGTACCAGCATCTGATGGGTTACCAGCACTTCCACCCCCCGCAAAGGCGCTCCGGTCAACTGGTTTAAGTATTGGCTTCGAATAGGTGTAAACCTCTATTTTCTTCTCCATAAGAAGTTATCTTATCATGCTGTGCATCCCCGTGGTACTCCAAAAAAAATCGTGTTGCAATCAAGGAATTCCATTCGTAAGACGCGTTATCTTTAAGCTTGGCTAAGTTAAACAAAGTTCTCAGCCATGGGAATTCCGCGTAGACTTTTTGAGCATCATCATATCTTCGACAAAGCTTTACTATCTCTGAAAACTGTCCCTTAGAGCTGCGCTGTAAAATTTTCTCTGGCAACAGTCCCTTTAAAGATTCCCTGTAAAAGTATCTTGGTACAAAATGCTTGTTGTGGAAACCATCAGGAACCGCCAACATAAATTCAATAAACTTCACATCGTAAAATGGACACGCAACCTCTACAGGCGCAAAATTCTTCACAAGAGTCTCCAAGTTTATAAAGTCTTTCGAACCTATAAAGGTACGCACTGATGCTAAAAATTGTTGCCTTCCCGTGAGCCTTCCTTCTAGGTATTTTCTTCGGTAATTTTGATCTACCCGATGTTTAAATTCTCCTCCCAGCTTAGATTTTTTTCTCTGGTAAAACCAATACCCCAAATTACCAAGTGCGGCTTTTAACCAGAACTTACCAAACCTAATGAGAACAGAAGCCAGACTGATACTGCTCATATAGGTATGTTCTTTAGAGAACCTTTGCTGCTTTAGTATTTTACCCAATTCCAATCGCTTAATGCGGTAGGCTAATAATTCATGACCGTAAGGCACAAACATATCCCCTCCAAATCCCTCCATGTAAACTCGTACGCCACGCTTTGCTGCTTTTTTCCACTGTTGGGAAGATATCCCCAAATTATACATATTGGTAGGTTCGTCCGCGGCTTTCACAGCTGCTAAAAAATCCGCTTCAAAGGCGGTATAATCAAATTTCGACTTATTAGACTCAAAGAACCCAGACGCCAAAGCTTCATCGATGTATGGCTCATCTTTTGGACTCTTTTTATCATTTTGGACCTGGCTATATGTAATCAGCCTGTCTTGTTCCTTGGGTAAATAATCTCTGAGTAAGAAACACACTGTAGAAGAATCTAAACCGCCACTTAGCGATGCTGCTAATGGAGCAACGGAACGAGATCTTTCTTTAACTGCGGCATCTAATAGATCCCTAAACTTGCCATAATAGTCTGCATCGGAGGCGAAGTCCAGTTTCTTTCCCAAGTGATACTGGTAGTAAAGAACACGTTTGGCATTTTTATTTGACCTAAACGTCACATAATGACATACCTGAACCCTATGTAAGGTTTTATACAAAGTCAAATTAGATTCCTGGGTGTTCCCAGTGATATAATCTACCAGATATTTATCCTCGTATCCCGTGGTCGGCAATACCTGGCGCAGAGCGCGCAAAGTACTCGCAAAATACACCGCTTTTTCGTCTTCATGATAAAACAACCCCTTAAACCCGGTACGATCTTTGGCTAGAAGCAACTCCTCGTTCTCCGCATCCCACAAGGCAAAAACAAAATCACCATAGAGGTGCTGTAAAAAGGATTCCCTTCCAAAATGCAGGTAGGCCAGGGCTACGTATTCGGGATCGCTCCAGCGGCTGAGATCCGAGGGGGGTAAACCCATTTTCTCTAGCAATTCCTCGCGGTAATCGATGCGGCCATTAAAATTGACCCTTACCCGCTGCGCAGGATCTTGTGCAGGAAAAGATTCCTGGTAAGACTCCGGTGTGGTCCAGAACATGTGTCGGCCAAAAAATACCTGACCCTCCATGTGCTCTTCGTGCTTGTCGGGCCCCATGTGCTGTAAGGCCTCTGACATGCACGATAGCTGTTCCTGGGGCAAACTTCCTCCTTGCTTTAACCAAACTCCGTAAATGGCACTCATAAAGATTGAATAATCCGCACAATGCGGTGGTTAATGGAATTCGATTTGGGACGTGTGTAGCACCAAGCCGGGCGGGAAGGAAATTGCGCCACCTGCTGAAACAGCTGTGATTTATACTGCGATCCAAAGAGGATATAGCCCTTAGAGTATGCTACCATCTTAACAAAGGCTGCTGCAGGCTTTAATTCTTCCAGGCTTTCGTTTTCTCCCCACTCCAAAAATAAAAAAGCATCGATGGTAGGACTATCCGGCGGATCAAACGAAAACGGATATACCTTCTTGGTTACATCCGGAAAAATTGGGGCGCCCGCTACGTTCATCTGCTCTTGCACTTCGGGCCAAACCTTGAGTTGATGTCCCCGGTTGCTAAAACTTAAAAGTTTCGGGGAATCGATAATGATCTCGTCCTCAGTGAGACAAGAGATACCTGCCTGTTGGCACAGTGCTAAGGTGGTAGATTTGCCACTGCCGCTATCGCCTACTATGGCAATGTTTTTTTGGCCCACGCGAACGCAAGCCGCATGCAGCACCACCTTTCCCGCCAACAAGGCTACCGTGCACAGTACCGTACCATAGCGAAATACGTTAAAAGTAGCTTCGCTGGCTTTGGGGTTTTTCCATTGCTCTATAATGCCCTCTGCACTGCACAGAAATGCACCCGCATGTTGCCAATACAAGCACACTTGGGTGACAGAACGAAGGAAAAACGCACCTTGATCAATGATAGGGTCGGTAGGCAGTAAGTGCCCTAAATTTTGTGCTATGAGATCCTGCTCCTGCAACATTACAAATACACCGAAGCCAATTTTTTAAATCCTGGCTGGGGTCTGGAATCGCTAATTACCGTGGCATTTTCTTCCAACCACATGTGAAAATGCCAGCCCTCCTCCTGCCAAGCTACCCCTTTGTGTACCGATAAGGTAGGATAATGCTTACGCGGGTGCATCCATAACATAAGTAGGGAGCGAATAACACAAGGGTTCGCAAAGGGCCAATATTTAGCGGGTGTTAGTTGCTGCGTTATCCATCGCAACTCCATTCGGTGCAAGCTACCAACTAGGGTTAGCTTGGGCCACCGCGCTACCCACTGCACCACTTTTTTAAAAGGCAACATTCTGAATAACAGCCAAAACAAAGGAGCGAGCATGAGTCCGAAAACTAGTAAAAAACGCTTGTAGAGCAGCGTTCTAAGACGCATCCGTCTCCAATAAATCTGCCGCTTTCAAACTATCTACAAACTCCTGCACGTCTTCTTGTGCTTGCGGCAAGCTCACCTCGAAATGCTGGGTAACGGCTTCGGCAATGGTCACTACGTGTGTAGCGGATTCCAGTGCTTGCCAAATAAAGGCAGAAACCGGATTGAGGGTATACATCTGATCGGTTTCTGGATTAAACAACACCATTTCGCCTTCCTTCTCTACAAATAAGATACTTTCTTTACGCTTCAACCGCTTGTTGTTTGACTTGATGTAACCATTGTTTGTTGGGCTGTCGCTTCAGCAACCCCACATGGAACAAAAATGGCAAAAAAGATTTAAGCACCCACGGCCAATGGCGATACTGGTAAAAATCATACACCATCAGCAGGTTGATCTTAGCCAAGAAACGCTTCCAGCCCAAACTCCAACTTCTAGACGATGCCAGGTAGTACCGCAACAAACGCCCGTTGATCGCATGTATTTCGGGGTGATTTCCGTACTGCAATACCAAATTTAGAAAGGGTTTGGCTCCTGGTGAAACCGCATGGCTAGCTCGCACCATGTAGCGGTAGGATTGCAAGGGTTTTGCGGTATATTTTTTAAACTGCTCGGACAAATGGGGGAGAAAAAAAGCGACATCGTTTAAGTCTTTCTTAAATGCCCAGTGGTGTTTCTCGGCATGAAACAAAGCATATAAAGCCGCAATAGATTTGGGCAAGGTATTTACCTGAATAGAGTCTTTTTTTAAAGTAACCCGTTGTCGCCAAGCGGTCGCATCGAGTTGCGCTGCCATTTTTTTTGGCAGATAGGGTCGAAACAACTTTTGGTGAAAATCGATAATAAGCCTCGAAGGGAGGTGTACAAATTGCAAGGCTGTAATTTTATCCATATGCCGCACTGGAAGCGGAATTTCGCAGGTAAATTGTGGGTGGTTAGCCAACTCACAAGCGAAGTATGTAAAATCCTGCGGTACCCAAACATCCAAATCACCGGGTCCAATGCGCGCTAAATTACCCTGATACAAAGCCCAGGCCACCCCCTTAAAAACCAAAAAATTCGGCACTACTTCGCTAAGGTGGTTGAGCGCTTGATTCGCTTTAAAAAACCGCATGGCGTATTGGTAGTCGCTCACAGGAGTTTGGTTTCCAAGCGGCGCATCCAGGTAGACACCGCTTCGATAATCGCTTGCTGATCGATATCTTTTAATCCTGGATAGAGCGGTAAACGCAACAACCTATTGGCAAAGCTTTCAGAGCTGGCCGATTGCATTGCAACGGCACCTTGTTGACGGACGTAGTCTTTTTCTATATCCCGAAAATGAGGTGCAGCCGCAACACCTTGAGTCCTGAGTTCCTGCATCAGTGCATCCCGCAGTTTTTTACTGCCGAGTACGAGGTAGAAGTTGTGCGCAGCATGTGCAGCATAATCTGGAACTTTGGGCAAGCCCAGTAACGGACTCTCCAAACCCCGCAACTCCCGGTAATACGTATCCCACAGTTCATGGCGCTTCTGCTGAATGGTTTCCAATCCTTCCAACTGCCCCCATAGATACGCGGCATTCAGCTCAGACGGCAGACAAGAAGAACCGACTCCGTTCCAGGAATAGTGCTTCACATCCCCGCGTTGATAGGCAGCACGGTTGGTGCCCATTTGCCAAATTTCTTCGGCTCGTTCTTGATATATGGGGTTGTTAATGGCCAACATGCCCCCCTCGCCCGCGGTGAGGTTTTTGCTCTCGTGAAAAGAAAACGCTGCCAAATCACCCCAAGTACCGAGATAGCGGTCTTTGTAACGGCCTTCCAATCCATGCGCTGCATCTTCCACTACAGGGATAGCGTTTTTTCGAGCCACGCTTAACACCGGTTCCATGTCCGTAGCAACGCCCGCATAGTGCATCACCACAATGGCTTTGGTTTTTGAGGATAGGTATTGTTCCAAAAGGCTCTCATCCATTCCGGGATGGTCGGTGCGCGAAGGCACAAAACGAATCTGAGCCCCTCGCAACAAAAAAGCGTTGGCCGCGCTGGGAAAGTTGTAGGCCGGTATAATGACTTCATCGCCCGGCTGGATATTTAGCAGCAAGGCAGCCATTTCCAATGCCGTGGTACAGGAGGTAGTGAGCAGGCATTTTGGTATCTGATAACGCGCTTCAAAAAAAGCCTGGCATTGCTGGGTAAACCAGCCGTTTCCACCCGTGTTGCCCGAATGTATTACCTCGGACACATAGATTTCCTCCTTGCCTACTAAATAGGGTTTGGTAAGGGGAATTTTCTGTATTGAGTTTTGGCTTGAATCTAACACCTTTCCATTTGTAGCTATTTTCATTTTTTTCATTGATAAAAAAACGAAACAAAAAAATCTAGGGCTGTGTACCCTTCCGTTGGGTTTGTTTTTGAAGGCCTAAGAAAATCTAAAAGGAGCTCCCGTGTCGCTCTTTTGATTTTCTAAGTCCTTCTTCAACGCACCTGCACTACAGTGTACAAGGCCCGTCCGCTCTCTTCATAGCGCATTCCACATCCCTACCATCAAGTATCCTGACAATGCGGCATATACAATGCAAAAGCAACGATTTGCTACAGCACAATCTTGCCGAAGCTGACCTCTTTCTCCAGTACCTAGTTGAATGATGAGTCTGCTTATCCTATAGAGTGAAAGTGCAATCATGCCTTCCAAAAGTGATATACATATTGGTGGGATGCCCGCTGAAAACCCGCCCGTTGAAACGCGTTTTGTGCTTGTGCGTTGCTGCCTTGCGTGGTTACCCACACCTCTTCCAAACCATGTTGATGTGCAGATTGGATATAGGCCTGCAGCAAGGATTGCCCCATCTGTTCATTTTGGCGGGATGGATGTACCGCGATTAAACCAATTTTAGCTGTTTTACCCTCCGTTTTACCCGTTAGCAACCCCACAATCATTTCGTTCTCCTTGATGTACAGCACACTGTCGGCACGTGCACCCGAGAGCGATGTGTCCATCCAAGTATGATATAGGTCTTGAAATTGTTGATGGGTCATTTTTGGGTCCTGCCTAAAGCGAGACACATGGCCCGCAACACAGGCCAATTCTCGGCAGGCCCTGGCATCTACAGCTTCCCCCTTGTAGGAGTGAATGCAAGCTGCCACACTCATAGGCTGTGCTGCACACCGGTAGTGAATATGCTGGCCCTGGTAACTGCATTGGAAACCTTTTGGAAATGCAGCATCCCAAGGGTTTTCAGTAAAGGCGTACACCAACTGAAATGCGTTCCACGAGGTGTTGGGCACCGCGGTGTCATGACCCTGCGAAAGCCACTGCCCTACGGTAAAGCCGAAAAACTTACTATCCCACGGTAAGGGGGTTGGAGCTTGGATTGAATTACCGATGTCGTGCCTCATGCCTTAGGATGGACCAAGCCAGTCGCAATCTTTTGGTGAGCGTGTAGCTACTGGTTTGAGCGGGTGCATGCTCCACATCCACGTACGCTATTTGGGGTTTTACTTTCTGAATGGCCAACGGAAAAAAAGCCTGGTAATCCGATTGCAAAACTGCGTCAATAACCGATTTGCGATACAGGCCAAAATTGGCCACTTCGGGCTGCATTTTTATTCCAAAAACACCGTGGAGTACGTAGTAAAAAACCTGAGAAGCCCATTTCTTCGGGCGCCCGTCATGGCGACTCACCCTGCGCGCTAAGACCACCGCAACCCCATTTTGCATAGCTCGATACAAGGCGGGAATTTCTTCGGGCTGGTCTTGTAAGTCACCATCCATAACCACTATGAAGTCGCCTTTAGCCGCTACCAACCCTCTGAAAATGCTAGGATGTTGCCCCAAGTTGGTTGAATTGCCTTGAACCTGAAGGTTACCTCGTTTGGCGGCCTCGTTTTGCAAGATGGCCCACGAGCGGTCGGTACTGGCATCGTCCACCAGAATAATTTGAAAGGTTTCTCCCATGGTTTGCGCCACTGCATCTAAGCGCTGTAAGAGTTGGGCTATGGTTTTTTCACCGTTATATACAGGAGATACGATGGTAATCAATGGGGCTGGTTGATGGGTGGATGGGGGGATGAGTTGATGGGGTATGGGTTCAGGGGTTGATGAGTTGAAGGGTTGATGGGATATTAAAACCCTTTCAATGCTCTGCTCTTGGCGATGCTTTGTTCCTCGAGTGCTTCTTGCAAGAAGAAGTGTATCGAGAGGAACG
>CAZVJF010000012.1:0-83376 GCA_964627445.1 uncultured Flavobacteriales bacterium | reverse complement strand
ATATTATATGTTTTAAATATGAATAAAATAATTAGCGTTTTCATATGTTTAATGTTTTTGTATTTAAACTCGCTCGGGCAAGATTATTTTAATTTATTTCTGAAACAAAGTTTTGAAGCTAAACATTTAATGATGTTAACAAACTCCAGTATTGATTCTTTGGTTTGTTATGATACTAACGATGGTGCGTTGAAAAGAATAATATATCCAAAACGGGTAACTGAAAATATCGCAGAAGTTACTTTTGAATCGTCACACATGTGGTGGAAATACATAATCATTGTTGATTCTGTTGATAGAGTTAAATGTTATAGATATATTGATGAATTTGGCTATAATTTTGATTATTTATATAATTATAAGAGCGGGGGTGTTGTAGAGATGAAGTATCAAAAAAATGATAGCATTATTATGAAAATTACCGCTGTTTTTGATGAAAATGGTATGTTGATTTCTTTTAACGAGAACGTGAATACTGACAAGATTAAGAAAAATAATTACGAAGTCTCAAGTGAAACGTTAATTCAAAAAACTACGGTGAAGAATAATTCTCTAAAAGAGGAGATTATATTTAATTCTGATGGCTTACCTTTGTTTGTGTATTTTAATGATAGTCTAAAAGCACAATTTGATTACGGTAATTATGGGAACAAAGCAGCGTTAACCAGTTACTTTATGGAAAGAATTCCTAAATTACATCAGTATATCGAGTATGGTCATACAGGGGATAAAATCTATTACATAAAAAAGGAATTTTATCACCTAGGTGAACTGATGCTATCTATGAGTTGCACTGTGAGGGAGTAGAACTCTGATTTATTTCAATCGTGACTTTTTGGTATGAAGATAAGATGAGGTAGGTTTCATGATTATTAACGGCAGGTTGTGTTTTTCAGAAACTAAATTCGCTTTCAGCTACACTAGTGCGGTAATATTTGGTGCAGAAACCAGGCCTGCTGCAAACTAGGCCTTACGGGCTAGTTTGCAGCAGACATTTCATTACAAATCAATAAGCTAGTTTCGGTGTGTAAACGGAACTCCTGCAGGGAGGTTGTTTTTATTTTATATGGCCTTGGGTTCTTATCGGTGGACGCAATTCTCT
Source organism: uncultured Flavobacteriales bacterium (assembly GCA_964627445.1). Classification (GTDB taxonomy): domain Bacteria; phylum Bacteroidota; class Bacteroidia; order Flavobacteriales_D; family Luteibaculaceae; genus Luteibaculum. The sequence continues at coordinate 82,274 of CAZVJF010000012.1, read as the reverse complement.
ACTTTAAGGTCGTAGCTGTCCCCATAAGTACGCTTGCCATGTCCGATGACGGTATCTGCTAAAAAAGCTCAGGCTCACTTATTTCTGATAACAAACGTTGTGGATTTTTGATAACAACGAAGCCTATAATGCGTGGTACTTTTGCCCTTTTTCTCTACATTAAGCCATCTAAATACCAATGTTTGTCAAGGGCATTGTTTTGAGACGCAAACGTTAGCAGAAAGCTAAAACCAAAACTTGGAATGGATCAATACAATCAAGAAAACCATATTGCAACTGCTTTTTTAAGTTGTAGTCTTAGAAAGGAGGACAGACCTTTTGTTAAGTACATTGAGCGGATTTTAAGGGCTCATTACATAAAACCAATTGGAACTGTTGGTTATTATTCGGCTTCACCAACAAGCCCGGCCGAGTTAATGAAAAAAAACATTCCTCTTGCTGACTTTGTTGTGATTGTTGGAACACCAAGGTATCTACAAAAGGACATAAATTGCCAATATTCCGTTAACGGTATTCCCGAAATGTTACAAGTAGAAGCAGGAATGGCGTATATGGCTGATAAACCTGTTGTCGTTTTTGTCCAAGAAGGAACCAACGTTGGGAATTTCTTACCGACAATAACTCAATACATCACTTTAAATGGACAAAAGGCTGATTTGAAACAAAAATTGCAACAAATAAATAGCTTAATAAAACATTCTTGTGACATAGTAAAACAAAAGAAAACGGAGGCTCAAAATAAATCATTGCGGAAAGCATTTACGACTGGACTTGCCATTATTGGAGGCTTTTCTTTACTCAACTCAATGGGGACTGATGAAGAATATGAATAATAGCTGGTGGCCAACATTGTATTATCGTGATTAAGGTGAATTCGACTAAGTCCGAGTTCACCAAGAGTTGCGAGCGTCCGTGTTAAATAAAAATTTAGCGTATACAAATTCGTAAATGAAGATCATCCTAAGCCGATGTGCTTTATGCAAAATTTCAATCAGCAAATGGAGGAAACAAACACCTTTTCAGTTAAGGTCTATGCCAAAGAATACTACGATAGAATAATTGAAGAAATCAAATCTCTGGACACATCAAATATAAGTCCAGAGCAAATATACAGTGCGATTCTAAAAAAATTTGACGGCTTGCAGATTACTGTGAATATAATTCCTGCAAACACATCAATTCCAATTTATCGAGTTACAACATATGAACCTGAAGGAAAATCATTACAAAGTCCAAGTAGCTTTTCATACAATCCAAACCCAACAGAGTTAGGAAGAGCTAACTTGCCGAATGAGCATGTTTTCTACGGGGCCTTGCATCCATATACTTGTTTAAAGGAAATGAAGGACAAACTCAGTTCTAATTATTATTTATCCGAATGGGAATACACACCAAAAAAAGATTTCAACATAGCCCTTTTTAATGCCCACGTAAATATGTCTGAAGACACGATTGCATCTGTCATCAGTAAGGGTTACGAAACTGGGGTTAGATCAATGTTTAAAGAATCTATAAACCCTGAAATAGTAGACCAATACTGGTATGCCATTAAAAGTTTTAGCAAACTTTTCACCGAACCAGACAGCAAATACTATCCAATCACAGCTGCAATATCAAGCAACTGGCTGTATAAATTAAAAAACAAGGGAATTGATATTGGTATGTTAATGTATCCGAGCGTTACTTCCCAAAACAAGGAAATAAACCTAGCGATTAGAAAAGATATTGCAGACAGCGAAGAATTCAAATTAAAGGCAGTCACAAAATTTCATGTAAGCCCGCAAAATTTTCTAGGAGATAAAACTGTAATTCAAGAACGGGGATTTAACGATTCCGCGAACCTTATAACTTGGAAGAAACCACAATATAGCCTAGCTAAAGTAGATTTAGACAATTACCAAATACATACCCAATGTGGGTGTGCGATAACAGATCAACAAAGATCCAAAGCAATTTTTAACCTTGGCTCACACGATTTTAAGCCCTTAAAAGCTGCATCCAAATTTCTGAAAGACGAAATACAAAAAACTCTTACAAACGGTTTTCGAATTGGCTTAAAAGACACCAAGAATATTTTTCAATCCAATAATGAAATTGACCTAAAGCTACTCATAGAATTATCAAATACTATGGTTAAGATTAATGATGATGAACATATTGTTAAATACTTGAGCTTCAATATAACGGCAAAAACTAGCTTTGTTTGAAAAAGCACGAAAGCACAACAATGGTTCGAACTAGAATCCAAGCCTTAAACCAACGCCCATCACCAATTATGAATTGTTTCATCTGAAGATGAACCGGGGAAACTTTCAATAAAAGCCATTCTGAGCTTTTCTAAAGGGGATAATTGGTGCGGGTGGTATTTCCCATAAGATTCTTGCATTACCACCCATGCATGAGCCGTTATTGAATACCCACAAAAAAGCCCCAGCTCGGTAGAACTGGGGCTCAAAAAGTAGCGGAATGTTATTTATTTAGGCTTTTGCTTGGTCTACGATGGCTTTAAACGCATCGGGGTGGTTCATTGCTAAATCCGCCAATACTTTGCGGTTTAGGTCAATGTTCTTCTTTTTGCATAAGCCCATAAACTGAGAGTATGACAAACCGTGCTCGCGGGCACCAGCGTTAATACGCTGTATCCACAATGCGCGGAAGTTTCTTTTCTTTTGCTTACGGCCGGTGTATGCATACAGCATACTTTTTTCTACCGCATTCTTAGATACGGTCCAAACGTTTTTTCTACGTCCGTAAAATCCTTTAGCCTGCTTAAGGATTTTTTTTCTGCGCGCCTTTGACGCTACGTGGTTTACTGATCTTGGCATTTCTTTAAAGTTTTTGGCAGTACGTGAAGGGTTTCCCTTTCTTGTTACGCAATACCGGGTTGTTTAACTGTAACCGTAATGCTTACTTCATTCGAAGCATTAACTTCACATTGGTTTCATCTGACTTGTGTACCAAACCGCTTTTGGTAAGGTTACGCTTCTGCGTAGTTTCCTTTTTAGTCAAGATGTGGCTTTTAAAAGCGTGCTTACGCTTAATTTTTCCAGAGCCGGTTAGCGTAAAACGCTTTTTAGCACTGGAGTTGGTTTTCATTTTTGGCATAACTCACTTATTTCTATCCGCTACTTATTTCCTTACTTCTTATTCGTCTTCGGGGTAAACATCATAATCATGCGTTTCCCTTCTAACTTCGGCATGCTCTCTACCGTTCCGTATTCCTCTAGTGCCTGGGCAAACTTTAAAAGTAAAATTTCACCGCGCTCCTTAAATACAATGGTACGCCCTTTAAAAAACACATACGCCTTTACTTTAGAGCCTTCTTCTAAGAATTTCTTAGCGTGGTTTAGCTTAAAGTTAAAGTCGTGATCATCGGTATTGGGACCAAAACGTATTTCTTTTACCGTAACCTTAGACTGCTTGGCTTTTAGCTCTTTTTGCTTGCGCTTTTGCTCGTACAAGAATTTCTTGTAATCAATTGCCTTACAAACAGGGGGTTCTGCTTTGGGAGATATTTCCACTAAGTCCAGCCCCAGGTCTTCCGCTATTTTATACGCTTCTTTGTTGGAGTATACCCCAACTTCTACGTTATCGCCCACCAAGCGTACCTTGGGAGCATCAATTTCCTCATTAATTTTATGTGGATTGCTTTTTTTTCGCGGAGTAAACGGTTTTCTTCTTGGCCTCAAATTATGTGGTTTGTGTTTCTATTTACTTTTTCGGGTTATACGCTAATACTTCTTTTACTTCTGCATTTATGATCTCAGCAAAGGCTTCAACAGTCATCGTTCCTAAGTCACCTTCACCTTGCTTCCGTACTGAAACTACACCTTCCTTGGCTTCTTGTTCTCCAACAATAAGCATGTAGGGGATGCGTTTTAGTTCGGCTTCTCTAATTTTCTTCCCTATTTTTTCATTACGGGAATCAACAAGGCCGCGAATTTCGGAATTATTTAGCAGATATGAAACTTCCGTTGCGTAGTCGTTCACCTTTTCACTAATGGGTAACACAATAGCCTGTTCCGGTGCCAACCACAATGGGAGTTTTCCTTCGGTATGTTCTATTAAAATAGCGATAAAACGCTCCAAAGATCCAAAGGGTGCGCGGTGTATCATTACCGGGCGGTGCTTGGCATTGTCGCTTCCAACGTATTCCAATTCAAAGCGCTCGGGTAGGGTGTAGTCTACCTGTATGGTTCCCAATTGCCACTTTCTACCCAGGGCGTCTTTCACCATAAAATCGAGCTTGGGACCGTAAAAAGCGGCTTCGTTGTATTCCACCACGTAGTTCAGTCCTTCTTCTTGGGCCGCCTCTACAATGGCGTTTTCGGCCTTTTCCCAGTTTTCTTCAGAGCCAATATATTTGGAGTGATCGTCTTGATCGCGCAAAGATACCTGTGCCGTGTAGTCCTCAAACCCAAGGCTTTTAAACACGTGCATTATGAGGTGGATGACCTTTTTAAACTCGTCTTTTACTTGCTCGGGCATGCAAAAGATGTGGGCATCATCCTGGGTAAAGCCACGTACGCGCGTTAATCCGTGCAGCTCCCCACTTTGTTCGTAGCGGTACACGGTACCAAATTCTGCAAAGCGTATGGGTAAGTCTTTGTAGGAGCGAGGTCGGCTCGCAAATATCTCGCAGTGGTGCGGGCAGTTCATGGGTTTCAAAAGAAACTCTTCGCCCTCGTTGGGTGTGTTTATCGGTTGGAAAGAATCTTCCCCGTACTTGGCGTAGTGGCCCGAGCATACGTAGAGGTCTTTGTGTCCAATGTGCGGAGATACCACACCATCGTAGCCACTGCGCTTTTGGGCAGTACGCATAAACTCTATAAGGCGCTCGCGCAATTCGGCTCCTTTGGGCAACCAAAGTGGCAAGCCTTGTCCTACACGCTCCGAGAAGGTAAAAAGGTCCAGCTCTTTACCCAGTTTTCTGTGGTCGCGCTTTTTTGCTTCCTCCAGTAGTTCTAGGTACTCGGTAAGCTCTTTCTTTTTGGGGAAGGTAATTCCATAGATGCGCGTAAGCTGCTGGCGGTTTTCATCGCCACGCCAGTAGGCACCGGCTACATTTAAAAGCTTTATGGCCTTTATGTATTTGGTGTGTGGAATGTGGGGTCCGCGGCACAAGTCGGTAAATTCGCCCTGCTTATAAAACGTAATGGAGCCATCTTCAAGATCTTCCAACAATTCCAGCTTATACGGGTCGCCTTTTTCCTCAAAATAAGAGATGGCCTCAGCCTTGGGCATTTCTATGCGCTCGTAGGCATTTGCTTTTCCTGCCAACTCCTGCATTTTCTTTTCAATCTTAGGTAAATCGCCTTCGGTAAGCTTTTGTTCTCCCAAGTCAATATCGTAGTAGAACCCGTTTTCTATGGGGGGACCAATGGCAAATTTTACATCCGGATACAGCTCTTGCAATGCCTCCGCCATAAGGTGGGCTGAGGAGTGCCAAAAGGCCATTTTCCCGTTATCGTCAGTCCAGGTAAGTAGTTTTACCGTAGCATCTTCCGTAATGGGGCGGGTGGCATCCCATACTTCTCCATTAACCTCTGCTGCAAGTACATTGCGTGCTAAACCTTCGCTAATATCCTTAGCCACATCCAGGCCGCTTACCGCATTTTCAAAACTTCGTGTGCTTCCGTCTGGTAGCGTTATCTTCACCATGGTAAAACATTGTTCTTTAAACAAGGCGGCAAATATAGACTTTTCACTTCCTAAGCCCTAACGCGGTTACCAAACAACAATTGTTATTTTAGCCCTTTTGATAGAAGCCAGATACTATGAATAAGATACTTGTTGCCAATAGAGGAGAGATAGCGCTGCGCATTATGCGTACTGCTAAGGATATGGGCATAAAAACGGTAGCCATTTTTTCGGATGCCGATAGAACCGCCCCGTTTGTGCGTTTTGCAGATGAGGCCTACCACATTGGTCCCAGTGCCTCTAAGTTCAGCTACCTGGATATGGATAAGGTACTGCGCATAGCCCAAGAGTCGGGTGCCGATGGAATTCATCCAGGCTATGGTTTTTTATCTGAAAATGCCGCTTTTGCGAAAAAAGTAACCGATGCCGGTATCACTTTTATTGGTCCCAAGCCCGAATCGATGGAGGTGATGGGCGACAAGCTTTCGGCAAAAGAAGCGGTAAAGCAATACGACACGCCTTTAGTTCCCGGTTCCGATGGCGCCATTGATGATATCGCGAAAGCCAAATCGATTGCCAAGTCTATTGGTTTCCCCATTTTGGTAAAAGCTTCTGCCGGTGGTGGTGGAAAAGGAATGCGCATCGTAGAACGCGAGGAAGACCTCAATGAAGGGATGGAGCGTGCCATTAGCGAGGCGAAATCAGCGTTTGGAAATGGCGCGGTGTTTATAGAAAAGTTTGTTACCAAACCACGCCATATCGAAATTCAAGTATTGGCCGATACGCATGGCAACTGCGTGTACCTGTTTGAGCGTGAATGCAGCGTGCAGCGTAGGCACCAAAAGGTGATTGAGGAAGCACCCAGTGCAGTGTTAACCCCCGAACTGCGTAAGAAAATGGGCGAAGCTGCAGTGAATGTGGCCAAGGCGTGCAATTACGTGGGTGCTGGTACCGTGGAATTTCTAGTGGATGCCGATCTTAATTTCTATTTCCTGGAAATGAATACGCGCTTGCAGGTAGAGCATCCTGTAACGGAAATGATTACAGGCGTAGATTTAGTGCGCGAGCAAATAGAAGTAGCGCGTGGAAAGGAACTGCCTTTTACCCAGGAAGACTTAAAAATTAACGGCCACGCCATTGAGGTGCGCGTGTATGCCGAAGATCCTACCAACAACTTCCTACCCGATATTGGAAAATTAGAAACCTATAAAGTACCCAAAGGCAGTGGTGTTCGGGTGGATGACGGTTTTGAGGAAGGCATGAACATTCCCATCCACTACGATCCCATGATTGCCAAGCTGGTAGTACATGGAGCCGATAGACAAGAGGCCATTACCCGCACCTTGCGTGCCATAGAATCTTATCGCATTACGGGTATTGAAACCACCTTACCCTTTTGTGCATTTACGCTAAAACACCCCGCATTTGTAAGCGGTGATTTTGATACCAACTTTGTAAAAGAGCACTTTAAGCCCGAAATGTTGGAGGCTAAGGATCCCGAGGAAATGCAAGTGGCTGCCATGATGGCGAAGGTCATTTTTGAAGATCAAAAGGAGCGGGTGAAAACAGGCGCGCACCTCACGCAGGATGCGCTTTCTTCCTGGAAATTAAAGCGTTAAGATTTGTGGAACGCTTTTTGTTTTTATATCCAAAACACAATATTTACGTTACTAACCATGGATATGAAAGCAACCGCCATTATCACCTTTCTACTCGCGCTCTTCAGTACAGCTACCATGGCGCAATCTACCACCGAGGAACCCGTTGTGGTGCACAATGTGGTAGTAGGAGGGGATACCATGCCCAACGTGTCGCTGCGCGAGGTAGAGATTAAAAATGGGCGTGAAAACGTGGTGTTTCGCAGCGATTTTGATCGCCTGAAGTACTATGTAAAAAAGGTATATCCCTACGCTAAAATCACTTCGGAAATCATAAACGAGTACGATTCGGCCTACGCACAGTTGGACCGAAGACGTGAAAAGCGCAAGTTTATGAAGCAGGTGGAACGCGATCTAAAGGAGGAGTTTTCAGATGAGCTTAAAAACCTCACCGTTTCTCAAGGGCGCATCCTTATAAAGCTCATCAATAGAGAAACGGGTGTAACTTCTTACGATCTAATCAAAGAGTTTAAAGGAGGCTTTTCGGCCTTTTTCTGGCAGGGGGTAGCCAAGCTTTTTGGCAGCGACCTCAAAGACGATTTTGATGTAAAAGAAGATGCGATGATCGATTACATCGTTCGAAAAATAGAACGGGGTGAAATCTACGTACCCGAACGCAAACGCAAGACCGAAATATCCCTAGAAAAAATAGAATCCTAGCGAAGTAGGGTAATGGTTCCACTCACATCCTGGTGGTTAAACTCATCGAAGAACAGCTTGGCGCGATAGGAGTAAACTCCGGGTTTGCAAGGTTCTCCCTGTCGGTTTCTAAAGTTTCCATCCCAGGGCTCGTTAGGGAAGTCTTCACTAAAGAATACTTGTTTGCCCCACCGGTCGTGTATGGTAAACTCGAAATCAATTAGGTCGTATCCTTCGGGAGTTAGGTTTCCAAATACGTTGATTTCACCCGTGGGCCACACATCGTTGTCGCCATCGTTATTGGGCGTAAAAGTATTGGGAATAAACACCGTAACGATCTTGTTGACACACATATCAATGGAGAGCTGCTCCGAGCACTGTCCGTTTCCGTTGCTAATGCTTAAATCTATGGTATAATCTCCCGTGTCTGGAAATTGGTACTCAAAGTTACCGCCAGGCGTAAAAGGAATCACTTCGGTGGTGTCAATATCGCCTATGGTCCAGCTTCCTGCTGTAGCCCCAACCGAGGAGTTTACGATAAAGATATTTGGATCAAGAATGTCTACACAAGGCACATTGGGTACCGTTACAATATTGGCTTCCAGGTAAGGGTATTGGGGTATTTCTTCTCGGGTTTCAATAGCACAACCCGTTACTTCATCGGTAACGACTAGATCGTATAATCCAGCTTGGATGAAAAGGGAGTCTGTGGTTACGGTATCGCCATCGATCAGCCAATCGTATCGAAGGGGATTAGTGCCCACGTTGTACAAGTTGATGTAGTTATCCAGACCAAAACAAACTGTGGGGCCAGGAATGGCATCATACATTACTTGAGGGTGAATGGTTAAGGGGAATACGTAGCTATCTGGCGCGCAAAAATTTGCACCTCCACGATCGGTAACCGTGAGTTCGTAGTTAATGGTGGTATCCGAAATGGATGCATCGGGACGCACGGTAATATTGTATGGCGAAGTGCCACCAAAATCTTCGGGTGTCCAGTCTAACTTGTAGGAGCCAGGTCCACGTCCTCCTACAACATAGGCCGAAAGTATAGTGCGTTCGCCTGGGCATATGGGACTATCTCCAACTATAGAGTCAATTTCTAAGGTGTCTGAAATCTCTACAATAATAGATTCCCGGTAAATGCATTCTTCCGAGCCGTAAATGTCATTGTCTCCAAACACATAGGTTATGGTATGTTCTCCAGTACCCGCATCTGGAGCGGCTCTATCAAAGGTTGCAGCTGTTGGGTCTGTAATACCTGGACCTTCGAAGTAGCCTGGGCCGGGCGTTCCTGAGATGTTTACCGGTGCGTTGTATTGAAAACAGTACTTCTCGCCCAAACCAGTAATATTTAACTGGGGTGTGCGTACCACAATGGTTGCGGTATCGGTGCATCCATCGAGCGTGTAAACGGGCTCAAAAGTACCCTGGAAACCGATGCTGGTTGGGCTAAAGGTACCCACTTGATCATCGGTAATTCCTATACCCGTCCAAACACCTCCAGCCGGGGTTCCTGTTAAATCAAAGTCCAGCTCGCGGGGGCATACGGTATCTCGGTCTACTGGAACCGAAACATCCGGCTTTAGGTTAATATTTATGGCCACACTGTCTACGCAGCCGTTGTTTTGTACCTCATAGTAGATGTAGTGTGTACCAACACCCAATTGGTTTTCTATGGTTAAGGTGTCATCATTAAACGATGGTCCATACCAATTTCCAAAATCTGGATTGGTATTTATCGTGTTGGTTCGAATAACTCCTATGCTATCGTATTCGCAGAACTGGAAACTAATATCTTCAGCCTGGGTAGTGATGAGGTACATGATTTTTTGGTCTACACAGCCTTGTAGCTCGTAGTTGAGGGTCACCACGGTATCCTGCTCCATAAAAAATGGCGCATTAAAGGTGTAAACCGTTGAATCTGCGTTGGCAGTTACTCCCGGTCCAGACCAAATACCACCACTGGGAACTCCCGTAGTAAGTGGAAAGGCATCACTGGTAGGACATAGTAGGGTATCGTTGCCCGCGCCTATGGTAAAGACTTCTACTGAGGTAGAATCGGTACAATCGCCACCGTTAATGGTATAGTAGAGTTTGTGAAAACCGGGGCCCGCATTTCCAGGATTGAAGCGTCCGTTGTTGTTCACCCCAGGCCCCGTCCAGCGACCACCGCGTGGCGCATACTCCAAATCGAAAGGAGGTTCGTTAGAACACTTGATAATGGAATCGTAAGCGGGTGCATCAATTTCATCAACCACATCTACGCGGGTGTCTTTCTGGCAGCCGTTATTAGGCTCGGTGTAGGTGACGGTAAACGAGCCCTCTTGCTGCGGGTCAAATAAACCACCAGCGCTAATGTTGGGATCGCCACTCCAGGTTCCTCCAGCGGGTGTTCCATCAATTTGTACCGGGTCAGAGCCTAAACAGATGGGTACGCGACCTGGCGAGTTCACTGGGAATACCGTAATGTTAGTAGTGTCTGCACAACCATTTGGACCTACGTAATACACTTTATTTACCCCATCATTATTGGGGCGAAAACGGCCCCCGTTATTCATCCGGTCACCGCCCCAACTTCCGCCAGCGGGCGTAGCCGTAAGGTTGGTATCTCCACTAAAGCGACACATGGAAAAGTCATCCGGTGCGGTAGGTAAGGTTTTTAAGGTAACTGTACGCGTTGCACTAGCGGGTATGGAGTTGCCATCGGTAACCGTAACGGTAACCACAGTTTCTTCGGTAGGGCGTATGGTGTAGTTAGGGCTGTTGGGACCTGCAGGATCCCAGGTAAACTGGTAGTTGTTGAAGTCACCGCCTTCTACCTCTGCTCGTAAAGTGGTACATTGGCCAATACACACCGCAGTGTCACCAATTATTTCTACCTCTAAAGGGCAATCGATAATTGAAAATTGGGCTGTATCTGAATATTGATAGGGGTTTCCACAAATATCAAAATAGACAATGTTATACGTAACACCGTAGATTCCCGACCGATCTAACGGGCCGGTGAAGTCAACCTGAACCGAGGTGGTGGTGTCGTTTACGCAGTTTAGTGGGGTTACGTTGGCCACACCTCCCGTGGGGCTACCCGCGGTCATACCAAAATTGTTGTTGGTCACCTGGCTGCAGGAAATGCCATCCTCAAAATTGATGACAATAGACTCGGTACCACAGGTTGGGTTGGGGATGGGTTGGATTTCTGGTTCCTCGGGTGGGGGTGGGACAAAGGTCCACTTGAGGCGCCAGCCTTCACCATTTACGGAGGCATCAGAAACAAAGTGAAAGGTAACGCACTCCCGATCAACGGTAAAACTCCCGGGATTTTGGTCCCCGGTAAACTCTCCTATCACCGGACTGTTTCTATCGGGTCCTGCATAAATGGTTAAAATGTCTAGCTGCAAGCCTTGGCTGGATGTAGTTTCCAGCTTAAATTCTAAAAAATCAATGGTAACACTGGGAGCGCCAGGCACGCATACCGTAAAGGTGTAATTTTCGTTGTGGTCGTATCCATTGGGAAAATCTTCATTCCCCACATTACTATCTTCCAGGAAACCTTCGCAGTCGCTTACCACGCGATTTCCCATAAAATATGTGGGTTGTGCCCATACTGCTGCACAGGCGAGCACGAAAAAGAGCAGAAGTGGGATACGGATTATGTTCATTCTCCTTGATATGCGTTTATTGTTATCGGAGGGGTGGTCAGGGTATTACTCCAGTTGCCGGCTCGGTCTACCAGTTTTATATCGATTCGGGTTTGCTCTCTATCTTCCCGTTCGCTAATGCGCACTAGCGTAGGAATGAAAATATTAACGGTTCCTTCCACCTTAACCTCGGTACCCTCGGGAGTGAAGGGCGGAAGGTGATAATAATCGGGGTTCTCGTAGCGCTGGTCTTGTACCACCACCGTGTTATCATCGGGATCTTGGGTGCCGATGTCTCCATTACCATCCAGAATGCGAATGGTAACAATTACAGAGTCTCTAAATTCTTCCACTTCCATAGGAGAAATGGAGACCAGTTCAATCAAGGGTACTACACCGATATCCTTGGGTTTTTTACAACCAAAAAACACCAGCGCAACAGCGAAGCAGAGAAGTATGTAAGTTCTTTTAACCATTAAAGCGCTTAAATGAGAAGTAACGCACTACGTCTACGTTACTGTTGTTATTAGGAATGGTGGTGCTCTCCGGATTTTCATCCTGGATCTCCACGCGAATAAACTGAACCTCGTTAAGCTCAAAGGTGGTCGTAATATTCTCTAGACGAAAACTGTGGGTGTACACCACGGTATCTTGGAAGCGACCCGCATCACTAAAGGGGGTAATAGCATTTAGTGGTAGCTCCATAGCATTGCCAAAGTCCAGTGAATTGTTGGATATGTACACTTTATTGATGGTGAAACTACTGGGGTTGGTTTCTGGGTCTTCTAAAGCGAGGTAAAACGTAGCTTCTTCCTGGCTAAAGGGAATGTTTATCTCCTCTTCGGCACCAGCCCGCGTTAGGCGATTGCTGTCTAAGTCTAGCGAATACAGGCCTGCGTAGTTGGGTTTTTGGTTGCCCTCACTGTAGGGATTTCCCAAAAGGTCGGGTGCTCCTGCTGCTATCCAATTGCGTATGCTTTGGATAAAGGTTTCTTTGTTGGTTTCCCAGTAGCCCTCATCATCAACCTCAATGGGCATAAGTTGTCCAGGATTGTTTTCATCATCGAGCATGCGGCCTAAAAGCGCAGAACCATCCGGGTTTCCCGGGTCTACTATGTAGGTATAGGTAGCATTTTCGTTGTTCTTACGCACCTCTTGTTTTAAGATAGAGGAATAAGCGCCTTCCAAAGAACTAAAATCAATAGGGGGGAAGGCGGCATTATTTACCGTAGTGCCATCGTGGCAACCCGAGTTTCCGCAAGCTGGGCTAAGTATTTTCGAATAGATCCCGGCAAATGTGGTCAGTTCCTGCTCTTTTACAGGGTTATTTACCACCTCGTTGTTTTCAGTGTTGTTCTGGTTGGCTGGATCAAAAGGGTCGTCATTCTTCTTTTTGCAGGAGAACATCACCAGGGCTACAGGTACTATGTAAAGGAGTGCTTTTTTCATCATTAAAGTCCCATTCTTTCTAGCAATGATCGAGAGTTGCCATTAATAAGGCCAGCATTCATCACCTCTTGTTTAACACCCAGCAAATCTGCAACGGTAAGGCACATATCTGCTGTCATTCCTACCGGGTTGTTTTCGTCACCCAATTCCGCGCCAGCTGGTATACCTTTTCCAACCATTTGGGCAAAGGTTCTTCGGGTGTTGGCATCGCTATGGTCAAATCCGTACCAGTCGTTTTGGTCGGTGATAGGGTTTGAGTTTAGATCTCTCCCGTGTTCTGGACAAATCAACATTACGGTGTTGTCGGCCATTTCTGGAATTTCGGTTTGTATGTAATTCCAAATGCTGGCTACCTGGTTATCTCCTTTGTGGATTCCTCTAAGGTATTGGGTGAAATTACCATGGCACACATCCACCCCAGAATTCAGATTAAAAGCAAGCAAGCGCGGTTTAAATTGCTTTAATACCAGTTGAACACAATCTACAATATTCCTTCCTCGATCGCCATCGTAAAGAGATTGCATAAACTGCTTAATCTCGTACTTCTCTTCGGGGTCGTTGCCCAGTTCTTCAATGTATCCACCCAAATTGCGGAAATAGTTATCCATAAAATATTTCATCTTATAGATGTGGCTCATTTCCTCTTCGGGGTGGTAAATTTTTTGCTGCGTAAATACGCTTTCGCCTACCGGTCCAAAAGTGGTAGGTGGAGCAAAGAAATTGGCACCGTACTTGATGCCGTAATCGGAGTGAGTAGAGGCGTTGAGTAATGGAAAGGAGTTAAAAATACTTTCTCCGATAAACCAAACATCCGATGCTTTCTCTCCAGCATGGCGTCTTATGTATTCAAATACGGTAGGAGAGTATGGGCGCTCTCTTAGTGCTTGGTTGAAATTGGTGTTTCCTTGCAGCATGGTAAGGAACCCGTTGTAGTGCCCCGCTGCGCTGGCGGTAACTTCTCTAAAGGTAGTTCCAGTAGACTGTATGGTTTGGTCTAAAACTTTAGGACGCGGAGTATCTCCAGGCAAAAAACCATCGGTACCGTACACAATTTTATCCTCGGGTTGCTCCCCGTTGAATAAGTTAATCATGATGTTCCCTTCAATGGGTACACCCTGACTGTCTGCTAAATAGCGCTGTAAAATAGATTCCTGCTGGCGTATGCCACCACCATACATGGCTAAAATTACGTGCTCTGCCTTACGGTTTCCAGTTTGGGCAAACAACCTGCCCGAGGGTAAGATGTAAGGAACAGAAATAGCCGCAGCTCCAGCTAAACCGGTCTTTTTTATAAACTCTCTGCGCTTCATGCTAGTATATTTTAAATTCGTTAGACAAAGCCACTGCGGCAATCACTTCTTCTACGCCTACTTCATCTCTGTTGTCTTCAATGTAGTTGCGCATCCAGGTGCGTTCTGCTTCCGATATTTCACGAACAAAATAGCGGTTGTAGACTTCGGTAAGGAATGAGTCGGGATACTGACGCATAAAGTCATCACTCGGGATGATAGCATCGGGGCGCTCCAAGTAATTTACGACTAAGATTTCATATCCCAACTGCTTGTCTCCCAAAGAGTACAGTGCATCTCGTGCATCGTTGAGCTCATTTACGGTAATGCCTCTTCTAAAAATATTAGAGTAGAGCACCGCTATGTATTGCTCGTGCGTTTTTAATTTTCCTTTTCCAGAATATACACCCGTAAGATTGTCGGTGTCGAAGTCGCCTTCGTTGCTGTACAAAGTACCTTGCGGATACACCGTTACGGGATTTATTTGGTACAGGGTATCTTCATCTTTCTTACAGGCCACAATAACCAGTAGCGAAAGAAAGAAGGTGCTGAATATAATGTTGGTCCTTTTCATGGTTAGGATCTTACGTATCTAAAGCGGGCATATTCATCGGTTACCATGAGTATGCGTTGTAACTGTTGGAAAAAATCGATGCGCGAATCTTGGCTCAGCAGTTCAATTACTTGAGCTACTTCATCTGGATTGGGTTCGCGCTGCATAAACGTTAGGTAGGTCCAGCGAGCAAAACCATCGTAAAACTGCCATGCATGGGTCATGTTATAGGCAAATTCTCCTTTGTTTTGAAAGGGCATACCATAAACGTACTCGGTCTCTTGCAAGTTAAGCGCCTGCGCGTAGCGGTTGAGTTGCTCTGTATCAATAATGCGGTACTGTAGGTCATTAAAGCATGCTCTTACGTAATTTACGTTTTGCATGTTAATTTCATCGTAGTTGGCATTAAAGATCATGTACATCATCATGTCGTTGATGCCAATTTCGCCACGGCAAAAGCGATCTCTTGAGTCCAAAACGCTTTGCAGTTTTAGTATTTCTGCAATGGCTTCTCCTGGGAATTCAGCATCCGCGGTATCGCCTCCGTTGTCGTTGATTAATTTATTTATGGCTTTTCTAAAATCTTGGTCTTTTCCAAGCTCTACATAAAAACGCCCTTTGGCCTTTTCATAGAGCCAAGTGCAATAAGCTTCTTTGTAGCGACCCAATACGCGATCTGTAGTGTCTCTTTGTACGTAGCGAATGAGCGAATCTCTGGATGCTCGGCTCAGATCTTCGGCTTTGAGGTAATCCACGTAATTCCGCAATTCATCATCCGAAGGCTCTCTTCCTACTAAATCTATAAAGATGCGGTTTACGTAATTGTCTAGCACTAGGGTAGGCACCTCTGTGTAGGAGGGAATGCTGTTGCCCTCATCGGTGTTGCGGTTTTTACCAGCTTCTTCGATGCTTACGTTGGTAACTTTAGTCTCCTTTTTACAAGAAAAGAAGAGGAGTGTGGAAGCGTACAGGCAAAAGGTAAATAGGTAGCGCATAGCAATCATATAAAACAGACGAGGGAAACACGGTGGCGGTTGTCCCTCCGGTTTCCCTCGATGAATTTATTTATTTTTTCGATGTGCCTTAGCAGTTACACCAATTCTTTTGAACGAAACTTGTCGGATACGGTCAACTCCTTTGAGCCTGGAGTGTATTTGTAGAATCCTTCGCCACTTTTAGCACCGAGCTTTCCAGCGGTTACCATATTTACCAATAGGGGGCATGGCGCGTACTTTGGGTTTCCGAATCCTTCGTGCAATACATCCAAAATGCTTTTGCAAACATCCAAACCAATAAAATCGGCTAGCTGTAATGGGCCCATCGGGTGTGCCATACCCAGCTTCATTACGGTGTCAATTTCTTCTACACCGGCTACGCCTTCGTACAGGCTGTAGATTGCCTCATTAATCATGGGCATTAAAATGCGGTTTGCAACAAAGCCAGGATAATCATTTACCTCTACGGGTATTTTCTTAAGTGACTTAGAAAGATCCAGTACTTTTTCTGTAACTGCATCGGATGTAGCGTAACCACGAATAACCTCCACCAATTTCATTACTGGCACTGGGTTCATAAAGTGCATACCAATTACCTGCTCTGGGCGTGTGGTTACCGAAGCTATTTTTGTTATAGAAATCGATGAGGTGTTGGAAGCCAAAATAGCACTGTGCGGTGCGTTTAGGTCAATTTCACCAAAGATCTTTAGTTTAAGATCTAAATTCTCGGTTGCAGCCTCTACTACCAGGTCGGCATTTTTTACGCCTTCTGCAATGCTTTGCGAAGTGGCTATTCTCCCTAAAGTTGCAGTCTTATCTGCTTCAGAAAGGATTTCTTTTTTTACCTGACGATCGAGGTTTTTCTCAATTTTTCCCAAAGCATTGGTGAGTGCTTCAGCAGAAATATCAATTAGGGTAACCTCGTAACCATGCTGTGCAAAAACGTGTGCTATACCATTGCCCATGGTACCAGCACCAATAACGGATATGTTTTTCATGTTGTATTGGGTTTTATTTTCCTGCTCCTTTTAAAATGATTAATACGGTATAAAACAAAATTTTAATGTCTAACGCAAGCGACATGTTCTCTATGTAAAGCAAATCGTATTTTAAACGCTGTACCATTTGGTCTACGTTTTCGGCATAGCCGTATTTTACTTGCCCCCAAGAAGTGATACCTGGTTTCACCTTTAATAGGTGCATGTAGTGCGGTGCACGCTCTACAATTTGGTCTATGTAAAACTGTCGTTCGGGTCTTGGGCCTACGATGGACATGTCGCCCTTGAGCACGTTCAGAAATTGCGGAATTTCATCCAACCGGGTTCTTCGTAGAAAACGGCCGATAGGGGTAATTCTTGGATCGTTTTTACTGGATAACTGCGGTCCTTTGGCTTCCGAATTCACGTACATGGTACGGAACTTAATAATAGAGAAGGGCTTCTTGTGATGCCCCACGCGTTGTTGGGTAAAGAATACCGGTCCTTTAGAGCTTAACTTTACCAAGAACGCAAGAACCAGATACACCGGGGAGAGAAATAACAAGGCAATGAGCGACACAACGATGTCGAACAAGCGCTTCATGGTAAACTCCCAGGAGGTCATTAGCTCGGGGTTTACTTCGATCAGCGGGGCGCCAAAAATGCTAGTCATTTTCACGGATCCAGCCATAATATCATACATATCTGGGATGACCTTGATGTTGATATCGATATCTTCTAGTGAAGTAAGGATTTTACCGATGTTCTTGTGCTCAGAAGAGTCGATGGCAATCATCACTTCCTCGATGTTTTGCTCTGCTATGATTTGCTTGAGGTGTTTTAAAGAACCCAGATGGGGCAGCCCCATATTGGTTAAGTAACGATCGGCTCCGTTAACGGCTAAATAACCAACAAAACGATAGCCCGGGTAGTTTTTGATATTCTCAATTTCTTGGATCGTATCCCAGGCTACTTTTCCCCCTCCAATGATGAGGGTATTGAACTGAATTTCACGTCTGAAAATTTTCTTAACCGTTTGGTTGGTAAGGATAAAGCGAATGGTAAAGGTGATAACAAACTGCGCTATCAATAGAAAGAAGTAGGACTTGTAATAGCTGCGATAGTTTGGAATTTGGTCGTCTAGAATGAAAACAAAAAAGAGCACTGTAACACCGATGAGGGTGTACCAAGCCACCTGCGATAATTCCTTTATCCGGTGCCTACGGTAAATGCTGTTATACATCCCGGCTGCGGCATACAACCCTACCCAAAAAACGGGTATTATAGCCAGGGCTAGGGTGAAATTGGGGTCTTGCCGAATGTTCTCGAAAGAGATAGCAGTAATGCCCTCTATCACTTGCTTTCGGTAAAAAACAAAAGCTACCCAAGCCAAAGCTGCAGCGATAAAATCTGCTAGAATATAAATGGCAACTTTACGGGGTTTGTTAAGTTGCATTTAGAAGTAGAGGATTTTAACGTTATCGAGATAGAAATTTTGGTTGGTGGCCTCCAGTGAGCTTCCCGATATTTGAATATCGTAGCTACTGGCCGCTTGCAACTGCCCAATAGCGGTAGATAGGTTGATGTATATTTTATTATACACCGCTTCATTATTTTCGTTGGTTTTGGAGGGTACGAAAACCAAGTCTATCGGAAGATCGCCATCGTTGGTATGCCCAATAAGCGTGGTGGTGAGCAACCCATCGATTTTGTAATCGAACTCCAGAAAAACCGGAGTTCCAAAATCAAACTGGAAGTTTTCTGTTGTTTGAATGATAAATCGGTTGAATTCTCCATCCAGAAAAGCCCTTCCAGACCCTTCTCCTTCAAACACATCGGGTGTGTTTACAATGCGTTCCAGTGACGTATCTGCCCCGTCAACATTGATGAACTGGTATCCTTCGCTTTCAAAATCTTCGTACCACACCTTCACTGCATCTTCTAATTGAAAAACCGGGCGAATGCTTAGGGTGTCATTCACGGGAATATCTCCGGGGATTTCCCAGTTTTTAAAGTGGGGATGCGGTACGCGGGTGCTCGCTAAGCCATCGCGTTTTATTCCGGGCTGTACGGTAATGGTTCTGGCACCACTTTCCAACACAGGAAACAATGCTGGCGTATCGTAAACTCCTACGAGTTGTCCATCCACGTAGACCCAAGCTTCGGTAAAGTTGTTGGAATTAGAGCCTTGGGTGGTATAATTGAGGTTGGTGGTAAGGGTATCTATTTTCATGAAGCCCGGAACGGGTTCCACTTTATCGAGCTTACACGAAGCGAACAACACAATTCCCAGAAAAAACAACAGTGGCCTCATACTAAAGGGGCGCAAATTTAATAGATAATTCGGGTAAGCCGGGGTTGCACACACACTAAATAGCTTACAATGCACGTTAAACGCAGTTTTTATTGCGGTATTTTATGCTTGGTTAATCATTTCTGCATTCAGGTGCATTTTCTCTAGAATATTGTGGGCCAATGCCAGCGCATTGGTTCCGTCTTCTATGCTTACCTCGGGTTGGGTGTTCTTGTGAATGCAGTGGTAAAAGCTACGAAGCTCTTCACGAATAGCGTTGTTGGGCGCCACATCGGGCTTATCAAATAGAATTTCTCGGGGTTCCTTGCCTTTTCCAGGCTCTAAGATCATGGCAAAGTCAGAGGTGTTTTCATCTACCGTTTTCATAGATACCGATTCCGCCTGCTTTTTAAGGAAGTCTACTGCGATGTAGGCATCCTGTTGGAAAAAGCGCGACTTGCGCATGTTTTTCAATGAGATTCTACTTGCCGTAACGTTGGCCACACATCCATTCATAAATTCTATGCGCGCGTTGGCAATATCGGGTGAGTCGCTCAAAACGGAAACTCCACTAGCAGAAACTCGGTGAATGTCAGATTGTACAGTGCTGAGGATAATATCCAGGTCGTGTATCATTAAATCGAGCACTACAGAAACATCGGTGCCACGCGGATTAAACTCTGCAAGCCTGTGCGTTTCAATGAATTTGGGCTTGGTTATTTTGTCTTTTACCGCTATAAAGGCTGGGTTAAACCGCTCCACATGTCCTACCTGTACCTTAATACCCGCTTCTTCTTTCAAAGCGATCAGCTCTTTGGCTTCGGCTACGGTATTGGTTATGGGTTTCTCTATAAATACATGCTTCGATTTTTTGATGGCCTCTTTGGCACAGTCGTAATGCGAGAGGGTAGGAGTCACCACATCTATGGCATCACAGGCATCAATAGCCTCCGATACACTTGCAAAAGCGGTGGTATTGTATTTTTCTGCAACTGCCTTTGCTACTTCGGGATTGGGATCGTAGAAACCGGCTAAGGTCCACTCGGGTATCTCTAATATTTGTTGGATGTGTATTTTTCCTAGGTGTCCAGCACCCAAAACGGCAATTTGCATAACGGTAAGCAATAGTTTGGGATAAAGGTAGGTGCTAATTTTCGTTTGGAATGCAGGGTTTTTGGTTATTTTCCACACCAAATTTTTAACAGCGAATATGGTAGAAGACAACTACCGGCATAAAGGATTGAGAAAGAGATTGGTGGAGGAACTTCGGGATATGGAAATTACCAATTCCGAGGTGCTAGCGGCCATAGGTGCTATACCCCGGCATGCATTTATGGATACTGCATTTTTAAATTTTGCGTACACCAATAAAGCGTTTCCAATAGCAGCAGGGCAGACTATATCGCAGCCATACACCGTGGCCATGCAAAGCCACTTAATAGATTGCCAGCCAAAAGATAAGGTGTTGGAGATAGGAACAGGTTCGGGGTACCAAACCGCAGTGCTTTGCCAGCTGGGTTACAAAGTATTTAGTGTGGAGCGACAGAAAGAACTGTTTACTAAAGCGAAAAAAGTGTTGAAACAACTGCAGTACGAAGCTTACTTGGTGTATGGAGATGGATATAAAGGCCTGGAGGGATACGGACCTTACAGCGGCATCGTGGTAACCTGTGGTGCACCAGAACTCCCTAAAATGTTGTTAAAGCAACTAAAAATAGGGGGTAAGCTGGTTGTGCCTATTGGAGCTTCGGAGGATGTACAAGTCATGAAACGCTACACCCGAGTAGCTGATAATGAGTACGTTGAAGAAGATTTTGGCCACTTTAAGTTTGTCCCCATGTTACCGCATAGGAACCGCAGTTAATTCTACGGTTAGTATCTTATTTTCGGCAAACTTGCGTAGAACTAGGATTGGACTAAATTTGCCGCAACCATAAACCATAATTGGAACAAAATGAAAAAAGTTTTATTAAGTGCAGCTGTAGTTTTGGCTTCTGTAGCTGTAATGGGCCAAAGCCTTGTATCTAAGAAAGGTGAACCAATTCTTCCACAAGCGTTAGATTACGCAGTTGGTTTTGATGCGGTACCTTTATTTAACTCACTTAAGTTTAACGCGCCTAACGCAACTGTAGGAACAGCATCTCCTATCGCGCCACTTACTTTTTACGGAAAGCGCTTTGATTCTGAAAATGCTGCTTGTCGTTACACGTTGATGTTGAGCGCTAACTCTAATAAAACTACACAATTAGTAGATGAGCTAGACCAAGGTGCAGCTACTGGTGACCTAGTAGAGAATGAATTAGTAGACAGAAATTTTGGTGTAATGCTAGGTTTCGGTCGTGAGTACAGAAGAGGTAACACACGTATCCAAGGATACTGGGGTCTAGAAGGTTTTGTTGGAATCAACACCTCTAGATCTACTATTGAGTACGGAAACGATCGTGACGATCTAGCTGACGGAACTTACATTTCTGAGCAAAGAAACGGAACTGCTTTTAACCTAGCGGGTAGAGGTTTTATGGGTGTTGAGTACTTCTTCGCTCCTAAATTTTCTGTAGCTCTTGAGTACGGTATCACTGCACAGTTAACTACTAGCGGTTTCGGAGAAACTACTTCTTTTGACGTTGCCGCTGGTGATGCTGGTTCTGAAGAAACCGTAGACTCTGGTAACAAGACTACAAACTTTGGTGTTAACACAGGTGTACGTAACGGTCGTATCGCTGTAATGATGCACTTCTAAGCACAACCAACACGTTATAAAAAAAGCCCCTTGCCAATGGCAAGGGGCTTTTTTTATGCTTTGGTTTTAGTACTACACCGACAGTAGCAAGGTTAGTCGTTTTCTTGGGTATCAACGTTGCCCAAGCCTTCCCTTTGCAGTACAGGTTCATCTCCAGTACAATCTATAATGGTGGTTGCAGTTAACCCACTCATCCCTCCTTTAACTATAAGGTCTACACGCTTTTCCCATTGCTCAGCAATTAAATCGGGGTCGCTTATGTACTCCAGCACCTCATCTTCATTGTGCACCGATGTAGAAATCAACGGGTTGCCGAGTTCTTTAATAATGGCCTGGGTAATGTTATTATCGGGTACACGGATTCCCACTGTTTTCTTGCGCGATTTAAAAATGCGCGGCACCTCATTGTTTGCCTCTAAAATAAAGGTAAAAGGCCCCGGCAGTTTTTCTTTCATTAAGCGAAAGGTGGCCGAGTTTATGGGCTTGCAGTAATTGGAAAGGTGGCTAAGGTCTTCGCAGAGGAGCGAAAAATTGGCTTTCTCGGGTTTTATACCTCGGAGTTGTGCTACTTTCTGCACTGCCTTGTTGTTGTATAGGTCGCAGCCCAGTACGTAAACCGCATCGGTGGGGTAAATAATTACCCCACCATTTTTTAATACTTCTACGGCTTGTTTTACTTTTCTGTGTTCCGGATTATCGGGATGAATGTTTAATACCATAGCTAAAAGCTACGCATTATTTTTTTTATGGTCGGCCAAAAATTTCTCCAATCCGATATCGGTAAGTGGGTGTTTTAATAACGCTTGGATAGCGCTCAAGGGACCCGTCATTACATCGGCTCCAATTTCAGCACAATTGATAATGTGCATGGGGTGTCTTACCGAGGCCGCTAAAATCTCGGTCTCGTAGGCGTAGTTGTCGTAAATGGTGCGGATTTGAGCAATTAAATCCAATCCATTGGTTGAGATGTCATCCAAACGACCAATAAAAGGAGATACGTAGGTAGCACCCGCTTTTGCTGCCAACAAGGCCTGACCAGCGCTAAAAACTAGTGTGCAGTTGGTTTTGATGCCGTTGTCGGTAAAGTGCTTGATGGCCTTTACTCCGTCCTTTATCATGGGCACCTTTACTACAATATTGGGATGCAATTCAGCCAGGTTCTCACCTTCTTTAATCATACCCTCGAAATCGGTGGCAATGACTTCGGCAGAGATATCACCATCTACAACATCGCATATGGCTTTGTAGTGTGCCATTACGTTGTCGTGTCCTTTAATACCTTCTTTAGCCATTAGCGATGGGTTGGTAGTAACGCCATCCAGTACACCTAAATCGGCTGCTTCTTTGATCTGGTCTAGGTTTGCCGTGTCGATAAAAAATTTCATGGATTTGGATTTATTATTGGTTGTAGTGATTGATAATTAAGTTTTCAAACCAGCGGTACGGCACCGTGTGGTAGAGAAAATTGGAGAGCTGCTGCAAGGGTTTAGCAACAATGTATTTGTGTTTTGGATTTTGCTGGGTGGCTACTTTAAAAATTTGCTTCGCAACTTGTTTCGGGTCCAAACCTGCGTCTACTTCAGAGTCTATTTTTTTTACGGCTCTGTGGTATGGTAATTTCAAAGGGCTATTGGCTTTGGGTTCTTTGGTCCACCGCGATGCAGAAATCTCAGTATGGATATCGCCAGGAGCAACCACAGAAACGGGAATAGCAAGTGGTTTTAACTCCATGCGCAACGATTTGGCATATCCCTCAAGCGCGTGCTTGGTGGCTACATATGCAGCACGGTAGTTTAGTCCAAACTCTCCTGCTAGTGAGCTCACAAAAACCAGTCGGGTTTTGTTTTTAATAATGTAATCGCGTAGCAGGTGGTTAAAATGGGTAAGCCCGAAGAAGTTGGTTTTAAAAAGCTTCTCGTAATCTTGCCATGCAAAATCCAGAGCACTTCCTAAGGAGCCTATGCCTGCGTTGTGGATGATAACATCGGCTGCTTCAATTTCCTTTTTAATGTATTGGACTGCTTCGGCAATGCAATCGGGGTCTTCTAAATCCAGCTTAATCCAGATGATGCCATCGGCTACTTCCCCGTTTTTTCTTTTGCGACTGGTGCCGTACACCGTACAGTTGCGGTTTATAAAGTATCTGGCTGTTTCTGCTCCGAGACCGGATGACGCTCCTGTGATTAGGGCTGTGTACTGCATGAAGCGCTTTATAAAATAGAAAGTGGGCAAGCTACTCCTATCGCACCGCTACAACCGCCTACCCTTGCTTTCTTCCGAACCTGGGGGAGTTCAGCAGGAGCTGGTCGTAAGAGACTTGCCCGTGCAAAAGTAAGGATAATGATGAATTATTCAATTCTTTTCTGGGTTTAATTCTCCTTAGCCAATTCGTGTATATTTGGCGAAATCCTAAACCCCATGATAGCTACTAACACCGTTAAGTATGGCTTAATAGCCGCGTTTATTGGAATCTTTATCACCATCTGCACCTATCTTGCCGGCCCATCGGCCCTGGCTGGAAGCATATGGAGTGGCCTTATTTTCTTGGCCATTTACGTGGTATCTAACCTGATTATTTACATCGCCATGGCGTTGAAAATACGTAAGGACGAGGGTGGTTTAATCACTTTCAAGAAGCTTTTCTTAAGCCTTACGGTAATTTTGGTAATGGCATCGGTCATTGGAGGTTTGTTTGCTTACATCCTCTATGGAGTTATTGATCCGGGTTTTATGGAGCAGGCCAAAGAAATGGCTTTATCCAACCTGTATGCGGCCGAAGATAATATGCCAGCAGCGCAATTTGAAAATGCCGTAAAACGTACCGAGGAAGGCTTCAATAATTCGCTTGGCAAAACGCTTATGCAAATGCTCACTGGAATTATTGGCTGGTCTATATTCAACGCCATTTTGGCTTTAATCGTAAAGAAAAAAGAACACGTTGCATAGTAATAACATTGCCATTTCTATAGTAGTTCCTCTCTTTAATGAGGAGGAATCCCTACCCGAATTGTTTGCTTGGATAAAGCGCGTGTGCCAAAAAGAGCAGCGCAGCTTTGAGGTTGTTTTTGTGGATGATGGAAGCAAGGACAAAAGCTGGGAGGTGGTAGAAACCTTGTCAAAAGAAAACCCCGAGGTGGTGGGCATTCGCTTTCGTAGAAATTACGGAAAATCGGCAGCGCTCAATGAGGGGTTTCACCATTGCAAAGGCGATGTGGTGATTACCATGGATGCCGATTTGCAAGACTCTCCGGATGAAATTCCAGACCTCTACCGCATGATTACCGAAGAGGGCTACGATATGGTGAGTGGTTGGAAGAAAAAACGCTACGATCCGCTCTCGAAAACCATTCCAACCAAACTGTTTAATGCCGCTACGCGCAAGATGAGTGGCATACAGCTGCACGATTTTAACTGTGGACTGAAGGCCTATAAGCACGATGTGGTGAAGTCCATAGAAGTGTATGGCGAAATGCATCGCTACATCCCTGTACTCAGTAAACGTGCCGGATTTACCAAAATAGGAGAGAAAGTGGTGCACCACCAAGCTCGTAAATACGGTACTACCAAGTTTGGTATGGAGCGCTTCCTCAACGGTTTCTTAGACCTGCTTACGATAACCTTTGTGAGCAGTTTTGGTAAACGGCCCATGCACTTTTTTGGTTTGCTGGGTACCCTTATGTTTATGTTGGGCTTTTTGGTAACCTTAATCTTAGGGGTGCAAAAGTTATACTACGTATATAGCAGTCAGCCCGCACGTTTGGTTACCGACCAACCCATATTTTACCTGGCATTAACGCTGGCCATTATCGGGGTGCAATTTTTCTTGGCTGGATTTTTAGGGGAGCTCGTTTCCAGAAACGCGCCCGACAGAAATACCTACCTATATCACCAAACCATAAACCTAGAGGAGTAATATGCTGGAATTGGCTGGATTGTTTATTGTTGCGTTGGTCCTGCTTGTAGTAATTCTTTGGGTGTGGGCCTTGCTCGATATTTTACGAAAACCCTGGACCACCTCGGAAACCGTCCTGTTTATTATTCTAATTTTTATGTTTCCCGTTGTGGGGTCTCTGGTGTATTTCTTCCTAAGAAACCGCGGCCAAAACAGAAATATCAGGCAGCAATAACGCCAGAACCTACCAGCTCGTTCCCATCGTATAAGGCTACAAATTGCCCGGGAGTTACGCTTTTCTGTGGCGTATCAAAAAGTATGTGTAGCGCTCCTCCGATGTTTTTTGCAACACCTTTTTGCAGTGTTTGGCGGTAGCGTATTCGAATATCAAAGTGTTTGGATTCGCCAGGCTCCAGGGTGTAATGAGGATTGATCCAATGTACATCTTCGGGGTTTACGCGCAGTCCTTTTCGATACAGGCCAGGGTGCTGCTCACTGAGCCCGGTGTAGATCTCATTTTTTTCGGTGTTGGTGCCAATCACAAACAGCGGCTCTTCAAAACCTCCAATGCCCAAGCCCTTACGCTGGCCTATGGTGTAGTAGTGTGCACCGTTGTGTTCTCCGATAGCTTTTCCCATTTCGCTAGTTATTTCAAATGGGGTGTGTGCATTATCTATGGTGAGCTCGGCCGGAATTTGCTGGGCAATGGCCTTTGCTTCTATGTTGTATACCTTACCTTTTTTAGGCTTCAGCTGTTGCTGCAAAAACTCGGGTAAGCGTACTTTACCTACAAAGCACAAACCCTGGCTGTCTTTTTTGTCGGCCGTTACCAAATCAAGTTCAGAAGCTATTTTGCGCACCTCACTTTTTTGCAAATGCCCAATGGGGAAAAGCGCTTTGGACAATTGCTCCTGGTTTAGCTGGCATAGAAAGTAGCTCTGGTCTTTGTTGCTATCTGCGCCAGAAAGTAAATGGTGTGTGCTTACACCGTCTTCTTCGGTGGTGGTTTTTTGGCAGTAATGTCCGGTGGCTACAAAATCGGCACCCAAGTTCATGGCTGCTTCCAGGAAAACATCAAATTTTATCTCGCGGTTGCAGAGTACATCGGGGTTGGGTGTTCTGCCCGCAGCATACTCGGCAAACATGTAGTCTACAATGCGGGCTTTGTACTGCTCGCTTAAGTCCAGTACGTGAAAGGGAATATTGAGTTTTTCGGCTACAAGTAGGGCATCGTTGCTATCATCTACCCAGGGACATTCGTTGTTGATGACAACGGATTCATCATTCCAATTGCGCATAAAAATGGCAATCACTTCATACCCTTGTTCTATGAGTAGGTGTGCGGCAACACTTGAATCCACACCTCCAGACAAACCCACTACTACACGTTTCATTGTGCAAATTTACGTTTTGATATTGGGTTGCTGATACTTAAAAATCTTTAAGTTGCGTTGCTCATTACAAAAACCAGGTTCATGCGCATTGTATTATGGATATTCTTTATGGCTGGAAGCTTGGCCTTACTGGCACAGGAAAATGTAAAAGATGCTCAGGGTCGCAAGCAAGGTGAATGGGGGAAAGACTACAGCAATGGCACCCCGAAGTACCGAGGAACGTTTAAAGACAACAAACCGGTAGGGGAGTTTCTCTATTACTGGCCCAATGGAGCCAAAAAGAGTGTTTTAAATTACCAGGACGGAGGAAAGGCTACGGCTGTACATTACTACCCCAATGGAAACAAACAGAGCGAAGGCCCGTACGTCAATCAACAAAAAGACGGGGATTGGACCTTTTACAATGAAGATGGGGTGATGCGGGCACGCGAATCCTACCAAAAGGATAAAAAACATGGGATAACCATTACGTATTTCACCAACGGCAAAAAAGCGTCAGAGCAGCACTTTAAAGAAGGTATCCAGCAAGGCGAGGAGATACGCTATTTTGAGAATGGTAAGGTAATGGCTAAGGACCATTATACTGCAGGCGAACGCGATGGCCAGTTTGTAATTTACAACCCCGATGGCAGCCCTTCGGTAAGAGGGGCACACTCCATGGGTGAAGAAACGGGCAAATGGGAAATGTACGATAGCCAGGGCATGTTGCTAAAAGAAGTGTACAAGCTGGAGGTCGGTGCAGATTCCATAGTGCCGCAAAACGGCAAGCACATCATTTATTACGGCAATGAAATGCCCAAGGAAATAGCCGAATATAAAACAGGGGCACTCCACGGAACCCGCGAACTATACTACGATAACGGACGTTGGGAATTGGTAGAGAAGGTAGATCCCAGAAGCGGAGATCGCGATACGTACCGAGAAATGGTAGGCCACACGGTAAAAGAACGCTGCCGTTACGTATATGGAAAAAAGCACGGCACGTGCGAATACTTTTTTGAAGATGGTGGACTTAAGCGCAAAGAAGAATACAACATGGGTAAGCTGGTGCAATAAACTGCTCTGGTTTGCAGCACTCTATGGAATCGTGTCTGCTTATGCGCAAGAGGGTGTTTACAACCACAATATCCGACAAAATAACCTGGTAGCACTTCAAAACGAGGGGTTTACCGGGAACGGGGTACAGGTGGCTTTTTTTGATGCCGGCTACCGCGGTGCGCAAAACCAGGCTTGGTTTCAAAAACTGGTAGCAGAGGGACGCTTAAAAGGCACCTTTGATTTGGTGGGAGATAGTGGTGTGTACCATTACTCGGATCATGGAACACGGGTAATGTCTATCGTGCTTGGCGATAGCAGCTTCTTGGGCGCTGCTCCCGATGTTGATGTGTATTTGTTTGTAACCGAAGACGTAAGCCAGGAAGCCCTCCAAGAAGAGTACAATTGGGGGCGCGCTATGCACATAGCTGACAGTCTGGGCGTTCAAATCATCAATTCCTCATTAAGCTACACCGAGTTCGATGACCCTAGAGAAAATCACTCCCACCAGGATTTGGATGGAAAAACGGCACCCATTAGTCAATTTGCTTTGGAAGCTGCTCGCAGAGGCATGCTGGTGGTAAGCAGTGCGGGGAATTACGGTGGTAGATCTTGGGGTAAGATTGGTTGCCCTGCAGATGCCGATAGCATCTTATCTGTCGGTGCAGTGGATATAACCGGCACCATAACCGGATTCAGCAGCTACGGATACAGTGCTGATGACCGTGTAAAACCCGAAGCAGTTGCTTTGGGCGACAGTGTATACCATTATAAAGCTTCTGGAGAGCGAGTTTCGGGAAACGGCACCTCGTTTTCTGCACCCGTTATCACCGGGGTAGCTGCGTGCTTGTGGCAAGCTTTTCCAGAGGCCAATGCCCAGCAATTGCGACAAGCCGTTATTGCATCAGCAAATCAAGTAAGTACACCCGATTCCCTTTACGGATATGGCATCCCTGATGCCATGCAGGCGGCAACAGAACTGCAACAACTTTTAGCAATCGAAATATCAGCGTCTTGGAAGATATATCCCAATCCGGTATTGCCAGCAGAAGAAGCGATTACCATCGGTACCAGTGCATGTGTGGGTAGGCCATGCCAACTCACCATAACAGATCTATTTGGAAAGCTGGTGTATGCAGTGCAGGTAACAGGGAACATTCGCGGGAATTCAGAAGTGCAATTGCCCGCCCGTATACAGGAGGGAATGTATGTGATTACGCTAGAAAATGGCCTTCAAGCACTCGGGGCAAAAAAGCTAATGATAAGGCGCTAATTCAAAGTAAGAAAGACTCCCAGAAGGTCAGCTGAACGGTTTAAAAAATCTTTAGATCCAGTAGCTTTTCCCGCTCCAAAAAACCTTCTAAATGGTCGCCTACTGCTACTGGGCCAACGCCTGCGGGTGTTCCGGTAAAAATAAGGTCTCCTATTTTTAAGGTGAAGAACTGGGAGATATACGCTATAAGCTGATCCACAGAGAAAAGCATCATATTGGTATTGCCTTCCTGTACCGTTTCTCCATTCTTCTTTAAATGGAAGGCGGTGTTTTTTATGTCTTTTACGGGTACAAAGCTATGACCTACGGGAGCCGCATAGTCGAATGCTTTTGCTTTTTCCCAGGGTAGGCCTTTGTCTTTACAGGCCTGTTGTACATCGCGCGCTGTAAAATCTATTCCCAAGCCAATTTCATCGTAGTAGCGCGATGCAAATTTCTCGTCTATGTGTTTTCCAAGGCGGTTTATTTTTACTACAAGCTCACATTCAAAATGCAAGTTTTGTGTAAAGCTAGGATACACAAAGGGATGGTTTTTTGGGAGGAGGGCTGTGTCTGGTTTTAAGAACAATACAGGCTCCTTGGGCACCTCGTTTTTAAGCTCTGCAGCATGGGCGGCATAATTCCTGCCTACGCAAATAATTTTCATTAGGATGCAGCTTTAGCGTCTATATCTGCTTTAATTTTTCGAAGTACATCTTTGGTGTTGGAAGGAAATTCGGCATTAAGCATCCACCCATAATAACCCGGTTCATTGGCCAAAACAGATTCCACCGATTTGCCCCGGTGTTTTCCAAAATTAAAAACGGGAACGTTGTTGTCGTTTAGGGCAAAGCGGCCCGCCATATCCAATTTCTTGGATTTGCCCCGTGAGAACTCGTGCAATTCGTCTACGGTGTTGGGAACTTCCTCGTAGCGCTCTACCTGCGCCAGTAGCACCTCTAAGGTAGCTTCGGTATCTGCAAGTGCGCTGTGGGCATTGTCTAACGACTTATTGCAATAAAACTGATAGGCCGCCTTTAAGGTTCGCTCTTCCATGCGGTGGAATATAACCTGTGCATCTACCAATTTTCTATTGGCTAAATCCAAGGTTTTTCCAACGCGAGCAAACTCCTCGTGGAGCACCGGAACATCAAATTTATTGGAGTTAAATCCACCCAAATCGCAGTCGGCTATAAATGCCTCTAAGCGGTCTACGATATGCTCAAATGTGGGCTCTGTGGCTACTTTTTCGTTGGTTATGCCGTGGATGGCAGCTGCGTGCTCGGGTATAGGCATTTCGGGATTTACCAGGCTATAAAACTGCTCACGGGCTCCATCAGGATGAAGCTTTACCACCGCAATTTCTACAATTCTATCGGCTGCCTGGTTTATTCCTGTTGTTTCTAAATCAAATACCGCTAAGGGCTTGTTGAGTTGTAATGGCATGCGCTAAAAGGGTTCAAAGCATTGGTGCACCTCGTAGGTGTAATCGCGTAAGCGCACATCATCGCGTTGTAAGATTACCGATAGGCGGTCGCAAATATTCATTTCTTCGACCTCTACTTCAAAAATATAGTCCTGGTCGGAGGGAACTAGGCTGAAGTCAAACCTACCCTCCGCATTGGTGCTAAAGGTTTTTACAACCTGCCCGTTCTTGTTCAGCAATCGTATTTCTTTGTTGGGCAAAGCGTACGGCACGTTATCTACCATAACCTGCCACGATAGTCGCTGTCCGCTTTTGCGATACTCTGTCTCCAGGGCCGTTTTTAGGCTTTTACCTTTTAGCGTGGCTTCAATAGAACCCAACATAGCCGGAGTGATTTCTAGCTTTCTGTCATCCAAGCCCAAATTGCTTGGTGACAAAAAGGTTTCTTCTTCCTTTTTCTTTCCGTTTTCGATGTACGTTAGGCGGTAGCTCGTACCCGGTTGTAGAATAATGTAGTACTTACCATCGTCTGATTTTGCCACACGCTCGGCCGTGTTGGTAAGCAGGTTGGCAACTTGCACATAGGTATTGCCAACCTTATCTGCATTGTTTAGGCCTTTGTAGCGTTCCTCGGACTGATTTAGCGAAAAGTTGATCGCCTTGAAATTGATCTCGTAAATATCAAAATCGCCTTTGTTGAGTTTGCCGCCATTTCTAGAAAGAAAACCGTAAGTACCGTCTGCACTGAAGCTAAAAAATAATTCGTCAAAGTAAGAGTTAACGGGGGGCTTCATGTTTTCGGGTACGGAGAAAACCCCGCTGGGCTCTAGTTCGGTTTTAAATACGTCATATCCTCCCATAGATTTGGGACCATCGCAAGAGAAGAAGATAGCGCGGCCGTTGGGATGGAAGGATGGAGTGGTTTCATTGTATTTGCTGTTTACATCTTCTCCTAAGTTGATGGGGGCAGACCATTTTCCAAGGTCGTCTTTGCGAACAATGTACAAGTCTAGTCCACCAAAAGAATCTTCTAATTCTGCAGCAAATACGGCCTTCTTTCCATCGGGACTTATAGAAATAAAGGGCGACCAAGCTTGCGATTGGGTCTCTGGAAATTGACGGCCTTTTTGCTCGTAAGATTTTCCTGTTAGCGTGGCTTGGTAAAAATCACTGTAATCCTCTCGTCCTTGAAAGAAAATAAGGTTTTGCCCATCTTCAGTAATAGCGGCTGGATAGTCATCGTAGCGCCCAGAGATTTCCAGTTTTTCTGCTTCTGCCCATTCCAAATACACATTGCGTTCGGCACGGTAAATATCCATACCAGCCCGTGCCGATTCGGTACTAAACCACTCAGACTCGGTGAAGTTATTGGCATCAATGCGAGCAGAGGCAAACATTAGATTGCCGTTAAAATTGTAAGGCATGGGTGCCAGATCCGAGTAGGGCGTATTGATGGCTTCAGCATTAATTATTTTGCCATTCCCTGGATTGAGGATCAGACCTCTAGCAGTTTTTACTTGTTCTAGTGCTACTCTTGCATCATCCACGTTGGGGGTTTTGCTGTCGGCCACTTGTAAGAACGTTTTGTATTTGCGTTCCGCTTCCGTTAGATCACCAATTCTGTGGTATGCTACACCCAGCCAGTAAATAGCTTCGGTAGGTGCGGTGTCGTAATAAGGTTCTACGGGTTTTATACTCGTAGCTAACACAGCTCGCTTCAAGTGCGAGATCGCTTTGCTGGGTTCTCCGTAACCGTTTAAAATACAAAAGCCCGCATTAAAATGTACACCAGGAAGGTTGTTATTTAATAGTAGGATTTGCTCAAACATAAAATACGCATGATCGTAAAATCCTGCATCCATTAATTCTTGCCCCTTCTTGTTTCGGAAGCTCTCTAATTGAAAGCGGTCTTCGGCTTGCGGCACCGGAATGGCTGGCATATCCTTTTTGATATCCCGAGAACGTCTAACTAGGTATGTGCGATATTCCTGTGCTTGCTCATCGGGATACACAACGGGCGTAGGCACCGTGTAGGGGCCTATGGCGCGTTGGTCATCTTTTTTATCGCCACCGAGTAAACCTCCAAAAATACCTCCGGAGTCCGTAGTGTCGGGGACTTCACCCCCCATTTCTACTTGTAGGCTATCTAAAAACCGTAGTGCTTCAGCATCTATTTCGGTGTTCACCGGAGCTGCTCCAGGAGGAGCATCTTCTTTCTCTTCAGCATCCTCCTTTTTTCCTTTTTTCTTTTTCTTGTCGCCACCTTTTTCATCGCTTTGTTCGGTGTCTTCTTTTTTACGCTTTTTGCCAAATATTTGTGCTTCAGCGGTGTAGCTAAATGCTAAAAGAAGTATAAGGATGCTAAGAGTCCCTTTCATTGTGTTGGATTATGGGTGGATATTTATATTTCTCGGTTGGGGTCAAAAGACTCCAATAGGTCGCCTACTTTACGTACAAACTTGCCTCCAAGCGCTCCGTCTACCACGCGGTGGTCATAAGAGTGCGAAAGCATCATAAAGTAACGAATACCTATCACATCACCTGTAGGTGTTTCTATAACTGCAGGCTTTTTCTTGATGGCACCTACCGCCATAATGGCTACTTGTGGCTGATTGATAATGGGCGTTCCGAACACGTTACCGAAAGAACCTACATTGGTTAAGGTGTATGTTCCATCCTGAATTTCTTCCGGCTTTAGCTTGTTTACGCGTGCGCGGTTCGCCAAATCATTTACTGCTTTGGTGAGTCCAACCAAGTTGTATCGGTCGGCATTTTTAACCACAGGAACAATAAGGTCACCACTCGGAAGGGCGGTTGCCATTCCTACGTTGATGTTCTTGCGGTGTACAATTTTATCGTTGTCTTTAACCGAGATGTTGATCTCTGGAAATTCTTTGATGGCGTTTACTACCGCTTCGATAAATATGGGTGTAAAGGTGATTTTTTCGCCTTCGCGCTTTTCAAAATCTTTTTTGATTTTGTTTCTCCACAGCACAATATTGGTTACATCGGCCTCTACAAAAGAGGTTACGTGTGGTGAAACGCGTTTAGACATTACCATATGGTCGGCAATTAGCTTGCGCATGCGTCCCATCTCTACAATTTCATCGCCTCCACTAACCGATACTGCTGGTGCTTGCACCTCGGCTGCAGCGGGTGTTGCCTTGGCAGCGGCCGCTGGCGCAGCTTTAGGGGCCGCTGGCTGTGCAGCGGGTTTAGGAGTGGCTCCGTTTTTACGGTTGGCTACGTAATCCAAAATATCTTCTTTGGTAACGCGGCCTTGAGCTCCGCTGCCTTCAATTTGCTCTAGCTCTTGCATGCTAATGTTTTCTTCTTTAGCAATGCTGCGAACTAGCGGACTGTAAAACTTGCCAGAGGGCCCCGTTTTTGCCACCGTTTCGGTAACCGCGGCCATGTCTTGCTCAATAACTTCAGCAACCTCTTCAACGGGTTCTTCTTTCGATGCTTCTGGTGCGCTCGTTGTAGCAGGGGCAACGTCTGCGGCTCCTTCTACCTCAATGATCGCAATGGGTTTTCCAACTTCTACCACATCGCCTTCTGCGCATAAAATCTCTACAATAGTTCCATCTTCCGGAGCGGGAACCTCGCTATCTACTTTGTCTGTGGCGATTTCTATGATGGGATCATCTGCCTCCACCTTATCACCGGCACTTGCCACTATTGATGTCACGGTTGCCTCTGCAACACTTTCTCCCATTTTAGGAAGTAAAATTTCAATCTTGCCCATAAGTAGTTTCAGTTGCGTACAAATTTATACGAATAACCCATGTAGACAAAGGTTTGCACCATATTGCTATGGAACTAAGTTCCTGTGCCTTTTCCAAAACATCCACAAGTCGTTTCGTAGCCTGTATTGCTTGCAATACGCGCGGTTTAAGCTAATAATATCTTCTTGCGACAGGTTGGCTGGTGCTACCGTAAGTATACCGCAAAAGGCATTTGTATCCAATAAAGTCGCTCTAAACGATTGGTTTAAGCCTATCCAATGGTGTGAACCAAAAACCACAAGAATCCAAGCTTTTAGGAGAGCTTTGGGTTGGTTAAAAAACAAAAGGTAGGGTAAGCATACCACCACAAGCAGGGATAGCAATGCATCTACAGCTGTTTTTTTTCGGATGGCGGTTTTAGAGAATAAGGGTTCGGTTTCCAAGTAATTGAGCTCGCCCGGTTGGTCCTTAGACCCAGACCCAATAATAAAATCGGCTGTTTTTGGTAGGATTTTAAAGGTAATCTCCCGGGAAAAAGGCACCGTCATAAAAGCTAAAATCCACTCGTTTTTTAGAGAGTCGTTCAAAAACAAGAGTTCATCAACCTTGTGGATACGCACACGTTCTTGCAACTCAATTTCCATGCTGCGCAATTGAGCAGTATTGTAGTTGGGAGGAAACCATTTAGAGATCAGCATGTCGGTGTGGCTAGCACTTAATTTAGACACTACGTCATCCGCGGCTTCTCCTGTTCCAACCACTAAGATGCGCTTGTTGGCACTCACAAAATATTGCGAAAACCGGAGTTGATCTAAAACCTTACGAAGCGTAAGCAACAAAGGCCAAACCAGCAGGGCATTACCCAAAACTAAAAAGCGCGAGAAGCGCAAACCTTCGGGTAATAAGGCATACAGAAAGCCGCTGGCCAAAAAGCCCGTTAGTGCTGTTTTGTTTAACGCCTTAAACGATGAGTTTTTCTGGTAGCTCCCAGCAAACACCGCACAAAGCACAATTAATAAAGACTGTATCCAAGGTGCATATTGCACAATGTCTGCCGGAAATATTTTGTTGCGGTATTCTTGATACAGCAGCGAAGTAAGCATAAAAGCTCCCGCTATAAAAGCCATTTCCAAGAGGGGTTTCCAAAGCTTTTTCCAGAGGGTTACTACCAAGGCTAAAAAGGCTTTTGCATAAACGGCAAGCTTTATTACACTCACAAATAGTGCAGCATTATTGCCTTTAAAGTGCTTCTGGGCGTACAATATCATGGCCTGGTAAAAGACCCTTACATAATTTAAGCTGCCTTTTTTGGTGCTTTCGCCCTTGTAGTGAATAATTTGGGTGGAGGCCAGGTAGTAATTCTTGTAGCCTGCTTTGAGTATGCGGTAGGATAGGTCAATGTCCTCTCCGTACATAAAAAAGTCTTCATCCAACAAGCCTGCTTTGGCCAGTGCATCTTTGCGCATAAACATGAATGCCCCAGAAAGCACCTCAATGTAATGGCTTTCTTCGGCATTTAAATGGCCCAGGTAATAGCGTGCAAAGAGCTTAGATTTCGGGAACATGGCTGCCATGCCCGTCATTTTCCAAAAAGCGGTAGCTGGGCTGGGAAGTCCGCGCTTGCTTTCGGGTAGGTAGGCCCCCGAACCGTCTATCATTTTTACTCCCAACCCACCAATGCTGTCATCGGCATGCAGGGCATTGACACAGGCTTGCAAGGTGTCTTCTTGCAGTACCGTATCGGGGTTTAGTAACAAAACATACTGGCCACTACACTGGCGTATGGCTTGGTTATTGGCTTTGCTAAAACCAACGTTCTCGGTATTGGCGATCAGGTGCACCTTAGGAAATTGCTGCTGCACCATTTCCTGCGACCCGTCAACCGACTTGTTATCAACAACAAAAACTTCAATGTCTAGCGCGCCTGCAGCATCGTAAACCGATTGCAAACACTGATGTAAAAAGTGCTTTACGTTGTAGTTTACAATGACTATGCTAACATCCATGCCCTAGGCCTTCTCAAAAGGGGTTCGGTTAATAATGGATTTGCCTAGCGATACTTCATCGGTAAATTCCAACTCATCGCTAAAGCCAATACCGCGGGCTAAGGTACTCACGTTGTCGCAGTACTCTTTTATGCGCTTGTACAGATAATATGCGGTGGTTTCTCCTTCCATATTGCCATTAAGCGCAATAATTACCTCGGTAATATCTTGTGTTGCCAAACGCTCCATCAGGAGTTCTATGGTTAAGTCCCCCGGGCCTATACCTTCCAAAGGGGCTATCACTCCACCCAATACGTGATAAACGCCATTGTATTGTAGTGTAGCTTCTACAGCCAGTACATCTTGTACCGATTCTACAATGCATATCAGGTTTTCATTGCGCTTGGGGTTGGCGCAAATACTGCAAATTTCTGTATCGGAAATGTTGTGGCATTTTTTACAGTACGCAATGCGCTCGTGCAAGTGCGAAAAGGTGTCGCCAAACTCTTTTACCTGGCTCGCATCCCATTTGAGCATGTGCAGCACCAAGCGCAGGGCCGTTCTTTTTCCAACCGAAGGCAAAGATGCCATTTGCTCTACGGCCTGCTGCAAGTATTTAGAAGGAAGCGGGTTCTCCATGACGCCTGCAAATAAACGCAATAAAATAATGCTTACTTTCCAAGCTTTTTTGCATGAACGCATTTTGGGTTTTGGGGCTTATTGCCCTGTATTTTTTGGTGTTGCTAGTCATTGCACGTATTACCGGCAAAGACGCGGGCGAGGCGGGCTTTTTGGTTGGAGATCGAAACTCTCCGTGGTATGTAGTGGCTTTTGGAATGATCGGTGCATCCTTATCGGGTGTAACCTTTATTTCGGTTCCGGGCTGGGTAGGAAGCAGTGGGTTTAGCTATTTCCAGGTGGTGCTGGGCTATTTTGTAGGATATCTTTTTATCGCCTACGTATTGATGCCGCTGTACTACAAGCATAACCTTACCTCTATTTATACCTTGCTGCAAGAAAAGCTGGGCCTGGCTGGAAATAAAACAGGAGCTGCCTTCTTTTTATTCAGCCGTGTTTTGGGTGCTTCTTTTCGGTTGTATCTGGTGTGTTTGGTATTGCATTCGCTAGTGCTGGCGCCCTACGATATTCCCTTCGCGGTGGTTGCTTTATTTAGCATAGTACTTATATGGCTGTACACCAATAAGGGAGGGATAAAAACCATTATTTGGACCGACACCTTGCAAACCACCTTTATGCTGTTGGCCATAGGAGTAGCGTTTTACCAGTTGGCGCAACAAATGGGCTTTTCTATAGGCGATGCCGTTGCAGCAATAGGGGAGAGCAGCTATTCCGAGATCTTTAATTGGGAGGACTACAATGCGAGGGACTACTTTTGGAAACAATTTTTGGGTGGCGCGCTCATAACCATAACCATGACCGGGATGGACCAAGATATGATGCAGAAAAACCTCAGCTGCCGTTCCATACGCGATGCACAAAAAAACATGCTGTCGTTTGCTGCGGTACTCATAGGGGTGAACTTAGTATTCTTGGCCTTTGGCGCCCTCATGTATCTCTATGCCGATTCCGGAGCTTTTGTATTGGATGCTTCGGAAAAGAGCGATGCTTTTTTCCCGTCCCTGGCATTGTCGGGCAATTTGGGAACCATAACGGCCGTGTTCTTTCTACTGGGCCTTATTGCGGCAGCTTACAGTAGTGCCGATAGCGCGCTAACTTCTTTGACAACTTCGGTGTACGTAGATTTCTTTAAGCCAAGAGCAGGTAAAGGCGAAGGAAAAAAACTGCGTAGGGCAATACATGTAGCCGTTTCTGCACTGCTGTTTGTGGTGATTGTGGTGTTTGAGCAATTGGCCGACTCCAGCGTTATCGATCAATTGCTAACGGTTGCGGGTTATACCTACGGTCCCATTTTGGGCATGTTCTTATTTAGCCTCTACCGCAAAAAAGCCTTTGGAGCTCGCGCTTACTGGATTCCAGTCATCGGTTTGCTGTCTCCCGTGCTTACTTATCTCATAAAAAGCCAGTTGCCCGTTTGGATTCCGGGCTACCAATTGGGGTATGAACTCCTGTTGGTAAATGGTTTGCTTACCCTGGGTATGCTGGTCTTGGTAGATCGAGTTCTAGCGGTTTCCACCGTCCAGCACAGAGTAAATGAGTAGGGAGGAAGAAAGCAAGGACAGGTAGGGGGCAAACTCTTTTACAAACTCACGCGCTAGGTCTCTACGGGGTTGTACGTAGATAATATCATTGGCTTGCACTACCATATCGGCCATGTCGATGCCATCTACTGTAGAAAGATCAATGCGATATACCTGACGGGTATCTCCTTCCTTACGAATGAGCTTTATCTTTTTTGCGTTTCCGCGTTCGGTAATTCCTCCGGCCAAGGCAAGGGCCTCTAAAATGGTAGTATTGGTGTTTTGTAGGTAAATCACTTGTGCAGTTCCACCCGTACCAGGCGATACAATAACCCTATTATTTGTAATGCTCATCATTACAAAGGGTTTTTTAATGTACTGCCCAATAAGTTCTTCTATCATAAACTCGGCTTCGCGCAGGGTTTTGCCAGCAACTTTAACGCGCCCAAGTTTGGGCAGGTTTATCATACCATCGTGCTCTATGCGGTATGGAAAACCAATGTTGTTTTGTGCACCCTGACCACCACCGCGCATAAAAAGGTTTTGCTGGTTGTTGTTAGCGCCTTCCATAGTGGGGTTAATCAATTCCATCCCTTCATTTCCAAATACACGCAAGCTAAGCACGTCATTGGGAGCCAAAACGTAATCTTCGTTGTAAGAAACCGAAGGCGGAATTTCCAAATCCATCTTTCGGGAGTCGCGAAACATAATATAGCTGTTGATCCCACAGGAAGAGAAAAGGACCAGTGATAAAAGAAATATGCTGAGTAAACGAACCATCATTCTGTAATTGGGGGCTAAAGTAGCAAGAATAGCCGTTATTTGAAGGCTGAGAAACAACAGGAACGGCAGTGCAACATACATACGATCTTATTATAGTAGGTGGGGGTGCAGCAGGTTTTTTTGGTGGGATACAGTATTTGGAAAAGAATCCCCAAAAAAAGGTTGCCATTTTAGAAAGCTCCAAGCAAGTACTTAGTAAGGTTCGGATCTCTGGTGGTGGTCGCTGCAATGTGTTGCATGCGGCTTTCGATCCTACCGAAATTGTAGGAGCGTACCCCCGTGGTTCTAAAGAATTGCGCGGGCCCTTTTCGCGGTATTGTACAGGCGATGTTTGGGAGTGGTTCGAACAGCAGGGGGTAGCGTTGAAAATAGAAGACGATGGCCGGGTGTTTCCGAAATCGAACAGTAGCGAAACCATAGTAGCTTGTTTAAATAACCGCTTTGCGAAGCTAGGAGGGAAGGTATTCACCCAACAAAAGGTAATTGCCATACAGCAGACAACGAAGGCGTATGCACTTAAAACAGGCACGAACGAGATGTATGCAAGCGCCAAAATTCTCTGGACCACGGGAGGAACGGAATCGGCTTGGAAGCTTTTAGAACGCACGGGTGTTGCGTGCCTACCCCGTGTTCCTTCTTTGTTCTCGTTTAACCTATCACGCACAAAAATTACAGAACTGGCAGGTATTAGTGTGCCCTTGGCAACGGTGAGTTTGCCGCAGTTTGGGCATAGCTATCAAGGACCGCTGTTGATAACGCACTGGGGGTTTTCGGGTCCAGCCGTCTTAAAATTGTCAGCCTATGCCGCTAAAGATTTGGCAGAGGTACAATATCAATATCAAGTAGCGGTAAATTGGTTGGGGCAAGACGGTCATGCGGTTAGGAAGGAACTAGTAGCCTTTCAGGCTCGGAACAGCCATGTAAATTTAAGTCACCACCCCTTTGATACGATTCCAAAAAGACTTTGGCAGTTTTTATTGCATTCCTGCAGCTGTACTGCAGATACCCCATGGCAGCACCTGAGTAAAAAGCAGGTAGATTTTTTAGCTGCGGTGCTTACCCACCAGCTTTTTGAGGCGAAGGGAAAAACTACTTACAAAGAGGAATTTGTAACTGCAGGCGGTATTGATACCCGGGGTATTGATATGAAGCGAATGGAGCTGAAAGCGTTCCCTGGTTTTTTTGTGGCAGGCGAAGTCGTAAATATCGATGGGATTACAGGCGGCTTTAATTTTCAAAATGCCTGGACTACCAGCTGGATAGCAGCTCAAAACATCTAATCGCCCGCAGTACCAAACAAGCGCTGTTTGAATCGGTAAATGGCCCGCTTGTAGCGGCTTACGCGCATGGCATTTACCTGGGCCGTAATAAGGGCTAAAAAGGCCCAAATGAGATCGAAAAAATCGGCATGCGTGGCCGAATAGTTGGAGTAGGCTTTCACCTTTTCTACGCTAATTCCAGAAATTGCTTTCCAGGCTAAATACAACTTACTATCGTGCGGTAGCAGGAGCAGCCCATCCAATTCGTAGTACGCAAATAGCATGTATTTGCCGATTAAAATTCCAATGAGTGAAAAAGAGGTTGCTGTAGTAGGATAGAACCAGCGATTTTGTTTTTCAAAGTACATGGAAGCGGTAAAACCCGCCATGAAACCAATAAGAATGGCAAAAAAACCGGTTTCTATATAGAGTGCTATACCGATCCAACCCCAAATAAAACCACCGAGGATTACCACCAAGAGCGTGGCTAGAATGAAGCGGAGTTGATGGGGTACAGTTAATTTCACGCCACAATAAACGCAAATCCAACCGAATGGAATGTGATTTTTTAGTTAAGCGTATTGAAATCTTGACAGGTCGTTCTCTAGAAATGCCGTACTTTTGCAGCCTCTTAAAGCATACGTATTGAAATTAAAGAACATTGCCATTATTGCCCACGTAGACCACGGTAAGACTACCTTGGTGGATAGACTTATCGAAGCCGGGCAAATTTTTAGGGAAAACG
The DNA here is from genome assembly GCA_964627445.1 of uncultured Flavobacteriales bacterium. Taxonomy (GTDB): domain Bacteria; phylum Bacteroidota; class Bacteroidia; order Flavobacteriales_D; family Luteibaculaceae; genus Luteibaculum. Next base: position 40,739 of record CAZVJF010000012.1, on the reverse strand, counting down.
AAGAACGCACCGAGCTGTTTTTGGACAACAACGACTTGGAGCGCGAGCGCGGAATTACCATTGTTTCAAAAAACGTTTCAGTTACCTACAAAGACGTTAAAATCAACATTATTGATACCCCAGGTCACGCGGACTTTGGTGGAGAGGTTGAGCGGGTATTGAACATGGCCGATGGTGTACTTTTATTGGTAGACGCCTTTGAAGGTCCCATGCCACAAACCCGCTTTGTATTGCAAAAAGCATTGGAGTTGGGGCTAAAACCCATTGTGGTTGTAAACAAGGTAGACAAACCCAATTGCGAGCCCGATATGGCTTACGAAAAGGTTTTTGACCTGATGTTTCACTTAGGGGCTAGCGAAGACCAGCTCGATTTTCAGGTGATTTATGGTTCGGCCAAGCAAGGCTGGATGGGTATGGATTGGAAAAACCCTACCGATAGTATCACTCCTTTGTTGGATCTTATTGTAGATGAGATCCCATCACCACAAATCCAAGATGGAAACACCCAAATGCTCATTACCAGTTTGGACTACAGCTCCTTTGTGGGACGTATTGCCATTGGTCGATTGCGCAGAGGTACCTTGAAGGAAAACCAACCGATAATACTGGCGAAGCGTGATGGCAAGCAAGTAAAGTCTCGCATAAAAGAACTCTATGTTTTTGAGGGCCTGGAGCGCGTTAAGGTTACGGAAGTACAGCCCGGAGATATTTGCGCCATTGTTGGCGTAGAGGGGTTTGAAATCGGAGAGAGTATCTGCGATGTTGAAAACCCAGAACCACTTCCAGCCACTGCGATCGATGAACCTACGATGAGCATGACCTTTACCATTAACGATTCTCCGTTTTTTGGTAAAGAAGGCAAGTTTGTGACCTCGCGCCACATCAAAGACCGTTTGGTAAAGGAGTTGGAGAAAAACCTGGCCTTGCGCGTAGAAGAAACGGATAGAGCCGATTCATTTATGGTATTTGGCCGTGGGGTGCTACACCTTTCGGTACTTATCGAAACCATGCGCAGAGAGGGCTATGAATTACAAGTAGGCCAACCTCAGGTAATTCTTAAGGAAATCGATGGCGTGAAATCTGAGCCAGTAGAAGATTTAACCATAGATATACCCGAGGCGGTTTCTGGTAAAGCAGTAGAAGCAGTAACTTTAAGAAAAGGAGAAATGCTTTCTATGAACCCAAAAGGCGACCGCATGCTTTTGGAGTTTACCATTCCATCGCGTGGTATTATTGGTTTGCGTAGTTACTTGCTTACCGTTTCTGCCGGGGAAGTTATTATGGCGCACCGTTTTAAAGGGTTTGAGCCGTATAAAGGCGAAATCCCCGGACGCCAGAATGGATCGCTGATATCTATGGAAACCGGAACCGTATTCCCATACTCCTTAAACAAACTGCAAGACCGCGGTAAGTTTTTTGTAGAGCCAGGAGAAAGTGTTTACATGGGCCAGGTAGTGGGCGAGAACACCAAGGTTGGTGACATGGTAGTGAACCTAACCAAAGGAAAGCAGCTGAACAACATGCGCTCTTCTGGTGCCGATGAAAAAACCAAAATAGCACCAGCTATTAAATTCTCTTTGGAGGAAGCGTTGGAGTACATCCAAGCGGATGAATACGTTGAGGTAACCCCAGAATCGCTGCGTTTACGCAAGATTTTGTTGCAAGAGCACGAGAGAAAACGTGCGGGTAATGCGGCTTTGGCTGGACAATAAATCGCGAACGATTATATGAAATAACAAAGGGTGCTTGTTTTACAGGTACCCTTTGTTGTTTCAATGAACCTTATGATTACGTAAGTAAAGCAATTAACCCGTTTCCAAACCATCCGTATGAGGGTTTGGCCATGCAGGAAATTGACGTATTTGGCTGGATTGATAAGAAGATGGCCTCTTAGGTGAGTGGGAAACATCCAACCATGGAAAACAATCTTTTAAGTCTTAAGAGCCGTAAAGCATCTTGCTAATTGACCTTGTAGTCTCTTAACATAAAGCTTTGCATTACTACAATACCTTGTTTATCGATTACGCGTATGGGACCAATACCTTTGGCATAAAACGAATGCCGGTTATTTATAATAGTAGTATCCTTATTGTCTGGTAGCCTCACTTTTATGGTTGAGGTGGTTAAGTAGCGCACCACATCGTAGTATGTGGTTGTATCCACTTTCATGCTTCCCAATAAGTCTACAACTGTAGTTTCGTGAACAGGTAGTATGTCATCCGAGAATCCGGGCAATGTGTCCGTCCAGGTGTCTCCAGGCTGGGGATTTTTTATGAGCCCCTTAAATACAAGCCCTTCATAACTCGGTTGATCATTATTACTGCGCAGAAAGTCTTCATTACAGGTGACAAATGTAGTATCATATATAAGGGTGTCCCTACCCGCGAAGTTGGTACGTCCGGGAATAGGAATTACTTCAAACCAAGATTCTCCATTTGTTTCATGCTGATCAAAGACCAATATGGTATCCACATTCCCTTCAACGATTTCCTCCATTACCCAGTAGTTTCCTACTGACATGGGAAATTGCTCGCACGGTGTGGCTTCTATGATATCCGTAAACGTAGCATTGGGGGGAGGTGCCAAGTTATTCGGATCATCCTTATCCATGCAAGAGTATAAAAACAGGGAAATTAGTCCAGTGAAACTGATAGTCTTCAGAGAAGCAGTCATATAGAAGGTGATCTTTAACTTAATAAAGTGGTAAAAGTAGTTAATTCTAACTTCTCGCTTAAGCTCCCAGAGGTAAAGCTTGTATTACCTTGGGTTGAATTTAGTTACTTCTGCGCTTCTCCGCTTGCTGCTTTCGTTGTGCGCGCTTTTGCTTGTAATGGGCTTTGGTAGCAATGTAAACGGTTTTCTCTACCTCGGCAAAAACAGTTTTACCGCCTGGGTTGGTTATTCGCAAGGTGGTTTCCCAATCCATCGCTCCGTTTTGCGCTAATTGTTTTTGTACGCGGGAAATCTCCTCGGGTGTTATCAAAAACTGGCAGTACGCGGTAGTGTTGGCGGGCCTTTTAAAATGGATGGTCGTTTTTTTGTCCCAAACCACATACTGGCGGCCCAGTATTTGCATCCACTGCAACATTAAAATGGGATCGGTAGCGCCAAATAAACTGCCTCCAAACATGGTGCCCACATAATTTCGGTTGCGGAAGTTTAGCTTGATTTTTATCCATACTTCACGCATATCTTCGCTCACCGAAAGAATGCGCCCATTGGTTCTGCGGTACATGGGCGAGATGTTGAAAAGGAACTGAAAGCCTTTGGGCTTGGCCATCCAGCGACCAACGAGCTGAGCGAGATTCCTGGGCATACGGTTGTTTTAGGGCTGCAAACTACAAAGAACGCCGTGAGAACGAGTTTGTGCAGAAAAAGGTCCGATTCACCTGTAGCGAGGTGCTGCTAGTTCAGTATTATGCCAATGCGAATGCCAGCCGTGTAGGCAATGCCGTTGTGGTGTTGCACCCAAAGCCCCCCTCTGCGGTTGAAGCTATTGGCGTTGTACGGGTTTTGCAAACCCGACCGGTTTATTATGTCGTCTTCATTTACACTATCGTCTCTAAAGCCCAGTCCAATACCCACGTAAAAATCGATTAAAAAATAATCTTGGTACACCAATTGTCGACCCAGGTTTAGCACCAAGGCACCCGCAAAAGAACTAACCCTTTCTTCTTCTAGTTCTAGGAGGATGGAACCGTCTGAGAGTGCTACACGGTTTTCCATCATGTAGGTGCCATAAAAAAGCGATAGCGAAACTTCGGGCTTCAAATAGAAGCCCTTAAGTATATGTGCATAGAACCCCTTTTCTAGCGCAGCATTGGGAGATTGTAACAGTTTATAGCCTGCTCTAAAGTTTACACCCGAGTTTTCGTCCAGTACCCCTTTACCCACAAAGGCCATCGTTAGATCCCAACTGCGTTTTTCGCGGATATATTTTTCATAACTCAACTCGTAGAGGCTGTTTAAGGGACCCAATACATTCAATTTTAGTGCGCGTGTCCCTTGGTCTTCAAATGCTTCCTGCACTACAAAATCTCCTTCAACTTCGAGGGTTACCCCCTTGCGCGTAACAGCCCGAGTTAAGTTCGCTTTGCTAGCGGTGAAAATAATGTCATCGGTTATATCAGGGGTTTGATACTTGATCTCAGCATCGGTTACCTCTACAATTTTGCAGGGTATAACGCCCTTAACCTGGTGAAATAGCGTGTCTTGTTGGGCTACAGCGGGGGTGACCACTACAAAAACAAAGGCAGCAAACGCGGCAAGCCTTTTTATTAGATGAGTAGGGAATAGGGCAAGGAGCATAAGTGAAAAAAGTTTTCTATGAATCGATGCAACGCATTTTTCTGTGCTGGAAATCTAAAAGAGCAGTCCTAGCCCACCACCCAGTCTTACGGCTAATCCACCACCTGGGTCGACTAAAAAACCACCACGAGCATCTTGGATGGGTAGGTTCTGAGTTCGCGCTTGTCCGGAGCTAGGTTGTTCCGCTTTGTAATTTCCGTATCCAACACCGACATTAAAATCTATAGATAACCACGGGGCTAACACGGCTTGGTATCCAAAATTAAGTAGCACCGCTCGGGATCGGGTTTTATATTTCACACTTTCTTCCCGCCAGCCATTCTCCTGCCTTATTGTTACCTGTTCTTTATGGTTGAGTGAGGATAAGGCAAGCTCCGGTTTAAGATACCAGCCTTCTAAGGGCGCGAGCTCGTTTTTCTGTTTGTTGGAAAGGTAAAATTTCACTCCGGCCAAAAAGCTCGTTCCAGTAGTCTGTTGAGTGAGCTTGGAAAAAACACCTACAATGTTGAGGTTGATGTCGATACTCGTTTGTGCATCTACCATACCCTCATATCCTACATTAAATACACCCACCATCGGAGCAAAGAGGTGGGTTTTTATTGCGTTTTTCCGAGCTACTGTGTCTTTGCTTATAGGGTAAGCAACGGTAGGGGAGGCGTTGGTTGAATTTACTTGTTGCGGTTTTTGCTCTGGTTTTTGTTGCGATAGGGGTTCTTGCTGTGCTTCGGGTGCGCCATCGCTTTGCGTATAGCGCAGCAACCGTTTGGTGTTTATTTTTCTTGGTATGTCGTTGACATCGGTGGCCAGCTGGTAGGATATTTTCTTGGTGCCTACCTCCAGGATGTTTACCACCAGGGTGTCGCCTTTGACAGTAATCAGTGTGTCTTGCTGACTCCTTCCAGGAAAAGCTAAAACAAGCAGTACGATGAGTAAAGAACAAATACGTAAGTGCATCATCATTTTAAATTAATAACTGTAGATTATCGTAGCAATACGCCAATGCGAAACCCTAAGGTGAATGCCAGATTGCCGGAGTTGGCTATCCATAAGCTGCCTCTGCGTTGAAAGCGATCCGTATCAATAACCATAGGCCTACCTTCTATGGATGCTGGACCTACGATGCGTTCCTCCCTAAATCCATAGCCTACACCTGCGTATAAATCTATGACAATGAGGTCGTTAAACACCTCTTGATACCCCAGGTTTAGTACCATGGCCGCACCAAAAGAGCGTACGGTTCTGGGTTGCGACCGGAAAATAAAGGATCCATCATCAAAGTACACGGGTGCAATGAAAGATTGCGTTCCGCTGAGGTGCGATACTGATAGCTCGGGTTTTATGTAGGTGCCTTTAAGCAGGTGGGCATACTTCCATTGGTTCTTGTAGAAATCGGGGTTTTTAATGAATTTATAACCCACTCTAAGATGAACACCTTCGCTATCGTAGTTCTGGCCTGGTCCTACATAGCCGATATACGCATCCCAACTACGCCCTTTGCGGATACTGCGCTCATAGCCCAGGGTAAATAAGTTATTGATAGGCCCCAGCAAATTCAGCTTTAAAGCATGCTTGCGCTGGTCTGCATACTTCTCTTGTTTGTGTATTGTATTCCCAGTTTCTATCGCTATACCCTTGGATGTTACTGCACGCCATAGTTGATCTTTTTGCACCACAAAAACAATGTCGTCTGTAATGGCGGGAGTCTTGTATTTAATGACATCCTCATTTACCTCTACGATGTTGCACAATATGGTGTCCTTCTGAAAATGGAACAGGGTGTCTTGCTGGGCGCTGCTTTTCCAGTAGAGAAAGGGGAGGCTAAGGGTTAGTAGGGTTTGAAACAGTCGCTGTTTGGAGGGCATATCCAGGTATAATAAATTCTACCGAAAAGTAAAAAATAAATAGACCAATCTACTGGTTTTATCCCCGCAAGTTAAAACACTACTTTTGCACCCTTTTAGCAAAAGCAGCACCCATGAAAACCTACTTAAACCTCTTTGACCTTAAGCAAAAGGTAGACTACAAAAACGAAGTGCTCTCTGGACTTACCGTAGCCTTAGCGCTTATTCCCGAGGCCGTGGCGTTTGCATTTATAGCGGGTTTGTCGCCATTAACGGGTTTGTATGCGGCTTTTGTTATGGGCTTTATTACCTCCATTTTTGGGGGACGTCCAGGCATGATTTCAGGAGCTACCGGTGCCGTGGCGGTGGTTATTGTTAGCCTGGCGCAATCGCATGGGGTAGAGTACATTTTTGCAACCGTAGTACTGGCAGGAATCATACAAATGTTGGCGGGCGTGCTGCGCTTGGGTAAGTTTATCCGCCTGGTGCCACACCCCGTGATGTTTGGGTTTGTTAATGGTTTGGCCATCGTAATTTTTATGTCGCAACTGGGCTCTTTTAAAGTGCCCGATGCCAGTGGTGCTATGGTGTGGATGCAAGGTGCGTCTTTGTACACCATGGTGGGTTTGGTATTGCTTACCATGCTGATTATCTGGGGCTTGCCCAAGCTTACCAAGGTGTTTCCATCTTCTTTGGCTGCTATTTTAGTGATCTCCGGTATTGTTTTGGGTTTTGGGGTAGATACTAAGGCGGTGGGCGATTTGGCCTCCATACAAGGTGGATTTCCACCCTTCCATATTCCCGAAGTCCCTTTTACGTTAGAGACTTTGCAAATTATTTTCCCTTATGCGCTCATTGTAGCTGGGGTTGGATTAATAGAGAGTTTGCTTACTCTGAACCTCATTGACGAAATCACAGAAACGCGTGGGCGTGGTAACAAAGAGTCGGTAGCGCAAGGGTTGGCCAATTTCCTCTCTGGGCTGTTTTCAGGTATGGGTGGATGTGCCATGATAGGCCAGAGTCTCATCAATATTTCGTCTGGAGCGCGAGCACGTCTCTCAGGCATTGTGGCATCGGTAATGCTGTTGGTGTTTATCATGTTTGGTGCCCCGTTAATTGAGAAACTACCGGTAGCCGCTCTTACGGGACTTATGATTATGGTGTCTATAGGAACCTTTGAGTGGGCCAGTTTACGCACGTTTAAGCGCATGCCCAAATCCGATATTTTGGTGATGGTACTGGTAACGCTCATCACGGTGTTCTTGCACAACTTGGCCTTAGCGGTTTTGATTGGCGTAATCATCTCCGCACTGGTGTTTGCCTGGGAAAACGCCAAACGCATACGAGCGCGCAAGCATGTAGATGACCATGGGGTAAAGCACTACGAAATATACGGTCCGCTGTTTTTTGGTTCGGTTACGGCTTTTAACGACAAGTTTGATGTGCAAAACGATCCCGAGGAGGTGGTTATAGACTTCTCTGAATCGCGCATCTCCGACATGTCGGGCATAGAAGCGCTCAATAAAATTACCGAGCGCTACCGCAAAGTGGGCAAGAAGCTGCATTTGCGCCACCTAAGTCCAGATTGCCGCAAACTCTTGCAAGATGCAGACGACCTCATCGAGGTGAACATCCAGGAAGATCCCACCTACAAAGTGATGGTGGATGAGCTGAGTTAAGACTGGATCTTCTCAAGGCGGTCTTCCTGCCTAACGAAGGATATTTTTAAATATCTTTCCATGTTAAGTACATAATTACTCGCCTATGGAAGCCACAGCACTTGCAAAAAAGTTTGTCAATAGTACCCAGCGGCACGTTTTTCTTACCGGAAAAGCCGGAACGGGAAAAACCACCTTTTTACACCAGCTGCGCGAGCATACGCACAAGAATTTTGCCGTAGTGGCACCTACCGGTATTGCTGCGCTAAATGCCCAGGGCGTTACCATACACTCGCAGTTTTTGTTACCCATTGGTACTTTTTTGCCAACGCAAGATCCGGCTCCGGTAAGTGCTGGGTCTACCGCCTTTTTTACGCAACATACTCTAGCGCGCAAGCACCCTCTAAACGCTGTACGTAAACAAGTGCTGCGCAATATCGATTTGCTGGTCATAGACGAAGTCTCTATGTTGCGAGCCGATGTTTTGGACGCCATCGACTACCGCCTAAAAGCGGCACGCGGAAATTTTAGTGAAAGCTTTGGGGGTGTGCAATTGCTTATGATAGGCGATTTATTTCAACTTTCGCCCATCGTAAAGGATGCGGAGTGGCCCCACCTTAGATTGCACTATTCCAGCATGTTTTTCTACCATGCCAAAGCCTTTCAACAAGCGCCTATGGTTACGGTAGAACTCACCAAAATCTTCCGCCAGCAGGACGATACCTTTATCCGCATCCTCAATAATTTTAGAAACAATACGGTGGAGGCGGCCGATTTATCCACCCTAAACCAACGGTATCTGAGCGAGGCAGAAGCCAACAAGCAGGAGGCCATTACGCTAACCACGCACAACCGCATTGCTCGAGAAATCAACGAGCAGGCATTGACGCAACTGCCAGGAAAAAGCTACCGCTATGAGGCACGCATTCGTGGCGATTTTCCAGCTTCCATGTATCCAGCCGCACCCGAAATTGTACTCAAAGAAGGGGCGCAAATCATGTTTATTAAAAACGATACCCAGGAGCAGGCGTATTTTAATGGCAAATTGGCCACGGTAACCGAACTACAATCGGATAGCATTACCGTGCAGTTTCCCGATACCGAGGAGTTGTTTGAGTTGCGCGAAGAAGAGTGGAAAAACAAGCGCTATACGATCAACTCCGATACCAAAGACCAGGAAGAGGAGGTCATTGGCACCTTTACGCAATACCCCATACGACTGGCGTGGGCCATAACGGTACACAAAAGCCAGGGTTTAACCTTCGATAAAGCCATTGTAGATTTGGGGCAGGCCTTTGCTCCAGGTCAGGTGTATGTGGCGCTATCGCGTTTGCGCTCCCTAGATGGGCTCATGCTCCGCAGCAAGCTCAGTGCAGAATTGGTAAGCAACAACAGCGAAGCCGTGGCATTTAGCAAAGCCCAAGCCGAAGCCGATGCATTGGAAAAGCAACTGCAGGAAGCCCAACGCGATTACCTGGTCAAGCTGCTACACCAAAGTTTTTCGCTGGAGGCCATATCCCGCCAAATAGCCTATTTCCAAAAGTCTAAGGCGGCCCAAACCGAGTTTGAGGACGACCACCTAAACCAGTTTTTAGCCGAGTTTAAATCTCGGGTGGATGCCCAGCAAACCATTGCCCGTAAATTTTATGCGCAACTAAATACCTTAATCCAACAGCCGAATGAAACCCTGCTACAGCGCGTTGGCGATGCCAGCGGATATTTTAAGCAGAAGTTGCGCGACTTGATGTTTGAGGTGTTGCAGCACATGGCTACCGTACAGCAGTTTGCCAAAACCAAAACCTATTTGCGAGGCATTGATGAAATAGATCAATTGGTATTTCAAGCGCTGGAGAAAGCCGTGCAAGCCCCGGTTTTGGTAGAGCAGTTGCTCAGCAACAACGATTTGCAACCCGATGCAGAGCGCACCGAAGCGCTTCAAAAAGACCGCCATGAACAAATAGAAACTTTGGGAGCCAGCATGCCCAAAACCACGGCTAGCACAAAAACAGGCAGGAAAAGAAAGTCGGGAGGAAGCAAACCTAAAAAGGGTGCTACGTACGATACCACTTTTGAGCTTCTGGATTCGGGTAAAAGCGTAAGCGAGGTGGCGCAAGAGCGCAATTTGGCAGAGAGTACCATTTGGGGCCATGTGGCTACGCTGGTAGGCGAAAAGCGGCTCACCATAACCCAGTTTATGAACAAAGAGGCGGTTGCAGAAATAAGCAATGCCATGGAAAAAGGCGATGAAGGCCTAAAACCCGTGCATGCACGTTTGGAAGGCAAATACACCTATGGAGAAATACGTCTGGTAGCCGCGTTTTACAAGAGTCTAGAGGAATAGTTATTAGCGATTACGCAAGTAGGTATTTTGCACTACGCAGTCTAAAAAACGCTCTGATTTTACACATTGGAAGGATAGGGTCTTGGGTGTAGCACCAAACAACGGAATGCCGCTTCCCAGCACCACGGGTATTATGGTTTGCGTGATTTCATCTATGGCATCGGCTGCCAGGAATTGCTGTATCACCTGTGCGCCATCGATATAGAGGTTTTGGTAACCTTTTTGGTTTACAGTCGCTGTTACTTCCGCAACACTGCCTTCCACCCGAAATACCTTACCCTTGAGTTCCTCAGGAATAGTTTCTAGGCTTTTACTGCATACAAATACGGGAAGGGTATAGGGCCATTCGCCAGGAAAGCTATGCACTACTTCAAAGGTGTTGCGGCCCATTACCAAGGCGTCCATGGTGCTGATGAATTGGCTGTAGCCCATGTCGTTGCCGGTAGGATTGGGCACGCTGTGCAACCAATCTATGCTGCCCTGAGTATCGGCAATGTATCCATCTATGCTGGTAGCAATAAAAACGTGGTTTTTTGTGGAGGATGCCCTGGTTTTCATGGCCACAAGAAGCTTATTTTTTAGCATCCATCCAAGTACTTTGTTTGCCCGGGCAAGGGGAGGACCTAACTCTCAAAGAAAGCGTGTTTCTTTGCCTGCAAACTGTACTTATGCTTTACATCCTTTTGGCCGCAATTTTTGGGGTTTCATTCTACTGCTTTAAGAATCCGCAGGTTTTGCAGCAGCTGAGTTTTTCGCCTCATAGCGTGCAGCACCAGGGTCAGTGGTATCGCTTTGTAACGCACGTTTTTGTGCACAGCAATTGGATGCACTTGTTGGTAAACCTCTTTGTATTCTACAACTTTGGTCGCTTCGTGCAAATGGCCTACCAAAGCATTAAGGGGGATATATTGGGAGCGGTTCTTTTTGGGATTATGATGGCGGGAGCTGCCGTTTTTTCCTCCCTAAAATCCTACGCCAAGTACAAAGACAACCCCGGGTACCATGCCGTAGGAGCCAGTGGTGTGGTTAGTGCCGTGCTGTTTGCCTTTGTGCTAATGCAGCCCTTGCAAAGCATTTACCTCTTTTTTATTCCCATACCCATTCCAGCCTTTATTTTTGGAGGGGCCTACTTGTTTTACGAGTATTACATGGACAAAAAGGAGGGCGGGCGCATAGCGCACGATGCCCACTTTTACGGGGCCGTTTTTGGTATTTTGTTTACCGGTTTTATGGATTTTGACATTGTAAAGAATTTCATGGATAGCGTTTTGGGCTATTTTGGAGGATAGCATGGAAAAACAAGCCTACATACTGCTCGATCGCGATGGCGTAATTAACCAAGAGCGTGGCAAACACACCTTTATGCCCGAAGACTTTGTTTGGGTGGATGGCTTTTGGCAAGGCTTGCACCTGCTGCAGCAAAAAGGCTACCGCTTCGCCATTATTACCAACCAAAGTGGCATTGCTCAAGGTTTTTACACGCACGACCACGTAGCGGTGCTGCACCAAAAAATTTGGGAGCAGGCCAAAGCGCATCACATTCACCTCGATGAAATTTTATACTGCCCGCACCATCCCAGCATGGGCAAGTGTTTGTGTCGCAAGCCGTTACCCTTGTTGTACGAGCGGCTCATTGCTCGTTTTAACATCGATGTGGCCCACAGTTGGATGATAGGCGACAAAGAGCGCGATGTACTTCCTGCACAAAAACTGGGCTTCCATACCTTGCAGATAGTTGCAAACACTAACTTTGTGCACAATACAAGGCCCATTTTGCATGGATAAACCCCACGAACAGTACGTAGTTTACAACGGCAATTACCTGCCTGCCACCAATGCCATTTTAAAAGCAGACAATCGCGCTTTTTTATATGGCGATGGCGTTTTTGAAACGCTGCGCGTGGTAGATAAAGCCGTATGGGATTTGGGCTACCATTTTAATCGCCTAAGCTTTGGCTTGCAGCAATTGGGCATAGAGCAGTCGCCATACTTTAGCGAAGAGCGCATAGCGCAGCACATCCAACAGCTTATTGAAAAAAATGGCATTTACCGCGATGCTCGCGTGCGCCTTACGGTGTTTAGAAGCCCGGGTGGATTGTACACGCCCGAGGACAACCAACTGGGCTATTTGCTAAGCGTTACCAACGCTTCTTCTGATGGCTACGAGCTCAATACGCACGGCTTGGCCGTAGATACCTATAGTGAGCTGAAAAAGCAGGTAAATAAACTGTCCAACCTAAAGCTGGTTAACTCGCAATTGTATGTTTTGGCAGGATATTATGCCAAGCAGCGCAACTTAAACGAGGCCCTTATTCTCAACGAAAAGGACCATGTGATTGAGAGTACTTCCAGCAACATTTTTGTGGTGTGTGGCGATGTTATTTACACCCCCGCACTTACCGAAGGCTGCGTAGCGGGCACCATGCGCATGCATGTGATAAATCTGGCCATAGACCTGGGCTTTAAGGTGTTTGAGTGTGGACTTACCCACCAGCGGCTGATGCGTGCCGATGAAGTCTTTTTAACCAATGCCATCAAGGGCATCCAGTGGGTAAACCGCTACAAAAGCAAGCGCTACTACCACAAAATTGCCGACCAGCTTTTGGCCGCCCTCAATGATAAGGTAAAAGCCGACATCAAAGCCCAGCAGGAAGCTGCCGAAGGGGAGGGGTCTTAGGCAAAATGGGCTGAACTAAAGCACAGCCTGTTATTGTGCGGTTGCGATGGATACAGAAGCTTGGATTTCAGCTCAGATCATTGTTGTGGGTATGTGCATATTTACTTTTATCTGCAGTTTAGATCTGAAAACGTATTTAGGTCAAATTCACTGTTAAACAGATGTAAAATTCTCTCATAGTTTTTACACACTTGATGATTTTCAGAACACAAATCAGGACAGTTAAACCAATAAAATTTTTCTTCGTTGGTTCTCAGAATTTGAACCATATAGGTATAGCCGTCTTCTACATTATTTTCTTGGGTTATTTGTTCTGACTGAGATGGTAGGTTATAAATACTTTCCTTTTCGATTGCTGCTAAGAAGCTGTCCCATCCTGATTTTGGAGATTTTTTCTTTACCCAAAAAGTATCTACTTTGAAAGCGGTTACTGTCTCAATCAAGTTTTTCTCCTTACCATTCGCAAAACCAGTTTCAACGAAAGAATAATCAAGACATTTTCGTTGCTTGTTTTGATATTCTATTATCGCGATTACTTGCCCACCATTTGTGCTTTCGTTTTTGAACCAAAACCTTATTATAGATCTTGTTTTAATACCATCTGGTTCTTTTAGCTGAAGTTCTTCGGCTGCTTTTTTTACATACGCATGGCTTACAATTGTTCGATTGAAATAATCTGATTCCGAATCTGAATATGGGCCTACGGTAGCATTATCTTTTATTGAATTGCAACCACAAAGCAATACGCTAAATAAAAATATTAAGTGTTTGAGATTCACGTTTATTCGCATTACCCACAACGGGAGTCCCCGCAAAAACCAGTAATGTAGCACGAAATAGGCTGTATTTGGTGTTTTGAGAGGCGTTGATTGATATTACCCGCTACGCAGGATTTGCAATCCTGCGCTAAGGCCATGTTCACAATAGCCTCAAAAGGTATACAGCAGAAAAAAACCATCTCAAAGTAACCGTTTCCCCATTGCACTGCTTCGCGCTGCCGGTTCGTTCAACACTGCATTCATGCTGGGTCTTACAGACCGCACGAATGCTTAGTTATTGGCGGTATTTCTTATTTATATCCATCCATTTAAAGTTCCAGCTTGTTTGATATAATCAGTTAACTTTTCATCATTTAACTCTTCGAGCGACCTTAACTTAATATATCTAGATTCTCCAGACCCTAATGGTGGTTTAGAAACAAAATCTGCACCCTTAAGGAAAACAATGTTAGCAGAAACATCATAAGCTGCTAACTCAATTAGCCATCCCAATTCATCTGTTCCATAATACGCATTTCCCCACTTTATAGCATAGTTGAGATCTGAAATTGAATTATGAATAAGACTGTCAATCTTTTTAATCATCGGTTGAATCCCTGGCATAATTCTCTGAGCCATCCAATCTTCAATAACTTTATAGTCATTCGAGGGAATTGGTGGCTTCTTGGTTGAAAGTGGTTTTCGTTGTTTTTCCATTAATGAGTGTACTATTATTCTTTAAATGCCGTTTCGAAGTCCCGAATAATCATCTTACTCATATCCATCATAGCTCCCATTACCCTTTGAGTTTGTTCGGGCGTTCCGGTTTTCATCATCTCAATAAATCTCTTTGGGACAATCTGCCAAGAAACTCCAAACTTGTCCTTGCACCAACTGCACCTTCCTTCGCTGCCACCGTCAGAGGTTAACTTGTTCCAAATTCTATCAATTTCTTCTTGATTTTCACAAAGCACGTAGAAGGATACAGCTTCATTAAATTTGAATTGTGGTCCACCATTAAGAGCGATAAAATTTGTTCCATCTAAAGTGAAATCTACAATCATACCACCGTCTGAAGTAATTTCTGAATTATCAAATATGGAGCAATAGAATTCTGCGGCTTCCTTAGCTTGATTCTCAAACCACAGATATGGAGTTATCTTTTGAAATTTCATCTTATCTATTTTTAATTACCGCCAACGGGAGTCCTCGCAAAAACCAGTAATGTAGCACAAAATAGGCTGCATTTGGTGTTTTAAGGGGCTCTGATTGATATTATCTTTCAAAAAGGTAGCTAGAGGGGTTTAATATCTTGTTGAAGAACAAGGGGGACATCGCTTCGCGTTACTCGATAATTTTTTGGTTTCCCGCTACGCAGGATTTGCAATCCTGCGCCATGGCCATAAACACAAAGAACCTCCGACAAGAAAAAGCAAAAATAACTAGCATTAATTGCAGTCTGCAACAAACTCTTAAAACAGGCTTTTGCTATAGCCCAAAGCGGCATGATGTACGACCCGAATTACGTGCCTAGAAAAGTACTATCTATGAAATGTTAAAAATGAGTTAAAAGCTTGAATTTTAGCTCAGATCATTGTTGTGTTTAGTAATTCTTATCTTTGTTTCATGAAGTTTTCGGAGAAATACCGCCAGTTATCAAGTGCTAAATCGGTTCAAGAGATCGTTGTAAGAGATGTTTACTCTACGATGGCTCTGGAGAATCAGACAGTTTCTCGTAAAATTTTATCAAGGTTAGTTCTGAAGCTTTTGAAGTTGAGATCAGCTAAATAATTCAAGTTCTACTTCAATCAGGTTTTCTAAAGGCTTAAAGTTACCGTCATCCGCTTTTTGAAGAGCTTCGATGTAGGTTTTTCTAGACTCACCTTCTCTGGAATAAAGTGTTATTGGCTTGTACCCAAATTTCAAGCAGACCCAATTCATTATTAAACGCCCCGTTCGTCCATTTCCGTTATTAAAAGGGTGGATTTTAATGAATTCGTAATGACCATAAACAATAGCTTGAAGTTGTTCAGCTTTGTTTTTCGCATTACTAACTTTAAAATTTAGATTATCGATGTATTGATACATCAGGTTGGGAATTTTCTTTGGAGAAGGTGGGTTTATTTGTCCCACGGATACCTTTACTGTCCTCCATTTACCTGCCCAATCGTACAAGGCTTCAAAAGCTATCTTATGTAGTTCAAGAATTTTAGTGACGGAAATGTCCTCATCTTCTTCCAAATCGAACAACTGTAACTCAGACTTGATGAGACCTTCCGCTTCCTTTTGATTGATTTGATCAAAATCGGTAAGGTTTAATTTGTTCTCTTCCGGTCCTGGAGTCCAGTTGGTTTGGTTGTTCATTATCCAAAGGTAAATGTTTCGTCAGAACACTTATTAAACACAACGTCCTCGGCTCGTATGTTTACCGAAGTTACTATAAAGCATCCAATGGAGATCCCTTGTTAAGGATAAACGAGGCATAAAAAACAGCAGGGATAGTGCTACACAGGATTTGAAATCCTGCGCGATAACCTTTGTGGCAAAACTCGCAAAAGCAAAGCAGGAGAGCCCAACGTGAGAAATCACCTGTTTATGTGCAGTTTTACAGCCTGTGCACGCAATCCGCAGTGTAAAGCATTATATGAGCGGCTGGTAGCCAAAGGAAAAAGTAAAAACTAGCCCTAATTACGATCTGCAACAAGCTCCTGAAACAGGCTTTTGCTATAGCCCAAAGCGGCATGATGTACGACCCGAATTACGTGCCTAGAAAAGTACTATCTATGAAATGTTAAAAATGATATTAAAGCTTGGATTTCAGCTCAGATCATTGTTGGCACCCGTTATTTTATTTTCTTAAACAGTTCTTCCCATTTTCCAATTAGTTCTTCTTCAATTCTATCTTTTATTCTATCAAAGATCTTTTGGAAATCTTTTGCGAGATCAACTTTCCATCCAAGTTCAAGTTCGATTCCGTTGGTTTTAGCAAAGTCTTCCATTTGGTCAACTATTGGTTTTGACTTGTCGTAGATGTACTCAAAGTCTTCCGTTTTATCTCCCCTAAATTTCTTGGAAAACACTCGGGCAAGCTCATCATTTGGCAACAAGTCTTCAATTTCATACTCTCCTTCGCCAAGTATATCAGCAACAGGAATTACCTTCTCCTTCTCGTCTTTGTAAAGACCATTTCTCAGTTGTTTTATCTTCTGTTCCCCTTGCTTGTCTGAATCCATTAGGGCAATTGGCAGTTCATTTTCTCTTCCTAGCAGTATTTTAATCACTGGTGACATTCCTTTTACTCCGCCTGTTGGAATAAAAACAAGTTCTTTTCCAAGGTTGAATTTTGATAGACCTATTAAGTGATTCTTGATTAGTTGAAGATAAATTTGGTCAGAAGGACCTTCTACTAATACAGGTACACTCCCTAATAAAAGTGTATCACTTACGGTTAAGCCAATTGCAGCATGAATTGGGTAAATTGACTTTTCCGCAATCTTTTCGTTAGCTCGCAAGTCTTCTGAAATTATCGAAGTTCCATCATCTCCGACATAAAGTGCTTTCACATTACCCAAGTCATTTGGATCAACCAAAAATGGTGAGTGAGTTGTATACAAAAGTTGGTTCTCTCCTGATAAGGAATTGAAAAAATCAATTAGGTTGAATTGAGCGATTGGATGAAGAGATAAGCCTGGCTCATCGAGTAGAAGTATGCAATTTGAGTGTGAATCCTTGCTTTCTACAAGAAAGACTAAGAAAAAGCTAAAAAACCATTGAAGTCCACGACTTCTTCCTTCAAGTTCCACTTCTTCTGTCCGTAAATCATCACTTACCCATATTCGAAAATGATTTCCGTCAGCTTGAAATCTGAATCTGTAATTGCCTTGTTTCCACCATTCTTTAAACTCTTGAGTTAATTTATTTGAAGCGGATTGCAATAAAATTTCCCGTTTCTTTTTCTTGTCTTTTTCAGACTCAATAGTTGCATCAGTTACATTTTGGATTGTTTCTTTTCCAAGTTCAAGAATTTCATTTGGTGAAAGTCTAACAAACTCGAATAAGACTTTCAGGCTTCTAACTTTGGCTCTTTCTTTTTCACCAAGGTCATTCCTTTTAAGATTATCAATTACATGTGGTAAATAGATTTCAGAATCAAGATTCCCATAATCTGAATAGTAAACAAAAGAGGGTAGATTTTCTTTGATTATCCCATCAACAGTTTCGTTTGTTGATATTCCATTCTCTTCAAAAACAGAAATCAATTTTGAAAATCTGGGTTTTAGCTTGTCATTAAAGAAACTGTTTATGTTAAGTTTTCTCTTGTAATTGCTTGAAATGAAACTGTCAAATTCATCTTCAATGGCGACTACGTCTTCTTGTTTAATTTCTTCTTTCTTCTTTGATTTCTCGTGAAGCTCAGTCAATTTTTTTTGAATGTCAGAGAGAGTTGATTCATCTTCTTTGGTTTGTAATTCTGACTTTGAGAATTGTCTGAGTACATTTTCGAGAATTGAGCTTAATTCGCTAGACGGAATTGTCGATAATTGAGAAATGGGAAATTCAATTTCGTATTCACCGTTATACTTCCTGCCAATTCGAACGGTTTTGACAAGTTCTTTATGAAATCCGAGTTCATCGGATATTTCTTCCGAAACAGCATCAGATAACTCAAGTTCTGCTTGTATGAATATCTCTTCACCATTAGTGTCTCGGTAGTCAACATATTGTTTTCTCGGATAGTCAATTAAAGGTGTAATTGGTTCATTATTGGCTGGATTAAGTTTCCATAAAGCGACCAATAAATTAGTTTTCCCTGATTCATTTGTTCCGACCAAGCAAGTAAGTTCATCAGTTGAAATCCAACCTGAATCCTTTATCGATCTAAATTTCGTTACTCTAAACTTTTTCAATATTGCATTCATAGTTTTTGTTTCGTTTTAATGGGTGCCAACGGTTTGGCTATGCGCAGTGTCCCGCAGGGCATTGCGTATAGGTTTTGTTGGCAGCTGGCTTTAATTTGTCATAACCTCAATATAGTTCTCAAGGATTCGGTTGACAATGTGTTGGGTTCTAATGTTTATTGCCGTTGTCTCATCCGGATTGAGGTCGGCCCACCTTTTGAACAAGGTAGTTCCATCTATACCCCAGTATTTAAGTTCTTCATTAAACCACCGTTTCATTGCAACACGGTCGTTCGCAACCCCATCAATATTTTGAAGAAAAACTCTTTTTGTATAGTTAAATTCATTATCCCAGAAGCTATCATCTTCAGGTAAATTCGAAAGAAAATCTTTCACAATATTTTCAGGTCTTTCTTCTCCTGGCAGGAATACCAATGTGTTGTCATCGGTAGTTGTCATGGTTTCTTTGAAATCTCCATCAAGTACAACTATGCTTCGAAAAAATTCTTCAAATCCTTTGTCAATGAGTGTCTTGTATGTTCCACAACTAATACTTGAATCTTTATAATTAAGATCGCAATCTAAGTTCTCAGTATTCACTATTCCTGCATAAAAGCACTTAGCCTCATTGTCCTCAAAATAGACATTAATCTTTTTGGGTTGAACTAGCGAAATTGCTTCATGGTTTATATCAGCGAGAATGCTCTTTAGTTCGCTTTGACCTTGTTTAACCTCAACATTTCCAAGCGAATTGGTTAATCCAACAAAATTCGTGTGATTCTTAAATCTTGAACCTCTGCGGGAAGCTAGAAGGTTCATGATATCAGAAGAGTGTGTTGTGAAAATAATTTGCAGATCTAATTCTTGGCCCTTCTCTAACAGTATTTTCAAAAGGTTTTTTTGTGCGGCCGGGTATAGAGTAGCGTCAATTTCATCTATCAATAGTACTCCTCCCTCATAATCTTCTTGAGTTTCTTTCAGTTTTTCGAAGGATAAAATGGCCAATATTATCTGACCCAAATTATCCTGTCCAGAAGAAATGCCATGAACATCATAGTTGCCCGTTGTCGGAGAAAAGGAGTATTTATTACTGGATTTTGTATGAATTGGAATTATCGATTCAGTGGTGGATAAGATTCTATTATATAACGTGTTGTATTTCACTATGTCGCCTGCATCAAGATTTTCCTTGCCGAGTTTAACGGTTCTCTCTTCTGCTAATGGAATGAGTCTTTTCAGGCTTAAATAGATAACAGGCTTTTTAATTTTACCACCACCACGTACACGTCCTCCTACATCTATTCTATGTCTTGTTCTATTATTTTCCTGTACAATCCGTAATTCTGCGTTTCTGCTAGTGCCATCATCAAAAGTGATTCTGTATTTATAGTTGAATGTATCGTGTTGTCTTGAGAACCGAAATACTTGCGAATATTTGGTTTCAAATCTGTTGCTAAATAGATTTTTAGGGTCTGGTCCATACTTAAAGACATGCCCAATAATTCCTAAGAGTGAGGTTTTACCGATACCATTTCCTCCAGCAATGACCGTAAGGACTTTTCCAAAATCAAATTCCAAATTCTGCAAGTGGCGGAATTGAGTTATGTTAATCTTTTTTAGTTTCATTCAGCGTAATCGTTTTAGCTTGCTGCCAACATCTGTGTATCGGGACAGTGCGTGATACACGCTTTTGTCGGTTATGGTTTTAAGTTATTGTTATTCAGTGTTTTAGAGGGGAATATTTGGTCTAAGGGACTCCTGATATTTTGCAAGGATTTTTGGCTCACATGCGCGTAAATAGCGGTTGTATTTAGGCTGTTATGGCCTAATAATTCTTGAATGAATAGGGTATCGGTTCCTCCTTCGGATAAGTACGGGTAAGGCATAGTGCTGCATGGGCTGAGGGATTTTTATGGACTTTGCGTTAAATATAGTCCTTTCGGCTTATTTACTGCTAGGGCCACCCGGTTTTTTAGGGGAGAGGGGGAGGGCCTGCTGGAGCAGTTCGTAGCGTGTAACTGGGTGTGGGCAATGGTCGGGATTGCGAGTATGTATGCGGTGTTCCATAACTCCAACAAATAAAAATCTATCCAACCCGCCTAAATTTCATTCCAGCCGAATTTAATTCTTAAAGATCTTCCTATATTTGCCGCCAGTTCTTTACATCACTTATCCAGAAAGGTGGAGGGAAAGGCCCTGTGAAACCTTAGCAACCAGCCGTAGACTGCGGAAAAGGTGCTACTTCCTGCTCTGGCTCGCCAGAGGATGATAAGCGTGCGAAACCGAAAGTTTCAACCCCCTTTTACATCGCAGCAGGTTTTTGTTTCCTCCATTCTGGATACTAAATTTTAGGAATGGAAATAGAAGTATTACGATCGCAAAAAAACTTTGCTTTTACCGCCAGCAACGGAGAGGTAAGCATTCCCCTGTGTGCCGCACCCAGCTTAGAAGCAGGCAATAGCGGCTTTCGCCCCATGCAACTGGTGTTGGTGGGCCTAGCGGGCTGCCTGTCCATCGATGTGCTCAACATCCTCTACAAGCAAAAGCAAAGCATTACCGCATACCGCGCAGTAGCCAAAGCCACCCGCAGCAATGCTACGCCCAGCACCTTCGAGGAAATCCACCTGGAGCTAGAGCTGAGCGGCTCTGTAGATCCCGACAAAGTGCAAAAAGCCATCAACCTCAGTGCCGAGAAATACTGCTCGGTACACAAAATCTTAGAACAAACCGCACGCATTCAGTGCAGCTTTAAAATCCTGTAATCATGTCCAACAAATTCGAAACCCTAGCCATACGCCAACGCATAGCCCGTACCGAGAACAAAGAGCACAGTGTGCCGCTCTACCTCACCTCCAGCTTTACTTTTGATACGGCCCAGGAGGGAGCCGACCTTTTTACGGGCGAGCAAGAGGGCAACATCTACTCGCGCTTCGATAACCCCAACACCACCGACTTTGCCGATAAATTGGCCTTGTTGGAAGGATGCGAAAAAGGCTTGTCTACCGCTACGGGTATGGCGGCCGTGTACATGTCTTTTGTGCCCTTCCTAGAGCAAGGCGACCACATTGTAGCCGCAGGTGCCATTTTTGGCAATACGCGCACCATTATTTCCAACATCCTCCCCAAAGCAGGCGTAGAATATACCTTTTGCGAGGTAGACGACAACGCCAGTTGGGAGCAAGCCATCCAGCCCAACACCAAAATTCTCTACGTAGAAACGCCCTCCAATCCCACCTTAAAAACGGCCGATTTGGAGTTTTTGGGCAAGCTCTGCAAGGCCCACAACATAATGTTTGTGGTAGACAACTGCTTTGCTACCCCGTACTTGCAGCAGCCCGCGCAGTTTGGTGCCGATTTGGTGGTGCACTCGGCCACCAAGTTTATCGATGGCCAGGGCCGCGTTATGGGGGGCGCCATTTGCGGCAAAGGGCAGTATGTAGATGTGTGCTACGATTTCCTCAAACGCACCGGAGCCAGCCTTTCGCCCTTTAACGCCTGGGTGCTTTCCAAAAGCCTAGAAACGCTGGCGATACGCATGGAGCGCCATTGCCAAAATGCCCTGGCCTTAGCGGAGTTCCTTACAACGCAAAAAGATGTTGCGCAGGTTATTTACCCTGGGCTGGAAGACTACCCGCAGTTTGCCTTATCGCAAAAGCAAATGAAAATGGGCGGAGGTTTGGTTGGAATGGAAATAAAGGGTGGATTGGAGCGCGGCCAGCGTTTTCTGGACGCACTCGAGATGCACTCGCTCACGGCCAACCTGGGCGATGTGCGCAGCATAGCCACCCACTCGGCCTCTACCACCCACAGCAAGCTAACGCCCGAGGAGCAATTGGCCGTGGGCATCACGCCCGGCTTTACCCGCTTTTCGGTAGGCCTGGAGCACATAGACGACATCATTAAAGACATTGAGCAAGCCCTATGGAAATCGAAGTAGATAAACAGCTACACTACCATACCTTTGCTGCGCCTTTTACCCTGGAGTCGGGTGCAGTTATTCCCGAACTTACTCTGGCTTATAGCAAACTGGGCAAATGGCACGGCAACAAACCCATTGTGTGGGTTTTTCATCCCGTAAGTGCCAACGCCCAGGTGCAAGATTGGTGGTCGGGTTTGGTGGGATACGAGCAATTTCTCAATCCTAGCGACTACGACATCCTATGCGTAAACGCCCTTGGATCGCCTTATGGCAGCACCAAGCCTGAGAATTTGAGCTTTCCGCAGTTTACCGTGCGCGATGTAGCACAAACCCAAATTGCCCTGGCCGAGGTTTTGGGCATTACCCAAATTCACCTCGCTATTGGGGCTTCTTTTGGCGGGAATCAGGCATTGGAGTTTGCCTACGCCTTTCCGGGTCACATTGCGCATTTGGCGCTCTTGTGTTCCTCGGCTCGCGAGTCGCCTTGGGGCATTGCCATTCACGAGTCGCAACGCATGGCCCTACAGGCCGATCCTACCTTTGGTACACCGGGTGGGGGTTCGGCTGGAATGAAATCGGCACGCGCCATGGCCCTGCTGCACTACCGCAATGCCGAGACCTACGATGCTACCCAGCAAGACAGCTCGGAGGCGCTCGACAATCCGCGCGCGGCCAGCTACCTGCAATACCAGGGCGATAAGTTTGTAAAGCGCTTTGATGCTTTGTGCTATCACTACCTCAGCAAGTGCTTGGATAGCCACAACATCGGCCGCGGACGCGGTGGCGAGGTGCGTGCTTTGGAGCGCATTCGGGCCAAAACGCTGGTCATTGGCATCAAATCAGACACGCTGGTGCCCACGCGCTTACAGCAGTATTTGGCCGAGCACATTCCGCAAGCCGTGTATGCCGAAATAGATTCTACCTACGGCCACGATGGTTTTTTGGTAGAGCACGAAAAAATTACCCAAGCCCTACAACAGTTTATGGAAGGTGCGCAACCCTCGGGGGTGCAGCGCAGCATCCTTAAGTTTGGGGGCAAGTCGTTGGCTGGCAATAAAGGCCTGGATCAGGTTTTGGCCATTATTCAGGAAGAACATGAGCAAAACCCCGTAGCGGTGGTCGTTTCTGCTCGGGGCGCATCCACCCAATACCTAGAACAAGCTTACCATAAGGCTTTGGTTGGCGATGATTTTACCGAAAACCTCGAAGCCTTTTTTGCCGAACAAGGTACCGAGGTAGACTTGACAAAGGAACGCGAGGAACTGGAAAAACGCTTAGCAGCCTTGCAGTTGCTACAAAGCGATGACCCTTTTGTTTACGATGCCATCGTTAGTTTTGGTGAGCTGCTGGCCGCCAAGGCGGTAGCCGCCAGTTTGCAACAGCAGGGCCACAAAGCCCAGTTTTTAGATGCCCGCAAGCTCATATTTACCCAAAGTCTGCTGGATGATTTTGAAGTGAACCTGGCCCAAAGCAAGTCTGCTACGCAAAAAGCTTTTGCAGGGCTTAAGGCGGAGGTAATCCCCGTAGTTCCCGGTTTTATAGCTACCAGCGAAAAGGGTAAAACGGTAACCCTGGGTAAAAATGGCAGCAACTATACCGCAACCTTGCTGGCCTCTTTTATCGGGGCTAAAGAGGTGCAAAACTGGTCTAACGTGCCCGGGCTGTTTAGTGCCAACCCAGTGTTGGTGCCCAATGCGGTGCCTATCCAAGAAATATCTTTTCGCCAGGCCAATGAGCTGGCCAATTTCGGCACGCATTTGCTGCATCCCAAAACCATATTGCCGCTGTTGCAAAGCGGTATTCCACTACGCTTAAAAAGCAGCCTGCATCCCCACGAACCGGGCACTTTAGTGAGCAAGGAGGGAAGCAAGCGCGGCATTAAAGCCATCAGTGTTATAGAGGATGTGGCCTTGGTCAGCATCGAAGGCCGTGGGCTGTTGCACAACGTGGGCATAGATGGGCGCATTTTTGAAGCGCTGCGCAGCGAAAAAATTTCGGTGCGACTGATATCGCAAGCCTCCTCGGAACGCGGCATTGGTTTTGTCATCAACAGCAAAGATGCACAGCGGGCAGAGATGTTGCTCCACCAAGAGTTTAAGGAGGAGCTACGATTGCAGTACATTTCCAGCATCAACCTTAAAAAAGATATTGCGGTGTTGGCTATTGTGGGGCGGCACAACTACGCCCTGGAAAAAGCCATCCACGGCTTGCGCAGAAACCGGATTTGGATGCACCTTATTTCCAACAGCATCAGTGGCGAGCATATCTCTTTGGTTATTGATAAAAGCAAGCTGAAAAAAGCGGTGCAAGTGGTGCACAACCAAGTATTTGGCGCCATAAAAACGGTGCACTTGTTTGCACTGGGAAAAGGTACGGTGGGAGGTACCTTGCTCGATCAAATTGTAAGCACCAGCAACCAAATTATTGCCGAGCGCAATCTCTGCATTAAAGTGGTGGGTGTAAGCGATTCCCAGCGTTTTGTGTTCGATGAGAATGGATTGGATGATCAGTGGCGCCAACGCTTGCAGGCTTCCGAGCACGCCAACGAACTTGCTACCATTTTACAAACCCTGGAAAACAGTGGTTTAGAAAACGTGGTCATAGCCGATAATACCAGTTCGCAGGAAATTACGGATGCCTATCCCACCTTTATAGACTACGGTTTTGATGTGGTGGCTTCCAACAAAAAGGCCAATTCGGGTCCGCAAGCCTTCTACGCGCTGCTGCGGAAAAAGCTGAAGCAAAAAGGGCGCCTGTTTTACTACGAAACCAACGTAGGGGCGGGCTTACCCATTATCGACACCATCAAGCATTTGTATCAGTCTTCCGATAAGATTACGCGCATTCGCGGGGTGTTTAGCGGATCCTTGTCGTACTTGTTTAATACCTACTCGGAGTCGGAGCTTTCTTTTTCCGAAATCCTGCAGCAAGCCGATGCTATGGGCTACACCGAACCCGACCCACGGGAAGATTTATGTGGGATGGACGTGGCGCGCAAGCTGCTCATCCTGGCACGGGAAATAGGGCTGGAATTGGAATATGAGGACGTGGCCATCGAAAATCTGGTTCCCGAAGCCCTGCGCCACGTAGATAGCATAGAAGCCTTTTGGGAAGGCGCTGCGGTGTTGGATGCCGATTTTGCTGCGCGCAAAGCGGCTTTGCCCAAAGGAAAAGCGCTGCGCTACCTAGGCGATTTGGATGCCGAGGCCAGAACTTTAAACGTATCGCTGCAAACCTTTGATGCAAGCGAACCCATTGGTGCGATAAAAGATGCCGATGCCATTTTTGAGATTTTTACGCGTGGCTATGGTGCGCAACCCATTGTAGTGCAGGGAGCCGGTGCCGGTGCTGATGTTACCGCCCGAGGCGTGTACAGCGATATTTTAAAGATAGGCGCGCAGTTGTGAGGAGCAGATAGCTCGTAGTTCGTAGCTCGTAGCTGAGAGCTAGCTCAGGTTTTCTGATATTGTCACTTCGAGTGGTTTTGTTGAGGGACGAAACAAAAGTGTATCGAGAAGCAGCACGGAGCATTTGAAAAGAACGTGTAAATATAGCTTTGCTTGGGTTCTCGATACACCTCGGCTCAGCCGAGGCACTCGAACTGACAGTGAGCTTTGACTTCTTGTGCTAAAGATAGGTTAAGCCAAGGCGCAAAGCGTTTCTCCCTTATGGAGGCGTTGTGCAGCGCCTGTCGAATTAGGGATACAGGAGGAGGAATTTGTAGAGCTGGTAGTTGGTAGCTCGTAGCCGATAGCTGCTAGCTTGGAGTAGTGCACAGCTTCATCCAATGCTTGCAAAGCAATATTATCTTGGGGTGAAATGGTTTTTATCACGCAAAGCCGCAAAGCGTTTCACCCTTATGAAGGCGTTGTGCGGTGTTTGAAGAAGTGATGTAAAGGCGGTATTCAGCGTTGACCGTACCGAGCAAAGCAGTTCATCGAGCGTCTTTAGATATGGACCGCAGCGTCAGTAGAGTCGAAATGTCGTCAATTACATTCGTACAGCTGCTATGTAGTTAATACTTTAACGTGTTCTCGATACATCGCTTCCTTCGTTAGCGGCGCCCGATAGCCATCGGGACGAACTGAAAGCAAGCATTGCTGCTCAAATGCTTAATACCGAAACCTCCGATTCACAAAAACAATGGCCAAACCAAAGTTGGCGGTAAGCTGTCCGTTGGGGTTGGGAATGTCTTCGGGGTCTAGCAGCATAGGGTCGGGAGGAAGGGTATGGGCAATACCCAGTTGCACGTTGATACCACAGCGATTGCTCAGGTTAGCCAGGCGAAAACCGTAGTTTAGTCCCAACGATTGCACATCAAAAAAGAAAAAGTCCAAACCTGGGGAGTCGAGTCCTGTGGTTGGTTTTTCCACCAAAGGGTGGTATAGACCAAAGTTGTACACCAGATGCAAAAAACCACTCTCCCAATGCCGGTTGAAGTAGTATTTCATACCAAAGCTAAATCCAAAAAAACCAAGCCCTGTCTGTACACCAAAGTGGTTGGTGAATCGCATGGTGCTGCTGTAACCCACAAAGGTGTGCCCACCTTCTTGGTACCCAACGGCACTCTCTCTGCGCTGCTTTATCCAATTCTTTTGCTCTTCGGTTAAAATGGTGAAGTGGTGGTGTCCATAATTGTAATATTGCGCCAGCACATCGGTTTTCGAGATTAGCGAAAGAATAACGAAAGCTAGAGTGATTCTAAGTAAAGGCTTCATGTATGATAGGTTCTATAGTAGGTAGTAAGGTGTTATTAGAAGATTTTAAAGCCAACGCCTAGTAGCAGCATGGCTTTGGGACTTTCGCCTCTACCAAAAAGCTGTTCTGAGAATTCGCGATCAATACCCGCAATAGCGCCTAGACCCGCTTGGATATGGAGTCCGCCTTTAGAACCAAAGGGTACAAGGTTTCCACCCAGCTCGGCACCGAGAACGCGTATCAAGCCAAACCCACCATCCTTGTAACTAAGATTTACATTAAGAGAATTGGTAGGAATGGGGTAAATGCGTAGGCCGAGGGTGTATCCCGCAAAACCAGCTCCGATATGAAAACCAACGGGATACCCGTATACCAGGTCGATGCCCACCAGGTTTAGTCCTCCTATTTGGTAACCCAAATAGCCTTGTTGGGTTGGGCCCAGTTTTTTCTTTTTCGTGAGTTTTTCTTTGAAATAGGAGGGGGCAACGGCCGATTCATTGACATAGCTTACCTTGGGTAGGATGTGCTCCTTAGCAACTGCCTTGGTAATTCCACCGTGGCGAAAGTATTGCAGGGAGTCGGTTTCGTAAAAAGAATCGCCATAAATTGTATCGCCCTGGGTGGTGGTACGCATGGCCACTTTAGGCTCATCCGTCTTTTTCGGTACGGTGTAGGCGTCATACACCACTTGTTGTACCATGTTGGCGTCTAGTACCGAGTCTGTACGGATGCCATTGGCTAGAAAGTTAATGCGAACCTTTCCCTCGGGAGCACTTACTACTTTGCACCGAAAGGTGTCCTGTTCATGGGTAATAACATAGTCTTGTCCGCTTACTACGCCTAGGGCCGATATCGCCAAGATGAGTAGGAGTATTTTTTTCATGTGCATGGATGGATTAATAGATGCGTATGCCCAGTCCGATGGAGACGATACCAAAAGGGGCTTCTTCATTGTCAAATAGTTCTTCGGATAGCCTTTCGTTTACCGTTAGGACATTTGCGTATCCGATCTGTACATAGATTCCGGTGTTTTTATCAAAGGGAATGATCATAGCGCCTACCTCGGCACCTAGCGTTTCAATATCGCCATGGCCGCCATCCTTGTAGCTGAGGTTGATGTTGATATCGGTATTTCGAATGGGAAAAACCCGGAGCCCAAAGGTGTACCCCTGTACTCCGCCACCAGCATGTATGGCAATCTTGTTTCCATAACTCACATCAAATCCCGCCAAAGTAAAACCGCCAATTTGATAGCCGCCATACACGCGAAACTTACTGTCCATGCGGCTGTCCTTTTTTTTGGAATCTGCAACATCCGTTTTGGAACTGCGTAAGGTATCGCTGCCTATTGCAATGCTTGTTGGTTTGGATGGAGCAGCAGCTGGAGACGCATAGAAGTTGTACTTCATTTCTTTTACCGCGCTTCGCTTCATGGAAAAGGTTTGCGTGCTTCCATCTTTCTGGATCTCGTAATACACCTTTTTTTTACTGCTATCGGTGATGGTGCATTTTAGGCTATCCTGCTTTTGTGTGACGAGAAGATCCTGAGTAGAACCGTGGTAGGCAGTCAGTATAAAAAGGGAGAACAGCAAAAGGGTGAAAAACTGTCTCATAACATCGTGGATTAGCTAGTGAATACAGAATTAATGGTTGGCGCGACTTTTGGATTTAATTGAGGTAAAAAACCAGACCGCCAGTTAGATCTACGCGACTAAAATTTGGACCATTTTCGGCATCTTCAAAGTCGATCACCTGCTTTAGGGTTCCGAACTCGAGGGTCATTTCAGTGGGTATAACGCTGGTGAATTGCACCGCGGCTTTCAAACCAATATGGGGGCTCAACTTATATTGAAGGTTAAATCCTGCGTATAAGCTAAACGCGCCACCGTAGTACTCGCCACCTTGGCCACCGAGGATGAAATCATCCATAATGCCTGTGCCACCAAACCCGATACGCAGGTCCCCGTTGACCGTCTCCGAATCCTCGAAGCGATAAATCAGCGAAGCGATGTAACTGCTAAAAGTGTAGTTGTCTGTACTGTTTACTTCGTACCAATTGCCCTGCTCATCTTGCACAGGAACAGGGATTGAGGCGGAGGTAGCAGCACGGGTGTACGTAAACGAAACGCCAAAGTTGTAATCGAACATGATATCTAGGCCTAGGGTAAAATGGTTACCTGAGGCTAAGTCTTCTTCAAAAGCGATTTCATCGGCCGTGGTCCCCAGCTGCTTAAAGGTTAAATGCGAATAACCTCCACCCGCAAAAATTTGATAATTGGTCTCGTAGGCTTTGCGCAGGGGCGTCCTACCAGCTTTGCTATAGGCGTACTGACTGCTACTGCGGTTGTACTTTTGTTGTGTTTCGGGACCCAGTTCGTACGAGTCTACCTCGGAAAGAGATATCTGCGCAGCTGCCGAATTTTTATCCGTTTTGTAGATGTAGGTAATGCTTTGGCTACCGATGTGGGTTATTCGGCAGTCTATGGTATCCGATTTCGTAGTAATAATTCGGTCTTGCCCGTGTACGTTTCCTGCTAAGCACAATAGCAACAAGGATAATGGAAGTATCGCTTTCAAATTTCACAGATTTTTGCAAATGTACTTAACAGTTACTTATAATTCAAAGGGAAGTCGTGTTAAGTTGTTGTAGATGGCTTCATTACAAATACAGGAGCATATTAATTAATAGCGCGGTAGTATTTGCTAAAGTTTCCAGGTTATACCAAAAGACAGGTCGATGCGATTGAATTTGGGGCGGTCTTCGTAGTCTTCGTATTCATAACTTACGGTCTGACCTACAAACTCATCCTCCATTTGTTTGGGACGCGCTGTAATAAAACGTGGATAAAATTGCAGGTCTATGGCGGGGGTAATGTGGAAATTAAGGGCACTGCCGATGATCAAACTATGGGTGTTTCCCCAGTAGGTTCCTGGTTCTCCAGCCAGCGTGAAATCCATATTGATACGGGTAACACCAAAACCCAAAAGTAGATCAGTACTTGCTACGGCACCATCTGCGAAGCGCCAACGCACGGTCCCTGTATATGCTTCAAAGGTGTACGTTTCGAACATGGGTAAAATATGGCGTTCTCTATTTTCATCCACGTAAACAATGTTATAGTTGCCTTTGGTGCTTGCTCGGCCAAAGTCAATGCCCAGCGCAACCTGTTTGTCGATCCATAAATCGGCTCCCAAACGGAGGTGCGAGAAGTATTTTAAATCCTGCTCGTACTGCATGTAGCCATCCGTAACTCCTTGTTTTTTGAAGGTAAGTATGGATAAGCCAGACATAAAGGACAGCGAAACATGGGGTTTGTACATCGCACGTTCTTGCCCGTAACTCGCACCGTCTACATGCTTTACATAGTGTTGGGAAGTGCTGTTACTCTGATAATTCGTGATGTACTTATCCACTTGGTTCAAAGGCATTACCGCTGCCTTGCTTTCTCCATCTTCGATAAAGGTGTAGATAATCGTGTTTTCGTTTACGTTACTTATCCTACAGACTATAGTGTCTTGGTTTACCGTAATAATGCGGTCTTGAGCTAAGGCGGAATACGTAATGAAAAAGTATAAGCTCGTTAGAAGTAGCGTTCTCAATGCACTAGGTTTACAGCGAATATACTATAACAGCGCAGTAAATACAAAATGTCTAACTATTGTATTAAAAAGTTTTAATCAGGCTTTAAGAAATTGAATAATTGAAGGTTTGGAGTTTATCCGTTGATAATAGCTTGGGCGCGATTTCCCAGCGAGGTCATCATCCATTGGCGCTCTAGTGCTAATAAAGCTTCAGGGGAGAGCTTCCACGGCAATTGGTTTTGGCGCAGATAGTTAACGCTGTGTTGCAGTGTCAATGCCGCTGCCACCGAAATATTAAAACTCTCGGTAAAGCCGTATATGGGAATGCGGAGTTTAACATCCGCCAGGTCCAGCGCTTCCTGGCTCAAGCCCTCTACCTCGGTGCCAAACATAAAAGCGGTAGGCTGGTCTAGCGACAGGTTGGGTAAGTCTACATCGGCATTGTGGGGCGTAGTGGCTACAACCCGATAACCATCTGCTTTTGCTTTTTCTATGCAGCGCAAGGTATTGTTGGTGTTGGGAGCATCAAACTTCTCAATATCCAACCACTTATCCGATCCTTTTGAAATGCTCTTGGCTACTAGATGGTTGTACCGGTTTTCAATCACCATTACTTCTTGTATGCCAAAGCAATCGGCCGTTCGCACCAACGCACCGGCATTGCGGTCTTGCTTAATGTCCTCTACTATAAGTCGTAGGTATCGTGTGCGTTCGGCAGCTACCTCGCGTATGCGTTGTATGCGCGATGGTACGATGTAGGGTTCTAGCTTGGCAATAATCTCTTGGTCCGTCATCCAGCGTTGAAAGAACGCAAAAGTAAGTCTTTACTAAAATTCGTAACCGATTCGGGCAAAACCAGCAAAGGAAAGGTAGGACAGATCGCCCAGGTGGATGTAGTTTCCTTGTCCAGGGATCACAATTTGGTTGGGCATAAAGTAACTGTCGCTCGCATTAAATTGCCTACCCAAATGGGTAGCAAAAGAAAAGGCCATAAACAGGCGCTCTGTTATGGGCTTTCGGTGCACTACTTCTAAAAAAGCCGAGGTGGCGTAGCAGCGTTCGTCAATGGGTGTAAGCAAGGGCTCGTGAAACTGCCCACCAATTTTTTCGGTAGCTACAATCCGGTAAGGAGAAATGGCGATACCAAACTTAGCATAGAAGCCGTCTTCTCTAAAATCGCCTAAAGCCAGTTTAAAAAAAGGCCCGGTAGCTTTAAAGTCGGTGTAGTTTTGGAGTCGGTTGGATGCATCTCTTTGCTCATATCCCACATCTAGAAATATGGCTGTATTTTCTTTTACGGCATAGGAAAAACCCACCGTAACTCTGTATTGCGATTTTACACTGTCTAGCGATAAACCAGAAAGGGGCTTGGTGGTAAGCCCCATAATATCGGTGTCTATATGCAGTTTTTGCGAATGCTGCTCCTGAGCATTGGCCGCGCTTATAGCAAGCCAGCTACAGAAAAAAAGTAATCGGTAAAGGGTTGGCATCGTTTAAGTCTACTTGTTGTACTTGGGTTGTGTCGAAGGTGGAGCGAACAAAGCAATCATCAAACTGCAAGCAGGAGTAATCATTCTTGTTCTCAGCTAAATTGAGGATGCGCTCATAGCGCAGATAAACGGTATCGCTGCGATCTGGGCGTTGAAAAACAAACACCGTGCTGTCGGTAGATACATCTACAGGCAGGTGGCCCAAGGTGTTAAAGTCCAAATCGCGCTGGCTAGGTATAGCATATACCCGTTCAAAATTTACGTTTTCAATCCGAGCTCCAGAATTATCTCTAAAGCTAACCCCTACTACGGGCTCTGTTTTAGTGCAACGCTCACAGGCAGAGGCCAAAGTCAATAGCCCGAGCACCATTAAAATAAGAGGGACAGTTGTTCGCTTCATGGAGCGAAATATACTAAAGAATTTGAGGTAGTATCTTTCGGTTGTAATGTTTGTGGAGGAACTATAGAAAAGCGCTTTTAAGTGTTTCTTTTGTAAGAATGTATAGGTCGTAAGGCTTTGCCATTGCGTACAAGCCAAATCAGGTCTTAAGCAACAGCGATAGCTACCGCACTACGGTTACCATACCAAAATCTTTCATGCGTTGCTCTTCGCCATTTTCATCGTTATAGAAGCCGTAAAACACCACATTATAGACTCCAATTTGTACCAGATTGCCTTGGTAGGTTCCGTCCCAACCCGGATCTTCACCTATTTCATCAAAAATAAGCTCGCCCCAGCGGTTGTATATCTGCAAACGCACTTTGTCAAAACCTTCATGTATGGCTTTAAAAAGCTCGTTGTTTCCATCGGAATTGGGCGTAAACGCGCTGGGGATAAACAGGCTGTACAAGCAGTTTTCATAGGTCAGGCTAAAGGAGTAGGTGCTATCGCCACATTGGCCCGATGCCGCAAATGAGTATATCCCAGCTTTGCGAATTTCATTGTTGGAATTGGGCGGTACGCCATACCAGGTAATGTCGTAAGCCTCAAAGCTTTCGGGTACCGTATAGTATGCGCCTTCGCATGCTACCGTATCCTTCACAATAATTTCTGGCAAGTCGTATTTCTCTACATACACGCTATCGCGCTGTTCGCAGCCCTCTGCGGCAATAAACATGCTGTATAGGCCTTCTTCGGTTACGGTTATGCTGGGGGCAAAATCTCCGGTATTCCACGCTACCGGAACTCCAGCGTCCAATACGTAGGATTCACCTTTACAAATAAAGGTGTCCGGACCCAGCTCAATAGGAGGTTGGTTTACTACGTATGCCTGCACCGAGTCGCTAATGCTGCACAGTCCTTGAAACACGGTAAAGGAATACCAGCCCGAAATGCTTACTTCGCGGGTGCTTCCCGTTACGCTATCTGCCCATACTATCGCATTTCCGTCCGTTTTCAGGGTTATCACCACCGGAGCATCGCAAGAAACATATCTAGGCTCTACTGTAACGGTTGGATGCGTGTCTATGCCTACCTCAAAGGTGGTGTCCTTTTCGCAGCCCGTTAAGGAATCGCGCACCCAAAGTAGGTACCCCACCACAGTGGTGTCTTCGGGTGCTGTTGCTGTTACTCGGTTTCCAGAGTATTGGGTATTGCTGTAGGTATTCACCCAGCGAGCTACATCATTGGTATCTGGGCTGTACGACAGCTGGTATTCCTGGCCCTCACAAACGCGTACCTCGGGTAGTGCGGTAATCTGGGGAAGGGGATTAAAAATGGCCTGGGCCATAATGCTGTCTTTACAAATACCGTCTGTATACACCGCATATACGTTTTGGTTTTGGGTGGAGGTGTAGGTGTTTCCTTCCGTGCCATCCGACCATACCACGGTATACCCATTGGGGAGTGGTATATCAAAAGTTACGGTGTCTCCATCGCAGGCGGTTTGTGCCATGGGCATGGGGTTGGGTAAGGGGTTGGATAGAAAAACCAAACTGTCCTCACTACTGCACAAACCGTTGGTTAGGGTAAAGTATTTCCATCCAGCTGAATCGATAACGATGGTTTCATTGCTGTCATGCTTCCAGGTTACATCGTAGGGTGTATTTAGTTGGAATTCGGTATGGCCAAAGGCATCACTACACCAGGTTATGCTGTCGTTTTCTAGGTAATGCGGAATGGTGTCCTCGGTGAGTATGATGGTGTCTCGACTATTGCACATGCGCCTGGAGGCGGTGATTACGTAGCTTCCGGCATCGTAAATCCAACGCGATGAATCTACAAGGTTGTCGTTCCAACGGTAGGTAACATCGCTTTCTGTAGCCACGGATACCCAAAAACTATCGCTCTCGCAAATGTGGGCACTGGGCACAATGGCCAGCTCGGGGTAGGGTAGGAAGCGAGCAAAAATGGTATCGCTAAAGCTACAGCCATTGGCATTTACCAGTAGCGGATAGTCTCCGGCCTCGGTGATAAAAATTTGGTCCTCTGTATATACTTCCCCATCAAACAGGTAGTTGTATTCGGGGTCGGGCAATAAATCAAAAATCAAGGCCTGGTCTTCGCAGGCAGTACCTTGTCCTCTAAAGGTTTTAAATGGATCTGTTTGGAAGTCTACCCGAATGTCATCGCTAAACTGGCAATCGCCATTAAATGCAGTTAGCGTAAACACACCGGGTTCATCCACATAGCGGTCCGGTATGGGCACTTCGCCCAAATCCGACCACATCCAAGACCTAGAATTTTGTATGCGCTGCGGCATCAGCAATAGGCTATCGCCATCGCATAAGGTGGCGTTTTGCGACAATTCAAAACGCGGCTGTTGTACGTGAGTAATGGTAATGCGATCGGTGCTGGAGCAACGCGCGCCATATATACGAGCCTCGTAAGTGCCTTCATTGGTAATTAACCTCGGCAATTGTGGGCTGCCATCGGCCCACTCAAAGCTGTAATACTCTGGAAAAACAGGATCTAGTGTTACTGTTTCATTGCTACAAACGGTGCGGTTGTTACCTAGATTGAGCACGGCTTTTTCTTCAACATCCAAAGTGAAGTTCTCGCTTATGGTGCACACACCATTGGTGGCGGTAATTAAATATGCACCCGCTGTGGCGGTAGTAAAGACCGAATCCGCTGCATTTCCGTTAACGGTATAGGTGTATCCAGGCGCTTGCATCGGGTAGCTTATGGGACTGTCGCTACAGATTAAACTGTCGGGATAATTTAAAACAGCAGGCTCTTGGTAGTTCACGGTGTAGTATCCGCTATCGGCACAGGTTCCATTAGATACATAATATCGGTAGGTACCCGGTTCTTTGATTTGCAGCGTAGGACTATTGCTTATACGCCAGTAATACGGGTAGGGTATATCCAGCATGTACTCCAGCTCGGTGCCCTCGCAAAGCACGGTGTCCGTAAACGGATCAAAAACGGGCATGCTGTCTATGGTGACGTGGAGGGTGTCTGTGCTGAGACAGCCGTTTAAGTTGGCTTGTAACCACAAGGTGGTGCTTTCGGAAACGCTCACCGATGGGCTGGTTGCACCCGTGCTCCACAACAAACTACTGCCCGGTGTGGCCATACCTGTAATATTTATTGGACCTACGCACAGTACGGTATCCTGAGGAAGGGTGACTTCCGGTAAGGGTTTTTGGATGGCTTCTAAGGTGTCTTGGTAACTACAGGTTCCATTGGTAACCGTGTAGATCAACGATTCTGTTATCCCTGTGGTGTAGGTATTTTCGCTAGCCCCGTTGTGCCATATGCCGGGTTGGGGAGCAGTGATGGTAATAGTTTCACCTGCACAAAATGCGGTATCCGGACCTAAATTAAAATAGGGTATGGTGTCGGTTTGCAGTAGCATGCTGTCTCGGCTTTCGCAAAACCTGTTGCTTGCCCACAGGGTAAGGTTTTCTGCAGTGTAGAAAACAGGGTCTCGATTGCCCGTTTCTTCCCACTGCCAAAGGGTGTAATGCGCAATACTCGGCTGAATCACTACCGAATCATCCTCACAGAATACCATTTCACTGGGTATAGTGATTTCCGGGTAGCGCAGCTCCGTTACGTGCAAGGTGTCGGTAGCCATACAGGTGTTGTTTACTATGCTGAGACCATAGGTGCCGGGAGCGGTAAACCTTCTAGGGCCTTGAAAAAAATCGCCATCCCAACTGTACTGGTAGTGGCTGTAGGTTGGAAAGGAAACTGCAGTATCCAGTCCTTCGCAAAAGAATAAACTGTCGGGCAGGTTAACTTCTGGAATGGAATCTTCGTAAGCCATGAGGCTATCGCTGCTACTACAAAATGCATGATTTACGGACAGCGTGTAGGCACCCGGTTCTGGTATCCATACAGCTTCGGCATCGGGGGTCCCTGCGTTCCATGTAAAGTTATAAGCAAGCGGACTGGCAATGGTAGGATTTACGCGCACGGAATCGCCCTCACAAAACCACACTTCCTCGGGCATGGTAATTCCGGGTGCTTCAAAAACGGCCAGTTCAAATTGGTTTTCGCGTTCGCATACATCACTAAATACGCGGTAAGTCAAAGAGCTGGTGAAGTGCAGTGCTATGGTATCATTGCTTCCATCCAACCAACGGGTTTCAAAGCCCGCAATGTGGGGTAGGGCATAGGTTACCGTATCCCCTTGGCAAATGCTGTCTATACCGTGGTCTAAAATTTGGGGTGGATTGGAGGTTTGCAACACACAGGTATCCGTAGCATTGCATACTCCGTTGGAGGCCACCAAGCGGTAGGACCCTGGCGTGCTAATATAACGTGCTGGGTTGGGGTCCTGAGTGTCTTCCCAGCGTACCTCAAAACCCGGTGGAACTTCGGCTACCAGTCTAAAACTGTCGCCTGCACAAATGTGTACCGAATCGGGCACCAAAATATTAGGCTTTTGCGTGGCTGCAATGCGCACCGCACCTCCTGCTGCACACAAGGAATCGTTGTAGCTGTAAGCCACCGTATCGTTCACCGCCGGAAAAATGCGGTTGGGGTCGGTACTCTGGTTATCGGCCCACTTAAAGTTATACGGACTGTAATCCTGAGTAAAACCTGCAGGTTGCGCATCATCGGAACACAGCGCCAATGTGGGACTCTCTGGTGTTGGAAGCGTTGCCATAAATACAAAGCAAGAGTCGCTAACGCTGCAGGTTCCGTTGGTTGCTGTAATGCTGTACCAACCGGTTTGGGTTGCGGTTATTTCTTGGGCCGTTGCTCCCGTACTCCATAATCCAACCGTACCTGCGTTTAAGGTGGGTGATTCTCCAAAACAGGCGAGCACCGTATCTGGTAACTCAATGATGGGCAAGGTATCTACTGATACGGTTGTAGTAGCATTTTGCTCACAGCTCCCATTCACCGCTGTTAGGGTCACGGTTTCGGCCTGATAGGTTTGGCGTGTAGGGCCTGTGGCGCCATCATTCCAGGTATATTCATAATCGAGAATGGGGTTGGCAGCTACGAGTAGGGTGTCCCCTTCGCACAGCGCCAAACTGGGAGGTAAACTTAATGAGGGCACCGTATCCTGATGGTACACGAGGGTATCTCGGGTTACGCAGTAACCGTTAGTTACATCGGCCCAGTAAATGCCTGAGGTACTGAAGCTTCGAGTAGGGTTGGTGCTGCTATTATCCCATATCAAGCTTTCGTTGGCTTGCAGAGTGTAGGTGTAGGTTAGGGGATTGTCCTCACAGGCAAAAAGACTATCGGGTGTGGTAGGATGAATTTGCGCAGCGGTATCCAACTGCATGGTGTCGCGCACGGCACAATTGGGCGTATATTTTTCCACCCAATACAATCCGGGCTGGTTGAGGTAGCGTATGCTGGCATCTACCGCATCACTCCAAATGCAAAGCTCGTTGGGCAATAAGGGTATTTCCACGCGCACACTATCATCTGAGCAGGTGGTGGTATCGGTGGGAAGGGCCAATGCCGCTATGGATTCGAAGGTTATCGAGATTTCGTCTACCGTCTCACATTGCGCATTCCAGGCGTGAAATTGAACCAGCGTGTCCTGCGTTAGCGTAATGCTGGGCGCATTGAGTTCATTGTTCCAAAGTCCGGGCATGGGTTGTTCCAAAACATAGGAAACAGCATTACAAAGCACCGTGTCGGGCCCTAACGAAAACTCAGGGTATGCTAAGGCTTCGGTTTCTAAAGTGTCCGAAAAAGAGCAGGTTCCGTTGATGACCTCCAAAGAGACCGTTTCCGTCTCGGTAGAAACGTAAGTGGGTAGAATGGAGCCATCGTTCCATGTACCTGCCAAGGGTGCGTTGATTGTAACCGATTCTCCTTCGCAAAACTCCAAGTCAGGACCCAGATCGAAAACGGGCAAGGTGTCTATGGTAACGATAATGGTATCCGAGTTCTCGCAGGTCAGAAGGGTTGCATCAAGGATTATCGTGTCTGTGTAGGCGATATCAATGGTCGGACTGCTTTCACCTGTAGACCAACTGAGAATCGATCCAGGCGATACCGAAGGATTGAGGGTAAACGGCCCTTCGCAAAGCACAGTGTCTGCACCCAAGTCTACTGCAGGCAAAGTATTTTCGGTGGTTTCCACGGTATCCGAATAACTACACGTTCCGTTGATGACCTCCAAAGAAACCGTTTCGGTCTCGGTAGAAACGTAAGTGGGAAGGACGGAGCCGTCATTCCAGGTTCCTGCTAAAGGCGCATTGATCGTTACAGACTCGCCTTCACAGAATTCCAAGTCAGAACCCAGGTCAAAAACGGGTAAGGTGTCTATCGTTACAATAATCGTGTCCGAGTTCTCGCATGTGAGCAAAGAAGCATCTAAGATGATCGTATCCGTGTAAGCGATATCAATGGTTGGACTGCTTTCCCCGGTCGACCAACTAAGAATTGATCCAAGCGATACCGAAGGATTTAGGGTAAACGGCCCTTCGCAGAGCACAGTGTCTGCACCCAGGTCTACCGCGGGTAAGGGGTTTTCGGTGGTTTCCACGGTATCCGAGAAGGAACACGTTCCGTTGATGACTTCCAAGGAAATGGTCTCGGTTTCGGTAGAAACGTAAGTGGGAAGGACGGAGCCGTCATTCCATGTTCCTACCAAGGGTGCATTGATGGTTACCGATTCTCCTTCGCAGAATTCCAGATCCGGACCCAGATCGAAAACGGGCAAAGTGTCTATGGTTACGATGATGGTATCGGAGTTCTCGCAGGTGAGCAAAGAAGCATCTAAGATGATCGTATCCGTGTAAGCGATATCAATGGTTGGACTGCTTTCCCCGGTTGACCAACTGAGAATCGATCCAGGCGATACCGAAGGGTTTAGCGTAAACGGCCCTTCGCAAAGCACAGTGTCTGCACCCAAGTCTACCGCGGGTAATGGGTTTTCGGTGGTTTCCACGGTATCCGAATAACTACACGTTCCGTTAATGACCTCCAAAGAAACCGTTTCGGTCTCGGTAGAAACGTAGGTTGGTAGGACGGAGCCATCGTTCCATGTTCCTACCAAGGGTGCGTTGATGGTTACCGATTCTCCTTCGCAGAATTCGAGATTGGGCCCAAGGTCAAAAGCAGGTAGTGTATCTATGGTTACGATGATGGTATCCGAGTTCTCGCAGGTCAGAAGGGTTGCATCAAGGATTATCGTGTCGGTATAAGCGATATCAATGGTTGGACTGCTTTCCCCGGTTGACCAACTGAGAATCGATCCAGGCGATACCGAAGGGTTTAGCGTAAACGGACCCTCGCAAAGCACAGTGTCTGCACCCAAGTCTACGGTAGGCAAAGGATTTTCGGTGGTCTCTACCGTATCTGAGAAAGAGCAGGTTCCATTGATGACCTCCAAAGAGACCGTTTCCGTCTCGGTAGAAACGTAAGTGGGTAGAATGGATCCATCGTTCCATGTTCCTGCCAAAGGCGCGTTGATGGTTACCGATTCTCCTTCGCAGAATTCCAGATCCGGACCCAGATCGAAAACGGGTAAGGTGTCTATGGTAACGATGATGGTATCGCTGTTCTCGCAAGTGAGCAAAGAAGCATCTAAGATGATCGTATCCGTGTAAGCGATATCAATGGTCGGACTGCTTTCTCCGGTCGACCAACTAAGAATCGATCCAGGCGATACCGAAGGGTTTAGAGTAAACGGCCCTTCACAGAGCACAGTATCTGCACCCAAGTCTACCGCGGGTAATGGGTTTTCGGTGGTTTCTATGGTATCGGAGTAACTACACGTTCCGTTAATGACCTCTAAAGAAATCGTTTCGGTCTCCGTAGAAACGTAAGTGGGAAGGACGGAGCCGTCATTCCATGTTCCCGCCAAGGGTGCATTGATGGTTACCGATTCCCCTTCGCAGAATTCCAGATCGGGACCCAGGTCAAAAACGGGCAAGGTGTCTATGGTTACGATGATGGTATCCGAGTTCTCGCATGTGAGCAAAGAAGCATCTAGGATAATTGTGTCGGTATAAGCGATATCAATGGTCGGACTGCTTGCTCCGGTCGACCATGTCAGTAACGCTCCTGGTGAGACATTAGGGCTGATGGTAAAAGGCCCTTCACAGAGCACAGTATCTACGCCTAGGTCTACCGTAGGCAGAGGATTTTCGGTGGTTTCCACGGTATCCGAATAACTACACGTTCCGTTAATGACCTCCA
>CAZVJF010000011.1:0-83712 GCA_964627445.1 uncultured Flavobacteriales bacterium | reverse complement strand
CACTTTTATAAAACCCTGATTACATTCACGTAGTCAGGGTTTTTTTATGCCCTTTCGTGCGAAAACAGCGCAATAGTACGTATGCTATTGGTTCTTTCCTATTCATCCGACTAATACAACAATGTTTATCTTCGTGGCCTTAAACCTTAGGGTTCATGATCCAGAATAAGAAAGTGGTGGTGGTTATGCCGGCATATAATGCAGGGCAAACCTTACGCAAAACGTATCAAGAAATTCCCTTTGATATCGTAGATGAGGTTATTCTTACCGATGATAAGAGTAAAGATGATACCATCTTAGTTGCAAAGGAATTAGGTATACACCATATCATAGAACACAAAGAGAACAGAGGCTATGGTGGTAACCAAAAGTCTTGTTATGCAAAGGCCTTGGAGATTGGGGCGGATATTGTCATTATGGTGCATCCGGATTACCAATACACCCCCATGTTAATACCCAGTATAGCGCACCTAATAGCGTGCGGTTTGTATGATGCAGTGCTCGCTTCCCGAATACTCGGTAAAGGAGCTCTACGCGGTGGAATGCCCCTGTATAAATACGTTGCCAATCGCTTTTTAACACTTACACAAAATATCTTAGTGGATCAGAAGCTGTCTGAGTACCATACCGGATATAGAGCGTTTTCTAGGGAGGTTTTAGAAAATATTGATTTGGAGGTGAATTCTGATGATTTTGTCTTCGATAACCAAATGCTTTCTCAGGTGATTTATGGTGGATATGAAATCGCAGAAGTAACCTGTCCTACCAAATATTTTGATGAAGCCTCTTCGATAAACTTCAAGCGCAGTATGAAATATGGCTTAGGCGTCTTGGGCGTTTCATTAAGGCACTATTTTACTCGCAAGGGGCTCATTAAAACCCCGATCCTACGCTCGGTTAAGAAAAAAGCTGCTTAATTTTTAAATGCATGTTGCGTAGCGTATTTCAGTTTTCCCAATCGCGAATTGTATGGCTTGCTGTTGCGCTAGGTGCATATTTTTTCATTCCCTTTTTAGGTAGCGTGCACTTGTTTGATTGGGATGAGATCAATTTCGCGGAATCTGCCCGTGAAATGATAGTTACGGGAGACTACTTCCGAGTACGTGTAGATTTTCAACCCTTCTGGGAGAAACCCCCTTTTTTCTTTTGGTTGCAAGCGCTGAGTATGAAACTCTTTGGGGTTA
The DNA here is from genome assembly GCA_964627445.1 of uncultured Flavobacteriales bacterium. Taxonomy (GTDB): domain Bacteria; phylum Bacteroidota; class Bacteroidia; order Flavobacteriales_D; family Luteibaculaceae; genus Luteibaculum. The sequence goes on along the minus strand of CAZVJF010000011.1, from coordinate 82,528 downwards.
ATGAGTTTGGTGCACGGTTTCCCAATGGGTTTTTTGGAATTATTACTCTGATCACGATTTTCTTTATCGGAAAGCGGGAAAAAGACCAACGCTTTGGGGTAATCTGGATGTTGCTGTACCTGGGTTCTTTCCTGCCGCATTTGTATTTTAAATCGGCCATCATAGACCCTGTATTTAACTACTTCATCTTCGTGGCGGTTTATTTCCTATACCAGGCCTTGCAGGGAGGTAGCAAGCAAGATGGAAGGAAATATGCTTTACTGAGCGGGTTTAGTATTGGTCTAGCCATGCTTACCAAAGGCCCTGTAGGACTCTTACTACTGCTACTTACCTTCTTTAGTTTTTGGGGTTTAATAAAGCGGTTTAGGCGCACTGGGAGTATCCAACAAATTTTACTGCTAGCACTTGCTGCCTTTGTGGCTTCTTTCTTATGGTATGGTCCGGAGACCATTCAAAATGGTCCTTGGTTTTTAGTAGAGTTCATCCAATACCAAATAGAGTTATTTAGCCAACCCGTTGCCGGGCATGAGCAACCACTGTATTACCACTTTGTGGTGGTTTTGATTGGATGTTTTCCACTGTCGGTTATCGCCCTTCCCGCCTTTTTTAAACAATACCAGGATACGTCTGGCTTTATTATATGGTGTAAACTGCTGTTTTGGGTGGTTATGATCTTGTTTACTATAGTGACCACCAAAATTGTCCATTACTCCTCCATGGCGTATCTGCCCTTGTCTTTTCTTGCTGCCAACACGGTATACCAAGCCATGGAAAAGGGCAACCATCCACCCAAATGGCTAGGTTGGGTATTGGCTTTTATTGGTGGTGTGTTTGCTTTGTTGTTGACAGCATTTCCCATTTTAGGCATCAACAAGGAGGTTTTAATGGATCGCATAGCAGATCCTAATGCGGTCGGTGCGCTGCAAGTGAACGTGCCTTGGGGAGGCTGGGAGTGGATTATTGGCCTAATTTTTCTGGCTTTAGTTATATACGGAAGTGTTTTATGGAAACGGAATCAAGCGTATCGATCTATTACCGTGTTGTGCCTGGCTACGGCTTTTACAATGCAAGCTTTTACAGCTGTTGTGGTCCCAAAAATAGAGGCCCACTCGCAAGGGGAGGCTATCGCATTTTATGAGGAGCTGAGAGGTAGAGATGTATACGTTCGTACCCTAGGTTTTAAAAGCTATGCCCCATTCTTTTACTTTAGGCAATCTCCCAATCAATCTGAGAAGCGAAGGGATAAAAACTGGCTCTTAACCGGTCCAATAGACAAACCTGCTTACTTTGTAACTAAGGTTTCTAAGGTGAAGAACTATGAAAAGTACACCGAGCTACAGGAGCTTTACCGTAGCGGTGGCTTTGTGTTCTACAAACGCGATGTACCCCAATAAAAACTAGGTTTTTAGCTTTTTCTTTTTGGCAGCGGGAAATAGCACGTTGTTTAATATTAAGCGATATCCAGCCGAGTTGGGATGTAAATTTAAATCGGTTGGTGGGTCTCCCACTAAGTGCCGGTAATCTTCCGGATCGTGACCCCCGTAAAAAGTCCATTGGCCTTCTCCAAATTCACCGTGAATGTATTTAGCCGATTGGATGCTTTTTGTTTCTCCCAAAACCGTGACGTTGGGTTTTATTAAGGATTTACGGAAGGCCGTGGTTTGTCCCATAAAACCGGGAACTACACGTCTGTGGGACTGCGTGAGCATGGTAGGTACTACATCCCACTTGGCCGAAAAATCGAATAGGGTAAAAACGTCTCGGGTTTGACCCAGGCCTACGTGATCCATGGTAGCATCGATGTTGCTGAACTCGTACTGCAGTGGATCGGGTACAATGGTGAAGTTTACAAAAGCCAAGCTGCGGTTGAAATTCAGTTTCTTTTGGTAGCCCGGCTCTGCCGGGTCTCCATCGTACATGTTTTCAACCATATCAATACCTGTGGCTGCCAAAGAAATGTCGTAACTGTCGGTTCCGGAGCACATGGTGAATAAGAATCCGCCCCCACCCACGTATTCTCTAATGTTATTGGCCACGGCGTTTTTTAACTCAGATACTTTGCTAAAGCCCAAATTAGCGGCCGTTTGCTGGTTTTTCTTTACCTCGGCTTGGTACCAGGCTGCGTTTCGGTAACTGGCGTAGAATTTGCCGTATTGCCCCGTAAAATCCTCGTGATGCAAGTGAAGCCAATCGTACAAGGGAAGCAAGCCCTCGATGACCTCTGTGTCATAAATGACTTCGTATGGAATCTCAGCATAAGTTAGGACCAAGGTTACCGCATCATCCCAGGGTTGTTTTCCTTGAGGAGAATACACGGCTATTTTGGGTACTTTCTCCAGCTTTATGACTTCCATATTAACATCCGGGCTGGCAATTTCCGTGTAAATCTGTTGGGCTTGACCGTTGGAGATCACCTTGGCATCCACCCCGCGTATGGTACACTCGGTTTGTATGGTTTCGCTATAAGGAATGAGGAAGCTACCCCCACGGTAGTTAAGCAGCCATTCTAGATCTACATCCTGCTGTAGTGTCCAATACGCAATGCCGTAGGCTTTTAGATGGTTACTTTGTGTATCATCCATGGGAATTAGCAGCTTGGAGGCTTGAATGCATCCAGCCGAAAAAATAAAAAATGCGAGTACGAGGTATTTCATAAAGAGTTGTGTTCTCAACAACGCAGCAGTAGGGCTGGTAGTTTTAGAACGGACTTTCGTCATCTGAATTTCCTCCAAGATTAAAATCATTGAATTCATCAGAATCATCGTTCAGTTTAGAGCCTTTAATTACCACGTTGGATCCTGGGGTGGCATCGAAGTCGTTGTTGGGTTTCATGCCACCGCCACCGGTATCACCGCTGCCGTATAAATCCGATCCTCCGTCATCCAAAGGACCCTCTGTGAGGTTCTCGAAACGTACAAAATCGGGACGGAAACGCAAGTTTACATCTTCCACGGCCCCATTTCTGTGCTTAGCAACAATAATGGTTCCTACACCTTGTAAGGGTTGCCCATTTTCGTCCTCGGTTATTCCGTAGTATTCGGGACGGTATATAAAGGATACAATATCGGCATCCTGCTCAATCGATCCCGATTCACGCAAGTCAGAAAGCATAGGGCGTTTGTCGCCTCCACGCGTTTCCACAGCACGGCTCAACTGACTTAATGCGATGATGGGAACGTTTAATTCTTTTGCAATAATTTTAAGGGCTCGCGAAATGGCTGAGATTTCCTGTGTACGGTTTCCGCTATTATCGCCTCCACCACTCATGAGCTGGAGGTAGTCGATAATGATTACCTGCACCTTATGCTGGAAAACCAGTCTACGACATTTCGCACGCAGCTCAAATATTCCCAATGCAGGTGTATCATCAATAAAAATGGGTGCTTCTGAGAGCTTACCGATTCTAGCATGCAGTTGCTGATACTCTGCCTCGGTAAGATTTCCTTTTTTAAGGCTATCGCCTCGTATGCTGGTTTCCGCGGATATTAAACGATTTACCAGCTGTATGCTACTCATTTCCAGCGAGAAAATGGCAACCGGAATATTAAACTGCACGGCCACGTTTCGCGCCAACGAGAGTACAAAAGCCGTTTTACCCATGGCAGGGCGAGCGGCAATAATAATAAGGTCGGAGGCTTGCAGTCCACCCGTTAAGCGGTCTAAATCTCTAAACCCGGTAGGAACGCCACTTAAACCATCTTCGTTGGTAGAGGCATTTTGTATTTGGTCAATGGCTTTTTTAAGCAAGTCCTTCATGGACTCGTAGTTCCGTTTAATGTTTCCTTCGGAGAGGTTAAAAAGCTCTTGTTCGGCTTCGTCCAACAGCTCCAAAACATCACTGGTATCTTCAAAAGCTTTCTTCGTAATGCCTGCGGTTATACGAATTAACTCGCGTTGCAGGTATTTCTGCGAAATGATACGCGCGTGGTATTCCAAGTTGGCACTGGAAGCAACACGGTTGGTAAGCTGGGATATAAAGTAAGGTCCACCCACCAAATCTAACTCGCCTTTGGAACGCAGCTTTTGCGTTACGGTAAGAATGTCGATGGGTTCGGAATCGCTAAAAAGCTCCAGGATGCCCGTGTACACCTTTTTGTGTGCTTCCTTATAAAACACATCGGGTGAAAGAATTTCGAGGACATCGGATAATGCGTTTTTATCCAACATAAGCGCACCCAAGACCGCCTCCTCCAGGTCTAATGCCTGTGGGGGTAATTTGCCGGGCTCTACCGGTAAGGGTTGGGTGTTTTTGCTTCGTAATCTTGACTTAGAAGCAGGTTTTTGCGCATCATCCATAGGACTGGCAAAGGTAGTTTTAAGCAGTTAACAAGCAGCACAATTCCGATAGGTTTGACTGCAAAAAATATCCAAGTTGGAAAAGCTGGTTACCCAATTATTCGGATGCGTACACGCCCATGCTGCAGAATTTCTCTACACGCGCGTTGATACGTTCCTGAGGTTCTAGTGCTGATAACTTTTTGATGTGCTTTTTTATTTCGCGCTTTACAATCTTAAAAGTCTCTTCGTGGCTCCAATGCGCTCCTCCTAGAGGTTCTTTAATAACGCCATCAATAAGCTTGTTCTTTAGCATGTCTTGGGCGGTTAGCTTCAGCGCTGCTGCCGCTTGTTCTTTGTAATCCCAAGTGCGCCACAAAATGGTAGAGCAGTTTTCTGGAGAAATAACAGAATACCATGAGTTTTCTAGCATCAGCACTTTGTCTCCCAAGGCAATACCTAAGGCTCCACCCGATGCACCCTCACCGATAATAATACAAATAACAGGTACTTTAAGCTCTATCATTTGCATGAGGTTATGGGCAATGGCTTCACCTTGGCCTCTTTCCTCAGCTTCCAATCCAGGGTAAGCTCCAGGAGTATCAATAAAGGTTACAATGGGTTTGTTGAATTTTTCGGCCAACTTCATGAGGCGCAACGCTTTGCGGTAGCCTTCGGGGTTAGCCATACCAAAGTTGCGGTACTGACGCATTTTGGTGTTAATTCCTTTTTGTTGGCCTATGAACATTACCGTTTGGCCATCTACGGAACCAAAACCTCCCACCATAGCTTTGTCATCGCCTACATTTCTATCGCCATGCAATTCCTGAAAGTTACCCTTGGTAATGTGCTCTATGTACGCTAGTGTATACGGACGTTCTGGATGGCGGGATAACTGCACGCGCTGCCAAGGAGTGAGGTTGCCGTACACCTCCTTTTGCTTCTCCACCAGTTTTTCTTCCAAACCGGTTAGGGTTTCGGTAACGTCTACCTCATTTTCTTCCCCAATTTGCTTGGTTTTTTCTATCTGCTCTAGCAGCTCTCCAATAGGGGTTTCAAAGTCCAGCAGTGTTGGCATAGTGCAATTTTTTTGAGGGGTGCAAGTTATAATTTTTGCCGGTAAGCCGTTTGGTTTATCATCTTTGCTGTCATGGTAAAACACTGCGGTACAAAAATTAATATTGGCCTTCAGGTACTTAAGAAAAGGGAGGATGGATATCATGCCATAAAGAGCCTGTTTTACCCGTTGCCCTTTGGGGATGTTTTGGAGTTGGTGGAAGCCAAAACCGATGATCTCACCCTTTTGGGGAATACCTCGATAGCCGTGCCGCGCGAAGAAAACTTAGTGTGGAAAGGGTGGATGCACCTGAAGGAAATCTACAAGCTTCCGGCTGTGCACTGGTTTCTCATGAAAGCCGTGCCACCCGGCACAGGAATTGGAGCCGGCTCTGCCGATTTGGTAGCCATGCTACACTTGTCCAACCAACACTTTTCCTTGCAGCTGAGCACCGAAACTTTAGAGGAAATAGCCCTTAAATTTGGCAGCGATACAGGATTTTTTGTTCGAAACCAGCCGGCCATGGTGCAGGGCAGAGGCGAGCAAATTGAAACCGTTGCTCCTTTTCTAAAAGGACAGTATTTGGTGCTGCTAAAGCCCAAAAACGTACAAATGAGCACGGCACAGGCTTTTGCATCAATTACTCCGGGGACTTCACAAATGGATTTTAATGCTGCGCTAAACGGTGATATTTCCGCTGTGTTTAACGATTTCCAGCCTGGATTTTTAAACAAGTTTCCCCAGTGTAAATCCCTGATCCAACAATTAAAAAACGCAGGAGCACACTACGTAAGCTTGTCGGGTAGTGGTAGTTGCTGGTATGGTGTTTTTGAGGAGCAGCCCAGCGCATCATCCTTAGCAGGGTTGCCGATTTTATGGCAGGGTTGTTTGTAACCTACTTCTGCGCTTTAAAATACAGGTACAACGCTAAGAAGGCAAAGATAACGTTGGGTATCCAAACCGATAAAAACGGACTGAGCCCGGTGTTGATAGCCGCCACAGTAGCCACTTTTAGAAAAAACACATAGCTCACAGCAATAACAAAGCCCATGGCAATGTGCAATCCGATTCCTCCGCGCACTTTTCGCGATGCTATGGAGGCGCCAATAAGCGTTAGCACATAAGTAGCCAAGGGGTAGCTGGTGCGTTGGTGTTTCTCAATTTCAAAGTGAATTACGTTTTCCGATCCTTTGGCTCGTTCTTTTTCGATATAGTCGTTTAAGTCCCAGTAATCCAGAGTGGCTGCAATTTCATGACGTTCTCCAAAGTCGCTGGGCAACAACGGCAAAATGGTATCCTTAGAAATAATACGCTCCATAGTTTCCGAGCCATCGGGGTGAAACTCTCGGACAATAAAATGCCGTATGGTCCAGGTAGAATCATCGGTGTTAAAAACGGCCCGATCGCTAATTAACTTGCTTTTTAAGCGGCCATCATCCCATTTTTCTAAAGAGAATTTGTAGGCGGTTTTGTATTCCAGGTTAATGTTCTCGGCATAGGCAATGAGCCCAGGTTGAATTTCGCGGTGTAGATTCTTGTCGTGAATACGGAAGCTGTGCCACAGGTGCTCCACATGGAAATCAATACGCACCTGAGCCGAATACGGCAGTACAAAATGGTTGAGCAGTAAAGCCGTTCCCGCCAAAATGGTTGCTGCAATAAAATACGGGCGTAGCAAGCGATTGAAAGAAACACCACCCGCCAGAATGGCAATAATCTCGGACTGCTGCGCCATTTTACTGGTAAAGAGAATAACGCTAATAAAAATGAGCAGCGAGGAGAATAAATTTCCAAAATAGAGGACAAAATTGAGGTAGTATTCGCTTACAATTTCCCAAAGCGTGGCATCCGATTCTAGAAAGTCATCAATGCGCTCGGAGATATCGAAAACCACCGAAATGGCCATGACCACAGCCATGATAAAGACAAAAGTTCCAAGGAACTTTTTAATGATATATCGATCCAGTACCGGCACTTACAGTCTTCTTGAGATTTTGGGCATCATTTCGGTTTTCCAGGATTGGAAATCGCCTTGCAAAATATGTTTACGCGCAGTTTTAACCAACCACAAATAGAAGGCGAGGTTGTGTATGCTGGCAATTTGCGGGCCCAAACGCTCTTTGGCGGCAAACAAGTGGCGCAAATATGCTTTGCTATGTTGGGTGTCTGTGGTGGTTAACCCCGCAGGATCGATGGGGCTAAAATCGCGCTCCCACTTTTTATTTTTAATGTTTATGATACCCTCAGAGGTAAATAGCATACCGTTTCTTGCATTGCGCGTGGGCATAACACAATCAAACATATCCACCCCTAAGTCGATACACTCCAATATGTTCGCAGGGGTACCCACGCCCATTAGGTAACGCGGTTTATCGTTGGGTAATATGCCACAAACCAATTCGGTGGCTTTGTACATTTCCTCGTGCGGTTCTCCTACCGAGAGTCCTCCAATGGCATTACCCGGACAATCGGCTGCGGCTATGGTTTCTGCCGATTCTTTTCTCAGATCCGCATAGGTGCTGCCTTGCACTATAGGGAATAAAGCCTGTTCGTATCCGTATTTGGGTGGATGAGTTTCTAGAAAATCTTTACAACGTTGCAACCAGCGGTGGGTCATGTGCATGGATTTTCTAGCGTAGTCTTTTTCGCTAGGGTAGGGCGGACATTCATCAAACGCCATAATAATATCTGCACCAATGGAGCGCTGAATTTCCATGGATTTTTCGGGCGTAAAGAAGTGCTTGGAACCATCAATGTGGGAAGCAAACTTTACGCCTTCCTCCAAGATCTTTCGGTTGGCAGCCAGTGAATAAACCTGGTAACCACCACTATCGGTAAGCATGGGTTTATCCCAGGAAATAAAGCGGTGTAATCCCCCCGCTTCTTCTAAAATGTCGGTACCTGGGCGTAGGTATAAGTGATAGGTGTTGCCTAATATTATTTGGGCCTGCACCTCGGTAGTGAGCTCGTTAAAGTGCACTGCTTTAACCGTTCCCACCGTTCCCACCGGCATAAAAATGGGCGTTTCTATGTTTCCGTGGGGCAGTTCTAGTGTTCCAGCGCGTGCTTTACCCGCTTCTGCAGTGCGTTCTAAGGTGAATTTCATAAGCTCTTGGCCGGCAAAAATAGCGAATGTAATGGTGCCAAAGGCTATTGCTTTATCTTGGCCCTGTGGAAGCTTTTCTATACGAGAATTTGGCACTGGTTATTGCAGTGCTTGCCATGCTTGCGTGGTTTATTCATGCGTTATATTTCTTTTCTCCTTTGTGGAAGTGGAAAAAGACGGGGGCAAAAATCACTGCCGTTGAAGGGGTTAGTGTAATTATTGCCGCACGTAACGAAGCTGAGAATCTTACAAAGTACCTACCGCTTTGGCTTCAGCAAAAAGCAGCGAACTTCGAGGTTATTGTGGTAGACGACCGCTCTTGGGATGGCACCTACGATTTGGTTTCGGAGCTTCAGGAGCAGTACCCCAATCTGGTGGTAAGCCAGGTAAAAGAGCAAGGCAACTTTGCGTATAGCAAAAAGTTTGCTTTGATGCTGGGCATTAAAAAAGCGCAGTACGATTGCTTTTTATTTACCGATGCCGACTGTTTTCCAAACCATCCGGAGGTTGTTGCCGAGGTGGCCAAGTCTTTTATGGCTGGAAATACATTGGTTTTGGGCTACTCACCCTTGCAGCAGGTTTCTGGTGTTTTGGCCGGAATACAATCCTTGGAGCACACCTACACGGCCATTCAGTATTATGGTTTTGCCATGCGCAATATGCCTTACATGGGAGTGGGGCGATTTTTGGGATATACACGAGCACTATATGAAAAGGTGGGTGGATTTAAAGCCCATTATCACCTGCCGTATGGTGATGACGACTTGTTTGTGCAACAAGCAGCTCCCTGGGCAAAAACTGCCGTTATCCACCCCAAGTTTGCGGTTTGCACGCAGCCTAAGAAAACACTGCACAACTGGATTAACCAGCGCAAAAGACACTACAGCGCTTCGCAAGCCTATTTGTGGCGCTATAAATTGCTGTTGGCTGTACCCTACCTGACCAACATCATAGGGTATACCGCTTTGGGACTCAGCGGATGGTTTCACAATAATTATAAGCAGGTACTTTATGTGCTGGTTGCACGGCTTTTATTGGGCGCTGTGGTGGGTGTGTGTACCACCAAAAAGTTTGGCAAATGGGCTGCCGGTTTGTTTATGCCATTTTGGGAAATTATCATTTTTATTATCCAGCCTTTGCTTTACCTTGCGGCCCGAGTAAACCCAACGCATCGCTGGTGAAAAACCTTGGTAAACAAGAAGAGTGGAAGCTTATTGAGCAAGCAGCCAATAATGCAGATGAGCAAGCTTTTGCCGAAATTTTTTCGCGCTACAAAGGCTATGTATTTCACTTGGTGCTCCAAATGATTAAGAACCACGACATCGCGGAAGATCTTTTGATCGAGGTTTTTGCCAAAGCATTTCGCAAGCTGCATACCTTCCAGCCCAACTCTTCTTTTTCATCGTGGATATCTACCATTGCCAAAAACCACACGCTCGATTATTTACGAAAAAAGCGTCCTATCAAAGTAAGTTTGGATGCGGCCATGGATACCGATGAAGAAGGCGTACCGTATATGGAGTTGGCAGATCAGGATCCAATTGCCATAGATCAATTAATTTTGGCCGAGCGAAGCAAGCGTTTGCGCAACATTGTAGACCGGTTAAAACCCAAGTACAAACGGCTTATTGAGCTGCGGTACTATCAAGAGTACTCCTACGATGAAATTGCGAAAACCTTAAACATACCTTTAGGAACGGTAAAGGCGCAATTGTTTAGAGCACGCGATTTGCTAAGCCAAATTGTTAAAGCAAAAAAATAAGCTTGAATCTTACTGAACTACACGCGTATTTTCCATCGCTCACCGAAAAACAAGTGACGCAATTGGGCCAACTCCCCGATTTATATCGCGAGTGGAATGGCCGCATAAACGTGATCTCAAGAAAAGATGAGGACAATATTTTAACCCATCACGTGTGTCATGGCCTGGCACTAGCCAAGGTAGTGCAGTTTGAACCCGGAGCACGGGTGCTGGATATTGGCACCGGAGGTGGTTTTCCCGGTATTCCGCTAGCCATCATGTTTCCTGAAACCGAGTTTGTACTGGTAGATAGTATTGCTAAGAAAATTAAGGTGGTACAAGCGGTGGCTGATGCGCTAGAACTCACTAACGTTTCTGCAATTGCAGACCGAGCGGAAAAAATTCCCGGCAAGTTTCCCTACGTAGTCTCTCGTGCTGTTGCACGTGTAGCCAAGCTTATGCCGTGGATTAAGGGCAAAATGGAGTTAGGCAATCGAGCAGAAATCACAGGAGGAATTTACCTTTTGAAAGGAGGCGATGGACTTCAAGATGAACTGGATGAAGCCAAACAACCGGGGAGTATCATCAACCTAAACACTTTCTTTAAAGAAGAATTTTTCGAGACGAAGAAAATCGTAGCCATTACGAAACTGAGTCCTCGATATACGTAGCGCCTATATCTTGTAGCTGGTGTAATCCGCGGTATTTACCATCTTCCAGAGCCAGCAGTTCGCGGTGCGTTCCGCTTTCTACAATTTGCCCTTGATCTAGCACCAATATTTTATCGGCACTGGCTATGGTAGCTAGGCGGTGTGCGATGACGAAGCTGGTACGGCCCTTCATTAAGCGTTCCAAGGCTTCTTGTACCAAGTGCTCGCTGGCAGAGTCTAGTGCACTCGTAGCCTCATCCAAAATTAATATGGCAGGGTCGCGTAATATGGCTCTAGCAATGGCTATGCGCTGACGTTGTCCTCCTGAAAGTTGAATACCACGCTCACCCACTACGGTATTTAAACCCTCTGAAAACGATTGGATAAACTCCCAAGCATTGGCGGCCTTAGCGGCTTCAATAATGGCTTCATCGCTAGCATCGAGTGCACCGTAGGCAATGTTTTCCTTTATGGTACCTCCAAACAGTAAAACCTCTTGCGGTACCAAAGCCATATTGGCTCGCACGGCTTGTACGTCATTGGTGTAGGATTTCCCATCAAACAAAACCTGACCCGAGTCGGGGGTAAAAAAGTGCAGTAGCATTTGAGCCAGTGTAGATTTACCAGCACCACTCGATCCTACGATAGCAATTTGTTCTCCAGCCAATGCTTCAAAAGATATTCCTTGGAGTACTTTGTTATCGGGGCGGGTAGGATAGGCAAAATGAAGGTCCTTAAAGCTTACCGCACCCGTAAAGGCTGGGAAGTTGGTCTTCTCTTCGGTGATGTCTTCCGTAGGGGTATCTAAAATTTCCATGAGGCGCTCTGTGGCACCAACCGCCTTGGCTATTTGGCTAAACAGATCTGCTATCCCGCCAAAAGAAGATCCTACGAAAACAGAGTATAGTATAAAGGAGAATAGGTCTCCTGTGGTAATGTCACCAGCCTCGCGCAGGCGTACCCCGTACCACACTACCAGTACGATAGACCCAAACAAACACAAGATGATGAAGGAAGCAAAGCTTGCCCGCCAGGTGGCGTTTTTTAATGCTACGCCCTTAACATCGTTGGTGGCTTTTTTGTATCGCTTGCTTTCGAACCATTCGTTAACGTATGCTTTTACCGATTGGATGGCCGATAGCGTTTCTTCTACAATTACGTTGGATTTGCCCACAAGCTCTTGGGCTTCTTTAGATAGCTTGCGAACCTTCCTACCAAAAATTACTGCAATCACCATAAATACAGGCAAGGTGCACAGCATGAGCAGGGAAAGCTTTACCGAGTAAAAGGTGAGGAAAATAATTCCTGCCACAATCACTATAATCTGACGAATGAACTCGGCTACGGTAGTTGTAAATGTTTCTTGCAGTACGGAAATGTCGGCACTAATGCGGCTGTTGAGCTCGCCCACGCGGTTGCGGTTAAAAAAATCTATGGGGAGTTTAATGACGTGGTTGTACGTTGCCTGGCGCAAATCGGCCAGCATGTTTTCGGTAACACGAGAGAAAAGGGTAATTCTGAAGAAAGAAAAGAAGGCTTGCACTAGGAAAACGCAAAACAGAACAATGGCAACGTTATTAATATTATCGAACTGGAAGAGGTTGTCGGTTTGTGCGGCATCGGTGCTGCTAGCATCTACCAGTTTTCCCATAAGACCCGGGAAAAGTAATCCTGTTAAGCTGCTTCCCAGCAAAAACAACATTCCAACAGCAAAAGTAACGCGGTACGGTTTTAAGTAGCGAAAGAGCCCAACAGCACGCTTCAGGCCTGCTTTTGTAATTTTTGCTCTTTTCTCTTTCTTATTTTTGCGTTTTCTTGAAGGTATCAAATGGTGGTAAGTTTGCAGCAAAACTACGTATTTCGGTGGCTTTAAGATTTATTTAAACAATGTTTTGGATAATACGGGTTAGCCTAGTATATTTGCGCCCCCTTAAGGAAATTTGACGAGCGATGGGAACGAAAAGGACATTTCAGCCTTCTACAAGAAGAAGAAAAAACAAGCACGGATTTCGTGAGCGCATGAGCAGTGCCAATGGACGTAAAGTATTAAACGCCAGAAGAAGAAAGGGCAGAAAGAAAGTTTCTGTTTCTTCGGAGGGAAGACATAAAAGATAATAACGCTAAGGCGTTACAAAGGGCATCCGTTTTGGTTGCCCTTTTTTTATGCTTTATTGCTTGTAATTTCCTGTTAGTAAGCCATGCGCTTCGTGGATAAGTCTTAATAAATACAAAAATAAACTGGCTAAATTTGCCGCTGTTTACACGCAGTTAACATACCCATTTTATGCCCAAGGATAAAAGTATACGTTCGGTTCTCATTATTGGAAGTGGCCCTATTGTTATTGGACAAGCCTGTGAGTTTGATTACTCCGGATCGCAAGCTGCCCGATCTTTACGAGAAGAAGGAATAGAGGTTATCTTAATTAATTCCAACCCGGCTACCATTATGACGGACAAGGTTGTAGCCGACCACGTATACCTGAAACCCTTGGAGCCCGCTTCTATTGAAGAAATTCTCAACAACCACAATATTGACGCGGTACTTCCTACCATGGGAGGACAAACGGCACTCAACCTTTGTATAGAGTGCCAAGAAACAGGCCTATGGGAAGAGTTTGGTGTACGCATCATTGGGGTGGATATCGATGCCATTGAGATAACTGAGAACCGAGAGGCCTTCCGTAAATTAATGGAAGAAATTGGGGTTGGAATGGCTCCCCAGGCTACTGCTAAATCTTTTTTAGAAGGAAAAGAAGTGGCTCAGAAATTTGGCTTTCCACTGTGTATACGGGCCTCATATACCTTGGGTGGCGCGGGCGCTGCTATTGTATACGACAAAGACGAATTTGAAAACCACCTAAACCGAGGCTTGCACTTATCACCCATCCATGAGGTGATGATAGATAAGGCCGTTATGGGGTGGAAGGAATACGAGTTGGAATTGTTGCGTGACAACAATGACAACGTAACCATCATCTGCTCCATAGAAAACATGGACCCGATGGGTATCCATACGGGAGACTCCATTACCGTGGCACCAGCCATGACGCTGTCGGATAAAACCTACCAGCGCATGCGCGATATGGCCATTAAAATGATGCGCTCTATCGGGAATTTTGCGGGAGGCTGTAACGTGCAGTTTGCGGTAAGTCCCGATGAAAAGGAAGAGATAATTGCTATCGAAATCAATCCACGCGTTTCGCGTTCTTCGGCCCTGGCATCCAAAGCAACCGGGTATCCGATTGCGAAAATTGCATCCAAACTGGCCATAGGTTATCGCTTGGATGAATTATCCAACCAAATTACCAAGACTACTTCGGCCTTTTTTGAGCCGACCTTAGACTACGTCATTGTAAAAATACCCCGTTGGAATTTTGACAAGTTCCAGGGTGCTGATCGCCAATTGGGGCTGCAAATGAAAAGTGTAGGAGAGGTTATGGGCATTGGGCGCTCGTTTACCGAAGCCTTGCAAAAAGCGTGTCAGTCCTTAGAAATAAAGAGAAATGGGCTGGGAGCAGATGGTCGCGAGCTCACCAACCAAGATGAGATTTTGCACAGCCTGGAGCATCCAAGCTGGAACCGACTGTTCCACTTGTACGATGGTATTAAACTGGGCATTCCATTGAAGACGATCTACGATAAAACCAAAATTGATTACTGGTTTTTACGTCAGATTGAGGATTTGATAAAGCTGGAACGCCAGATAGAGAAACACAATATTGCGGACATACCCAAAAATCTGCTGCTCGATGCCAAGCAAAAAGGTTATGCCGACAGACAAATAGCACACCTCTTGCGCTGCTTAGAAAGCGAAGTGTTTACCAAGCGCAACGACATGGGCATAAAGCGTGTGTACAAGCTGGTAGATACTTGCGCTGCCGAGTTTGATGCGCAAACGCCATACTACTATTCTACGTTCGAGGAAGAAAACGAATCGGAGCGCACGGAGAAGAAAAAGATTGTAGTGCTCGGTTCTGGGCCTAACCGCATTGGGCAGGGTATAGAATTTGACTACAGCTGCGTGCATGGTGTGTTGGCGGCCAAGGAATGTGGCTACGAAACCATTATGATTAACTGTAACCCAGAAACCGTATCAACGGACTTCGATACAGCCGACAAGCTATATTTTGAGCCGGTTTTCTGGGAGCACATATACGATATCATTCTCCACGAAAAGCCTGAGGGTGTTATTGTACAGCTTGGTGGACAAACGGCCCTAAAACTGGCCGAAAAACTGAGCCGCTATGGAATTAAAATCTTGGGTACTTCTTACGAGGCGCTAGACTTGGCCGAAGACCGCGGAAGTTTCTCGCGACTATTGCAAGAAAACAACATTCCCTACCCTAAGTTTGGCGTGGTAGAGAGTGCCGAGCAGGCGATAGAGCTGTCTAAAGATTTAGGATTCCCGCTTCTGGTGCGTCCTTCCTATGTTTTGGGTGGACAAAAAATGAAGATTGTAATTAACGAGAATGAGTTGGAGAAGCACGTGGTGGATATTCTTCGCGACATGCCCGATAACAAAATCTTGCTCGACCACTTTTTAGATGGCGCTATGGAGGCAGAAGCCGATGCCATTTGTGATGGTGAAAACGTGTACATCTTGGGTATTATGCAGCACATTGAGCCAGCCGGTATCCACAGTGGTGATTCCTATGCGGTACTTCCACCGTACAACTTGGGAGACCTGGTCATTCACCAAATAGAAGACCACACCAAGAAAATTGCAAAAGCACTGAATACGGTAGGATTAATCAATATCCAGTTTGCCGTTAAAGACGATATTGTGTACATCATTGAGGCCAATCCGCGTGCCTCACGTACCGTGCCTTTTATTGCCAAGGCTTATGATGAGCCCTATGTGAATTACGCGACCAAGGTAATGCTAGGTGCTAAAAAGGTTACCGATTTTAATTTCAATCCTCGTAAAGAGGGCTACGCCATCAAGATTCCTGTGTTCTCGTTTGAGAAGTTCCCGAATGTAAACAAAGAGTTGGGACCAGAAATGAAATCTACGGGGGAGGCCATCCGTTTCATTAAGAATCTTAGAGACCCCTTCTTTAGAGAGGTGTATTCTGAACGTAACCTGTACCTTAGCCGCTAATGCAAATTTTGCGAACCATACTACTTATCCTCCTGATATACTTTGGTATACGGGTGCTAATGCGTTTGGTAAATGCGGTAAGTGGATCTTCTTCGGGAGGAAAAAAGGGCCAAGGCCAAAATCCTACCCAAAGCAACAAGAAAAAGAAAAAACCCAATTACGGCAACACTCAAATTGAGGATGCCGACTACGAAGAAATAAAATAGCATGCTTAAGGACCTTCTCCCCACCCTAAAGCCGCACTTGCTAGCGGTGGTTATATTTTTTGGATTAACCTTTGCCTATTTCTACCCCGCTTACCAAGGCTACAAATTAAAGCAAGGCGATACCAAAAACTGGATGGGGATGTCGCATGAGGTGGTAAATTACCGCAATACTACAGGCGAGCAAAGCCTATGGACCAATAGCATGTTTGGGGGTATGCCAGCCTACCAAATTTCTACCGTGTATGCCGACTATGTGTTGCGTGGCATCGACAAGGTATTTACCCTTTTTATTCCCAATGTTTCCAAGCTTTTCTTCCTGTACCTCATTTCCTTTTACCTCATGGGGCTGTTGCTGGGATGGGATTACCGAGTCGCCATTGTAGGCGCGGTGGCGTTTGCCTTTTCTACCTACTTCATTGTAATACTGGAGGCAGGGCACAACTCTAAAGCCCACGCCATAGGCTATATGCCGCTGGTGTTTGGTGCCTATTACAAGCTGTGGAATTCGCGAAAGAAACTGCTTTACGGAGGTTTGTTTGCCCTGGCTTTGGCACTAGAAATTTGGTGCAACCACGTGCAAATAACCTACTACCTGGGTATGCTTTTGGGTATATACTCGGTAGTAAAACTAGTCCAGGCTATCCAGGAGAAAGAAACTCAGGGCTTAGTTAAAACTATAGGTTTTGCTGCGGTTGCTACGGTATTGGCCGTTGCTGCTAACATAGCATCACTTTACAGCACCTATGAGTACGGAAAATCTACTACGCGTGGTGGAATGGTGCTAACCATTAAACCCAATGGTGAACCCAATGACGATATCGCTACCTCTGGACTAGATCGAGATTATGTAGTGCAATGGTCTTATGGTTTGCAAGAGAGTTTTACCCTCTTAGTGCCCAATGCAAAAGGTGGCGCAACGCGTGCTATAGGTACGGAAAATGATGCGCTTAGAAAGGCGCCACGTCAGTATCAACAGTCGCTGGCACAGAGCAACAGTTACTGGGGTAACCAGGCGTTTACTTCGGGTCCGGTATATGTAGGTGCCATTGTGATTCTGTTGTTTTTATATGCTTGCTTTTGGGTAAAAGGCGCATTGAAATGGGTTTTTATCGCAACGACTGTATTGGCTCTTATGCTCTCGTGGGGAAAAAACTTCATGGGGCTGACTGATTTTTTCTTGGATTACATACCCGGCTACAACAAGTTTAGAGCCGTTACCATAGTACTGAGCTTGCTGGAATTTACCATACCCGTATTGGCGTTTTTTGGGCTACAGAAAATCCTGAAGCAAAAACCAAACTGGGAGGACATAAAGAAGCCCTACTACATTGCAAGTGGTATAGTTAGTGGCTTGTTACTGTTGTTTTGGTTTACACCTCAAACCTTTTTTACGTTTGTTTCTGATGCAGAAATGCAAAGCTTAAACCAACAAGCGGCTCAAGGAAACGCAGCGCAAATCCAAGCCTACATTGATGCCCTAAAGCAGGTGCGGGTAGCGATATTTCAAAAAGACGTATTGCGTTCCATTGGTTTTGTTGTTTTTGGTGCATTGGCCGTGCAAGCTTTCTTCCGTGGTTGGATAAAAAAATCGTGGCATTTGGTGGCCATTTTAGGGGTGCTTATCCTGGCAGATTTATGGCCGGTAAACAAGCGCTATTTAAACACCGATAAGGTTCGTGGCCAATACGAAAACTGGGAGCGTGCCAACAAGGCCGTGGTTGCTGCTCCACCCGCACCTTATGATATAGAAATATTGCAGCGCGAGTTGCAGCAGAACCCAGATATCCAACCTAAAATACAGGATGCTTTATTGGCTGCACGCAAGGAAAAAGGACAACTTTCTGAGCTGGAGCAAGCCAAAACACAGTTTGCGGTATTGAACTTGAATACCAACTACCGGGTGCTGAATATGGCCCGCAACACCTTTAACGATGCCTTTACTTCGTATTACCACAAGTCGATTGGAGGATACCACGGAGCTAAACTGCGCAGATATCAAGATCTCATTGAGTTCCATTTTTCGGGAGGATTAAACTTCCAGGTGCTCAATATGCTCAACACCAAGTACATCATTCAAAATCAGGGTGGACAGCCTAGGGTGATACCCAACCAGGAGCGCTTTGGAAATGCGTGGTTTGTTAGCAGTATTAAACCCGTGGCGAATGCCAACGAGGCAATCCAGGCATTGGATGAAGAAAAAAGTAATTTGCGCTACGAGGCCGTGGTAAACACAGCAGATTATCCAGCCTACGCGGATTATCGCGTAAGCATAGATAGCACTGCAACTATTCAATTAACCGATTACTTGCCAAACCGATTGGTGTACAACTCCAACGCTAGTAGCAAGCAGTTTGCTGTGTTCTCGGAGATCTTTTTCCAGCCCGGATGGCAGGCATACATGGATGGTGAGCCGGTAGAACACATCCGTGTGAATTATTTGCTGCGAGGCATGGAAATCCCTGCCGGAGAGCACGAAATTGTTTTTGAGTTTGCTCCTGCTGCTTACGATACGGGCAATACCGTAAATATTGCAGCTTCCATTCTTATTGTGCTGTTACTGGGTGCAGGCGTGTACAAACAAGCAAGAACCGAAGACTAACCGTGGCTAAAGGCAAGCTTCTTGTCGTAACCTATTATTGGCCACCCAGCGGTGGCGGAGGGGTGCAACGGTGGTTGTTTTTTACCAAGTTTCTTGCCCAGTTGGGGTGGGAGATAACCGTGTATACCGTTAACTCCGATGAATATCCTACCAAAGACTCCAGCTTAGAAAACGAGGTGCCTGATGGAATTCGGGTAATCCGCTCGGAAATCTGGGAACCCTTTGATTTGTACCGAAAGGTAACGGGAAAGAGTAAGGAATTTCGGGTGCAGGCTTCTTTTGCCAACAAGGAAAAGGGTAAGGCTTGGTTGGAAAATTTAGCCGTTTGGGTGCGGAGTAACTTCTTTATACCCGATGCGCGTAAGTTTTGGATTAAACCCTCGGTAAAGCGTTTAAAAAAGCTGGTAGAAGCAGAACAGTTTGACTGGGTTATTAGCTCAGGACCACCACATTCCTGCCATATTATTGGGCAGCAACTTGCAGAAAAAACAGGCATAAAATGGCTGGCAGATTTTAGAGATCCCTGGACGGGCATCGACTATTTTGAGCAATTAAAGCTTACGCCAAGCGCTTTAAAAAAGCACCAAAAAATGGAGCGGGATGTTCTTACAGAGGCAACGGTGGTAATCACGGTAGGTCCAACCTTAGCCGAAGAATTGGGGGCCCTAGCCCAACAGCGCGTTCACGTTTTTACCAATGGTTTTTTAGACTGGATTCCTCCCCAACCCAATGCTAGCAACAAAAAGACTTTGTTGCACGTGGGTACTTTGGGGCCGGCTCGGAACCACGCCAGTTTTTGGCAAGCTCTGGTCAAGCTTCAGCAGAACTACCCCGATGTAGCATCCCAGTTGGAGGTGCTCTTTGTAGGGAATGCAGATGCTTCTGTATTGCAGGATATTAAAGAATTTGGTCTGGATAGCCTGGTTCGCATAGAGAGCTACGTGCCCTCGAATGAAGTACACCACATGTTAGCCACAGCCGATGCGTTGTATCTTCCGGTCAACGATTCTAAAAATGCCAAGGGGATATTAACGGGCAAGTTTTTTGAGTATCTATCTGCCAGGAAGCCCGTGCTGGCTATTGGCCCGCTCGATGGCGATATCAACAATATCCTGCAAGAAACGGGAGTAGGGAAAATGGTAGCCTTTGGTGATGCTACGGGTTTTGCCCAGTTGTTGCAAAAGGATTTACTAGAGGGCAGCGGAACGGTTACGGTAAATGCAAGCACGGTAGAAAATTACAAGCGCGAGGCTATAGCAGCACGCTTGAGTGCTCTTTTAGAAAAGTACTAGGCAATTATTTTCAAGAAATCACTAAAAAGCTTCTTGTGCTCACGGTAGTGCAGGTTGCTGTTGTGCCACAATACCACATTGTTTCCGCCATATTTTTTTACGGCTTTCGCTATGGTTTCTGCATCTTCTAGAAGCTCTTGGTGCTTGTTTTGGCTTAGATAAGGGGTTTCCATCAAGAGCAATGGGTTTTCATACAGATCCAGCTTTTTTCTGTTTTCAATATCAAAGACCGGAAAAGGGTAGCACACGCCACAACGAAAACCAGCACGATCACTAAAGCCCATGGTGCTGTCTTCGGTAAATCCGAGTTGATTTTGTATTTGCCATGTTTTGGGGTTTTGGAAGCGCAAAAAGTGTTGTCGAACTTTGGTAGGACCTAGCTTTGCGTCTGTAAAACTTCTTAGTTCCTTTTCCATGAGCACCTTATCTTCATGGCTGTTGTAGGAGGGGTGCATGCCTACACCTGCCTCAAGTTTTTGAAGCTTGCTCCACAGACTGCGATATGTGTTGAGGTCGTACTTGTTTTGATCGTATTTAGGATGAGATCTCAGTGCTTTAAGATAGAAGTGGGTGGAAATTCCTTGCTTGTTGGCCTGTTCTACCATCCACTCTAAATTGAAGTAAGGGTCTGGTAATCCCTGAAGTTTTTTTAGGATAGATCCCCAATCCTTTTTTAATGCGTTCCACTGCCCTTGTTTTCCGTTATACCAGCTCCAAAAAGCAACATCTTTTAATCCCTTCCAACGTTGGAGTTCGTCTACATCGCAAGTTAGCGTGGCTTGGTAGGATCTTGGTTTTCGTTGTAGTTCTGGATGAATTTTTTTCAGTAGCGCCCAAAGCAATTCTACATATTCGTTTACGATGGGACGTTGGTAAAAATTATGCTTTACCGCTAATGATGCTCTATCGGGAAATCGGCCGTGCTGGTCTTTTTCTGTGCTTACCGTTTCTTCCCAGCGGGTAAGCATAAAGAAGGTGCTACCGAGGATGTCGGCATGTAGGGTGAAATCGTTACCCTCTGAAGTTAAGCGATCTTCACCGTACAAGGATACCACTGGAAACTTACGTTCAAGCAAACCAATGGTATTTCGTTTAATCACAGTTGGAATGAATCGCTCGCTCAGCATTCCATCGTTTTCAAAAGCCGTAAAAAAATCGCTTTCTAGGTATAGCGTACCAGCGGATCCGCTAAAGCATACCTGATCATCCGAAGATACATGTTGCACGAGCTGATTTCTCAGAGGTAAAAAATCAAACAAAAGGCACTCTATGCAATAGCGCAGTTCTGGGATACAAGAATCAGGTAGAAATACTTGAAGCATGGATGGTATGGCTACGTGGAGACGGCCAAGTTAACACCTTTGCTGTATCAAAGTTGAGAGGTATGCGGTTTAAGTTTGGTTATATTGCGTTCATTTTTTGTTCAAAGGCAGTACAGCCAACCGAAACGTGCTTCATAGCGTGAAAGATTATATCTCATATTCTAGTACTTTACTTAATGCGAAGCGGGTCTTGCAGGGTTTACCTGGTATTTCGAATTTAATAGTTGCAAACAGGCAGGCACCAGAGATCTTTCTCATGGGTTTTCAAAAATGTGGTACTACATCGGTATTTAATCATTTAGCGGCCCTGGATCATATAGCAGGGCCTATGCGAAAGGAGATAGATGTATTGGCAGAGCACAATGCCAAGCTATCTCAGTTTTTGTATTACTTCCCTAAAAAACCTGGCAAGCAACTTCTCAACGCTTCCCACCAAACGTTATTTGTTCCAGAAGGATTTCGAAATTTTATCAAGTACTTTCCAGCACCCCAAAAAGTAATTTTGGTGCTTCGATCACCCGTTAAAAGAGCGATTTCTCATTTCTTTTACGACAAGCAAATTAACCTTCTTCCGGAGGATACAGATGTTGAAACATTCTTTAAGGAGGAGATAGAACGAGCACAGAGATACTACGAAACTCGGGATACAGTATCGCTGTTTCAGCAGTCGTCCTGGTATTCTTCTTATGGGACCCCAATTTCCAGAAGTATTTACTTGCCTTATATTCAATTACTTAAGTCCCATGGTTATAGTCCATACATTATATTTATAGAGGATTATCAGAGTGATTTCGAGGAGTCCTTTCAAAGCTTGCTGAGGTATCTAGAAATTGAGCTACCCCTCGATAAATTTCCTGTAGCCAAAATTCATAACAGTGGTAAAATGAAAAGGACGGTCTCAGAGTCACTTCAATCTCAATTAGAAGCCTATTTTAGGCCTCAAGTGGCTGAACTAGAAGCATTTTTAGAGCGAAAAACACCTTGGATTTTATAGTATGTGCGGAATACTTGGAAGTGTTGGTATTCAGGTAGATGATCAATCGCGTTTGGCCTTTCGTAGAGCCTTAGATAAAATGATCCATCGAGGTCCCGATGCTTATGGTGTTTGGGAAGAAAGTGGGTGCCATGTATATCTGGGACATCGGCGTTTATCCATTATAGATTTGAGTGAGCAGGGGAATCAACCCATGGAAAGTGCCTCGGGCCGATTTCAAATTGTTTTTAATGGAGAGATCTATAACTATAAAGAGTTACGTTCTGCGTTGAGCTCAGAGGGCGTGCCATTTACAACTCAAACAGATACCGAGGTAATTTTAGCACTCTACGAAAAGTATGGTGCAGCTATGTTACAACATTTGGATGGGATGTTTGCCATTGCTATCTGGGATAACGAAGCGCAGGAGCTTTTTCTAGCTCGTGACCGGTTTGGGGAGAAGCCATTGTATTATCAACTGCAGCAGGGACGGTTAATTTTTGGTTCCGAAATCAAAGCAGTCGTTAATTTTGGCCACTCCGATGGCGTGAATGAGAGTCGACTTGCCGCTTACTTAATTTTCAAATCGGTAAGCCAGCCCAACGCACCAGATAGTACGTATTACCATGGCATTAAGGAGTTTCCTCCTGCTACCTATGGCATATTTAAAGAGGGGAAACTGGTAACCAATACATATTACGTGCCTGCTGTTCAGCAGCACACTACATTTGCCGAAACCTTGGAGCAGGATATTGAAAAGTTCCGCCAGCTGTTCTTTACATCAATAGAAAGACGATTAAGAGCCGATGTAAAAGTGGGCTCTAGTTTATCTGGTGGTTTGGACTCATCATCCATCCTTTGTGCCGTGCATGACATGCTCCAAGGCAAGCAAGCCCAATATGCATTTAGTGCTCGGTTTAAAGATTTTTCAAAGGATGAAGGCAAGTATATCCATCAGGTATTAGAGGGTAAGCAGGTGAGCGGTTACGAAACCTTTCCCGATGCAGAAGACCTCAGCAGTCACATAGAGAAATTTCAGTTTCATCAGGAAGAGGTTTGTGGATCAGCTAGCGTATTTGCCCAGTGGAAAGTGATGGAGTTGGCAAACCAAACTGGGGTAACCGTGCTTCTTGACGGCCAAGGTGCTGATGAGTACTTGGCAGGTTATCATAGTTTTTATCCCGATTATTTCAGAGAATTACGGAAAACGGATACCAAACTTTATAAGGGTGCACTGAGGGCATATAAAGCGTTATTTGGAGTGCCGTTTAAGTTTCCTGTTTATGATAAAGTAATAAACTTAAGTCCAGTTCTGTATGAAAAGGTACGAGACCAATACTTTTCAAGGATACGTCCGAAACATTTGCACCTAGAGTTTTTTGACGCACATAAACACGTGCCCAATCCAAATATTAAAAAAGGAGGTGCCTTTAAGGAACGACTTAAGTATCGTTTAACCGGCTCGGGATTAAATAATTTGTTGCGGTATTCCGACCGCAATTCAATGGCATTTTCCAGGGAGGTTCGCCTTCCATTTTTAAGTCACGAATTGGTAGATTTTTCGCTTGCTCTACCTATGGATCGACAGATTAATAATGCCTGGACAAAA
Source organism: uncultured Flavobacteriales bacterium (assembly GCA_964627445.1). Taxonomy (GTDB): domain Bacteria; phylum Bacteroidota; class Bacteroidia; order Flavobacteriales_D; family Luteibaculaceae; genus Luteibaculum. The sequence goes on along the minus strand of CAZVJF010000011.1, from coordinate 58,597 downwards.
TTCATTTTAAGAAAAGCAATGGAAGCCTATTTGCCTAAAGCAATCGTATGGCGTAAGGATAAGATTGGATATGAACCTCCGCAGAATAGGTGGTTATCACATAAAAAATTGAAGGCATTGGCTGGCGATTCGAAACAATTTTTAATGAATCGTGGAGTTTATGATCCAAAATATGGCGAAACTGCTCCAGACTGGGTTTCTATCCAGTGCTATTTCCTTTATAAGAACTTAGAATCTTTCAAGTCTTGAATGTTGTCGTAGTAGATAATACCTTCTTTTCAGATGTTCGTGTTTGTAAGCAGGTTAGGTTTTTAGCGAGCCAATCGCTAGCCGTGCATGTTTTTTGCCTGCGATTTAAACGAAGTGAGGCTAAGGTTACCCAATGGAATGGCGCGACTGTGACGGCATTTTACATACCTCGCATGGTGAAAAACCTTCTGTATTTGCTCATGAACCGTCTGGACTGGTATGAACGTCTATGGGTATTTTTATTAAAAATCACGATCACTCAGTGTCCGAAAAACATTCATGTACATGACTTGTATATGGCTAAAATCGGATATAAGGAAAAACAAAGGTGGCAGGGAAAACCCAAACTTTTTCTGGATTTACATGAGAACTATCCAGTCGCCATACAGTCGTACTCGTGGGCAAATCACGGTATCAGAAAAGTATTCGTAAACCCTCAGCGTTGGTTTCACAAAGAGAGTAGATATCTGAATTTTGCAGATGTGGTGATTACCTTAAGTGATACCTATGCGAGGGAGTTGCAGCAACGATATCCAGAGTTAAAGGGGAAGACCTGGTTAACGATGCCAAACTACATTGACACCCAGTGGTTTGACTTACAGGAGGTACAGCCCATAGAGTACGAAACCAACCGCAGGGTTTTGTTTTATTTTGGTGCTATTGCCAAAAGGCGGGGTATTTTTAATTTATTGCATGCACTAATAGATTTGGGTGAATTGGCATCAGCTTTTCATGTGGTTCTTATTGGCCCTGTGGATAAAGCAGATGAATCCGCGTTCTACCAGCTAACAAAGAGCCATGAACTCCATTGTAATGTAACGTATATCCCTTGGATAAAACTTTCCCAACTTCCCTCATACATTGCAAATGCAGACATCAGTCTGGCTCCTTTTATTCCCAATGATCAGCATAACTCTGGTGTTGCAAATAAAATTTACCAGTATATGTACTTCGCCAAGTTCATATTAGCATCTAATTGCAAACCTCAGGAAGCGCTCATTAGAAGGGCCGAAAACGGTTTGGTGTATACGGATCAAAAGTCATTACTAATGCAACTGGAGCGGTTAACTGCGATGGCCCCAGGTGAGCTAAAAGAATTTGGTGAAAAAGGCAGAGCATATTTAATGCAAAACTGTAGTGGCCTAAAAGAAAACCAAGCCTTACTGTCGCTCTACCAATGATTCAGACCGAAATACGTAAGCAAATTTTTTCGGGTACCCTCTTGGTAATAATTGGTGTCCTATTGGGTTTTCTTAACGCAGGTGTTTTACAACCCTACATCTTAACACCTTCAGAAATTGGCTTGCTTAAAGCTTTTACCTCCTTTGCTACCATTGGTGGTATCACTGCTTTTTTTGGTTTCGATGGAGCTGTCGTAAGAATGTATCCTCAAATTAAGACCTCTCCTGCCAATAGAAAAGGGTTTTATCTCATATCGTTTCTATACGCAGTGTTGGGTGTCCTGTTGATTATAGGATTAACTTTTGGTTTACAGCAGGTGATATTTTCGGGTAAGGCGGCCGTATTATTGCCCTACACGGAAATGCTAGTAATAGTTGCAGTCGCCAAGTTGCTTTTTAGCCATTTAGATCATTTTTTAATACAACACAAGAATACGATTGCAGGAATTTTGTCGCAGGATGTTTTACAGCGCATTCTCATTATTGCCTCCCTGGGCTCTCTTTATTTTCAAATTATACCCTTCAATACCTTATTGTATTGTTATGCGCTGGCGCTCTGTTTTCCCACGATTTGGCTGTTTCTGACGGTAGTTAGCAACCTTTTGAAGGAGGGGTTCAAAAGAGAGGGAGGAATAAAGTTTCCGAAAATCAGGGATGTTTTCTCTACATCATACTTTGGTTATATGGCCTCGGTCAGCTCCTATTTCCTACGTGAACTCGATTTTATCATGATTATATACATCTTGGGAACACTGGAAAATGGCTTATATACAGTCTTATTTTTCTTCGGAACTTTAGTTTCTATACCCAATCGCGTAATTGTAAAAATAGCCGCACCCGTGGTTGGGGAAGCCTGGAAGGAAAATAAAACTGCCAAAATCCTCGCGATTTATCAAAAAAGCTCTTTATCCATGGCACTGGTGGGAGGACTTTTTTTCTTAGTCTTGTTAAGTGCTGCTCCTATATTGTTGCAATTAATGCCCACTGGTCAGATCTATGCACCGTACATCTGGGTGGCTTATTTTATAGGATTGGCACACCTAAGTAATATGGTTTTTGGTGTAAACACTCAAATCATAGCAACAAGCACTCGATATCGAGTTAACTTTTACTTTAACCTCTTTCTACTGATAAGTCTCGCAGTATTTAATTATGTATTTATTTACACCTTAGGTATTGAAGGCTGCGCTCTAGGTACATTCTTGGCTCTTTTACTCAATAACATAATGCGCTTTTTCTTCGTTAAAAAACACTTTGGTTTGAGTCCTTTCGTGGCTTTACATGGAAGGATTTTGGCCGTTTTTTGTTTTTCTGTCTTGGTATATTTTTACGGGCAACTGTGGGTGTTGTCATTTTATATGGAGACATTAATCGCCATAATTACCGTTCTCTCATTTTTAATTGGCCTCAAAGTAACAGGAGTCGTAAGAGATAGAAAGGGAGTTTTGGAATTGTTTTCGCTTTAACCTCAATCCTCCACCCGAACCCAGGTTTGCGTGCGGTAAAAAATGGCTATGTAGCCACGGACGTTCAACAGGTTAGCGTCTTCTTCATCCACCCATAATTTGCAATCGTAGACTTTACCGTTTTCGGGGTCTAAGATGGTGCCATCCTCCCATTCATTTTCGTCTTGCTCTAGGCCGCGGATAATTTCCATACCGATAACGCGCTGGTCTTTGCGGTCGTCTTTGCAAGGCGTACAATAGGGGTCTGGGTTTTCAGTGGGGCCTCTAAATATTTCTTCAATGCTACCGTAGGCCTTGTGGTCTTTTTCGTAAATGTTCACAATGGCTTTCACCTTTTCTGTTTCGTCATCAATGGTTTTCCATCGCCCAAAGATATCTTGTGCACTGACAGTGGAACATGTGAGATAAAGCAATAGGAGGGAAAAAAAGAACTTCATACTTCGGGTTCGGGTATTATTTCGTCTTGGTTTTCATCCAAGCGCATCTGTTTCCGCGCTTTAGATAAACTGGTGTTTAATTCAAAACCTAACAACAGTAAGAACACAATAAGCTGTATCCAAATGAGTAAGATAACCACCGTACCTAAAGAACCGTAAATTTTATTGAACTGCCCAAAGTTGTTTACGTAAAAGGCAAAACCTTGCGAAACTACGATGATAAGTACCGCAGCAAACATGGATCCTGCCGTAACAAAACGCCACTTCTTTTTAGCTGCGTTGGCGATGTTGTACAATACAGAAATGGCGGTATTAATTAAGAACCAAACCAAGAACCACTTGGCTACGAGCACCAACAGGTATTCTAGTCCTTCGCCCAATAAATTGTGGGATAACAACCAATCAATAACAAAGGAGCTGCTTGCCTGCAAAACAAAAGCTCCACCGAGGAAAATAGGAAGCAACACAATAAGGCCAATAGATATTAGGCGTTGTTTTATGGGGTTTTGCTTTTTTGCGAGGAAGAAGGCACCGCTCAATCCTTCCAGCAGTGCTTTGATACTGTTGGAGGCATAAAAAACCCCAATGACAAAGGTTATGGATACCAGCGTATCGTGTTTTCTTTGGATGAGGTCTACCAATACCTCATCTACCAAGTCGAAGGTAGAAGGTGGGAGGACACTCTCTATGCTGGAGATGATGTTGCTTTGAAAATTCTCAATAGGGATATAAGGAATCAGCGATATAAGCAAGATAAAGGTGGGCGCTATGGCCAAAATAACCCGGAAGGAAATGGCAGCCGCACGGGTATTTATTTTTCCTTGTTGTAGCCCCAGTATCAAAAAACGGATGAGTGTGTAAAGCGACAATCCTTCAAAGCCAGGCAGCTTTATTTTTTCTGCCGTAGCCATTAGAGTTTTTACCCAACTCCAATTTTTTATGCGCTCTTCAAAAGTCATGAGACTTCTTTAAGACTCAAATCCAGGGCACGTACGGAGTGTGTTAATGCACCAACAGAAATGAAATCTACCCCAGCTTTAGCGTAGTCTACCAAGGTAGTTTCTGTAATACCGCCCGAGGACTCGGTTATTTTTTTTCCTGCTATTAAAGCCACGGCCTCTTCAGTAGCTTTTGGGGTGAAATTATCCAATAAAATACGGCTTACCGAAGGAAACTGCATGATTTCTTTCACTTCCTCCATACTGCGCGCTTCTACTTCAATCTCTATATCGAGCTGGTGTTGTTGGAGGTAGTTTTCGCAGTTCGTAATGGCTTTAGCTATACCACCCGCATGGTCAATGTGGTTGTCTTTGATCATCACCATGTCGTACAGTCCCATACGGTGATTAACACCACCGCCTATGGCCACGGCTTCTTTATCAAAAACACGGAGGCCGGGTGCTGTTTTTCTAGTGTCTAGCAGGCGCGTTTTGTAGTCAGCGATCAACAGGCTCAGCTTGCGCGTTTTGGTGGCAATACCGCTCATGCGCTGCAGCAAATTCAGCATCAGCCGTTCTCCACTAAGCAAGGCTTGGCTGTTACCACTAATTTCTGCGAGCACTTTTTTTTCGGCATGGTAATCTCCGTTTTGGGCAAACAGCGAAACCTGAATGTTGGGGTCAAAAGCCTCAAAAATAGGAGCAATGTAATGCAGTCCGGCAATTACCCCGGGTTGCTTTTGAATAAGCTGGGCTTTACCTGTTTTATCCTTGGGAATGCAAGCCAGCGCTGTAACATCGCCCGTAGCTATATCTTCTTTAATGGCAATGGGCAGCAGCTCCTGCAGTGCGTTGTAGTACATAAAAGCTTATTTGGGCTCTAAACGTAGGCGTTTAATACGTGGGCCATTGGGCGTTTTAATAAGAAAGTACGTAACCCTAAAGTCACCGTTTTTGGTTTGCAGACGACCCACAAAAAATTGGTCTTTCTGCTGCGATCGTGCGCTGTGTTTGTAGGTGAAATCTACCGCTGCGTGGCGGTTAAAAAAACTCTTAAGTACTTGCGTGGCTTGGGGTTTGCTATAAGATTGCTCCTTGTCTTCCAGGCCCAAGCTTACATTGGGAGCCAAATGACTGCCCAGTGCGCTGGCATCTCCATTACGAAGCGCCACGGCAATTTCATTTACCACTTTGGGCTGCGCCTTTAGTGGTTGTGCCACCACTAATCCCAGGAACAGAACCAAAACAACCTTTAATGTATTCATAGATAGTAGCGTACTATTCAAAAATTGTTCCAATAACGAATTACGGAAATCTTTAGACCCACTAAGGTAGTGCAATCTATTTATTTTCATTTTTGGGGCATGGCCATACGCGTATTATGTTTAGGAAAAACCGAGCGGGGGGTTTACCAAGATTTGTTAGACACCTTCCTGCCCCGAATCAAAAAATTCTCTGTAATTAAGTGGGAGGAATTGCCTGGTGCTAAACTGTCCTTAGACATAACGCTTGGCCAAGAAAAGGAGTCCGAAAGTATTTTAAAGTTGGTTCGGTCCAACGATTTTTTGGTGTTGCTCGATGAAAAAGGCAAGCAGTATACCACTAAAAAATGGGCAACCTGGATGGAGCAACAATTGCGCTCTCATTCGGGCGATATGGTATTTGTTATCGGCTCGGCTTTTGGTTTTTCTCCCCAGCTATATGCTAAGGCCAATGCCATGGTATCGCTTTCATCCTTTACATTTAACCACCAACTGGTACGCGGTATTTTTGCCGAGCAACTGTACCGCGTTCTCAATTATAATGCAGGAGGAAATTACCATCATGAATAACAAACCTATTTTGCTGTGTGCTACCAATAACAATGGAAAGCTTACAGAATTAAAGCAGCTTCTTCCCCAGTTCGAAGTGAAAGGCTTGAAGGATTTAGGCATCACAACCGATATCCCAGAAACAGCCGATAGCTTTGATGGCAATGCCCTACAAAAGGTGCGTTTTTTAGCAGAACGCTACCCCGATCTCACCATTATAGCCGATGATAGCGGCTTATGTGTGGAAGCCCTCCATGGTGCTCCTGGTGTCTTTTCTGCGCGCTATGCTGGCGAAAAGGGCAATGCAGCAGCAAACAACCAAAAACTTTTGGCCGAGCTTAAAGGAGAAAATAACCGTTCGGCCTACTTTACCTGTGTTATTGCGCTCTATCGCAATCACTTAGAGTACGTTTTTGAGGGGCGGGTGGATGGCGCCATAGCCGAACAAACCACCGGAGAGGGTGGCTTTGGCTACGACCCGCTATTTATCCCCGAGGGCTATGATAAAAGCTTTGCGGAACTGCCTACATCCGTTAAATCTGGTATCAGCCATAGGGCCAATGCCGTGGCGCAACTCACCGATTTTTTATCGCGCTAGCGCCTCTGCGATTAGGGTTTCTAAAAATTCCGATAACGCAATGTTTGCTGCTGCCAATTGTTGCGGCACTATGCTCTCTGCCGACATGCCCGGAACGGTATTGATCTCTATAAAATAGGGGGTGCCGTTGGGGTTTATCATGAAGTCGGCTCTTGCAACACCCTTGCAATCGAAGCAGGTATAGGCTTTTGTAGCAAGGCGTTGCACCTCGGCTGTCCACGCATCAGGTATTTCAGCAGGGGTTATTTCATCGGAGGCCTTGTGGTATTTAGCCTGGAAGTCGAAAAACTCCGTGTGGCTCCGTATTTCGGTGGGAGGAAGTGCAAGTAATGCTCCATCCTTACGATAAACTCCGCAAGTAACCTCAGTTCCGGCTAAAAAAGATTCCACCATTATTTCATCCCCTTCGCTAAAAGCATGAGTTATGGCTTTGGGGAGCTCCGCTATCGTTTTCACCTTAGAAATACCCAAACTACTGCCACTGTTGGTGGGCTTTACAAAAAGTGGAAGTCCTAACTCTTCAACAATTTCTTCGCTGGATCGCGACACAGACTTTGTAAAAAACAGCGATTTGGCGGTTGGAATTTCATGAGCTCTTGCTTGGATGATGCTTCTTTTCTTATCAAAACTCAGCGCCATACACAGCGGGTCGCCCGTGGTGTAAGGTATTTGATGAATTTCTAACAAACCCTGTAGCCAGCCGTTTTCTCCCGGCGGGCCATGGAGTGCAATTAAAGCCACATCCGCTTTGTACACATGGCCTTCGTGTTCCACCGTTAGGTTGCTGAAATTCAAAGGCACCTCTTTTCCGTCTACCGCGGCTTTCCAGTCGTTTCGCGAGACAGTAATGGTAAAAACCCGGTACTTTTTGGCATCCAAATGCTTTTCAAAAGTTGCTGCGGTTTGTAAGGATATGACGCGCTCTCCAGTATATCCTCCCGTGAACAAGAAAACGTTTAGCATAAGCGTTATTAAGTGCGCTACTAAAGTATTATTTGCGCTGTAATTCAGAGCAAGGGCATTTGTTATATTTGCCGCCTTACAATACCTGCATGCGTAAGTTCTTAGAGTTTTTAGTTTCTAAAGTATTTGTAATCAACCTCCTTATTGCGGTTGTGCTTGTTTTGGGTGGATTTTTCGTTGTGAACTCCTACCTAAAAAGTGCTACCCAACACGGTGAAAAAATACCCGTGCCTTCCCTGGAGGGTAAAATCTTACCGCAAGTAGACTCTAGCTTAACCAAAGAAAACTTGCGCTACCAGGTAATAGATAGCGTGTTTGAGCCCTCGGCCAAGCCGGGTCAAGTCCTGGATCAAAACCCACAGGCATTTATGAATGTGAAGCCAGGCCGGACGATATACCTAACCATTAACACCTTAACGCCACCAGAGGTAGCCATGCCCAACCTTAAAAATATGAGCCTGCGGCAAGCGGTCGCTACCTTGGAGGTTTTGGGCTTGCAATTGCATAAACTGGAGTACGAGCCCGATATCTGTACCGATTGTGTTCTTAAGCAACTCTTTGAGGGCGAAGAGCTGGAACCCGGGACGCTGATCCCTAAGGGTGCTGGTGTAACCCTGGTATTGGGACAAGGAATGGGGGATGCCGAGGTACAGGTACCGTACTTGATGGGGCAAGATTTAAATGAAGCGGTGAGAACGCTGATAGACAAAAGCCTCAACGTGGGCGATGTGGTGTACAAAGACTGCGAAACGCGTCAAGACTCTGATATAGCTGTGGTGTTCCGACAATCGCCCGCCTTTTTTCCAGGCAATAAATTGGCTTTAGGCAACGAAGTGTCTTTGTGGTTTACGGCAGATACTTCCAGCGTTGAGGTCATTGATGCCGATAGTGTGCTAAGAGCCTACGAAGAAAAGGGTGCAACCCTTTCTAATGGCAACAATGGTAGTACGCAGCGCCAGAAGCAAGATATCGATTGGAGTAATTAGGAGGATATGGCAGAAGAGGGAAATCCGGCAGGTGGAGACGAATTACGTGAAGACCTGTACGAACATTACAACATTACAGCCGATAAAGGTCAAGCACCACTTCGTATCGATAAATTTTTGCTGGATCGCATACCCGATACTTCTCGAAACAAAATTCAAGTTGCGGCCAAAACCGGCTCGGTGCTGGTTAATAATGTAGCGGTAAAGCCCAATTACAAGGTAAAACCCGATGATGAAATCTCTATTGTTTTACCCTACCCCGTACGAGAAATAGAGCTCATTCCACAGGATATTCCCCTGGATGTGGTGTATGAGGACGACACCTTGGCCATTATCAACAAATCGGCCAATATGGTGGTGCATCCAGGCTATGGCAATTACTCGGGTACGTTAGTAAACGCCTTGCTCTACCACTTTAACAATTTACCCGGAAGCGAAGCTGCAGACCCGCTTACAACACGGCCTGGTTTGGTACATCGGTTGGATAAAAATACCACGGGTATTATGGTGATTGCTAAAACCGAAGACGCCTTGGCTCACCTTAGCAAACAGTTTTTCGATCGTACTACAGACCGCAGGTATCATGCCGTTGTTTGGGGCGATATACCTGAGGATGAGGGAGAAATAGAAAGCTACCTCAATCGCAGTAAAAAAGACCGCAAGGTGATGGACGTGTACGAAGACCCAGAAGAGGGGAAGTACGCTCTTACCCGCTACAAGGTATTAAAGCGCTTGGGCTACGTAACCTTGGTAGAGTGTAAGTTAGAGACGGGTAGAACACACCAAATCCGCGTTCACTTTAAATCCATAAAACATCCCTTGTTTAACGATCCCGAGTACGGTGGGAACATTATACGCAAGGGGACTACCTTTAGCAAATACAAGCAGTTTATAGAAAACTGTTTTCAGGTATGTAATCGCCAGGCCTTGCATGCCAAAACCTTGAGTTTAACGCATCCCAAAACCGGAGAACGCATGCACTTTAACTCCGAGTTGCCAGCCGATATGCAAGAGCTTATACAACGGATGGAAAACTACACTAAGGCAAATAGCTAGCACTTTTTAATCGTAGTATTTTGCCTCCAGCACTGCGTTCAAATTGGGGGATGCAGTAGATTTCTTTTGGAATGTTATACTGGTGGGTTTTGTCCGATAGGTAGGCTGCCAATTCGTCTTTGGTTAGATCTGTTTTTCCCTCGCAAATCAAAACGGCTTTTTGGCCCAGCTTGGCATCGGCCATGCCATGAATAAAAAAAGGCACATCCAACAAGGCTGCGAGCAAGTCTTCGATTTCGGTAGGATTGATTTTATGTCCTCCCGAATTAATGATCCAGTCGCTACGACCCAATATCACAAAGCTGCCGTTCTCTTCGAGCTGGATGAGATCGTTGGTTATTACAGGACTATCGAGATACGGAGCCTTAATTTCTGCTTGGCCATTCAAGCTAGAAATACCAATGTTGGGTAAGGGCGTAAAGGCAGGTTGGTATTCGGGGTGGATTCTGCGCAGGGCTACGTGCGTTAGGGTCTCCGTCATGCCGTAACCATGCCAAACCGTGGTGCTTTGGGGCAGCTTGGATCGCTTTTCCAACACGGTGGTTCCTACGGCACTTCCGCCCATTAAAACCTGTTCGGGAAGGTGGTGGTTTGCACCTGTGGCTATCAGGTTTTCTAACTGCAAGGGCACCAAGGGAACGAAATAAAACGTGTGTTCTGCCAACGTTTTGTCTACATCTTGAGGGCTACAGATAAACAGGGGGAGATCTAGCGCCAAAGCCCTAAGTACCATCATTTTACCAGCCACGTACTGCAGTCCTAAAGGACATAGACACGCGGTGTTTGCATTGAGGTTAAACGCTTTTTGGGTTTGTTGGCACGAAGCCAAAACTTGGTTTTTTCTAAAGCGAATGGACTTGGGGTTTCCTGTAGATCCCGAGGTTTGAAAGTGAATGTGTTCCGAGTTTTTCCATTCTGCAATAATTTCTTTCAGTGCGGTAAATCCCGCCTTAGGGTATGGGTTGCGGCTTGTATCCACTCGGTTATTGAGAAAGTCATCCAGCCAAAACATAATTACAGGGGAAGTTGCCAGTCGGAGTTGCCGTTCCACAAACGCTCACCTTGGATCTGCATGGGAGAAGGAATGTTATTGGTAAACACTTTTCCTGTGCCTAAACCTTGCGGCATCTTCACTTTTTTGTTGGCGGCCCACTGGGCTATTGCGGCCAGCCCTACGTTGGTTTCTAGGGCCGAGGTAGCCCACCATTTTACGTTGTATTGCTCCGCAGCTTGTATCCAACTGTTGCTGGCTTGGAGGCCACCGACTAAACTGGGCTTTAAAATTATGTAGTGGGGCTTAATGGTTTGCAGCAAAGCATCTTTAGCCATGGGGTCGTAAATGCCAATGAGCTCCTCGTCTAAAGCAATGGGAATGGGAGTTGTTTTTACCAATTGTGCCATGGCCTCGTGTTGGCCAGCAGCAATGGGTTGCTCTATGGAATGGATATTAAAAGGCGCAAAAGTTTCTAGAACTTGCTGTGCCTCGCTGGGTGCAAAAGCCCCATTGGCATCCAGCCGTATGGTAATATTGGGTGCCTGTTCCCGTGTATATGCAACTAGTTTAAGCTCTTCGGAAATATTAAGAGCACCCACTTTTATTTTTATGCAGCGGAAACCAGCATCAATTTTAGCATCCACATCGCGCTTCATGGTTTCAAAGTCGTTCATCCATATGAGTCCGTTGATGGGGATTCCGGCTTTGCCTAGCGTAAACGGGGTGTTAAACCAATGGCGTTTTCCGCCTTGCTCCAAATCCAATAAGGCCGTTTCTAAACCAAAACACATGGCAGGGCAGCGCTCCAGGTATTCAAAAAGATATTCCTTGGGCTGGTGGATGTTTTTTTCTAACCATTGCAGCAATTGGGGCACGTCCTCGGGTTTTTCGGGACTTAATTTGGGGATCAGGCTTACCTCTCCATAACCGCTGATCTCTGTTTCGGTGTCGGTTACTTTGATTATCCAGGAGGGTTTGTCGTGCAATACACCGCGCGAAGTACCACCGGGTTTATTGAAAATGCAAGGGTAATATTTCCAAGAAAGCTTAAGCATAAACGAGACTCACAGATAATAAAATACCAAAAATTGCAGTGCCTAAGGCATGAAATTTCAGTTGGCCATCGAGCACCGTGGGGTCGTTGCTCCCCAATACTTTTAATGCAGTGGGAACGAGCATCAACAGGCTTAATGCTGCCAAATAGCCCATGGCATTGGAAAAAGTAGCCGTGGCATACAGGGAAAACAGAACAAAAGGGAAACCTACCAAAAAGCTGTGGTATTTTTTTGCATTGTCCATCCCCATCTTGACTACTAAGGTTTGTTTGCCATGGTTTTTATCGCTCTGGGCATCGCGTAGGTTGTTTACGTTAAGCACGGCCGTTGCTAAAAAACCCACCGCAGCAGCAGGTAACATGTCCAGTATCTGGATTTCTCCAGTCATGAGCGCAGCAGCACCTAAAATGGGAATGGGCCCAAAGTAGAAAAACACAAAGAGGTCGCCCAGCCCTCGGTATCCATAGGCTTTTTCGCCTACCGTGTATGCGATAGCGGCCCAAACGCCTACACTTCCCGCCACGAGCAAAATACCTTTTACCCAATAGCCTGCGGGCGATATCAGCAAAGCAATAACCCCACTGATAAAGCCCAGCGCTGCGGTGGTATACATGGCACGTTTCATGGTTTTTGCGCTAATAGCCCCAGAACTTACCATGCGGGCCTCGCCTTGGCGGTCTTGGTCGGCACCTTTGGTAAAATCGCCATAGTCGTTGGCCAGGTTGGATGTAATTTGGAGCAGTGTGGCCGTAAGGCACAGCGCAATAACCGTGGGCATGTGGGCAAATTGACCCAGCGCACAACCCAGAATCATGGTGGCCAGTGCCAAGGGTAAGGTTCGCGGACGCGCTGCTTGTATCCAGGCTTTCATATTACTTGGAAATAAACGAAAAGTAGTTTTTTAATATCTGCGGACTCTCCAATCTTGGGGTAAACACCTCTAGGATTACGGGGCCGTGGTGTGCGAAAAATGTGGTGAGCGCACCATCCAAATCTTCCATGCTGTGCGCTTGCTGGTATTGGTACCCAAAATGCTGTGCTATGTGCTTTGCCGTTTTTTCGTGATGGGTTTCCAGGAAATCTTCGAAGCGCGTCATGGCATCGGGACCATCAATAATGCGGAAAATGTTACCACCACCGTTGTTAATGAGCAATACCTTTAGCGATTCGGGTGCGCCATCAATACCGTTGAGGTCGTAGTGAAAACTTACATCGCCTGTAACCAGCAGGGTGTTTTTGCCCGAGGCCATAGCAAAACCGCAGGCTGTTGCGCTAAAGCCTTCAATACCGCTGGTTCCGCGGTTGGCAAAATGCCCCAAACCTGCGTCTTTGGCATATTCAAAAAGTTGTGCGTAGCGTATCGGGCTACTGTTGCCCCAGAAAATCTCGGTGTTGGCTGGAATATGGTTTACCAGTTTCTCAAACAACGCAAAATCGGAGTAGGGAACGGTAGCACAAAACTCTTGGTGTTTCTTATCCAATCCAAGCAAATAGCGCGTCCATTTTTTATTATAGCTGGATTGCGTGTTGTCGGTAAGCGCATCCACCCATAGGGGCAACACCGCGGTGGGAGAGGCGTTGAGGGCTACATTGAGTCCCATAAAGGTATCCTCATCATAAGCGGTATTGTGAATGCGCACGGTGTATTTATCGCTGTTTTTACGCAACAGCGCTTTCACTTTTTTAGACACAATGGGACCTCCCAAGTGAATGAGCATTTCGGGCTGAAAATCCTCAAAGTGCTGCGAAATGGGTACAATGCTGCGATCGATACAAGCGCTATGGCTGGCACCATTTAAATTGCTCGTGGTTTCTGAAAGTACTACATGCTGCGATAGCGATTGGATGCGTTGAAAAACGGGTGCCAACGCATTACCGCTCTCTTTATCCAACTGGCCTACTATCCAAAGTACGCGTTGTGCTTTGTTGGCGCGTGCTATTAGTTTATCTACTGGCTCTTGCGGTAGTGTGGTGTTGTTTACCAGCGGCTCGCGAAAAACGGGTTTGGACTCAGTAGGAATGAAATCTGCTACATATAACGGTTCCTCGAAACTGCAGTTCAGATGTACGGGTCGGTGTTGGTTTACAAAATCGGGTGCGCAAAACACCTCACTCAATTGCCTGCGAACCAGCCAGAGGTCTTCTTCGGTTTTGGGTGGATTGAGTTGTTGGCAAATACTTACATAGCTGCCCAATGCATTTTGTTGGCGTATGGTTTGTCCATCGCCCTGGTCTATCCACCGCTGGGGCCTGTCAGCAGAAATCACCACTAATGGAATACCTTGGTAATAAGCCTCACAAACGGCAGGTAAATAATTAAGCAACGCAGTTCCGCTGGTGCAAAAAAGCGCAGTAGGTTGGCCAGTATGGAGGGAAATGCCCAAGGCTTTAAATGCCGCTGCCCGCTCGTCTATACAAGAGTAACAGGTAAAGCTGCCATCTTCCAGAGCGTGGTTTACTAAGGGTGCATTTCTCGATCCTGGAGAAATAACAATATGCGCAATGCCGTAGTGTTTTAGCGCTTGAATTACGGTATATGCTAATTCGTGACTGGCGTGCCTCATAAATCTAGGTCGCGAATAATGGCTTCAAATTTTAACTCGGTTTCCAAGAATTCTTGGTCGGGATTGCTATCTGCGGTAATTCCACCCCCTGCAAAAAGTAAGATACCATTGTTAAACAGCCTTCCGCACCGCAAGTTTACCATAATTGCAGCTTCTTGGCCTTTTGTAAAGCCTAAATATCCCGTATATAAATCGCGAGGGCCTTTCTCATTTTCTTCAATAAACGCTTTTGCGGGATCTACGGGCACGCCACATACTGCTGGCGTGGGGTGCAGTTGGTTCACATATTTTTGGCAATCTTCTAGTGCTCCAGGCCAAGTGAGTTCGCTTTTTAGGTGGTACATGCCCCGCACATCGACTTGCTTTACGGCACCTTCAGAGACGGCAAAATTGGGCAGTTGCTTCTTAATGTAACGCGCCACTATGGCCTGCTCTTCGTATTCTTTTTGGGAGAAATCTTCAGGGTTTTTTGCCGTTCCTGCCAGTGCATAGCTTAGGTACTCTTTGTTTTGGTATTGCACTAAAATCTCGGGTGTGGCTCCCAGCCAAAACTGCCGGGTTGTTTCGTTGTAGAGTTTATAGCAAAACTTGCCAGCTACAGACTGCGGCAAACTGTGGGCTAGCGCTTCTGCTGTATTGCTTTCTAGCGGAATAAATTTTCTTCGCGACAAGACCACCTTATCCATTTTTCCTGCCTGTATAGCCTGGATGGCCTTTTGCACAGCATCTACGTAACTTAGCCTGGAAGCCAATTCCTTGTTTTGGTAAACTGGAAGGTTGGTCTGTGGAGGTTGGTGCGCTCTTAAGGAGGCTGCTACCGCATTCTTACCCGTGAAATCAGAAAGCAGCAACTGTTGGTCGGAGTGTTCTTCCGTAGTTTGTAGCCAGCTGTTGGGTGTGAAACCGGTAAGATTATGGGCAATGTACCAAGCCAAATTTTTAGCGAGCCTTTATGAAGTTGGTCAACCTGCAGGTAGATAATATGTTCTCCTGTGCATCGTACACGGTAATGTCCCATAAGTGGGTAGAACGGCCTTTGTGCAGTATTCGGCCTTTGCCGGTAACGGTGCCTTCCCTGGCACTTTTCAGGTGGTTCGCGGTAAGCTGCAAGCCCACCGCTATGTGGTCGGGACCTGCGTATATAGCAGAGCCTGTAGAACCTATAGTTTCGGCCAAAGCAGCCGTAGCACCGCCATGCAATAAGCCATAAGGCTGTTTCACTTTGGTTGTTACGGGCATGGTGGCCCAAAGCTCGTTTT
The DNA here is from genome assembly GCA_964627445.1 of uncultured Flavobacteriales bacterium. Classification (GTDB taxonomy): domain Bacteria; phylum Bacteroidota; class Bacteroidia; order Flavobacteriales_D; family Luteibaculaceae; genus Luteibaculum. Next base: position 43,040 of record CAZVJF010000011.1, on the reverse strand, counting down.
CAGTTATTCGCGTAAAGGTTATGCCCCAAAATTCCATTAGGGTATCCTTGGACCAAGCGTTTACGCTATCTAAGGAAGGTAAGTTCATAGGGTCAAAAGTGCAGAATTTTAGCCATTCACTGTGATATAATGCCTTTAGGAAGTTTCTTTAATTTGTTAACCTTGACAAAGCCGGGCTTTCGTCAGCCCGTAGGGCAAATTATGCATTGTGCATAATTTGGGTTAAAATTCGGACGGAAACTTAAATCAATAAATAAAATCTGCTGCCATGGATACGCAAATACGACCTACCTTCTTAACCGTACTCTGCATTCTTACTTTTATAGGAAGCGGTTGGACCGTAATTTCCAACACCATAGGTTTTGCAACGGGTTCTGTGTACGTCCAAGCCGATACCGATTTGCTCCAGGAAACTCGGGATCAAATGGAGGACGATTTGGAGGACGAGATGGAAGAAGAGGAAGCCGAGAAAACTTTGGGCCTAATGGACAGCATTTTTGGACAAGTAGAGTCCATTGCTAAATACAAAGTAGAACTCTCCATTAACAGTTTAATCTTGGGGCTAGTGTGTTTGGTTGGAGCTGTGCTTATGTTTCGTATGCAAGCCAAAGGCTACTATTTGTATGCTTTTGGTTGTGCGCTACAAGTTATCGTGCCCATTTTGGTGGCCGGATTTGTTCCATTGCTGTTTTATCCTACCGCCATCATAAACGGTATCTTTTTAGTGCTATACGGAACTCAGTTGAAGCACCTGCGCTAGGCTTTGTAAGCAATCGCGCTAATTTCTACGTTCACGTTTTTGGGGAGTGTTTTTACCGCTACACACTCTCTTGCGGGTGGGCTTTGTTTAAAGTACGTTGCATAGACGGTGTTCACGGCAGCAAAATCGTCCATGTTGCTTAGGAAGATGCTGCATTTTACAATGTCATCGAGGCTTAAGCCGGCATCGGTAACAATTTGCTTCAGGTTGTTAAGCACCTGCGTGCATTCTGTGGAAACATCGCCTGTGTGCAAGTTGCCGTCTAGGTCTAGGGCAATTTGACCGCTAATAAATAAGGTGTTTCCTGCCCAAGCCGCATGGCTGTATGGACCCACCGCTTCGGGTGCATTGGGCGAATTAAAAGTTTCTTTGGCCATAGTCTTAGAATTGAGCATCGCGGTTAAACGATCGATTGCGTTCCAGTTTTACGTCTTTTAGGAGTGCCGATTTCATATTAAGCGACACGGAGTAGCTGCGGATATTTCCAAACGGAACCAAATTGGCGCTAAACTCCCAGCAGTTTAAATCCAGATATACATTAAATTGAGTAAACGAGAATTCTTTGGCAATGAAATCGAATCCCGTAGAATAGCGTAGACGCACTTTCTCGAAGAAATTAAATCCACCCGATACGGTAACCGTATGCGGGGTTGTATTTTTTATGAAGTCGCCCATTTCGGCATCAAACTGCTGGTTAATACTGTAGTTATATCCCACCGTAATTTCTGGGACAATACCGTAATACAGGTTATTGATAAAGGTGGAATCGCGCTCTTGCTTTTTCTTGCTCTTATCCTTGTACATGCCGGCTCGGTAACTGTAATTTACCGCAAAGGTTTGGCTGGCCATGCGCACCAATTGGTTGCGCTGTTTAAGCAGTGAGGCGTTTATCGTTTGTCCGTTGGCATCGTAGCCGTAGGGGTCTAACACTGCAGCATAGTTTAAAGACAGCGATTGCAATACTACCGTACGAGCATTTACACCAATGGTAGACCACTTTACACTGTCGCGTAGAAAGTCGTGACTGGCGTTGAGGTTAAAGGCTTCTATGAGTTTAATCTTCTTCGTTCCCGTACCCGTAGTATCGGAACGATCACGCACTTTAGCTTCCAAGTTATTGGCAAGCGAAAGATTTAGTCCACCTGATTCTTGTGGAGCGGGTGTGCCGTAAATAGCGCCATCGAAAGGGGTGTAGCTGGTATACGCTCCTTCATTGCCCACAAAACCATATTTGCGGTAATCGTTTCCGGGTCTGTAAAAGAAGCTAGCCGTAGGTGTCATTAAATGGCGCACTGCTTTTAAGGGGCCTTTTTTAAAGGTAAACATACCATACACGTTGGTGGTTACCGAGGTGCTGAAGCCTACATCGTAAACGTTGTAAAAACCAGGCAAGGTGTCAATGGCAGGAGCCTGAAGGTCGTTGTCGAACCTGCGTTCAAAGCGCCTAAAATAGTTGCGGCTGGTAAGGTTAATGGCGGGATTAAAAGTAAAGAACCACTTTTTTAGCGAGGTGTTTAAGGCCACATTGTGACGAATACCGTTTTGCATTTGACGGGTAAGGCTGTTGATGTTTCGCAGTGAAATAAGCGAATCTCCTGTGGCCAGTCGGTTGGAGAAATTCATGGAGTAGTTCATCCCAATTTTCTCATACCACATGGTTTTGCCGTTGTCTCTAGCTTTTAAAAAGCTTAGCGGCAAGTATAAGCGCTGTACGTTAAAGGTAAGCTGGGGTAAATCGATGTTTACAGCTCCCGTGTTGGTGTTTTGGTTGTGCGAAGCCGAAACCGAAAAATTGTAGGGTTTTCCTCTAAAGGTTTTGGTGTAGTTGATATTCGACCGAAAGGTATTGGTTAAGAAATCTTGGGCACTACTGTTGAGGTTATTTCGGTTTACGGTAGAAGTACCAATGTTTACCGAAGCGTTGAAATTGCTGTTGGGTCGCGCTTTAGGCGCTTGGCGGTGTTGCCAGTTGATCTTAAAATCTTGGGTTTCGCTAAAGGTGCTGGGGATTTCTCGGAAACCGGTAAGGGATTTTTGAAACAAAAAGTTCAGGCCTCCACTAAAGCGGTAGCGATTGGTATAACGCAGATCGGTAGAGGTGTTCCAGCTACCTCGGGTATATATGGTACCCATAAATTTGGCATCCATGTTTTCGCCCAGGGGTTGGTACCAGCCAAAATCGGCTAAGAAAAAGCCCAAATTGGGCGAGTCGCCATAGCGTGGAATGATAATCCCTGCGTTTTTCTTTTCGTTGTTTGGAAAAAAACCAAAGAAAAAAGCCAGGGGCGTAGGTACTTTGCCAAGCTTTAGCACCCATGCGCTGCTCAATATCTTTTCGCTAGGAATAAATTTTAGCTTGCTGGTGTGGATGCGGGTTTTTGCCTCTTTGTTTTCGCAGGGACAAAAGGAAGCGTTCTTAATGTAAAGTACATCGCCCTGGGTGCGCTTTACGCGCTCTCCAAAAACATACCCATTGGCTATGCTGGTAGAAACCTGTTTTATAAGGCCCTTGCGTGACTTAAAGTTGTAGCGTATGGTGTCGGCTTCGTACTCTTGGCCCTTGTCTTTAAATACAGGCTTTCCAATTACCTTTCCAGCCGTATCGGTGGTAGACATGGCCAGCACCAAGTTGTTGGTAAAACCGTATTCAATGTAGTCGGCTTTTAGCTCTATATCTCCGTAGGTAACCATGCCCTCTCCATAGAGGCGCACTTTTTTGTTTTTCAGGTCGTATTTGATGCTGTCTTTGGCATCGTAATCTACCTCAGTTTCAAAGCTTTGATCTTGAGAAAGGTACAGGGAGCCAATTTTTTTAGGGATGGTATCGTTGGCTACTTGGGAGCTGTCGCTAACTACCGCAACAGAATCGGCCTCTTGGGCGTGTCCCCACAAGCATAAAACGCTTAGTTTTATTAACAGTAGGTAGCGGAAAATACCATATCTCAACACGCAACAACCCAAGTCTTCCTGCTAAATTTGTTTATAAGTGCGCAAAACTAACCAATTCGTCATCAAAATATGGGCCAAACGCTAAGCAATCATAGCAAGGTGCTAGTTTATCTAGTAACGTGCTTGGGCCTATTTATTTTGCTCCCAGCAAAAAAAGCCCAAGCGCAAAGCAACGTAAGCTGCGTGGTTATTGATGCGGGGCATGGCGGAAAGGATCCAGGGAACTTAGGTACTGGCCGTTACCAAACTCGCGAAAAAGATATTGCGCTGGAAGTAGCTTTGAAATTGGGTGGTTACATCAAGGAAGCTTTTCCTGATATCAAAGTGATCTATACCCGAGACGATGATAACTTTATATCGCTTAGTGAGCGCGCAGCCATTGCCAACCGTAACAAAGCAGACCTGTTTATTTCCATTCATTGCAATTCGGCAGGATCGGCCGCAGCTTCGGGCACGGAGACCTTTGTAATGGGCTTTAAGTACGAAGAGCAAAATTTGGCCCTCACCAAAATGGAGAACTCCGTAATTTACCTTGAAGAAGATTACGAGAGCAAGTATGCCGATTTGGATACCGAAAATCCAGAGGCAGATATGCTGGCAGAGCTCTACCAAAGTGCATTTCAGGATCAAAGCATCAGTTTTGCAAATTACGTAGAGCAGCAGTTTTCCAACCGAGTGGGGCGAAACAGTAGAGGGGTAAAACAAGCGGTGCTCCGGGTATTATATCGTTCTACCATGCCCTCTGTGTTAATTGAGTTGGGCTTTCTTACCAACCCCCGCGAAGAAGACTTCCTCAATAGCGATTTGGGACAAGTGTACATGGCCTCTGCTATTTATAGAGCTTTTAAAGAGTGGAAAAAACAGCGCGAAGCTGTCGATCAAACCAACGGTATGACGGCTAGTGCAGCGCCTGTAGTGCCGCGCGAACCCCAACAAGCAGATAATTCTAAGGAGGTGGGTCCTAATCCGTACGACCTTGTGTTTAAGATTCAATTGTTATCTTCATCGCGCAAAGTGAACGTGAGTCAGGAAATCCCCGATTTAACGGAAGTGGAGGAGATGGAGTTATCGGGGCGGTACAAGTATTTGTACGGCAACTACAGTACCTATGCCGAGGCTAAGAAGGCATTGAAAAAGGTGCGCAAACTAAAGGGGCTGGAAGCCTCCTTTGTGATCGCGGTAAAGAATAAAGAGCAGATTAGTATTAAAGAAGCCTTAGACCAACAAAAAAAGTAAGCCCCTGTTGAAGAAAGAAATAAAAATAGCACTGCTGGTACTTGCGGCTATAGCTATAGCGTTTATTGGCATCAATTTCCTCAAAGGAAAAAATATCTTCTTGCCCCAGCAGAACTACTATGCGGTGTATCCACGGGTAGATGGTTTAACGGCTACCAACCCTATTTGGGTGAATGGTTTAAAGGTGGGACAAGTGGCTCGTATAGACTTTGTGCCAGGTACCAACGACAAACTTTTAGTAACCCTACGTGTTACCAATCCTAGTGTGCATCTTACGCAAAACACGGTGGCTAAAATCATCTCTGCGGACATATTAGGATCAAAGGGTGTGGATCTGCTTATTAAACCGGGCATAGAAGCAGAGCCTGGTGATACCTTAGTATCAGACTTGGAAGAAGGTATTATGGACGTGGTGAGCGAACAGCTGGCTCCGTTGCAAGCCAAAGCAGAAAACTTAATTACTTCGGTGGATAGTGTGCTTATTGTAGTGCGCACTGTTCTCAACGAAAGTAGTTTGGACCAGCTTGGACAGAGCTTCTACAGCATACGCGGTACCTTTGAGTCCTTACTCGCCAGCGCAAAAAGCGTAGAGGAGTTGTTAGCTGAAGAAAAAAGCAACATAGCTCGTGCTGTAGAAAACGTTGCGGTAACTACCGATGTGTTGCAAAAGAACGCGGAAGGCCTTGATGCTTCCATTAAAAATGTAGAGAAAATAACGGGCGATCTTGCTGAAGCAGAACTCAAAGAAACCCTTTTGAAAGCGCAAGAAACGGTTGCAAACCTGGAGACTATCCTTGCAGATATTAAGAATGGTAAGGGCTCGTTAGGGCAACTGACTCAGACCGATTCTTTGCACAACCGAGCCGTAGCCGCAGTGGCCGAGCTGGAATATTTATTAGAAGACATTAGACGCAACCCAGGGCGCTACGTTAGCTTTAACCTCATTGGAAGAAAACAACGAGGGGTAAGCCTTACGCAGCCCGAAGAGCAGAAGCTAATGGAAATGCTAAACGAAGAATAGTACATGGGAATTTCTAACATTGTTTTTATTGTCATCCTAGCAGCGGCAAGCTTCTTTTTCGCTAAACAGGTAGGAAAAATTCGTAGAAATATCTTTTTGGGAAAAGACGAGGATATCTCGGACAACAAGGGGGAACGGTGGAAAACTATGGCGCGAGTGGCTTTAGGCCAAAGCAAAATGGTAGTGCGTCCTGTAGCGGGTATCATGCACATTTTTGTATACCTCGGTTTCGTAATCATTAACCTAGAGGTTTTAGAAATTATCTTAGACGGAATCTTTGGCACGCATCGCATGTTCCATAGTGTGCTGGGTTCCTTCTATTATTTTATAATCAACGTCTTTGAGATTTTTGCGGTGCTCGTTGTTATTGGGGTGCTGGTATTCTTAGCGCGCAGATTGGTGTTGCGCCTCGAGCGGTTCTGGAAACCCGAAATGAAGGGTTGGCCAACAAAAGATGGCTTGTATATCCTTTACATCGAACTGGTTTTAATGGCGGCTTTCCTAATTATGAACGCAGCCGATACGGTACTCATGACTACCGATGCTGAACAACTGGCTCAAGCTGGTTTATCCAAGTATAACCTAGACCTTCAAGGTCGTTTTGTAGTGAGTAACCTTTTAACAGGTATCCTACCTAGCGATTTATCCACCCTGGCTGCAATTGAACGCACCGCTTGGTGGGCGCATATTGTGGGTATTCTTTTATTCCTTAACTACCTCCCGATTTCTAAGCATTTTCACATTATTCTAGCATTTCCCAATACGTGGTATTCCAACCTTAAAAACAAAGGAGAGTTTAGCAACCTGGATGCCGTAACCAAGGAGGTGAAATTGATGATGGACCCCAACGCAGATCCTTTTGCTGCGGGTGGAGAGGCGCCAGCGGATGGAGGCGAACCTGAACTGCCTTCTTTTGGAGCTAAAGATGTTACCGATCTGAGTTGGAAAAGCCTAATGGATGCTTACACCTGCACTGAGTGTGGTCGTTGTACCTCGGTTTGTCCGGCCAACGTAACGGGTAAAAAGTTATCGCCACGAAAAGTGATGATGGATACCAGAGACCGTTTAGAAGAGGTTGGAAAGGGTATCGATAAAAATGGAAAAGATCACCAGGATGGAAAGTCTTTATTGGGCGATTACATCAGCGAAGAGGAACTCTGGGCCTGTACTACATGCAACGCCTGTACCGATGCATGTCCGGTGAATATTGACCCACTACGTATCATAGTGGATTTACGCAGAAGCCTGGTTATGGAAGCCAGCTCTATGCCATCTGAGCTCACTGCTATGGTAAACAACGTACAAAACAATGCCGCCCCTTGGGCTTTTGGTCAGCAAGACCGCGCCAATTGGGTGGATGAAAACTAAGCGATGTCAGAAAGCAAAAAGAACTTACAGCTCAAGGATTTGGAAGTGGATGGCCACAAGGTGAGTCCCATCCTACCGAGCGATGTAAAGAACTTTTTAATTGACATAGACGGCACCGTTTGCGATGATATCCCTAACGAGGAACCCGAGCGTATGGCCACTGCCAAGGTGTATCCCGATGCGCTGGAAACGTTAAACAACTGGTTCCATAGAGGGCATGTTATCACTTTTTTTACTTCTAGAACCGAAGATCACAGAGAAGTTACGGAACAGTGGCTGGATGAACACGGTTTTAAATACCACGGTTTGTTAATGGGCAAGCCGCGCGGTGGAAACTACCACTGGATAGACAATCATATGGTGCGTGCTACCCGCTTTGAAGGGAAGTTTACGGACCTAGTGAAGGAAATGAAGAACATTGAAGTATTTGAAAAATAAGCTATGGAAGCAGCAGCGATAAAAGTGCCAACAATGGCAGAATGTGCAGCCCAAGGGATAGAACCCGAGGTGCTTTTTTGGGTAGGATGTGCCGGAAGTTTTGACGACCGCGCCAAAAAAATATCCAAGGCCATCGTTAAAATTCTGAATAAGGCTCAGGTGTCTTTTGCTATCCTGGGTGCCGAGGAATCGTGTACCGGAGATCCTGCTAAGCGCGCAGGAGACGAGTTCACCTTTCAAATGATGGCGCTGCAAAATATAGAGGTGTTGAATAGCTACAACATCAAAAAGGTGATTACGGGCTGTCCGCACTGCTTTAATACCATCAAAAACGAGTATAAAGGCTTGGGTGGAGACTATGAGGTACTGCACCACTCTCAGTTTATTCAGCAACTTATTACCGATGGCAAGCTACGTATAGAAGATGGCAAGGCATTTAAAGGAAAGCGCATCACCTTCCACGATCCATGCTATTTGGGTCGCGCTAATAATGTTTTTGAAGCTCCAAGAGAGCTTATTCAGAAGCTGGATGCGGAGTTGGTAGAAATGAAGCGCTGCAAATCTAAAGGGCTTTGCTGCGGTGCCGGAGGGGCGCAAATGTTTAAGGAAGCCGAGCCTGGCAACAAGGAGGTAAACATAGAGCGAACCGAAGATGCGGTAGAAACCAAACCCAATTTTATTGCTACCGGTTGTCCGTTTTGTAACACCATGATGACGGATGGCGTTAAGCATTTTGAGAAGGAAGAAGAAATCCAGGTGATGGATTTGGCCGAACTCATAGCACAAGCAGAAGACCTGTAAGCATGGAAATTCTACCCAATTTACCCAACGACAGCAAGCTGTGGTTTTATTTAAGCGACACACCTTTGGGCGCTGATCAGTTGACCATAACCGAAAAGGCACTGCAAGAATTTGTGAGCCAATGGAAGGCCCACGGCAAGCAGTTGGCTGCCGATTATCAAATACTGGGTAACCAGGCCCTGCTGATCGGAGTAAATGAAGCTGCGCAAGAAGCTACAGGCTGTTCTATTGACGCGCAAGTACATTTTATACAAGCGTTGGGACAAGAATTGGGTGCCGATTTTTTCAATCGGCATTTATTGGTTGTTGTCAAGAACGAAAAGGCTTCTGTAATTTCTTTTGAGGCCTTAGCCCAAGGCATGGAAAATGGTTTGTACACCGAGAATACCTTGGTGCTCGATCACCTGACAACACACCTCGGTACGCTACGCAATGGAGGAGTGAAGCCGGTAGCCGAATCTTGGCACGTCAATCTGGTGTAAGCAATCACCCCATTTAGGTTTGGATAAATACGAGGCCATACTCGCTAACCTGGAACGCTTTGTCCCCCTTACAGAAGCCGATAAGTCCCAATTTATAGCCATCGTTCGAACTACTCGCGTAAAGCGTAAGCAGTTTATCGTTCAACCCAATTTTGTTTGTGGGCACCAAACCTATGTTCAGCAAGGCGCTTTTCGCAGCTATTTTGTGAACTCGGAGGGTGTAGAACATACCATACAGTTTGCTATAGAGGACTGGTTTATCAGTGATTTTAACAGCTACATCAATCAAGTTCCAGCATCGCTTTATGTGGAAGCACTCGAGGATTCTATCGTACAGCAAATTGCTTACGAAGATGTAGAGCAGTTGTGCAACAGTAACCCCAAGTTTGAGCGTTACTTTCGTCTGGTGGCGCAACGGTCATTTGCTTTTTCGCAGCGGCGGGTTCTTTCTAACCTCGGTAAAACGGCAGAAGAACGATACGTAGAGTTTTTAAATCTGTACCCAGCCATTGTGCAACGGGTACCTCAGTATGCTTTGGCTTCTTACTTGGGGATGTCTCCAGAGTTTTTAAGCAAAATTCGCAAGCGGTCCATTACCAAATCTTAATCTAGTTCAATCGCTTTTCCTAAACCAGTTCATTTTTCGTTCAGTAGGGGTGCCGCACCTTTGTAATGTTCTCATTTACAAACTAAAACAAGATAAAGATGGACGTTACAATTTCAACACCTTCCTACAAAGATGGCCTAGAAGAGCTACAAGGAAACTTACAACAGATGTTGCCAGCCAATGTGCTAGAGCAATTTGATGCAGATGCAAAGCAGCTAGCGAAAACGCACCGCAACATTTTGAAGCTAGCGGTCGGAGATCAGGCCCCCGATTTTAGCTTAAGCAATGCAACGGGAGCTACAGTGCGTTTAGGTGAACTGCTAGAATCAGGCCCGGTGGTACTTACCTTTTATCGCGGAACTTGGTGTCCGTATTGCAATTTGCAGCTCAATCAGTATCAACAGGTACTTTCAGAAATTAAGGCTTTGGGTGCACATTTGGTGGCGGTATCTCCCCAAACTCCCGATGAATCCTTAAACATGACCGAGAAGAACAACCTGGAATTTGAGGTACTCAGTGATAACGGCAGTTTGGTAGCTCGCCAGTTTACCACGGTATTTAAAAATGGCGATGCGCCGGTACAGGCGATGCAGGACTTGGGAATAGACTTTGACGCACATTATGCCGATGATTCCAGAGAAATACCGGTACCTGCCGTATTTATTATAGCGAAAGATGGCAGTATCCAATTTGCACAAGCCGAGGGAGGAGACTACCGCAATCGCGTAGAAGCAGCCGAAATTTTAACCGCATTACAATCGTAGTATGAAAACGTGGTTTATTACAGGAATTTCCAGCGGATTGGGCCAAGCATTGGCTCAATCTGTAATGGAAAATGGAGATTTTGTGGTTGGAACGATGCGATCAAAAACCGCAATTGCAGCCTTTAATCAAGAATTCGAAGGAAAGGGTTTAGCACTGTCTATGGAGCTTACTAACCCTCAAGAAATAGAAGACGTGGTGGGGCATACCATAGCGCTTCGAGGCCAAATAGATGTTTTGGTAAACAATGCGGGTGTTGGATTTATTGGTGCTGTGGAGGAAGCCAGCATAGCCGAAGTTCGGCACCTGATGGAGGCTAACTTTTTTGGAGCGCTAACACTAACGCAGCAAGTTTTACCACACATGCGCACAGCGAAGGCTGGACATATTGTGCAAATATCCTCGCATGGAGGTATCAAAGCATTTGCAGGTTTTGGTATTTATAATGCTAGCAAATTTGCGTTAGAGGGATTTAGCGAAGCTTTGGCTCAGGAAGTTGCCTCTTTAGGCATCCATGTAACCATCGTAGAGCCAGGACCATTTCGAACCGGATTTGCAGGCTCTGGTCTGCAAGAAGCTCAGCAGCAGATTGAGGATTACTCAGGAACAGCAGGTGCCTTTCGTGCTAAACTCAAAGGGGTGCACGGATTACAAGAGGGAGACCCTAAGAAAGCCGCTGAAGCCATTGTGAATCAGGTCAATGGATCGCAAAAGTCGTTGCGTTTACCCTTAGGAAAAACCGCTTTGGCCACGATAGGAATGAAACTTCAAAGTGTGCAGGCCGATATCGACATGCATCAAGAAACGGCAAAAAACGCGGTGTACAACAGTTAAATCGGAGTGTAGTAGCGGTGTGTGTGTTGCTGAGGATTTACTGTGCTCCAAGTCCATAAATTATTCAGTATCTTACTGGTTAAAAGAACCATGCAAGACTCCGGATACATTTGCCAACATTGCACCTCCCACCTCGATGTGAACGATAGAATAGTTCTCGCAGCCCGATTGAGTTCGGGCAAGCGGGGATTGATGCTTTTGAGCACTACACTGGGCGATTACACCATTCAGAAAAACGCAGCTTTCGAAATTCCACAAGGTTCTGAAATTACTCTATCGTGCCCCGTGTGTCAGCAAGAGCTTATTCACGATCCTGAAAAAAACCTGTGTAAAATAATTCGGGTGGATGCCGATGGCAGCGAGACTACCGTGTTGTTTTCCAACAAATTTGGCGAGCAGTGTACGTTCCACATTAAAGAGGAAAAAGCGACCAGTTACGGAGAACACGCCATACGGTACCAAGACCCACAATGGTACTTACAAACCGAAGAATAGGCTACGGCTCGGTAGACTGTTGCTCGTTTTTTTTTAAGTCTAGTGACTCGGGAGGAACAATTGGGTCGGTGAATTTAATAAGGCGCGAACCCCGGTCTCTAACCATTTGCTTGTTTATAGGGCGTAAGCTGCCTTTCCACTCGAAATTTTTCAGCGTAAATGCGGGGTCTAATACTCGCTGAGGCGGGTACAAGGTAGATTTGGGTGCCGTGATAAAGGTAATGTCGTCAATTTTGCTGTCGCTAATGCGCACATCAATATCCGAGCATATGGCCTTGTTAATGCCAATGAGCACTTCAATAGGCCTGCCCAAGCTATCGCGGTCTTCCTCCAAAGCAAAATACACCGATTCGCCATTGCCGCGAATTTCCACCTTGCGCATTTCTTGTTCCACAAAATAGCCGGTGAGCTGCTTTCCTTTGAGCTGGTTAAAGATGCCCGTTTCTATTTTTTCTCCAATAAACGCACTGTTGGGTATAAACAACTGGTCAATCACCTGGTCTTTTAGAAAAAGAGAGATGGTATCGCCTGTAATTTGGTTGGCATCCGACCACAAAATAGGATCGTGTATCATATCCATGCGCTCCATGTGCTCTTTGAAAATAATGGAGTCGCATACGCCTTGGATATCACTTTTGTGAAAACGCACATCATGGAAAGCGTATACCCATTTGGTGCTATCGCTTTGCGTTACCGTATACACGGTGTCGCTGCTCATCAGCAGGGTGTCTTTGGGGGTGATGTAGTAGAGCAACGGATTTTCTGGAATAATAGCACTGTCTCCTTCCTGGTATGAATACGCACGTGCTCCTTCTACCATTAAGTCGTTTATGGTATCGGTTAAAATAATATTGCCAAAGGCTTCGCCCAAGCCCAGGTTGCGATCGTAATACAGGCTATCGCCCGTAAGGGTTTGTTCTTTTCCGGTAATGGTAGCCCGGTTGTAAAAGCTGCTTTGGTTGCTGTTGGTATTGTACCAGCCCGCGTTGCAGTAAATGGTGTTGCTGTCTGAGGTTATGGTAGTGGGACCGTAAAAGTAGCTTTGTTTAATCTCTGTAGAGTAATGCATGGTATCCGTTTCCATGATGTACTCTGGGTTTTTTAGGATGACACTGTCTTTAAAAGTAGCCAGTTTATCGGTGGAGTAGTAGGTTGCTTCTATACTCGTTAGCGTGTCTTGGCTATCCTTACTAAAAATCTTTCCTCCCGTATAATAACTGCCTACATTGGTATTGCGGTAGTAAAACAGGTGCTCGCACTCGAGAAAGGTGGTTGGGTCCTCTAGTGCTACATTGCCAATAACCTCAGCAATTTTGGTTTCTCCGCTGTAGTTAATACGATTCCCGGTTAAAAAGAGTGTGTCCGCCTGGTTGAGCCTAACGTTAGAAAACGCTTTTATGCTATTGGACTGGCTGTAAAAATAGGCGCTGTCGCAGTACATCAGTATATCCTGATGTTTTAGCTGCACATCGCCAATAAGGCGCTGCGCAGCGCTGTCTTTTCCAAAGCCCGATTTGGCCTTTTTGGCAAATACAATTTTAATGTAGCGCTTGGCAGAATCCTGGGCCAGACTATCGGTGGTGGTTTTGGGCTGCTGTGCTGCAGCCGTTACCATTAATCCCCACAGGAATATCCACACCAACCCAAAACGTGCCATGGCGTTTAAACGCTTGGAATAAGATTTTCGCGTACTAGGGTTTGCTTGCGGTTGGGGCCCACTGAGATGTAAACGATAGGGCATTCCAACTCTTTTTCCAAGTAGTTTACATAGTCCTGCAGTTCTTGAGGGAAGTCCTCAAAGGATTCCGCTTGCTCCAAATCGGCATTCCAACCGGGTATGCTTTTGTACACCGGCTTCACCTTGTCTTCTGTGATATCGTAGGGCAATAGGTTGGTAACCCCTTCCTCGGTTTCGTAGCCCGTACACACCATAATTTCGCTGAAATCATTGAGCACATCGGCTTTGGTCATACACAATTGGGTAACTCCATTGAGTTGTATGGCGTATTTCAGTGCCGGTAAATCCAACCAACCACAACGCCTTGGACGGCCAGTGGTAGCACCAAATTCGTGGCCTTTTGCGCGCAATCTTTCCCCCATGTCATCGAACAATTCTGTAGGGAAAGGGCCGCTACCCACACGGGTACAATAGGCCTTAAAAATACCGATAACTTCTCCAATGCGGTTGGGAGCTATGCCCAAACCGGTACATGCACCTGCGCAGGTGGTGTTGGATGAGGTTACGAAGGGATAGGTTCCAAAGTCGATGTCTAACAAAGACCCTTGTGCACCTTCCGCCAGTACTTTCTTGTTCTCTTTGAGTGCTTTGTTTACCTCGTGTACGCTGTCTATGGTTTTTACGCCCTTTAGTGTTTCTATGGCGGCAAAGAAATCGGGTTCTAGCGCGGCCAAATCGTACTCGTAGTTGTAATAGGCCAAAAGCTTTTTGTGCTTTTCTACCAGGTTGTTGTACATAGCCTGGAAGTTTTCGTGGAAAATATCGCCCACGCGCAATCCGTTTCTTCCCGTTTTATCCATGTAGGTAGGGCCAATTCCTTTTAGGGTAGAACCAATTTTGGTTTTGCCCTTTTCGGCTTCACTGGCAGCATCGAGCAAGCGATGGGTTGGAAGGATAAGGTGGGCTTTTTTACTCACCAAAAGCGTCTCGGAAACATCCAGATCAAAACCCTTAAGCTCTTCCAGTTCCTTGCGGAAAATCACAGGATCGATCACCACGCCATTGCCAATAATGTTAAGGGCATTGGGTCTAAAAATACCCGAGGGTATGGTATGCAGTACGTGTTTTATGTTGTTGAACTCCAAGGTGTGTCCGGCATTGGGACCGCCCTGAAAGCGCGCAATAATATCGTACTGTGGAGTAAGTACATCTACAATCTTTCCTTTTCCTTCGTCTCCCCACTGAAGACCTAAAAGCACATCTACCTTCGTCATGAATTCTAAAACCAGTTACGGGTTTGTCCAAAGGTGCAAAAATAGCAAAACCAAGCGGCTAGCACGCCTTGGATTCCTTAAAGCCGCTAATCCATATCGATTCGGTCTACGGTATGTATGCCACGTAAGCTTTTGAGCTCGTTAAAAAGGTTGTCCAAATGGTCGGTATCGGTAACATACAGCACCACACGGCCCTCAAAAATGCCATCGTGGCTCTCAAACGATATGGATTTCATGTTAATACTCAGTTGCTTGGATATGGTTTGCGTAATGCTGTGCACCAAGCCAATATCGTCCAGTCCGGTAAAGCGTATTCCCGCCTGAAACTCTACATCTCTATCGGAATACCACTTGGCCTTGATAATGCGATAGGCATAGTGCGCCATCAACTGCACGGCATTGGGGCAGTTTTCGCGGTGAATTTTAATGCCATCGTTTATGGTAATAAATCCAAATACTTTATCACCCGGAATGGGGTTGCAGCAAGGCGCTAGTTTGTAGTCAAAAGAACCCGATTCATCGCCAATGAGGACTACTTGTTCTTTGTTCTTAAACTGGGTTATAAGCGTAGAGTCATCGTCTTTTTTATCTCGGCCTTTGTATTCGGGTTTGGGCAGTTTTAGCTGGCCGTTATTTACTTCCAGCTCTTTGATGCGCGCCAGGTTGAGTTTATCGCGTGCTATTTTGTAGTACATGTCTAGCGCAGTATCCTGCTCATAAAACAGTTGCAGCACATTTACATTCTCCGAAGAATAGGCGATTTTTAAATGCTTTAGCTTGCGTTGCAGGCGCTCTTTGCCATCTTCCGCAATTCGTTTTTTCTCCTCCTTAAGGGCATGCTTTATTTTGGACTTTGCACGGGCGGTAGCCACGTATTTTAACCAGTCTTCCTTGGGCTTTTGTTTGTCTGAGGTAATGATTTCAATTTGGTCGCCACTTTTTAGCGCATAGCTTAAGGGCACCAACTTGTGGTTTACCTTGGCCCCAATGCATTGGGCTCCCACTTCGGAGTGAATTTCAAAGGCGAAATCGAGCGCGGTAGCATTTTTGGGTAGCGTTTTTAAATCGCCATTGGGGGTAAAGACAAAAATCTCATCGGAGAAGAGATTCATTTTAAACTCATCAATGAAGTCCAGCGCTTCGTCATCGGGGTTGTCTAGTAAATCGCGGATTTTGGTCAGCCACAAATCCAGGTTACTCTCGTGTTTGGCTGTTTCTTTGTATTTCCAATGAGCCGCGTAGCCTTTTTCGGCTATTTCATCCATGCGCTCGGTACGTATTTGCACTTCCACCCATTTCCCAGTGGGGCTCATTACCGTGGTATGCAAACTCTCATATCCGTTTCCTTTTGGGGTGGATATCCAGTCGCGCAAGCGATCGGGGTTGGGCTGGTAAAAATCGGTTACAATGGAATAGGCACGCCAACAATCGGCTTTTTCTGTGGTAGGCCTGGAGTCTAAAATGATGCGTATCGCAAAGATGTCATAGATCTCCTCAAAGGGAATGTTCTTGTTCTTAATCTTATTAAAGATGCTGTAGATGGATTTGGTGCGACCTTTAACGGAGTAGGGAACGCCCAGTTGATCCAGTTCGCGCTTTATGGGCAGCGTAAACCGGTTGATAAAACGATTCCGAACGGCTTTGGTCTTTTGCAGCTTGGTAACAATTTCGCTGTAAATCTCCGGCTCGGTGTATTTTAAGGCTAAATCTTCGAGTTCGCTTTTTATGGCATACAAGCCCAACCGGTGCGCAAGAGGAGCGTAGAGGTATAAGGTTTCGTTGGCAATTTTAAGGCGCTTATCGGGGCGCATGCTTTCCAAGGTGCGCATGTTGTGCAGGCGGTCTGCCAGCTTTATTAAGATAACCCGCACATCATCCGAAAGCGTAAGCAGCATTTTTCGGAAATTCTCTGCCTGGATGGAGGAGGTATGGTCAAAAACCCCACTTATTTTGGTAAGGCCATCAATAATCTGGCGGCATTTGGGGCCAAACCAGTTTTCAATATCATCGAGGGTAATTTCCGTGTCTTCTACGGTGTCGTGCAGTAAGGCGCAGACAATGGAAGTGCCTCCCAAACCAATCTCCTCTGCGGTAATCCGCGCTACGGCTATGGGGTGATATATGTAAGGTTCGCCCGATTTTCTCCGCATGTCCTTATGCGCATCCAAGGCAATATCAAAGGCTTTGCGAATTTCGCGCGTGTCTTCCTTCGATCGTACTCTTCTACAAGCCCGTAGCAAACCGCGGTATGCGTTGCGTATTTCTATCTTCTCCCGTTCTAACTGCTCTTCCGTCATGCCTCCTAAAATACTTTTTCCAACAAAAAAGGCCACGCAATGCGCAGCCTTTTTAACGTGTTGGTGTAATTTTTTTTACTCCGCAGGATTCACCTTAGTGCGTACCTCGCCAAAACCAACGCGAACACCGTCTTTTGCGCAATGTCCTTTCATAACTACGGTGTCGTGGTCTTGGATAAACTTGCGCTCCGAGCCATCGCTAAGTTTCACGGGGTTGGTACCGCGCCAAGAAAGCTCTAGCATAGAACCGTAAGATTCACGCTCAGGACCCGATATGGTTCCGGATGCCATCATGTCTCCCGTGCGCACGTTGCAGCCGTTAACGGTGTGGTGCGCTAGTTGCTGCGCCATATTCCAGTACATGTGCTTAAAGTTAGAGTGGCACACCGTGCTATCTTCTCCACCTTCGGGCTGTATGGCCACTTCCAGGTTAATATCGTAGTGCTTGTCGCCTTCGTACTCTAAGTATGGAAGTACTTTAGGGTCTTGTTCTGGACCCGGTATTTTAAAGGGCTCCAGCGCATCTAAGGTTACAATCCAAGGAGATATAGAGGATGCAAAGTTTTTAGCTAAGAATGGCCCTAAGGGTACGTATTCCCACTTCTGAATGTCGCGTGCACTCCAGTCGTTAAACAGGCACATTCCAAAGATGTAATCTTCCGCTTCTTTGGTGGATATGGATTTCCCAAGCTCTTTCCCATCAAAGGTTACAAAGGCCATTTCCAGCTCAAAGTCAAGCAATTTGCAAGGACCAAAAACTGGAGGCGCTTCGGGGTCTGGACGAGTTTGTCCTTTGGGACGCTTAATTTCCTGTCCCGATACAATGATGGAGCTGGCTCTACCGTGGTATCCTACCGGTATGTGCAACCAGTTGGGCAGCAAGGCATTGTCTGGATCGCGGAACATGGTGCCTACGTTGGTAGCATGGTCGCGGCTGGAATAAAAATCGGTGTAATCGCCTACGTTTACCGGAAGTAGCATTTCCACATCTTTCTGGTCAAAAAAGACTTGGTTAATGTGCACATCCTGCTTTTGCAACTCCTCATTTCCAACCTCCAATAAGTCGGAGATGTGATTGCGCAGCTCGCGTACCGTTTTCTTACCGTAGCTGATGAGATTGTTGAGGCTGTCGGATAGGTAGGCATCCATCTCAAAAGGCTGATTTTTAAGATAGCCCAAAATGGCTAAGGAGTATAAATCCAAAACCTTGTCTCCAATGGCTACGCCTACACGCGGCTCCAATAAATCGGTTTTAAATACGCCAAAAGGCAAGTTTTGAATGGGGAAGTCCGAGTTTTCGGGTACTTCCACCCAAGATTTTCTGTTGGGATCGTTGGCTCTAATCATAAAGGGTTATGGCTATGCTTTAAACAATGGAAAACTTCCCATTAGGGTGTTTACTTCTTTCTTAATACTGGCTAATGCTTCGGGCGTTTCGCGCTGTTCAATAGCATCATTAATCCAGCCAGCGATGGTTTTCATGTGCTCTTCGGTTAATCCGCGTGTGGTCACGGCAGCCGTTCCCAAACGCAGCCCCGAAGTTACAAAAGGCGATTCCGTATCAAAAGGAACCATGTTTTTGTTTACCGTAATATCTACCGCTCCCAATACCGCCTCGGCCTCTTTGCCGGTTACGCCTTTGTTTCTTAAATCGATAAGCATGGAGTGGTTTTCGGTACCCTTGGAAATAACACCAAAGCCTTTTTCCACCAGTGTTTCTGCTAAAACACCAGCATTTTTAATAACCTGTTTTGCGTAGGCCTCAAATTCGGGTTGCAGCGCCTCGCCAAAGGCAACGGCTTTAGCAGCTATAACGTGCTCTAGTGGTCCGCCCTGGGTTCCCGGGAACACGGCAGAATCTAGCAAGGACGACATTTTACGCACCGTACCTTTGGCCGTGGTGATTCCAAACGGGTTCTCGAAATCTTTGCCCATCATAATCAAGCCACCGCGAGGTCCGCGTAGGGTTTTGTGCGTAGTGGTAGTTACAATATGGCAGTGGGGCAGCGGATCGTTGAGGAGTTTTTTTGCAATAAGCCCAGAAGGGTGCGAAATATCGGCCAGTAAAATAGCGCCTACTTCATCGGCAATGCTGCGCAGTCTTTCGTAGTCCCAATCTCTGGAGTAAGCACTGGCTCCACAGATAATCATTTTGGGTTGTACTTCTCGGGCTTTGGTAGCTACTTTATCAAAATCGATTAGTCCGGTTTCTTTCTCTACCCCGTAAAAGTGAGGTTCATATAGCTTTCCGCTAAAGTTTACGGTGGAACCATGGGTTAGGTGTCCGCCATGCGAAAGGTCGAAGCCTAAAATTTTATCGCCCGGCTTAAGACATGCCAGCATTACTGCTGCATTGGCTTGTGCGCCCGAGTGCGGTTGCACATTGGCCCAAGCGGCACCAAAGAGTTCTTTAACGCGGTCTATGGCCAATTGCTCTACTTCATCTACCACTTCGCAGCCACCGTAGTAGCGCTTTTTGGGTAAGCCTTCTGCATATTTGTTGGTGAGGACAGAGCCCATGGCTTCCAGCACCGCATCGGAGACAAAATTCTCAGATGCAATCAGCTCTACGCCTTTGAGTTGACGATCTTTTTCTTGGCTGATTAAATCAAAAATGGCGGTATCTCTTTGCATACGTTTCCAAATAATGGCCCGAATTTACGGTATGCAATGGTTTTGCCAATAAAAAGTTCGTTTGGCCCGTGGAAAGTTTCCTGGAAGCTTAAAAACAGAACCTGTGCTTAAGGGGTGTTGAGGGTGTAGATCCTTGCAATTTGGGGGAATAGAAAGGGGGGAGGCGTGTAATGCTATGGGAGGATGAGGAATGAGTGATGAGAAGTTGAGTAGTTGAAAAGGTGAGAAGGTGAAAGCACGAAGCTGGAAGCTCAAAGCTTAAAGCGCTAAGCTAAAAGGGCCAAGGTGGAATGTGTAATAGGGAAGCGAGCCACTAAGGGCAACGCGTAATTTCATTTCGAGGTACGAAGAATCTATAAAAACAGTAATATCTTGACCCTTAGTGGCTTAATGAGATTCTTCCTTCGTCTGAATGACGCCTTGCGCAGAGCAGAAAACCGTAATATCACGCAAAGCCGCCAAGGGCAAAGCAATTAGGTGGAAAGCGGAAGCTGAAAGCTGATAATGTAGAGCTAAAAGCGGAAAGCAGCACTGGTCATGGAGCGTCCTGGGATGCTGACCTTTGCGTCAGTAGAGTCGAGATGTAATTTACAGGTTGGACATTCTTCACGCTTATGACGCTACGGGCATTATCTAAAGACTTTTAGAATAACGCGTTGCGAATAGCATTAAAACGGTTTTTAATATCACGCAAAGCCGCCAAGGCGCAAAGCGTATCCCCCTCATGGAGGGGGCAAGGGGGAGGAAATTAGCTTAAAGGGCCAAGCTTGAAGCAGGAAGCAAGAGAATCGAAGCTAGAAACTAAGAGCAAAGCGCGCTGTCATTCCGAGGTACGCGATGTGCCGAGCTTGACGAGGTAAGGAATCTCAATCGATTCTGGATAAAAAACAATATGAAGCCCTGCCCTCGTTCCTCTCGATACACTTCTTCTTGCAAGAAGCACTCGAGGAACAGAGCTGTATCTTTTTTCTTGTAGAAATCATCCGCCTTTATCCCCCTTCGTTAGGGGGAAATGGTCGCCCCTAGCAGAAAACTCCTGAAGCAGCGCAACGCTTCGAACACAATCAAAAAGTCATTGAACCGACCATCTAATCCCTCGTCTTACCCGTCAACATCCCCGCCTTTACTATGAGGATAAAAATTAAAATGGGTAGGGGCGATTGCAGCTTTACAAAAACCGAGCGCAGCAAGCTGTTTAAGCTAAATTGTTGCATTATACCGGTTGCGGTGGCCAGAACAAACAACACTACGGCTACCGCAGGGAAACCCCATTGAAACCAACGGATGTTTCCTATTTGCAGCCAACGCAGGGTAGCGATGCCCAAGAGCCAGTACACGACTAAAAAGAAAACTTGGAGCAGGTTTTCTATAGCTCCAGCCGAGAAATAAAATTGCTGAAACGCTTGTTTTAAAGCGGGGTAATACTCTTGTGAAAACTCAATACTTTGGTTGGAAGACGCAATATTTGCGTGGAGGATAAGAACGTGCCGCACATAGCCCAGCAAAATATACACGAGGGCAAGCAGGGTAATCTTAAGCCACTTGGGTGCGGGCATGGGGAATGGTAAATTTCTTAATCCAGAGATACCAAAGTAGGAAGACAAAGCCATATACCAACACAATAAAGGTGTACTTGTGGTTGAACTCCATAACCGATTTGTCGTACGCAGCCAGCACCACCAACACCATTACGCGTACTAAATTAAAGGCATGCACGGCTAAAAGCCCAAGCGGCACGTACCAAAGCTTGTGTTTCCAAGGGCCGGGAAGCGCCACAGCAAAAGCAAAGTAAACCGCCAACAAATCCATGCCATCGCAGCCATCCATGACCCGTAAAATGGGACTGTTTTTGTACGTGATGGCGTTAACGATACCTGCGTAGTTGGAAAGCTCTGCGGGCAGACCAAAAAAGTTCATGATACCCACCGACTGGTAGGTAACCGTTTCCATTAGAAAGTGGTGAATCTCCCGACCATAAAAGTGGTCGATGAGTAAGTACAAAGCACCAACTCCGATGAGAATAGCGATAAAGGTGAGCGCTTTTTTAGGCAAGACCTAAAGATTTTCGGGAAATGTATATAGCGCCCGCACCCATGAGAATAAGAAGAACTAGGTTTCTATTTAAGGGTATGGGATTGTACTGATTGTTGCAAAATTGTTCTGCTTCTCCTTCATCGGCTGCACAAACTGGTGTAGTTAGACCGGCATAATCACAGCTGTTATTACCTGGGGATGGATCTCCTGATTCAGGAGCACAATCACATGCGGGATCAGCATCATCACAACAAAAACAGGTGTTACCACCGGTGCATGTGCTGCAATCGTCTTGCACAGGCTGCCCAAAAACATTTCCTCCAAAAAGGCTAATCCCCAAGATTAGCGTAAATCGTAATGCAAGTTTGGTTAAAGCAGTACAGGTAGGTTCCATGGTGTAAAGGGGCGGTATTGGTATGGGTAATTTCGTCTATTTTTTTTCCAGACAAGTCAAAGATACGAACTGTATTTACTTGCTCTTGCCAAGAGATATATTTGTTTTTAACTACGTAATGGGGAGCTAAAGTGTTTTTTAGGTTGTCTATGTCTGTTGTCTGCTGAATAACAAAACTTTGGGTTTGTTCTTTTGTGCATTGCGCTACCTGGGTTTCAAGCCGCACGTGCAAACTGTCTTCATTATGGGGTACCGTAAGTTGCAAAACGGGGTTCGTGTATTCCACTCCTTGTACCTGCCACAAGTAGCGGTCATTGCCACTTTGCTCAGGCCAAAAAGCAATTTCCTTACCCGCAATGAGTTCTGCGGAGGAACTAAACTGAGCGCGCACTTCTGGGGCATCGGACACGGTAGTATATACAGCGTTATTGCCACATGCTGCAAAACCAAGCGTATTTACAAGGCGGTAATTTCCAGCAAGGGCATCTACTACAAAGCCACTGGTATCCAACGTATATTGGCCGTAAAGGCTGTCGTTTCGAAAAACATTCCAAACCTCGGAGTGGAATATTTTTGGCCCACTCACCATTATTTGTCCTGTATCTTCCTGGCAAAGAGGGTCTTTAGTGTTCATTACTACAGATAGATCCTTTGAAAAAACTAGGGCATAGCGGGATGTTATGCTGTCCGAAACCACAACACTTAGCGGTTGGTTATCGAATATAAACTGCCGATCTCCCGTTTTGGTATCGAGCAACTCGATGCAATGATGTTCTGTTATTGCTGCAACATTCCTAAACAGAAGTTGGCAGGTGTCTGCACGGTTACTCTTTAATGCTAGGGGCATGACAACGTTTGAAGTCTTGTTAAAATCAACAGCGTTTACCCATAGGTTTAGAATGTCCTTATTGGCTCCCCAGAAATCTACCATATGGTTGCTTTTTCGGGCATTGCCAAACTTCGGCACGTCCAACTGTGCATCTCTTCCTACTGTTGCTCCGGTAAAGGGTTGTATGAAAATTCGGTCTGCAGTCCTTCCAGCGGAGAAGATAAGTTGGGTAGCCAAGTCTGTAATTTCTCGGGGTTGGGAGTTGGATTTGTAGTACACGGAGTTCTCCTCATTGTATTTGTGGTTCTCCTTCACCGTTAAGGTATACTGCTCCGAGCTGGATGAAGGGTGATAGGCCTTGACCCAAAAACCCTGGTAGGCGGGAATAATGCTGTCGTGAATGTAAGCCGTTTCAGTAGCGGCATTGTAAAAACCATAAAAGCCAGGGTTGCCGCTGTCTTCCCAGTAGCGGTCTATTTGTCCAATGATGTACATGGTACTGCTGATATAGTTGTTGGTGCGCAGGGTGCTGTTGCTCGCATCGTTGTATATGGCATTCCAGTTTAGTGGAGCGGCATAGGGGTTGCCCAGAAAATTCCAACCATCGTGGTCGTTTCTGCTGTCTGCTCCAGTGTCGGAGAAGGTGAAGTTGAGCTTGTAGGTTTGGTCGCCAGTAAAGATCTCGCCCACATCCTCCAAGGTTACTGCATAGGTGGTGTCTGTATTGTTTCCGTCCAAAATGCGCCAGGCCGAAATTTCAAAGTCGCTGCCATCATAGGTGTGTATCGTATTGGTCGTATTGGTTGCCGCTTGGAAGCCAATGTCTAGGTCATCCAAAACGGTTTCATCATAATAATGAACGGTGGTGCGTCCAGCGCTGGGACTGCTAGAACCGGGAAAGCCGCGCATGTTTACCCCAGCATCCAGCCAACTGGCTAGCGTGGTGTTTTGTATGGGCGAAGCAATATCGCGATACGCGCGGTAGGGCAGTGGCAGATATTTTTGCACGCCAAATGCGCCCGCAGGCGAGCTCGAATAGGTAATGCTGGCACTGGATGCTATTTCTGTAATGTAAGCGGTGTACTGTGCGTTGGATAGCAATTGAAGGTAGCTTCCTGTGTTGAGGATCAACTCAATTTCGTCTTCAATTTCTAAGCGGTTGGCCACTTGTATGGTGTCCGATCCGGGCAAATTGCGATTTACCGAACTGCCCGAAGTGCGGTTTAATTGTAAAATACCATAGGGCTCGCGCGTGGTGCCATCGCTCGTAAGTTTATACAAGGTTTGCGTGCTGTTGCTGTTGTAATTGATGGTGTTGTCGCGGTGTACATCCCAGTAGGTATCCAGGGTGGAAAAATCGCCATGGATGCGCATGGTGGTGTTGGAATCCAGTTGGATGGTTTTTACCCCATAGCTGTTGTTTAGGGTTATTTCTTTTCCGGCATCCACCAAAAATACGCCTTCCTCCAACCAAATTTTACTGGCTCTGGGTGCGGCATCATCAATATCCAAGCTGGTGCTCCCCAATTGTTTGGTACCGGGTCCGGTAAGCCGTATGATAGGATAATCTATGCTTTCCTGAACGATATCTTCCGCTACGCCAAGGGTTGGGTGGTGAAATTCTACATAGCCGTTGGCCTCAGCGGTAATGACGGTGCTGGGGGGAATGCCATCGGCATATGCACTCGGGCTTAATTTTAGAGTGCCGTAGTTTAGGATGTTGATTTTGTCGGTGGCTCCACTCAGGGCATCCAGGTTTTTTCCAGCTGCATCCAAATGGAGAACGGCTCCGGTATCTATGTAGAGTTTCCCTTCTACCATGCTGTTGGTAAGCGAGGCTTCCAGGTCTACATCGGCTGCTGAGTTTTTTATGTAGAGGTGCTTGTAGGTAATGTTGTCGGTTTCTACGGTTTGGCTGGATGTGCCATCGTACCAAAACTCGTATGGGCTACTGCCGTTGCCATCGGTAATGGTTAGCTGTCCCTCATCGTTTGTATTTATCAGGTTGCCACCATACTTGAAGATCTTTGTTTTGTTGTTAAAACTACCGTCATCGTTTGCGGTTACAATATTGGTGCTCAATAAACTTAGAGCACCAGCTGCCATAGTGATGTCGCCATCAATATCGATCTCCCCATGTCCAAGGGTAATCAGGTTGGACACCCCCAATGCGGTTAACAAACCATTAGAGATCGAAAGGTCTCCCGAAACCACCAAAGACCCGTATTGGGTATTGCTGCCTACAACAAGGGTGTTACTACCCGCAACCGTTAATAAGGTGTTGTTTAGTGAGAGATTGCCACCAATAGTGAGCGTGCCATGAACTTGTACACTGGCAGAGCCGGTACTGAGGCCGCTAACAGTGGTATTTAAACTGCAATTGCCGCTAACGGTAAGTGTGTGGCCATTATCCACTAAAAGCTCGGAATCGGTAGCGCCCGCAACAGCGGCCATGTTGTTAATCGTCACTGATGCGCAGGTGTAGTCTCCATCTACCGTAACCGTGTACCCAGAACCAATAACTACATCATCGCTACTGGTGGGAACACCAGAGGGCGACCAAGTGGCTGCATTGCTCCAGTCTCCCGTGGCAGCAGCTGTTTTGGTAGCAGCAACTATATTGAGGTGGAGAACAAGGCCGAGTAAAAAAGGCAAACTCCTAAAAGTAAACATCTTATCAGCAATATATGGTCATTTCCACGTGTTTGCTGAAAATATCGATCGACAGAAGATCACACGGGATGAGGTGTTGAAAACCAGCGAGCGATCCTAGCATGCTTGTGATAGCAGTCTTGGAAGAAGCTGTTTCGCATCACTTTTTTGTGCGGTGCAACGGATCTGCAGTTCCATCCAAAATGAAGCCCCAGAAAATACGAACTGCGCATTTACCGGGGCTTTCACATATTTCATTGCTTCGTGTACTACCGTTGCTGTAGCTTAAGGTAAAAAGGCTCCGAATTAATGCTGCCATTAATAATTACAAGCGTTCCTTTTTGCTCAGGAAGTGCTATGTTGAACGCACCGGTACCCCAGTTTTGGTCCAAAACGCGCCCTTGAATATCCATAATTTGATACTCCCAACTATCTTGGGCGTCCATGCCTTCGAAATACACCGTGTTGTTTTGTATGCGATAGTCGAACTGGGCTTTTAGGTTTTCAGATACCGAAACTACCTCACTTACCGTGTAGGTTCTCGTGGTTTCGCTAGAGCAGGTGCTATCTGCGTTAAATGCCACCAGCGTTATGTCAAAAACACCGGGGAAGTTGAACACATGCGTAGGGTTTTCTTCCATACTGATGCTACCATCATCCTCAAAAAACCAGGTAAACTGACTGGCATTGGAGCTGTTGTTTTGTAGCGCAACACTTTCGAATTGTGTGTAGCTGGTATCCTCCGAGGTAAAGTTGGCAATAACCGCTGCCGGCTGGTTGATATCTACCCGTAATTGGTTGCTGTAGCAGGTTACCAGGCCGTTATTGTTGCGCACCAGATAATTACCTGCCGGTAAGCTTAGGTTGCGCACTCCAATTCCTTGTCCCGATATTTTCTCAACTACCGCAGCGCTGTTTACATCTACAATATCAAAGTCTATGGCACCTTCCAATTCTGAGAAATCGAGGTTTAGCGTACCGGGCTCGCCCGCACATGGAGCATCTTCCGTGCTGATTCGCGCAGTGAGGTTTTGGTTGAGGTAGATGATAAATCGGTTGCCGCTGTATTCGGTTTCCGTACTGAAGTTAAATACGGTATCGGTTGCTAAGTCTAAGGTGCGGCCGGTTACTTGGTCTAACAAGTATGCACAAGGGAATTTATCGGTAAACACACCCAGGTTGCCAAAAGACACGGAGTAGTTACCTGCTTTAGGCAATTGTACGTACAAAGGCAGTTGAAAGTTGATGGCTTTTTCGGGCAGGGCGTTTACCCACATGTTCATAGGTCGGTTGTTGTCTACAAAATCAATGGCCGTAGCGGTAGGAGCTGGTTGTCCAAATTTAGCTACATCAAACAAAGTATCTTCACCCACAGAAGCTTTTGGCCAGTAATGGAACCATACTTTTTCCCGAGCTCTGTCCTCCTGGAAAATGGTTAGCGATACCGCATCTGTTTCTGGGTTTATGGCCTTGCGCCCATCGCGCAGGTTGTTCTTGTAAAAACGGCTATCTGTTACAGCGCCTTTGTGACTTTCTTTAATGGTAAGGTCGTAGGAGGTATTCGCATCCGCATCGTTAAAGGCCTTTACCCAAAACCCTTGGTAGGATGGAATCTGGTTGTCGTGTATTACCTGAAATCCTGTGGCACTGTTGTAAAATCCGTAAAAGCCTGGATTGTTGGCATCAGCAAAAAAGCGATCGATTTGCGCGATAATGTACATGCAGGGGTCTAGCTTTCCATCAGTAAAAAGGTCTGCATTGTCGGGGTCATTGACTACGGCATCCCAGTTTAATGGGGCGGGATAGGGGTTGCCAATTAAATTCCAGCCATCGTTGAAGTCTTTAAAATCTTGGTCTTCACCTTCGCTGTAGGTAAAGTTGATGTTGAAGTTCTGATCGCCTGTGAAGATCTCACCATCGTCTTCTAGCGTAACTGCAAAATCTAGGTTGCTGTTATTACCATCTAAGATTCGGAATACCGACTGGGTAATTTCTCCACCATTTTCCTCCCGAATAGGGTTGGTAGCATTGGTGGCGTTTACAAAGCCCAAATTCAGGTTTCCTTGCACCGATTCATCATAGCGCGTAACGGTTGTGCGGCCCGCACTCGGAGAATTAGATCCTGGGAATCCCCGCATGTTAATTCCTTCATCGATCCATGAAGCCAGAGTAGTACCAATGATCGGTGAAGCGATATCGCGGTAAGCGCGGTAAGGCAGCGGTACATATTTCTCCACCACAAATTTGCCCTCAGGCGTACCTGTATAACTGATAGCAGCAGAGCTAGGAATTTCACTCACAAATGCGGTGAAATCGATATTGGAAAGCAATCGTAGCTGCGAAGATTCGGTTAAATCCAATTGGGTGTTCCCCAGGAAGTTAATGCGGTTGGCTACTTGCGCTTCCGCCTCGTTGGGTAAGGTTTTTACTGCGGTACCTGCCCCAGTTTGGTTGCTGAACTGCAAAATTCCATAGGGTTCGGGATCACCGATTTTATCTGCAGTAACCAAGATGTTTTGTGTACTTCCACCCGAATAATCAAAGGTGTTATCGCGATCGATGTCCCAAAAAGCGCTGAGTTCAGCAAAATCGCCTTGCAACTTTAAGGTGGTATTGGAGTCTAGTGCAACAATGCCCTCTGCGCCTGCGGTATTCATTACCAAGGTTTGGTTGGAAGCAATGTCCCATGTGCCTTCTTTAAGCTCTATGCGCTCTGCCGTGTTGGTGCTGTTGTTAATGGCTAAACTGCTGCCGTTAAACGTCTTGGTGCCCGTTCCCGTCAACTGTACGATGGGGTAGAAAAATTCTTCCTGAAATACGGTGGCGTTGTTTCCTTCCGTTACCGAGAAATCTACAATAGCATCCGGTGCGATATCGGTAACCGATTTGCTAGGGAGTGCATCCGCAAAAGCATTGCCAGACACTCTAAGTACCGCGCCCGACTCCAATATAAAAGAGTTACCCGAAGTAAGTGCGTCAAAGTTGGTAGCGGCTTGGTTAATTTCTAGTTGCGAGTTGCTTCTAACGGTAATGGAGCGCAGGTTGTCATCACTCGGTAAATTTTCAGCCATAAATACAACACCTCCAGAAGGCTTGCTTATAATAAGCTCGCTGTAGGTGATGTTCTCAAAACGCAGTTGTTGGTTTAGCGTACCAACAAATTTAAAAGTGTAATTGGTGTTGGCATCGCCTCCCAAAAGGTCAAACCTACCTTGGAAGATTTCAATCTCGTCCATACTGCTGTAGTCGATGTTTTTGGGTAGCTCATCAAAGTCGCCCGAGTCGTCTACTACAATGGCATTGTACTGGTCTACACGGTCTTCATCGATATCCCCGAGTGTAACGGTACCCGCAAAAGCAAGGTCTCCATGACGCAGGTTTATCACGTTGGTGGTGGCAAAAAAGCCCAGCGGAAGAATGCTGAGCGCATTTTCCATGTAGATATCTGTGGTGTTGAGCAAACCACTGCTCGAAGCGCTACCAATAAATACTTGGTTTGTATTCCCTACCAGTAAGCCCAGTACTTGGGTAGATTCGTTAAATAGGCTCAGTCCGCCTTGTGCGTTTAGTGTTCCGTTAATGGTTATCGAGGTTCCACCACTACCCGCACCGTTGTTGGTGGTCGCTACGGTGCTTCCCGTAACGGTAAGTGACGCTCCGCTATTAATGACTAATCCCGATAGCGCGCTGGCATCATCCAAGGTTAGGGTTTTGCATGTAAAAGTGCCATTTACCGTGACGGTGTACCCAAGGATGATCACATCGTCATCGGGTCCGGGTTTGTTACCACCATTCCAGGTGCTGGCGCTGTTCCAGTCGCCATTGCGTTTTGCAGTTAAAGTTCTGGCCTCTAACGTGAAACTTAGCGCCAAAGAGCAAAGGATGGTTATAAGAAGAATTCTGACTGTGGTCATGTTTTTAAAAATCAAGGCTTTCCCGATAAATAAACGATACTTTTCGATTGGTGGTTGAATATCGGAAATCTGTGGCAAAGTTAGGTTATTCCTAGGTCTAAGGTACAGGGATATTGCTGGGAATATTACCTTGTCGATGAACAGTAGAAAATGACGCACGAAGCGTTGATTCTATCGGATAAGAGGGGGCAATCGTCTTTCCGGACCTAACTCGTATGCATAAATGAGGCATGTCAGTAACCGCGAATGTTTAATTTCGCAACCAAACACCCTTTTGTGAAGTATCAAATTCTCCCCCCACAGCAAGTACGGCTCATCTTAAAGCTGCTCCGCAAAAATCTGTTGCTGCTAATCCTATTGCCCAGTGTGGGAGCGTTTTATGGCTTTTACAAAGCGTACCGTATTCCTAACGTCTACCGGGCACAGTCACAGTTTCTCTACAAAGGCCAACAAGAGGAATCTGTCTTTGGAGGTCGTTCGCCCTACGCACGCTATGCGATGGGGCTCAATGATGCCGAAAACCAAAAACGGATTATAAAGTCCTACGACCTTATTGGCGATGTAGTGGACCGGCTCAATTTTGAAGTCTCCTATTACCTCGTGGGGCGGATACGCAAAACGGTGCAGTATCCCAATCCAGGACTTTTTCGTGTGGTGGTAGATACCATCAACCCCAGTATGGTAGGGGTTCCGTACCAACTGCGCTTTACCAACGCTAACGTAGAGCTCATGCACGTAAATCGCTCGGGCGATGAGGTGGTAGAACAGTTTCCTTTTGAAAAACAGATCCTGGCAGAGGGCATCCATTTTCAATTCGATTTACGCGGTGGGTACAGTATGGAGGACATGCGCAACCACGTTTCTACCTATGAGTTTGTAGTAAACTCGCGCGAGCGACTGGTACAGACCTTTCGCTCTAAACTGGCCGTGAGCATGCCTGAGCGTAGTTCTGTAATTACCGCTTCGCTTAGCGATCAAAGTGCGGAGCGCGCCATAGACTTTTTGGATACACTGGCCATGGTGTACGCCAAATTTTCCACCCGAGAGAAAAGAAACGAAAACAAAACCTCGCTCGAGTTTATCGAAGAGCAAATCGCCAATGTTACCTCGTCTATCAACCAAAGTGAGTTTGAGGTAGAAGGGGTAAAAGAGAGCAACTCGATAATTAATCTCACCGTAGAGCAAAGCCGCTACAATGAAAAGTTGCTAGAGTACGAGGATAACCTGTTGGAGTTGGATATTCAAGGGCAGCGCTTAGATCAACTGAAGGAATATCTGAACGAGGCTGACGAGGGCAATTTTATGCCGCCTTCGGTGTACATTCCGGAGGGTGACCCTTTCCTCTCTGAGAAACTCAAGGAACTGTACGATGTGCTGAAAGAACGCGAATCGCAGTTGCTCAATGTGACGGCTAACAACCCTTTGGTGCAGCAAAACCAGGCCTTATTCACCAAGGTGAAAACGGAGTTGATCAATTACATTGAAAAAACCAAGGCCGCGCTAAGTAAAGAGCGTACCCAGATTCAGAGCATGATTTCTCGATATGAGGGGAATTTAAGATCCTTGCCGCAAAGCCAGCGCGAGATCTTGAATATTGAGCGGAGAATTGCGGTGAACGAGAAGTTGTACAACTACCTCTTGGAGCAACGTGCTACCAAGATCATCGAAGCGGCAAGCATCAACCCCGAATTCGAGATACTGGACAACGCGCGGTCTTACGGGGTGGTAGGACCCGACCGAAATGCTATGGTAAAGAATTACTTGCTCTATGGTTTTGGGATTGTGGTGGTGATAGGTGCCATCCGATTTTTCTTTCTCGATAAAGTAGAATCCCTAAAAGAGCTACAGGATGTGGTGGGTAAAACCGTGGTAGGGGGTGTTCCTAAGTTTAAATCTATTGTGCCCTTTGAGGATCCAGACTACATTAATACCGACCAGGCTTTTGCTTTTAGGAAACTACGAACCAGCCTGCAGTTTATGGCGTCAAACGCTGGTAGGGGCGACCGGGTGCTTCTGGTGAGCTCTATGTATCCCAGTGAGGGTAAAACCTTTGTGTCTTCATCCCTCGGATATTTGCACAGTCTTTCGGGTAAAAAGGTGGTGATTGTTGATTTCGACCTGCACAAGCCCAATCTCCACAAGCAGTTTGGGCTGGATAAGAACATCTCGGGTCTTTCTATGATTCTGACGGGGAACGCTACTTTTGAAGAGTCTTATCAAGAGGTAACACCCAACTTGCACGTGGTTACCAGTGGACCGCTTCCACCCAACCCCTCAGAGTTGGTAATACGCGAGGAGACGATCAATTTGGTGGAACAATTAAAGCAGGAATACGACTTGGTTATTTTGGATACCCCCCCGGTAGTACCGGTTACCGATGCCAAGGTATTGATGAAATTAACAGACCTCAACCTCATTGTGTTAAACAACAAGCACGCAACCCGAAGAAACATTAGCACGGTAGAAGATATTATTGAAGAAGTTGGCGAACGCAATACGGGTATTGTCTTCAACGCCATCCGCACGCCAACCCTAATGGCACTGTACGGAAAATACGCGTACAAATACGGCTATACTTACGGGTACAATTATGGTTATGGTTACGAATACAGCTACAGATACGGAAGGAACAAATCTTAATCCATATGAATAAAAATCTTCATTTTGCCTTGCACGGAGTATCCTTTGCGGCTATTGCAGTATTGTTTTGGATGCAGTTTGATGCGAAGAACAACACCTCAAAGCCAAACAAGGCAGCCCAGCACGGAGCCGAAAGCTTTGTTTACATTAACTCAGACTCCTTAATGAGCCGTTTCGATTGGGTGGCCGACCGCAGTGCGCAGTTGGCCAATAGGGAAAAGGAGCTGCAAGAAAAGCTGGAATTGCAAGTGCGTAGGCTGGAAGATCGCTTTGCAGAGCTGCAACGCAAGGCCGATATCATGACCCAAGATGAATTGAAAGCGGCGCAGTTTGAGATTCAGCAAAAGGAACAACAGATCAATCAGTTGCGCCAGCAGTTGTCTATGCAGCTGGACACTGAAAGTGCACAAATGCAACAAGAATTGTATCAGCGCGTAGAGAAGGCCCTGCAACACATTTCCAGCCAAACAGGTTTTGATGCTGCCTTCAGCTTTACGCGAGGGGGGCAAGTGCTATACATCGATTCTACCCTAGATGTAACCCAGAAAGTTTTGGAAAAACTGAATGCGGATTACAGCATGGACAAAGAAAAGGAGGCTAAGGGTGAGTAAAGAGGCTGCCATACAAGATAACCTGGCCGAGCATATCCTGATGCTGTGGCAAACTGAGGACCTTTTGCGAGCGCTATCCCTCGATGTGGAGAAGGTGAAGAAACACCTTTTTAATACGGAGGAGGCCGTAGATGAAAACCCTGAGTTGCGCAAAAATCTGCACATGTATCAGGTGCTTATTCAGGAAATGCGGCAGGAAGGGGTAGAAGAGACAGGGCATTTGCGAAGAACGCTGCTCCTCATGTCCGACCTGGAGAGCATGCACAAGATTTTGACTGAGGAAGTTAAGGATGCAGAATATTTGGCCCTGAAGGTGGAAGCCGAAAAAATGGTGGGGGAGTTTATAAAAAATAAGAGCAAGCGCAGCAGCATGCTGTTTACCGAGGCCTGCCTCAACGCCATGTACGGCATTCTGGTACTGCGTCTGAAAGGTGAAAAAATTACTCCGGCCACTCAAGAAGCTATTGAGCCCATGAAGGCTGTGTTGCGCTACTTGTCTAAGAAGTATCTGGAGTATAAGGATAATTAGGTTTTTGGTTCCTGTGTTCCTCGAGTGCCTCTTGCAAGAAGAAGGGTAGACGGAGGAACGAGGGTAGAACATATCCTATATCTAGATATAGCGTTGCGCTGCTTCTCGATACATTTATGTTTCGTTCTTCAACCTAAATACTCGAAGTGACAGCATCGTTAAGCTCAACGCTTGGTGTCAGTTCGAGTGCCTCGGCTCAGCCGAGGTGTATCGAGAACCCGGGCAGGGCAACAATGAATTGGCGCCAACAAAATGTGATGCTTCGTTCCGCATCTCGACTCTACTGACGCATAGGTCAGCATCCCAAGACGCTCGATGACCAGCCTTGCTCCGAGCTACCAGCTCCGAATTCTCTACGTCCAGCTTGGCGCTTTAAGCTTGTTCCTTTTAGCTAATAAATCTATCCTACCTTAGCTCTTCATGAAAGCACCGCAACTGATTGCCACCAAAGACGGGTCCTACACGCTCTATCGCGATGATTTGGACGAGCACTACCACTCCATCCACGGAGCGCGAACGGAATCCATGCACGTTTTTATCCAACAGGGGTTGCGATACGCGCTAGAAAACAAGCAAACGGAGCCGCTCAAGGTTTTGGAGGTGGGGTTGGGAACGGGCTACAATGCCTTGCTTACCGCCCTGCATAGCGAAAAAGTAGCGGTGGAATATACCGGCATCGAGCTTTTTCCTGTGGCACTAGAAGTGCACCAAGAACTGGTTGCGAAAGATGCCTTTTTAGCCCAGCACAAGTCGGTGTATGAAAAAATTTATCAGGCCGATTGGAATGTGTGGAGTCCCGTAAATGCCAACTATAAACTGCGAAAAATAGCAGCCGATATTCACCATTGGGATGGATTAGAATCCTTTGATCTTTTCTTTTTCGATGCCTTTGGATTTCGTGCGCAGGAAGATATGTGGACGGATGCCATGTATTCGAAGTTACACCGTTTGGCAGCGCCAGGTGCGGTTTGGGTAACCTATGCTGCTAAGGGGATTGTAAGAAGAGGAATGGAGAACGCAGGGTGGCACGTAACGCGCCTACCCGGTCCTCCAGGCAAAAGAGAAATGTTACGAGCGATAAAACCCGTATAGTCATGCAAAAGCTCTCCATTCGGGTTTATGGCCTTTGTGTTTGTGAAAATGAAGTGTTGGTGCTGCACGAAGAAGTCCAAGGCCAGCGCATTTATAAATTTCCAGGAGGTGGTTTAGAACTGGGCGAAGGTCCTGTGGAATGTCTCCAACGCGAAATACAGGAGGAGTTGCAGCTAACGGTACATCCATCCGAACAACCCTTTTACGTAACGCCTCAAGCTCTAGCAAGTCGCTTCCTCTCGGATACGCAAATTATTCTTCTGTATTATCGAGTAAATATTACTCAAAAACAGCGCGATGAAATTGAAATAGAACAGGATATGCTAGGGAGGCTCTGGTTGCCCAAATCTAAGCTTATATCCAACATAAGCCTGGAGACAGATATTGCTGCAACACAATACTGGCTTGGGATGGATTAACTGGGCCTTTTGTTCGTTAAAGTGCTTGGTGGTTTGTGAAAAAGCATCAAATTTGCATTCATATTGAGTAATAAAATTACTCGTTTTGTCAGTCTATGGGACTGACGTGGCGAAGCTGTATCCAACCGCATGCTAGATTCTTTAATTACATCCAAAACCCGACTGAAGCTCTTGCTTAAGTTTTTTCTGAACCCGGAAAACAAAGCCTATTTGCGCAGTTTAGAGAGCGAGTTTCAAGAGTCTTCCAATGGAATTCGCGTGGAGTTGAATCGCCTGGAAGAGGCTGGCATGCTAACAACCGCAACAGCGGGGAACAAAAAAATATATTCAGTAAATACTACCCACCCATTGTATCAGGATATCAATTCCATCGTGCGGAAGTATTTTGGGTTGGATGTTCTGGTAGATAAAATTGTTGCTGGACTGGGCGGTGTGCAAAAGGTGTATCTCACCGGTCGCATCGCAGAGGGTTTGGAGTCCGACATCATCGATTTAATGTTTGTAGGAGAAATAAACCGCGAGTTCTTACAGCGGGTTATTCAAAAGGCAGAAGATACACTGAAGAAAAAAATCCGTTACCTCGTGTACAACGAGGATGAGGTGTATAACAACGAATTGGAACGTAGAAGTCACTTGCTATTATGGAGCGCTTAAACACGCCAAAACAATGGATGGCGGTGTACGTAAAACCGCGTAATGAGAAAAAAGTAGCCGATCGTTTGGAGCGCGATGGAATTATTACCTATGCCCCGGTGCAAGAGGTAAAACGCCAGTGGAGCGATAGGGTAAAGAAGGTGAAAATACCCGTAATTCCCTCCTATGTTTTTGTGCGCACCGAAGAGCGGGAACGCAACCAAATTCTACAAGATCCAGGCGTACTTAATTTTGTGTTTTGGTTGGGGAAACCCGCAGTTATTCGCGATGAAGAAATCCAGCGCATCCAATGGATGTTGGATGTGAAGTCTGTAGATGAACAGATTGAGTTTCAATCTTACCAACCGGGCGATTCCATTGAAATTGAATCGGGTGCTTTTAAAGGCGAAGAAGCCGAGGTGGTCGAAGATAGAAAACGCGAGATTAGCGTAGTACTCAAAGGCTTGGGTGTGCGACTAACGCTTTCTAAGATGAAAATTGCATGAGGGTTGGCTGTTTGCAGTTAACAGTTTACTGTTGGCAGTTAGTAGGCTGGTTCCTCGGAGTGCTTCTTTCCAGAAGAAGCGCATCGAGAGGAGCGTGGGCGGAGTTTGTTTTACCAAGTCAGGTGAGCTTCGCGCTGCTTCTCGATACATTTATGTTTCGTTCCTCAACAGAAACACTCGAAGTGACAGTCTCGGAATTTTCAAACTTGTTGTCAGTTCGTCCCGATTGCAATCGAGAATTGCTGACACAGTAAGCAATGTATCGAGAGCCCGAGCAGAGCTTTAATACTTTTACATGCTATTTTTCTCACCCTTGGTCTCTACTTCGTCAAGTTCAGCACAGCGCTTCCAAGAGTGGGTACGCTTTGCGTCTTGGCGGCTTTGCGTGATATTAAAAACAGTATTAGCATGAGATTCCTCGTTCCTCAGAATGTCGGTGCGCGTTGCTTTCGGCTTTTAGCTTGGCCCTTTCAGCTTTTTAATGGTTCATCAATCATCCCGACTCTGCTGATACCTAGCTCAGCGCAGCACCAACAAGAGGAGGTTACGCTTTGCGTCTTGGCGGCTTTGCGTGATATTAAAAACAGTATTAGCGAGAGATTCCTCGTTACTCGCAATGACGGTGCGCTCTGCTTTCGGCTTTTAGCCTGGCCCTTTCAGCTTTTTAATGGTTCATCAATCATCCCGACTCTGCTGATACCGAGCTCAGCGCAGCACCAACAAGGGGGGGGTACGCTTTGCGTCTTGGCGGCTTTGCGTGATATTAAAATCAGTATCAGCGAGAGATTCCTCGTTACTCGCAATGACGGTGCGCGCTGCTTTCGGCTTTTAGCTTGGCCCTTTCAGCTATTCAACTTTTCAACGAACCCGCAACCGCCAACCTTCAACAGCAAACCGAAAACTGTTCACCGCTAATCGCTAACTCAAACCCATGCTCGATCTCCTCAAAAAAATAGATAAAGACCCTTCTGTAAAAAGGCACTTGGCCAAAACCATGACCTGGCGCGTGTTGGGAACGATGGATACTATAGTGCTCAGTTGGATCATCACCGGATCGGCCGCCACGGGAATGACTATCGGAGGCGTGGAAGTCATTACGAAAATGATACTCTATTTCTTTCATGAGCGATTGTGGTATACTTTAGATTTTGGAACCAAACGAAACCGTAAATACGAAGCAGCAGCCGTGGTAAAAAACATACACGAACAAAAATTTGAAATCGGTAGAGAAAACCGAGAAGAACTCATGGGGCACCCGGGTGTGGTGGTGTGGTTTACTGGATTGTCCGGATCGGGGAAATCCACCATAGCCAATGCCGTAGCAGCCGCTCTGCACGATAAAAAAGTGCATACCATGACTCTGGATGGCGACAATACCCGTTTGGGTATTAACCGCGACCTGGACTTTACCGAGCAAGGGCGCAAGGAAAACATTCGCAGGGTAACCGAAGTAGCCAAGCTGATGGCGGACTCTGGATTGGTAACCTTGACCAGCTTTATCTCTCCTTACGAGAACGACCGCTACCAGGCCAAGAAAATAATTGGGGAAGACCGTTTTATCGAAGTTTTTGTCAATACACCCGTTGAGGTTTGTGCAGAACGTGATGTGAAAGGCCTGTACAAAAAGGCCTATGCGGGAGAAATTAAAAACTTCACCGGGGTATCTTCGCCTTACGAAGCGCCCCTGCAGGCAGATATTGAGATAAAAACCCAGGAAGAAGATATACAAACATCCACCCAACGCGTGTTGGACTATTTAAAAGAAAAGAAAGGAATTCGTTTTGACTAAACCAGCCTTAAATCACCTCCGAGAGCTCGAGGCCGAAGCGGTATACACCATCCGTGAGACCTTTGCACAGTTCGATAATCCCTGCATCTTATTTAGCGGGGGGAAAGACTCTATCGTACTCACCCACTTAGCTACCAAGGCCTTTTGGCCAGCCAAGATTCCGTTTCCACTGGTACACATCGATACCGGTCACAATTTCGAGGAAACCTTAGCATTTCGCGATGCGTTAGCCGAAGAAATAGGTGCCAAATTGGTGGTAGGATCGGTAGAAGATTCTATAAAACGCGGCACCGCCACCGAGGAATCGGGCGCGCATGCCAGTCGCAATAGAGCGCAATCGGTAACGCTATTAGAAACCATTGAAGGTAATAAGTTTGATGCCTGCATGGGAGGAGCACGCAGAGACGAGGAAAAAGCCCGTGCCAAGGAGCGTTTTTTCTCCCACCGCGATGAATTTGGACAGTGGGATCCTAAAAACCAGCGTCCCGAGTTGTGGAACATCTTCAACGGGAAGAAGAACTACGGAGAGCACTTCCGCGTGTTCCCCATTTCCAACTGGACGGAAATGGACATCTGGCAGTACATCTTGGTAGAAAACATTCAGCTGCCATCCTTGTATTTTGCCCACAACCGCGATGTAGTTGAGCGCGATGGCACCTTCCTATCGGCCTCAGAATACCTAACACTGCGTCCAGGCGAAACCGTGGTCAACAAGCAAATCCGCTTCCGCACCATAGGCGATCTTACCATTACCGGAGCCATAGAATCCGATGCCGATACCTTAGAGAAAATCATCCAAGAGGTAGCCGTAGTGCGCCAAACCGAACGCGGAAACCGCGCAGACGACAAACGCTCCGAAGCCGCCATGGAAGAACGAAAGAAGGAGGGATATTTTTAAGATTGAAAGGGTTTATTAGTGTATTGGTAGACTAGATGATTCGTTTTGAGTACCAAATAAACACAAGACTGGTACATTGGATAATCTAACACATAAAGATTTAGATGTATGGAAAGGCTCTGTTGAGTTTGTTACAAGGTTATACGAAGTATCAGGAGATTTTCCAACTGACGAAAAATATGGTTTGGTTTCCCAACTTAGGAGAGCAGCAGTATCTGTTCCAGCAAATATCTCAGAAGGGGCAGCAAGAGGATCTATTAAGGAGTATGTAAGGTTTTGTTACATTTCTTTAGGCTCCATGAGTGAAATTGATACCCTGCTATTGATTTGTAAAAACCTTAATCTTGTTTCACATGACACCTATTTAACTCTTTCTCAGAACTTGGAGGTTTTAATGAAGCAGCTATTAAATTTCATCAAATACCTGAAAAAGAAGATGTAAATGGTCATTTACACTAATGCAGTATTATAGCCAGATTAGAAAGTCCGGACTACCCCAATACACTATTCTATTAGTCCTCCAATACACTACTACACCATCATACTAGTCTTCTAATACACTATTCTACTAGTCCTCCAACATACCATTACACCATCCTAATAAATAAAACTAAAATGTCAAACACAACGACACCAACAGAAACCCAAACTTACCTCGATCGCGATTTACTTCGCTTCTCTACAGCTGGTTCTGTAGACGATGGAAAATCCACCCTTATTGGCCGATTGCTGTACGATTCCAAAAGTATTTTTGAGGATCAGCTCGAGTCGGTATCCAACAGCTCTAAGAAAAAAGGACTGGAGCACATTGACCTATCCCTCTTTACGGATGGATTAAAAGACGAGCGCGAGCAGGGCATTACCATCGATGTGGCCTACCGCTACTTTTCTACGCCCAATCGCAAGTTTATCATTGCCGATACACCGGGCCACATTCAGTACACGCGCAACATGGTTACAGGAGCTTCTACGGCTCAAGCCGCTATTATTTTGATCGATGCGCGAAATGGAGTGGTAGAGCAAACCAAGCGCCATGCCTTCATCGCATCTTTGTTGCGTATTCCGCACCTCATTGTGTGCATCAACAAGATGGATTTGGTGGACTACAGCAAAGAAGCCTACGACAAGGTGATTGCGGGATTTAAGGAAATTGAATCCAAGCTTACCGTGCAAGACATTCGCTTTATTCCCATTTCTGCTTTGGTAGGAGATAATGTGGTAAAGCGCTCCGAAAATATGGCGTGGTACGATGGTTCTACGCTCCTGCACACGCTGGAAACCATCCCGGTGAGCAACTTCAACAACAACATCGATTTTCGCTTGCCTGTACAAACGGTCATTCGCCCGCATAGCGATGCATACCATGACTTTCGAGGTTATGCCGGACGCATAGCCAGCGGCACCGTGAGCAAAGGCGATACCGTACAGTGCCAACCCTCGGGTTTAACTTCCAAGGTAAAAGCGGTGTACGATCTCAATAAAGAAGTGAATACTGCCCAAGGAGGCCAATCGGTAACCCTAGAGCTCGAGGACGATATCGACATCAGCCGTGGCGATGTGATTGCACGGGTAGATAACCACCCCGAGAACACCCAGGATATTGATACCATGGTATGCTGGATGGGCGATAGTCCCATGGTTTTGGGCAAAAAGTATTGGGTGTACTACAACGGCAATGCGGTAAAGACGGTCATCAAAGAGTTGTTGTACAAGGTAGACATCAATACCTACCACAGAGTAGAGGATGCGACCACCTTAACCAAAAACGATATCGGAAGGATACGCCTACGTTTGGCATCACAGATCAGTGTAGACAGTTATGCACGCAATCGCGCCACGGGTTCCTTTATTTTGGTGGAAGAAGGAAGCAACAACACCGTTGGAGCCTGCATGATCCGCGATGAAGGATAGCGTTTAGCTCGGAGTTCGGAGCTGGTAGCTGGTAGCAAAGGGTACCGGCATTCCGAGGTACGAGGAATCTCATTGCGTTGGGATCAATTAGTTATTGCCCCGCTCGGGTTCTAAATACATTGCTTCCTGCGTCAGCTTTACCCGATAGCCATCGGGATGAAGTGACACCAAGCGTAGGGAACTCCGAGACTGTCACTTCGAGTGTTTATGTTGAGGAACGAAACATAAATATATCGAGAAGCAGCGCAAAGCTTTCCTGAGATATCGAAGAATCTAATGCCTTTCCATTATGAAGGTTCTTTACTTCATTCCATTCTATTCAGAATGACGCGCTGCACACGGCATAAAAGGTTTTTATCACGCAAAGCCGCCAAGGCGCAAAGCATATCCCCCTTGGAAGGCGTTGTGCTGAGCTTGACGAAGCAGGGATAAAGGGGAAAGAATCATCTTGCCAAGTATTAAAGCCCTGCTCGTGTTCTCGATACACCTCGGCTGGGCCGAGATCTCCCGATAGCTATCGGGACGAACTGACAACAAGCTTTGAGAATTACTAGACTGTCACATCGTCCCGACTGCTATCGAGATGCATGCAACACCTCACTAAAAACTAGCAACTAAATGAACTACACCGAACTCGCCATACAAGCCAAAAAAGCAGCGGAAAAAGCGGGAGCAAAAATCCTGGAGATTTACGATACCGGAGACTTCTCTGTAGAGGCCAAATCCGATGATTCGCCACTGACCCAAGCCGATAAAGCCGCACATCAAATTATTGTGGCTGGATTGGAAGAAACGGGTTTGCCCGTGCTGTCGGAGGAGGGAAAGGACATCCCCTACGAAAAGCGTAAAGATTGGGAACGCTTTTGGATGGTAGATCCGTTGGATGGCACCAAAGAATTTATTAAAAAGAACGGGGAGTTTACGGTCAATATCGCGCTTATTGAACGCGATACACCGGTCTTGGGTGTCGTGTACGCTCCGGTAATTGATAAAATGTACTACACCCTGCACAAGGAAGCGGCTGTATTGGAAGTGGGGGGGATAGCTCGTGAGCTCAAACCCGCCAATCGTAGTGAAGTGTACTCTATTGTCGCTTCGCGATCGCATAAATCAGCAGAAACGGAGGAGTTCCTTTCGAAATACCCCGATGCCGAGGTGGTTAGCATGGGCTCCTCACTCAAGTTTATGCTGTTAGCCGAGGACAAAGCGCAGCTGTATCCACGCTTTGCACCTACCATGGAATGGGATACTGCAGCTGCACACGCTATTCTTTCGGTTTTAGGATACTCTGTACGGAAACCCGAAGGGGGGGAGTTGCAGTACAACAAAGAAAATTTACTGAATCCCTTTTTTATCGCGGAGCGCGCGAATTAAGAGGAGGGATGAAGGATAGGGTTTAGCTCGGAGCTGGTAGCTGGTAGCAATGCGTTCTATCATTCCGAGGAGGGAAGAATAGAATCTCACAGGAGCAATGGTTTTAAGCACGCAAAGCCGCCAAGGCGCAAAGAAATAGGTTGGAAGCGGAAGTGGGAAGGTCGTAGCTCGTAGCTGGTAGCTCGGAGCAAGGCTGGCCATCGAGCGTCTTGGGATGCTGACCTATGCGTCAGTAGAGTCGAGATGTTGACCCTGACGTCAGTAGAGTCGAGATGTTGACCCTGACGTCAGTAGAGAAGCAGCGCGGAGCTTGCCTAGCTTTGTATGATAAGCCCCGCTCACGTTCCTCTCGATACACTTCTTCTTGCAAGAAGCACTCGAGGAACAATACATCGTAAAGCAAACGGCAAGCACAGGGTTGCAATCACGCAAAGCCGCCAAGGCGCAAAGCATGTCCCCCTTAGAAGGGGGATTTAGGGGGATGAATTCAGGAGCTTAAGGTGCGAAGCTAAAAGCCAAAAGCAAATCGCACTATCATTCCGAAGAATGCGCTGTGCTGAGCTTGACGAAGTAGGGATAAAGGGGGAGGGATCATCTTGTAAAGTATTAAAGCCCTGCCCGCGTTCCTCTCGATACACCTCAGCTGAGCCGAGGCACTCGAGGAACAAAGCATCGTAAAGCAAACGGCAAGCAACGGAGTTTTAATGTCACCCAAAGTCGCCAAGCCGCAAAGCATATCCTCCTTGGTAAAGGGGAAATGGTTTGCCCCTAGCTGAAAATTTCTGGAGCAGCGCATATCCCCCTCGTGGAGGCGATGTGCTGAGCTTGACGAAGTAGGGACCAAGGGGGAGGACCCTGTAATTGTAAAGTATTAAAGCCCTGCCCGCGTTCCTCTCGATACACTTCTTCTTGCAAGAAGCACTCGAGGAACAAAGCATCGTAAAGCAAACGGCAAGCACAGGGTTGCAATCACGCAAAGCCGCCAAGGCGCAAAGCATATCCTCCTTGGTAAAGGGGAAATGGTTTGCCCCTAGCTGAAAATTTCTGGAGCAGCGCATATCCCCCTCGTGGAGGGGGACCAAGGGGGAGGACCCTGTAATTGTAAAGTATTAAAGCCCTGCCCACGTTCCTCTCGATACACTTCTTCTTGCAAGAAGCACTCGAGGAACAAAGCATCGC
>CAZVJF010000010.1:4591-124310 GCA_964627445.1 uncultured Flavobacteriales bacterium | reverse complement strand
TATTCGATGTACTACTTCTTTCCCAAAACAATTATTTCAAAGAACTTTTCTCTTCTTAAAAACCTCAACGCATCTCTGCGTCTCAGCCCCGTTCTCTCTCCCTCTTATCTCTCACTCTCTCCGAAAACGGGAGCGCAAAGGTAAGAACTTTTTTTAATCTGCAAACCGCTAGGCGATTTTTTTTGAAGATTATTTTCTGTCGGTTGAAAGAACATTTCCCGCGAACGGGGCGGCAAATGTACAACCAAAAAGAAGTACCCACCAAACTTTTTTTCTGTTTTAAGGGGTACTTAAGCTCACCGGAATGTTTTTCCCATTGATAACCAAGTGGTTATGCCTTAAAAAATCTGCAATAAATTTTGCCATTTCCTCTGGCGACACTGGCGCTTGATAGCCTGGAAAGGCTTCTTGCAACATTTCTGTTTGCACTGCACCCAAGGATAAGGTGTTAAAACGATGCTTGGTTTCTTTGAATTCTTCGGCCAAACATTCGGCCGCAGTAGCCAGTGCTGCCTTGCTGGAGCTATAGGCTGCCAAACCTGGAAACTTAGCGGCTCCCTGAAATCCTCCCATACTGCCTACATAAAGATGATGCATGTGGTGGTCTGGCAAAGCTGCTATTAGATGCTGGGTTAACAATATGGGACCAAAAACATTCGTCAGGTAACTGGTGTTCCAATCTTCCAGACCATGATCTGGGAAAGGTTTATTGACCAGTTTTCCTGCGCAATACAACACCCCCTGGCAATCTTGGAGGTTTGCCACCGCTCCAACAAACTGTTTGAAGCTTTGCGTATTACCAACGTCCAACGACAAAACTTGTAACGCAGGGTGTTTCTCTGCGAGCTTATGCAATTCGCTAATATTTCTTGAGGCAGCGACTACTTTATGGTTGGCAGCTAACAATTGTTTAACCACCGCAAATCCGATGCCTCTTGAAGCACCAATAACAATATACATTACGGATGTACGAGTTTAAATTGATTGTTCACCAAATTAAGACCATCTGATATTAATGTATGGTACTCGGCACTGTGATCCTTGAGCTGCTCTAAAGACTGTTTTATTGTTACTTGCAGTTCTGGGTAAATATCTAAAGTGGTGATCATCTCGTAAATCTCCAGTGGCAGCAGCCAGTCGGTAGGATGATGCTTTTGAACCCAAGCAAAAATTTGAGGTAGTTCCTCATGGTTTTGCTCTTTCTCCCTAATATCTCGAAGTTGCTGATACTTCTGGTGCAACTGCTTAGCAGTATCTGTATGAATAATTTTTTGGGTTTTTTCTTTGGGCGGATCAAAATGCAGTCCCCAAGCTTTTGGATTGGATGGACCTGGGTAAGCTGAGCTAACCTGTCCAGGCGATTTTATATGCAGCGTCCTTGTGTTATGATCGGTACTGAACCAGCAGCGCTCCTCTGAACCTGCAATGACATTGCTACTAGCCGAAGGCGTCTGATCCTCGGTTACTAATATCCTGGTAACGCCCATTTGTTCTTTCTGATCTACATACAATGGCGCTTGGTTATGGAAAACCCCTAACTGACCTTCTATATGTAGCTCTAATGTATCACCCTTCAGTGACCCTTTTACCGGAATACCAGAAATTTCCATACCATTGGGTAACGC
Organism: uncultured Flavobacteriales bacterium; assembly: GCA_964627445.1. GTDB lineage: Bacteria > Bacteroidota > Bacteroidia > Flavobacteriales_D > Luteibaculaceae > Luteibaculum. The sequence continues at coordinate 122,685 of CAZVJF010000010.1, read as the reverse complement.
CAGGGTACTCAAGGCACCCGAAGCTAACGCTTTATCTAAGGCATAGGCCCCTCCTTTTTTGAATGCCATGCCCTGGGAAAATTCATCCAACACCTCGTTTAAATGTTTAAAAGAGGGGGTTACAAAAAGCTGAGGCTGTTCTGTAGTAATATCGAAACTGTAATCGGCCGCTGCGATGGTATACGGTAATTTCTTCACCTTATCTTTCATACAGTTTGCGCTTTCACCGATCGATGAAAGCAAACCTGCACCGTACAGCTTATAATTATCCAAAGAACCAATTAGTCCGTATTCAACGGTCCACCAATGGAGGTTCCTAATTCGTGCCATTTCAGAAGCTGGCCCCATATTCTCCTGTAGCCAATCAATACGCTCCTCCGCTTCCTTAATTGCAGAGGGTTCTGTAGAGGGATATTCCTTTATTATTGACAGGTGGCGGATAGCCTCATAGAGTTCGTAGTCTTTTTTGGAAGAAAATGCTTTGGCCCCTACTTCCCCGAATCTTCTCAGATACTTCGAATACTCATCATCGGCTATGATGGGTGCATGACCCGCTGCTTCGTGAATAATGTCTGGCGCAGGCGTATACTGAATGTGGTTGATATTTCGGATATCTGCTGCGATTACCAATACCTTATATGCTTGAAACTCCATAAAGGCTTGGGGTGGTATAAAGCCATCTACTGCCACAGCAGCCCAGCCTATTTCTTTTAGGATGCGGTTCATACCATACATATGTGGTATGCTGTCTATAGAAATACCTGTTTTTTTGAGTCCATCGAGGTAGGATTGGTGCGCCACCTTTCCTAAAAAGTTGACGTTCTGACGCATCACATACCGCCACACTGCGTGATCTTGTGCCGTATATGCATTGTAGGGTTGATCGATAACAAAATCTAAAAGGTGAGCGGGCAGTTTATCCAACACTTCATTCTTCTCGAAACCGTTGCTCATATTGCGTTTGATTTACTGTACCTTTACATTAAGGTACGAATATATAAGTATTATGTTTAAAGGTATTGCTACCACCCTCGCGGTATTTTTTATTGTACTAAGCACGATTTGCAGCGCTCAGGTAACCGCAACGGGCTCCAAACTCTCTGTGGGTGGAGATTTTTCATTGCTTTTTGGTTCTCTTACCTTGGTGAATATTTCGCCAAAAGTGGGGTACCGTTTCAGCGACCGTTTTATGGCAGGACCTGGAGTTATTTACCAGTATTACAAGGATACCCGGGATCCTAACTTTATGGTTTCCTCGAGCATACTGGGTGTTTCTGGGTTTGGCCGGTACGTAATCACTGAGAACATTGCGGCCTACTCCGAATACCAACAGCTGCAATACACAGCAGAAATTAATGGAAGTGCACAGGTATTTCGAGTGCCTGTATGGTTTGTTGGAGGACAACTCACCTCGAGTTTGGGGAGTGGTTTTAACTTAAACCTGTCGGTATTGTTTGATGTTTTGGAGGGAGAAAATTCGCCTTATCCAAACCCCTATTATGGTGTGGGAGGATTTTACAATTTCTAATGATGTTGGGTTAGTTGCTCTAATTTAGAGAGTTCCAACGGTTTGCTCCATACATCTTTTACAAAAGGAAAATTTCCACGCTTTTTAACGTACGTGGCATCGTTTGTAAGTATCACCACAGTGTACATCTGAAAGTGCTCCTGAAGCTCCTTCTGTAGATTAGAAAGGAACTCTGTACCTTCCATTTCCGGCATGTGCTGATCCAGCAATATGATTTTACTAGAGTGCACTGGTATGCGTTGGAAATACTCCAGCGCAGACTTTGCTGAATTAAAAACTAAAACAGAACTGCCCAAGCCCGAGTTACGAACCAAGGTTTCATTAATTAAGTTATCCAGCTTATTATCGTCTATCAGGACAAAATCATAAGCTTCTGTTATTTTCTCTTTCATGATTTTGGAAGCTCTATTATGAAGGTAGTACCTTCGTTAACCTTAGAGGTATATTGCACATTACCCCCCATTTTATGCACCAGTTCGCGTAGTAGGTATAGCCCCAGGCCCGATCCCTCGCTCTTGGCATTGCCTCGGTAGAACATTTCAAAGATCTTATCGCCTTCTGCTGGGTTAATACCTACCCCGTTGTCCTGTACCGAAATAACGTAGTTTCCTGCCTTTTCAGAAAACGTGGTCTTTACCCAAGAGGTTTCTTTTTCGGTATCGCGGTAAGAAGCCCCATTATCCATACAAATGCGTAGGATTTGTAATACCCTATCTTGATCTACCGAAATTCTAGAACCGATATCGTCTTTAAAAAGAAACTGAACCGACTCATTTTTATGCTCGGCAGGAATTACTTGAATGGCCTTGTTGTATAAGAACTCTGGCTCTACACTCTCGCGGATGACATCCTCACGCTTGTTACCCGAGAAGCAACTCATGTCGTAGATAATTCCATCCAGGTTATTGAGGTTACGCTCCATAAGTCTGAAGATTTCTAACAAGCGGTGATCCTCGGTACTCTCCTTAGCATACTGTAATGCACTAGAAATGGAGGTTAATGGAGCGCGGATATCGTGTGAAGCACTGTATACAAAGCGATCTAATTCCTTGTTGGTTTGCTCCAATTGTGCGTTTTGCAGTGCTAAATTATTTTCTGCAGACTTTCTTTGGGTAATCTCAAATTCCAGTTCTTCGGGCGTGCGCAAAGAAAAAACTCTCGGGAGATTGCGGTATAAGACATACACCGTTGCCCAACTCACAATGGCCGTTCCCAACCGCATCAATGCTGCCAGATGGTATACCGGATAGTAAAAAATAATGGCATCTACTAAATGAGTAAACCCACAGAAAAGGATAAAACCAGCCGCCAACCAAAAAACCGGTAAAAAAGGCACCTGCTTTTTGGACACGATATTCACTAACAACAAGGGAATAGCGAAATAAGCACCCCATATGGCTACATCGGAGCCAATAAATAACCACCCATGGAAGTCAGTCCAGATACCGCACTGCCATCTAGGGGGCCATAGGTGTGTAGAAAATAGCCCAGAAAAAAAATCAATTACTTCATCCACGATGGAAAAGTAATTGATTCATTAACAATGAAAAACTGTATTAGCCAGAAATCATGTAGAATCTGACTAATGACAGCTTTACAGGTAAGAATTGCACTACTTATCTAAGATGGTGCCAAGGGCATTTTGATAAATATCTTTGTATTCACCTATCATTCCAATATCGGTACCATCCACCGAAACGCGGCCTTTAGTAACATGACCCAGTAAGGTGAACGGTACATCTTGACGGAGATTCATGAACTCTACAAATTCATCGTGGAAGGACTCAACAACAGATAAAACGATGCGCGATGGCGCCTCGCCAAACAGATAGGCATCCATGCGGTATTCCAAATCGGTTTCAATATCAAAACCAAGTTCGTTAGGAAAGCCCATCTCGAACAAGGTGGTCATTAGCCCCCCGTTGGAAACATCGTGCGCCGCGGATATGATTCCCTCGCGGATAAGCTCCATTACGGTTTTTTGCAGGGTAAACTCCTCATTGATATTAAATGCAGGGGCTGGAGACTCTTTCACGCCTTCCAAATTGTGCAAGAACTCGGAGGATGAAATGTCATCTTTAGGATATCCAACCAAGAAAATTAAATCGCCTTTGCCTTGAAACTGCGATGGTGTAAAATACTCGCGTTTTTCTAACAAACCAATCATCCCAATGGTAGGCGTAGGATGTACTGGCTTCTCGCCTTCTTCAGTTACTGTTTGGTTGTAAAAGCTCACGTTTCCACCCGTAACTGGAGTTTTAAACATCTCACAGGCTTTAGACATACCCTTGATGGCTCCGACAAACTGCCAGTAGCTTTCTGGGTTATACGGATTTCCGAAGTTTAAGCAGTTCGTTACCGCAAGCGGCTCTGCACCCGAGCAAACCAAGTTTCTAGCGGCCTCTGCTACTGCCATAGCTGTACCCTCTTCCGGGTTGGCATGTACAAAACGAGAATTGCAGTCCACGGTCATTGCCAAGGCCTTGTTGGTGCCTTTGAGCGCAACAACACCGGCATCGCTTTGTATGCTTGAGTTCATGGTAGCTGTGCCAACCATTCTATCGTACTGCTCATAAATAAAGCGTTTGGATGCGATATTAGGCAGGGCCATCATTTGGATGGCTATTTCGCGAACGTCCTCGATATCGATATCCTCGTGCTTGTTGATATCGAATTTTTGGTAACGCTTAAAATATTCTGGCTCTTTGTATTCTCTCTCATAAACAGGGGCTCCACCACCCAGTACCAAGCTTTCTGCTGGCACCTCAGCAACCACTTCACCGTCTTGGTAGAAAGTAACAAAAGGATCTTCGGTTACTTCTCCGATTTCAACGGCATTAAGATCCCACTTCTCAAAGATGCGCTCAATAATGTCTTCTTTGCCTTTTTTAACCACCACCAACATGCGCTCTTGGCTTTCTGAAAGCAGTATTTCAAAAGGCAACATATTTTCCTGGCGAGTTGGAACACGGTCGAGGTGAATTTTCATACCGTGGTTTCCGGCCGCTGACATTTCGCAAGTAGAACAGGTAATACCCGCTGCTCCCATATCCTGCATACCTACTACAGCATCCGATTCAGCTAGTTCCATCGTAGCTTCTAAAAGTAGCTTCTCTTGGAAAGGATCGCCTACCTGCACCGATGGCAAGTCGTTAGCCGAATCATCGGTAATGTCTTTACTGGCAAAAGCGGCACCATGAATCCCATCTTTACCGGTGGAGGATCCTACGATGTAAACTGGGTTTCCTGCGCCTTTGGAGGTCGCTGAAATGGTTTTTCCTACCTTAACGATACCTGCAGAAAAAGCATTTACGAGCGGGTTGGTGTTGAAGCTTTCATCAAACATTACCTCACCGCCTACGGTAGGGATACCAAAAGAGTTACCGTAATCGCCAATTCCCTTCGAAACGCCTTTTACCAACCATTTGGTTTTGGCTAGTTCTGGGTTACCGAAACGCAAGGAGTTCAGTTGCGCAATGGGACGCGCGCCCATGGTAAATATATCGCGGTTAATACCTCCAACCCCGGTAGCAGCCCCTTGGTAGGGTTCAATAGCCGAAGGGTGGTTGTGAGACTCTATTTTAAATGCGCAGGCCAGTCCATCACCTAAGTCAACTAAACCAGCGTTTTCTTCACCGGCTTTTACCAACATGCGGTCCCCGTCTTTGGGGAGGGTTTTTAACCACTTAATAGAGTTCTTGTAGGAGCAGTGCTCACTCCACATGACACTGTAAATACTCATTTCAGTGAAATTGGGTGTACGCCCCAGTATCTCCTCTATTTTGCGAAATTCCTCTTCTAGTAAACCGAGTTGCTTGGCTTGTTCTAGTGTAGCCAATGTATCTTGTTGTGTGGACATCTACTTAAAATTTAAAGACCCTTTGCCAAAAGTTGCCGCAATATTACGCAATAGCTAGCGGTCTGCCGATTTCTTGCTAAACTTCGGGCAAAAGATTTATACCATGCAAGCAAAAACGATATTAATTACTGGGGCTACGGCTGGATTTGGTGCTGCGTGTGCTCAGGTTTTTGCAAAAGAGAAGCACCGGCTTATCCTAACTGGAAGAAGACAAAACCGATTAAATGCCATCCAGGAAGAACTATCGCAGCTTACCGAGGTCACGACTTTGTGCTTTGATGTACGAAACGAATCTGAGGTAAAAGCTGCTACCATAGACCTACCCGCAGATTGGCAGAACATAGACGTATTGGTCAATAATGCGGGTCTTGCCTTGGGTAAAGCCCCTATACAACAAGGTTTATCCGAGGATTGGGACACCATGATAGACACCAATGTAAAAGGTTTGCTCTACGTTACTCGTCAATTCTATCCCTACCTCAATAAAACGGGCGATGGCCATGTGGTGAATATCGGCTCTATTGCCGGTAAAGAGGTTTACCCGGGAGGGAATGTTTACTGTGCTAGCAAACATGCAGTAGACGCACTGACCAAAGCCATGCGCGAAGAGTTTTTGGCCGACAACATCCGGGTAAGTCAAATAGCACCCGGTGCTGCTGAAACCGAGTTTTCACTAGTTCGGTTTAAAGGCGATGCGGATAAAGCTGGAGCCGTGTACGATGGATTTCAACCCTTGATGGCCGAAGATGTTGCGCAGTGCGTAAACTTTGTAATCAATACCCCGAAACACGTTTGCATAAATGACATGGTGGTTATGCCCAGCCAGCAAGCCAACAGCAAAACTTTTAATAAAAATGCCCACTAAATTTTCAATCGCATTGCTACTCATTGCAGTAGTATCTGGATGTAGCTTTAAGCAAAAAAAGGCCGATGTAGTAATCCATAACGCTCTAATCTACAGTGTAGACGAGCGCTTCTCAAAACACCAAGCTATGGCCATTGCAGGCGATAGCATCTTGGAGTTGGGACCCGAACGCGAAATCCTCAATAAATACAGTGCCAACCAAACCATTGATTTGGGTGGAAAGGTGGTTTATCCTGGATTTATCGATGCCCACTCCCATTTGTTGGGTTATGGCCTTTCGCTACTGAATTTGGATGTGCGCAATGTAGCTAGCGAAGCCGATATGGTTGCCATGGTAAAACAACAAGTAGCGGAAGGTGTGTCGGTAATTCGAGGTCGTGGTTGGGACCAAAGCACATGGGAAAACAACACGTGGCCCAGCAGAAAAAACCTGGACGACATTACCGCTGACACGCCACTGCTTTTGCAGCGTATCGATGGTCACGCTGCACTGGTGAATAAGGCAGCACTAGACTTGGCTGGAATTACCGCAGACACAGAAATTGCGGGTGGCATCATAGACTACGAAAACGGCATACTTAAAGAAAATGCGGTAGATTTTGTGGTAGAAAAACTTCCCAAAGCCACTTTAGAGCGACAAACCACGGCCCTAAAAAAAGCGGCTAAAAATTGTTTCTCAGCAGGTTTAACTACCGTTTGCGATGCCGGCCTAACCCCGACACAGCGCGATGCCTATTTAACCTGGTACCAGAATGAGGGGCTTCCTATTCGTGTTTACGCTATGGCCGATCCCAATCCCAAAAACTTTACCTGGTACCAACAAAATGGCCCCATTTACTCCGATTTTTTTCACCTACACAGCGTTAAAGCTTACATGGATGGTAGCTTAGGCTCTCGCAGTGCCGCGCTTTTGGCGCCCTATGCCGATGATACTGAAAACAAAGGCGTACAAACCATTCCTACAGACAGCCTCAAAGTTTTGGCTCAAAAGTGTTTTGACCTCAACCTGCAACTCAACACCCATTGCATTGGAGATAGAGCCTTGCGCAACACATTAAACACCTACAAATCTATTTTAGCTGAGGGCAATGATAAACGCTGGCGCATAGAGCACGTACAAGTATTTGATCCTGCCGATTTAGAAACATTCAGATCGCATGCGGTAATCCCATCGGTGCAGCCTACCCACGCCACCTCTGATGCCAAATGGATTGTAGATCGACTGGGAACGGAACGACAAGATTACGCGTACGCCTACCAAAGTCTTCGCCAACAGCTAGGATGGATACCTCTAGGAACCGATTTCCCCGTGGAAGACATCGACCCCATCAAGACCTTTAGTTCGGCTGTATTTCGCAGGCCCCTAGATAACAAGGAACAAGCCCCCATCCTACCCAACGAAGCCTTAACCAAGGAAGAAGCCCTCCGTGGTATGACTATTTGGGCTGCTTTAAGTATGAAAATGGAAGACCAAGTAGGGTCTTTGGAAGCCGGGAAAAAGGCGGACTTCGTGGTGTTAAACTACGATCTTTTGGATTGCGATTACAGCATGCTACGCAAGGTTAAGGTTTTAAAAACCTTTGTAGGTGGTGAAGAAAAGTTTAGTGCCCTGTAATTAGTTGGCGTTAAGCGTTTTTTCCTCTTCTGCGAATCCTGCCGTTTGCTTTTGAAAGTGGTCTCGTGCCTCACGAAACTCTTTTTTAAAGTTGTGGATGATGGTATCCACCGGCAGTATTTGACTTATCATGCCAATGCTTTGGCCTGCCGTCCAAAGGGTTTTGTAGTTACCCGGTTTGGCACTTTTCTCCAACCAATTCATACCACGATATTGCACTAGCATTTTGTAGTACTTGCGTACCGTGCGATTTTTGGATAGCAAGCGCTCCAAAAAGCTTTGCTTCGTCCCTAGTTTTTTAGCAAAGGGGGTGGCAATTACCGCACACGGGGTTCCAGAGATTTTCTCAGTCATGATGATATCGTCCATGTCGTAATCGGCAATAGCGTTTTTGTACGCATCGCCTACGGTGGCCTCCGTACTGGCAATAAAGCGTGTACCCACGGAGACACCTGCAGCGCCAGCCATCATCATAGCGGCCATAGATTTACCCGTGGCCACCCCTCCTGCTGCAACAACTGGGGTATCAGGAAAAGCGTGGTTGAGTTTTTCTACCAGCACATGCAATGCGTTGGGGCCCGCGTGTCCTCCAGCTCCGGCTCCTACGGCAATAAAACCGTCACAACCTAGCTCGTATACCTTGCGAGCGTGCTTCATGTTGGTAACATCGCAAAACACTTTTCCTCCGTAGCTGTGTGCTTTTTCAATAACCTCTTTTGGGTTCCCCAAACTGGTGATGTAAAACGGCACCTTAGCGGCAACACAAACCTCCAGATGTTTGCGATACAGGGGGTTGCTCTGCTGCACAATTAAATTAACCCCATAAGAACCAACGCTTATTTTTTCTTTGGCTTTATTAAGATCAGACAAAATTCTCGCCAACTCTCCATCCTCCCGAAAATTGAGACTGGGAAATGTTGCCATGATGCCCTGCTGCATCCCTGCTAGAAGCATTTCCTTATTGCTGACCAAAAACATCGGAGCCATTATTAACGGAAAGTCTATGTTTAGCAGTGATGAAAGTTGTAATTTAGATTCCAATTCTCGCATAAAAAGTAAAAATGCTTGCTAGCCGATAAATCTAGCCAAATAATTAGTATGCACTCATAACAAATTTAATTTCCCTGCAGATGTTCGATAATGTGAAGCGCCTTTTTGATATACCAACATTTCAACAACAAAACCACCCGCTAGAGGTTGCGGTAGCTGGGAAGACCAACGGTCAGTGGCAGACCTATTCTACGGCAGAATTTATTGATAAAATAAACTGCGTAAGTAAAGGCCTACTGAAGTTAGGAATCAAACCCGGTGAAAAGGTTTGCATTATATCCCAGAATAGACCCGAGTGGAATTTCTTGGATTTAGGCGCCTTACAAATTGGAGCCGTAGTAGTGCCCATATATCCCACCTCCTCGGAAGAAGACTATGCCTACATCATGAACAACTGTGAGGCAAAACTGGTTGCTGCCGCAGACATCGAGATTTTAGAGAAAGTAAAGGCCGTTAAGGACCAAGTTGCTTCCCTGCAATATATCTACAGCTTTAATGACATTAAAGGCACCCAGAATTTCCAAGAAATTATAACCAGTGGGTTAGATGGGAACCAAGATGAGGTAGAAGCCATCAAGGAAACCATTACCGAGAACGATTTAGCGACACTAATTTATACGTCTGGAACCACCGGTAAGCCCAAAGGAGTAATGCTTACGCATAAGAACTTAGTATCCAACGCTATAGATAGTAGTCCCCGTTTCCCACTTGAGCTTGGGGTAAAAATCCTCAGCTTTCTACCCATTTGCCACGTGTATGAGCGCATGATTACCTACCTGTACATGCTTATCTCGGCACAAATTTGGTACGCTGAATCGTTGGAAACTATCGGAGATAATCTAAAGGAGGTAAAACCCCATGCCTTTAGCACCGTACCCCGTCTTTTAGAGAAAGTGTACGACAAAATTGTTGCCAAAGGCCAAGACCTTACCGGTATTAAAAAGGCCCTTTTCTTTTGGGCTTTGGAGCTGGGGCACAAATACGAAATCCCGAGTCGCCTTTCGGGTTGGTATAAATTCAAGCTGGGCATAGCTCGCAAGCTAATTTTCAGCAAATGGCAGGAAGCGCTCGGTGGTAATGTGGGTGTTATTGTTTCGGGCAGTGCGGCCATGCAGCCGCGTTTGGGTCGTGTATTTAACGCTGCGGGTATTCCTGTGGTTGAAGGTTATGGATTAACCGAGACCTCTCCTGTAATTGCAGTAGGCATGTGGAAGGACGAGCGCATACGTTTTGGTACGGTAGGTGAGCCCATCCGCAATGTAGAAGTAAAGATTGCCGAGGATGGCGAAATCTGTGTAAAAGGACCCAATGTAATGCAGGGCTACTACAAACTGCCAGAGAAAACTGCAGAAGTAATAGACAAGGATGGCTGGTTCCACACTGGAGATATCGGTGAAATGGTAGAAGGCCGATTCTTAAAAATAACCGACCGCAAAAAAGAAATCTTTAAAACTTCGGGAGGAAAATACGTTGCACCGCAAATTTTAGAGAACAAATACAAGGAAAGCCGCTTTATTGAAAACGTGGCTGTAGTTGGTGAATTTAGAAAGTTTCCAGGTGCCTTGGTAATACCCGACTTCGAATTTTTACGCTCTTGGTGTAAAGAGAAAGGCTTAAAAGCTCCAGAAAGCAACACAGAACTCATCAAAATGCCTGAGGTAGAAGCTCGCATTTGGGAGGAAATTGAAACGTACAACCAAAAGTTTGGTCGCTGGGAACAGGTGAAGAAAATTAAACTGCTAGATCACGAGTTCTCTATTGATGGCGGAGAATTAACTCCCACGTTGAAGTTAAAGCGAAAAGTCATTAAAGAGAAATATGGAGACATGATAGAATCTATATACACAGAAGCAGCGTTAGCATGAAAATAAAAGGAGGTGGGGTTAAGGTTTTCCTGTTCGTAGTAGTCCTAATTTTCGGAATTATAATTGCGTACAACATTCTTAAGCCAGAGCACACGTTACGTGTGTATCAACCAGCCGACATTAACCCGAGATTGGTAGATAGCAGCAAGCAAAAACAGTTTAACAAACACACCATTAGCGATTTTACCCTGCTGAATCAAGATAGTGTTCAGGTTACGCTAGCCGATTACAAAAACAAAATCATCCTCACCGATTTCTTTTTTACCACCTGTCCTTCTATTTGCCCAAAAATGTCGGCAAACATGGCTACCGTAGCAGAAAAGTATGAGGAAAAAGAAGATTTTGTAATTCTTAGCCACACCGTTACGCCAGAGTTAGATCCACCACATGTTTTAAAAGCGTACGCAGCAGATTACAATGCCCCAGACAATTGGCAATTCCTAACTGGTGAAAAAGACGAAATTTACCGCCTCGCCCGAAAAAGTTATTTTGCTGCATTAGACGAGCCCTCCAAAGAAGGCCCCGACTTTGTACACACCGAGAACTTTGTTCTGGTAGATAAGGAAGGGCGCTTACGCGGTTTCTATGATGGCACATCCAGTATAGATACCGAACGTTTAATCAACGATATTGCGTTACTTTACCGCGAATATGAGTAGGAAATCTTGGTCTTTGCTTTTTTTAGCGTTGGGTATTACCTTAATATCTATCGGTTTTTTTGCCACGAACAACATTAATTGGCGCAATAATTTGTTGTTTGGCGGCATTGTTTGTGGTGTTACCGGCATGATATTAAAGCTGGTAGCTATGCTAGGGAGTAAAGAGTAGTAAGCGGTATCCATGAATTTGTTATCGGTAGAAAACCTCACCAAGTACTATGGTGAGCGTTGCTTGTTTCGCGATATTTCTTTTGGCATCGATCACGGGCAAAAAATAGCTTTGGTGGCACGAAACGGGAGTGGAAAATCTACCCTGTTTAAAATCCTTATGGGCACAGAACCCAAGGATGCTGGCGAAGTAGTATTTAGAAACGATACCCGCGTTGCCTTTTTGGACCAAGACGAGCAGTTTGCTGCCAACACCACCGTACGCGCTGCCTTATTTTCTGGCAACCACCCTGCCCTTAAAGCACTACAAGAACACAAACTGGCCGTTGCGAAAAACGACAATGCCAAAATAGAAGAACTCACTGCGCGCATCGAAGAGCTCAATGGCTGGGATGCCGAAGCGCATGCACTAGCCATTGCCGAAAATTTGGGCCTCAAGGAAATATTAGATCGCACTTGCGAAAACTTGAGCGGTGGGCAAATAAAGCGCCTGTCCTTAGCCAAAACGCTCGTGAGCGAGCCCGATGTACTCATGTTAGATGAGCCCACCAACCACCTAGATCTAGACATGATAGAATGGTTGGAGAAGTACCTGGCGCAATCTAACAAGACCGTGTTTTTGGTAACGCACGATCGCTTTTTCTTAGACCGGGTTTGTACCGAAATACTAGAACTTAGGGAGCAGGAGCTCTTTCGCTATAAAGGAAACTATTCCTATTTTCTTCGCAAGAAAGAAGAAGCCTTTGAGCAGCTGCGCTCCAGCACAGAAAAAGCCAAAAACCTATACAAAAGAGAGCTAGAGTGGATACGAAAAATGCCCAAAGCCCGTGGCACCAAGGCCAAGTACCGGGTGGATGCATTTGAGGACACCAAGAAAAAAGCGCACGTTAAAATTAAGGACGACAAGGTAAACCTGGAGGTAAAAACCGAGCGACTGGGTACCAAAACGGTGGAGCTGCACAAGGTTTCCAAAACTTTGGGCGACAAACTGCTATTGAAACAGTTCAGCTACCTCTTTAAACGAGGCGAAAAAATCGGCATCGTTGGGAAAAACGGCATGGGTAAATCCACCCTGCTTAATATGATAACCGGCAGCCTGAAACCCGATGCAGGTAAAGTAGTGGTAGGTGACACCGTAAAATTTGGTTATTACAGCCAAAAAGGATTGAGCTTAGATTACGGAGTTAAGGTTATTGACGCGGTAAAAGACATTGCAGAGATTATTCCGCTGGAAGGCGGCAAAAAAATTACTGCCGGACAACTCTTAGAGCGCTTCCTCTTTGAACCTAAGAAACAGCATCAGTGGGTAGAAACCTTATCGGGTGGAGAAAAAAAGCGCTTGCAACTGCTGCAAGTGCTTATGGCCAATCCTAACTTTCTAATTCTAGATGAGCCAACCAACGACCTGGATATAGAAACCCTGCAGGTATTGGAGGAATTTCTATTGGAGTACAGCGGATGTGTTTTGGTGGTAACCCACGACCGCTTTTTTTTAGATAAAATAGTAGACCACTTGTTTGTATACCGTGGGCCCGGTGAAATAAAAGACTTCCCTGGCAACTACACGCAATACCGCATTTGGGAAAAAGAGCAAAAAGATAGCGAACCGGTTGAGGAAAAACCTGAATCCAAAAGCGAAAAAGTACCCCAGCATCCACCCAAAACAGCAGAGAAAAAGAAAAAGCTGAGTTATAACGAACAACGCGAGTTTAACCAGTTGGAAAAAGATATTGACCAATTGGAAGCGGAAAAACTAGAGCTAACCAGGTTTTTAGAGTCGGGAAGTGAGGATGTAGAAAAACTTACCCAAACCGGCATTCGCTTGCAGGAACTCAGCGAAATTATCGATGACAAAACCATGCGCTGGTTGGAGTTGAGCGAGCGAGCATAATAAAATAGCTAACCGCGCTGCTTCCTCCCAATATGCTATATTCGTCCATAGCACTTCTTAAATTTAAGCGTATGCGTTTCCTAATTGCAGTACTGTGTAGCTTGGCACTTCAAGGTTGCTGGTGGATAAATTGTGTGGATGGCAAGGGAGCCATAGTTACCGAAACCTTTACCGATATGGATCAACCCGAAATTGCCATCGGTATGCACGCCAAGGTTACCTTTTACAAAAGCGAAACGCCTGAAATTAAAATTACCACCTACGAAAACCTTTTTGAAGAAATACGCCTGGAAGAAAGCGGTAGCGGCCTCATCATTGGCACCGAAAGCTGCATTGATGCCGATGAAACACCCATTATTGATATTTATTACAGCGAACTTGAAGAACTAAAAGTAAACGGGTCCTCGGATATTACCTTTAAAGAAACGCTAATTACCAAAGCCTTTGAGCTAAAAATAAATGGTAGTGGCGATGTCATCTTACCCATTGAAACCAAAAACCTGGAAATAAAAATTAACGGAAGTGGCGATGTCAACCTTAGCGGTACTAGCCAAGACACCGAAATTGGTATTAATGGGAGTGGCGATATCAATGCCCAAGAATTGCAAAGCCAAACTGCTGAGGTAAAAATTAATGGATCTGGAAATGTACGCTTAGGTGTTGAAAAAGCGCTAGAAGCCAAAATAACGGGTTCTGGAGATGTAATCTACTACGGAAGTCCGCAAGATTTAGAAGTGAAATCAGTCGGCTCTGGCAATGTGGAAAAGGGTTCCTAGCTTAGGTAAAGCCGTTTCCTTAGAAAAGCTATTTTTGCCGCAAAGACACGTGCAGCATGAATTTTCATTTGGTTTCCGGAGGATGTGGTTTTGTAGGTAGAAACTTGGTTAAGCGCCTGCTTAAAACTACCAACGATACGCTTTTTGTTATAGATGACCTCTCTGCCGGAACGCCCATGCCAGACCAATGGCTGGAAGACGGTAGCTATACCACCAAAGACGATCTTAAATTATACCACAACGAGCGCCTTATTTTCTGGGAAGGCGATTTTAGGCACTTCCTAAGATCCATTATAGACGATGCCGATTTCATCAATAAGAAATACGGTTTCAGCTTTCCGAAATTCAAGGATGTCTTTCATTTTGCTGCCATAGTGGGTGGACGCTCTAAGATAGATGGCGACCCCATGATGGTAGCCCTCGATCTTTCTATTGACGCTGAGTTCTTTTACTGGGTTACCCGCTATAAGCCAGAGCGCGTTATGTTCCCATCTTCAAGTGCGGCCTATCCTACCAACTTACAAGGAACCGATGGGGCCATTGCACTGAAAGAGTCTGAAATAACCTTCGATGGCAACCTGGGACAACCCGATATGACCTACGGCTGGAGTAAGCTCACCGGTGAATACCTGGCGCAAATTGCTGCGAAATACTACGATATTTCTGTGGCTTGCGTGCGTCCGTTCTCGGGTTATGGCGAGGACCAAGACCTTACCTATCCCATTCCTGCCATTGCAGCCCGTGCTGCGGGTAAAGAAGAACCCTTTGAGGTTTGGGGAAGTGGAAAACAAGGCCGCGATTTTGTGCACATTGACGATTGCATCGATTGCATTTTAATGGCCATGGATAACATTACCGATGGTACCGCAATAAATATTGGATCGGGCAGACTCACCTCCTTCCTGGAAATTATTGACTTGTTTACCCAATTTGCGGGGTACAATCCCGAAATAAAACCGCTATTAGACAAACCCGTTGGCGTACACTCGCGCTACTCGGATATGAGTTTTGTAGAAAACAAATTTGGCTGGAAACCTAAGATTAGCCTGGAAGAAGGCATGCGCAGAGTATACAACGCAGCGGTAAAAGCAGTAGAAGCACAAAAATAGTGGCTACTAAAATTGTTCTCTTCGGTCCCGGGCCTCAGTTTAAAGGAGGTATTTCTAACTACAACACCTCGCTGGCCAAAGCGCTAGATAAGTTGGGCGTGGATGTGCACATTGTGTCTTGGACGCAACAATATCCTTCCATTATTCCGAGAGATTTTAAGGATCGCAGTAGCAAGGTTACCTTCTTAGAAGGAACCAACATTACGGTAGACTACCTTACCAATTACAACAACCCCTTTACATGGTCTGCAACGGTTAAAAAAATTAAGCAGTTGCAACCCAAGGCCGTGGTATTTCAATGGGCTATTGCGTTGCAGGGTATTCCCATGGGGTGGATGGCTAAAAAGCTCCGCAAAAGTGGCATCGAAGTTATTTTCGATTTACACCTCGTTGCCCAAAAAGAAGCCAGTGCCATAGACCAATTTTGCACGCGCTACGGGTTAAAACACGTACCCACATTTATTACCCATGCCTACAAAACGGTGCACGAGCTGGAGAAAGCCTTCCCCAAGCGCCAATTTGATATTACTGAAGACGGCACGCGCGATCCTAAAAAAGGCAACCAGGTAATAAAACTCTATCACCCCATTTACGACCTGTTTAGCCCCGACCCTAATTTTGATATTGAGTCCCAAAAAGCCAAATGGGGCTTAAAAAAGCACGTGCTCATGTACTTCGGTTTTATACGGAAGTACAAGGGATTGCACCAAGCCATTGAGGCATTTAAAAAACTAAGCGACCAACGCGATGATGTTTCCATGATTATCGCTGGAGAATCCTTTTGGAAAACGCTAGACGAAAAAAAGCTGAGCACCAAAATAAAGCAGGCCTTGTTTGGATTTGCCTCGAAGCTCTTGCTGAAGAAAAAAGACGATGAGCGCGGTTACGACCCCATAGCTTTGGTAAAACAGTATGGGCTGGAAGACAAAACTGCCGTATTCAATCGCTTTATACCCAACGAGGAAGTACACCAGTTTTTCCAAGTGGCCGATGCCATTGTATTGTATTACCTCAATGCAACACCTTCGGGCATCGAAAGCTTGAGCTACAACTTTAACCTCCCCGTACTGGCAACCAAGGTGGGGCACTTCCCAGAGACCATAAAAGACGGTTTTAATGGCTACCTGGCCGAAGACCGAGATGTGGATGATATGGCGGCCCAAATGGAGCGTATGATAGACAATCCCGTGCCCCGAGAGAACATTGCGGAAGCTGCCAAAAAAATGTCCTGGGAAAACTACGCCAAGGCCATTTTAGCACCACATATCGAGTAAAGTCCCCCTATTCCTCCGCTATCTTTTGGCTGCAGCTATTGGCTGTAACCTGCAATTCATGGTCTTGCTTGGATGCGAATGTCCCAAAACATTCATTTTCAGTAATTTTGCACCCAATCCAAAAAATACTTATGCTACGACATACCCTGCTTACCCTATTTTTAGCAGTATCTACATTACTATTTGCCCAAGATGGTTATTGGCAACAAAGCATATCCTACGAAATGGATGTGGCCTTAAATACCAACAACCACCAAGTAATGGGCACACAAAAGGTTACCTATACCAACAACTCGCCCGATACCCTGCGGGAGATGTACTACCACTTGTATTTTAATGCGTTTCAGCCAGGAAGTATGATGGATGTGCGCAGCCGCACCATAGAAGACCCCGATGGACGCGTGGGCGATCGCATTGGTAAATTAAGTCCCGATGAAATCGGGTTCCAAAAAGTATTCACTCTAAAACAAGACGGTAAAAACGTTTCTTTCCAGACCCTGGGTACCCTTTTAAAGGTGGAGCTAGACCGCCCCATCCTACCGGGTAAATCTACCGTAATGGAAATGGAGTACCAATCGCAAGTACCCGTGCAAATTAGAAGAAGTGGTCGCGACAATGCCGAGGGCATTTCGTACAGTATGACACAGTGGTACCCTAAGGTAAGTGAGTACGATAAAGATGGCTGGCACCCCAACCCATATATTGGAAGAGAGTTTTACGGAGTTTGGGGCGATTTTGATGTAAGCATTACCCTAGACAAGTCTTTTGTGGTTGGAGGTACAGGCCTGCTTAAAGACGAAACCATAAACGTGGATGGAACTAAAACCTGGAATTTTAAAGCCGAAAACGTACACGACTTTGCCTGGGCCGCAGACCCCGACTACCTCCACGATGTGGTAGAAGGTCCCAACGGCATGGAAATACACTTCTACTACGAAAACGAAGAGGAGTTAAAGGAAAAATGGACCGGGGTACAGGAAAACACCGTGCGTTTGTTCGAGATTATGAACGAAACTTTTGGTGCGTATCCTTACAAAAAGTACAGCATACTGCAAGGTGGTGATGGTGGAATGGAATACCCCATGGCCACCCTGATTACGGGCGAGCGCAGCCCCGGAAGCTTGCTGGGTGTAATTGTGCATGAGGTAATCCACTCTTGGTATCAAATGGTTCTAGCCACCGATGAGGCTCAATATGCCTGGATGGATGAGGGTTTTACCACCTTTGCTTCCAGCCATGTTATGAATATTTTGTCGGATAAAAATGTATTGAATCCACACACCCGTTCTATGAGCGGATACCGCAGATTGGTACAGTCTGGCAAACAAGAGCCTTTGCGCACCCATGCCGACCATTTCCATACCAACTTCGCCTATGGTGTTTCCAGCTACAGCAAAGGAGAAATCTTTTTATGGCAATTGCGCTACATGCTGGGCGATGATGCATTTTACCCTGCTATGCGCGAGTACTACAACACCTGGAAATTTAAGCACCCACGCCCCGAGGATGTAATCCGCATAATGGAAAAGCACGGCAACTGCGTTTTAGATTGGTACCTAGATGGCTGGATAAACACCACCAACACCATAGATTATGCAGTAGCTTCGGTGACGGAAAACGGCAACAAAACTGACATTACCTTGGAGCGCATTGGGTACATGCCCATGCCGCTGGATGTAAAAGTTACCTACGAAGACGGAAGTCACGAGGTGTTCCACATAAGCAACTACAACCTGTTTAAGGATAACACCAAACGCAGCTTAAACCACCCCGAGTTTAAGGGGCTAAATTTTAGCGATATGGCGTTAAAGCCTTGGCCTTGGACACACCCCGAATACCGTTTTACCATTCCTACCAAAAAATCTAAGATAACCGCGGTTCAAATTGACCCACTAGAAGGTATGGCCGATGTAGAACGCGATAACAACCGCTACGAAAGCAACACGGCTCCCGTAGTTTTTGAAGGAAATTAAGATGAGAGGAAGAAAGCAGAAGGAAATTCTGTTTAACGTACACGATAAGGACACGCTTCGTAAGGAGTTGGAGCAGCGCCACGAAGACCGGTTTACCTTATCCTTTTACCAGTATGCCCATATTGGAAACCCCAACCTGTTTCGCGATCACTTATTTATTTTGCTAAACAGCGTAGGAGTCCTGGGTAGAATTTACGTTGCCAAAGAAGGGGTAAATGCACAAATTACAGTGCCCTCGGCCAACTACGAAGCCTTTGTAGAGAAGCTGGAAGAGATTGTGTTTTTACGCAATATCCGCTTGAACTTAGCCGTAGAGCACGACCCCTACAGCTTTTTGAAGCTGAAAATAAAGGTGCGCGAAAAAATTGTAGCCGATGGGTTGAATGACGAAACCTTTGACGTAACCCAAAAGGGGGTGCATGTGAACGCCAGTAAGTTTAACGAGCTGGCCGAAGACCCCAACACGGTTATCGTAGACATGCGCAACCACTACGAAAGTGAAATTGGCCACTTTAAAAATGCCATTACGCCCGATGTAGATACCTTTAGGGAAGCGCTTAAGGTGGTGGAAGACCAGCTGCAGGACAAAAAGGACAAAAACATAGTGATGTACTGCACAGGCGGTATCCGTTGCGAGAAAGCCAGCGCCTATTACAAGCACAAAGGCTTTGAAAAGGTATACCAGCTAGAGGGTGGCATTATTGAGTACGCACGCCAGGTGAAGCAGGCAGCTCTAGAAAACAAATTTATTGGTAGCAATTTTGTTTTTGACGACCGTCTGGCCGAACATATATCGGACGATGTGATTAGCGAGTGCCACCAATGCGGTAAACCCTGGCCCAAGCACACCAACTGCGTAAACGATGCATGCCATTTGCTGTTTATACAGTGTGATGATTGCAAGGAACAGCACAACGCTTGTTGCTCCCCAGAATGCGAAGAATTTATTGCCTTACCCGAGGAAGAGCAAAAAGCCTTTAAAAAAGGGAAATTCTTCGGGCTTCAAATATTTAAAAAAGGGCGCGAAAGCAATTTTATTCCCGCCTACAGGGCATACAAAGAAGAGAAAAAGAACAATCAAATAAGCTAGTGGCTCGCGTGTTACAGCACCCGAAAAACCCCTGTGTTTATTTGATAAATGTGCGCAACTTAGCGTAGTTTTACAGCAATGAAGCAGCCAGAACCTACAGAAGCGGTAATAAAGGCCCACGAAGATGCTAAAGAGATCTTTACGGCTTACATGCAGCATCAGAATCTAAGGAAAACTCCAGAACGCTATGCTATTTTGGAGGTGATCTACAAGTCTGTAGGCCATTTTGATGTAGAAGAACTCTACGTCATCATGAAAAACAAAAACTACCGTGTAAGTCGCGCTACGGTGTACAACACCTTGGATCTTTTGGTGGCTTGTGGTTTGGTTACCAAGCACCAGTTTGGGCAAAACATGGCCCAATTTGAAAAGTGCTACGGCTTTAAGCAGCACGACCACCTTATTTGCCAAACCTGCAACAAGGTTTTGGAGTTTTGCGACCCCCGCATTCAAAACATTAAGAAAATGGTGGCCGATGTGTATGATTTTGACATCAAGCACCACACCTTACAATTCTACGGAACCTGCAACAACCCCACCTGCGAGGGGAAAACCAACCCACAATGATAGCTGCCCTAACCTGGAGCGTACACCCTGAAGTGCTTCCCGGTGTATTGCCCGTGCGCTGGTACGGATTACTTTTCGCCACCGCTTTTCTTCTGGGCTACGAAATTCTAAAGCGCATATTTAAGCACGAAGGACAACCCGAAACCTGGACCGATAAAGCGTTGATCTACGTGATGATTGGTACCATTTTGGGAGCTCGATTAGGGCACGTTTTCTTTTACGACTGGGCCTACTACTCGCAAAACCTGGGCGAGATTCTTATGATTTGGAAAGGCGGTTTGGCTAGCCATGGTGCAGTAATTGGAAATATTACGGCATTAATTCTCCTCTCAAAAAAGGTCATCAAAAAGACTCCATTTTACATTTTAGATCGTGTGGTAATTACCATGGCCATCGGTGGTTTTTTTGTTCGTCTGGGGAATTTCATGAATTCTGAAATCATTGGAAAACCTACCGGTACCGACTGGGGCATCATTTTTACCCGCATCGATTCCATACCCCGACATCCAGCCCAGTTGTATGAAGCAGCATGTTACCTGCTCATCTTTGTTTTGTTGTATCAACTCTACTACAAATTCAATTGGGGGCAGTATGCGGGACGCCTTTTTGGAATGTTCCTCGCAACCATATTCTTAGCACGCTTTGTTATTGAGTTTTTTAAGGAAAACCAGGTGGCCTTTGAAAACGAATTAACACTAAATATGGGGCAGTACCTCAGTATACCCTGTGTAGCCGCAGGAATACTTTTTGTGGTATTTGCCAAACCCCTTAAATCATTAAAAAATGCAGAGTAAAGTACGCCATGTATACAGCCATTTAGCCTTTTCATTTCTGGTTTTGTTTATGGTTGGATGTGGTGGTGAAGAATCGGGTTCCATTAAACGTGACCGCACGGAGGACAAACGCTTTAGCTTCAGAAAGGATGGTGAACTAGCCATTATAACGCCAAAGAATGATACTGTGGTTGCTCTAGATATTGAGTACGCCAAAACAGATGAACAACGCCAGCGCGGCATGATGTTTCGCAAGGAAATGGGTGACGAGCAGGGCATGCTATTTTTTATGGATAGAGAGGAAGTACAAAGTTTTTGGATGAAAAACTGCTACTTATCGCTGGACATGATTTTTGCTGACAAAACCGGAACAATTGTAAGCGCCCAAACCTACACCGAGCCGTATTCTTTAAATAGCTACGCATCAGAAGCACCTGCCCAATATGTTTTAGAAGTAAAGGCAGGGTTTTGGGATAAGCACAACATCCAACCTGGCTATAAAATAGTATATCAAGACCGTTAAGTTGCGTTGGTTTATTGCCATAGCAAAAGTTCCGGTAGGCCTTTACCAGTATTTAATATCGCCTTTGTTACCGGGCTCTTGCCGGTACACACCAACCTGCAGCCAATATGCCAAAGAGGCCATAGAAGAACATGGCCCCATAAAAGGTTGGGCTTTAGCCCTAAAGCGCATTAGTCGCTGCCACCCGTGGGGAAGCAGCGGATACGATCCTGTTCCTAAAAAAGACAAGAAATGATAACAAACCGTCCAAGAAGAAATAGAAGTACAGCCGGAGTACGCAACATGGTGAGCGAAACCTTACTGCTACCCAACAAACTGGTGCTGCCCGTATTTTTTGAGGATGGTGAAAATGTAAAAACCGAGATCAAAAGCTTGCCGGGCACCTACCGCTATAGCATAGATACCCTCCTCCCCTTTTTACATGAAGCCTGGGAAGCGGGAATTCGCAATTTTGTTTTGTTCCCTGCGGTAAAAGAAAGCCTAAAAGACAGCAAAGGATCGTATGGGATAGACCCCAACAATTTTTACCTCCAGGCCACAGCAAGAATTAGAAAGGAGTTGCCAGAGGCGGTACTAATTTCCGATGTTGCACTAGATCCCTACAGTAGCGATGGCCATGATGGCATTGTAAAAAATGGGGAAATCTGCAACGATGAAACCTTGGAGGTGCTGAGTAAAATGGCCGTGGTACAAGCGCAGGCAGGATTTGACATACTAGGCCCCTCAGACATGATGGATGGCCGCGTAGATGCCATGCGGACTGCTTTAGAGCGCAGCGGATACCGGAATACCGGCATTATGAGCTACTGCGCTAAATATGCTAGTGCTTTGTATGGTCCCTTTCGCGATGCGCTGGAATCGGCACCCAAGGCAGGCGATAAGAAAACCTATCAGATGGACCCTGCCAACCGCAGAGAAGCCTTGCGAGAAATGCGTTTGGATGAGCAAGAAGGAGCCGATTATTTGATGGTGAAACCCGCGCTACATTACATGGATATCATTTCTGATTTGAGAAAAAACTCCAGCTTACCTATAGCAGCATACCATGTTAGTGGCGAATGCGCCATGTTAAAAGCCGCGTGCATCAACGGTTGGTTAGATTATGAAGTGGCCATGCCCGAGACCTTAAATTCCATTCACCGTGCCGGTGCAGATATTATCTTAAGTTATTTTGCAGAGGACTACGCTAAGTGGTTTAGAAAGCACTTTTTGTAGCCACTAATCGGCTACAATTTCTGCATCTTCCAAGATGTAATTCAGATGATAGATATCGTGTACGTTGAGTTTTAGCGTACCGCGTAGCGTAACGTACTCATCCGTCTTCAGCTTTTGCTTTTCCGTAAACATGACATCCATAACGCTTTCCGGCCCCGCATTGCCACAGAAAAAGCAGGCAGCAAAAGGATTGGCGGAGATAACGTATTGGTTCATTGCTACATCCAAAGGAATCATATACCCCGCTATTTCCACTTCTTGTCCCTCTAATGCTTTCACTGGAGCTTCAAAAGTAGGTATCATAATGTAGGATGCTAAAGCATCGGAATACTCCTCCTCAAAGCTTACCTGAGCAAGTGTTTTCCAGTCTATTTTCTTCTGGGCTACCCCCTGCAATGCAAGAAGCACAAAGGCAAAAACTAAGAATCGGTTTCGCATAATCCTGCAAAATTAACTATTGAAATAACGATAGACACCATAGTGCCCCGTCTATTTATATCTTTACCCACCAAAAGCAATACCAACCCCTTATTGTTATGCGAGTAACCCTAGTAGTGTTTCTTCTTGTTTGTGCTGGATTAGCCAACGCTAAAGAGTACGAAAATATGGCGCAGTACCAAGCGAAAACAGGCAAATCTGAGTTGGCCCGTAAAGACTGGACCACGAAAGATCGTAAATCGAGAACACGCCAGTGGAAAGAAGCCTGTTTGTATAACTTCTCCTACCAGGGAGGCGCCAAGGAATATACCAGCATGGAGCAACGGACTGCGTTTTACAATTGGGTGGCGAAATACTTAAAATCTAAGGGGCACGAAATTGTTTGGCCACAAGCACAGGCCGAGTTGGGCTTGTACACCCAGAAAACGCAACGTATTGGGTTTAACAACGATATCAAACTATTTCTTGCTGCCACCAACAAAGTGGTTTTTGATACTGCTTTCACCTTACTGCAAGAAGTAAAAAATCAAGGTCCTATTGTGGGTATGGAGGCCGATCAGTGGGATAAAGACATGGCCTTTTTTGAGCAAACCGCCATCTACCAACCCTTGATTGTACGCATGGAGCAGAGCTCGGTGGACAAATTGAATAAAATAATGCACCGTAAAGGTTTTGCGGTATTTAGCATTCCAGCCGAACTGAAACTTACTGGTGATGTAGCCAAGGCCGAAGACCGTATTTCTTGGGAAGAAAATCGCTTGTACCCCTTTGCTAAAGGCGATGCACTCTCTAAGCGTGAGCTTAAAAACAGAGAGAAGCTAAAAAGCAAAGAAAAGAAGGTGAAAAAGAAAAAGGATACGCCTAAGCGTAAAGCAAAAGCGAAACCCGCCAAACCAGCGGTCATTACAGAGCCTTAATTCAACTGATAGTTTCCTTTAAGCTGGCGCATTTGCTGCTGCACACTGATAAACAACTGCAACTGCCCTTTTAAAAAGGCTTGCCACTGCTGTGTGCGCACCGATTGCAGAAAACGCTCGCGAAGCTCCAGCGGCAATTGTAACATTTGAAGCAGTTCCGAGGTAATGATTAGGCTGGTCCAGGGCCTATTTGCATTGCCACTAGCAGCACGCAAAGCCTCGTTGGCAAGCGTTAGGAGCTCTGTAGGCACTCTGCTAAAAACATCGGTATCGAAAACTTCAATTTCACCCAATGGATATACCGATTCATCTGGACCTTCCACGAAAGAATTTAGGGTAAAAACGGATTCTCCGCGAATCAACACGTCTAGCTCTCCAGATTTGTAGGTATTGATAATGCGAACTACAGAAAACAGCGTTCCCATAACATTCGATACATCCTCGTTAGGCTTGCGGATTATTCCCGCCTCACACTTTCCTTCCAATATTTCTGCGAACAGCTTTTTGTAGCGCTCCTCAAAAATGTGCAGCTCTAGTTCCTCTCCAGGAAAGAGGACCAGATCTAACGGAAATAGTGCTATTTGCTTGGCCATGATGCGCTTTTCTCTAATGTAACAACAGCTCAGGGTAGAAAGCGTTCACCTTGATGCGTGTCACAACCCAATATAAGCAGTATTTGCTGTTTATATTTTTGAAATAGACGATTGCCCCGAAAACCCAGACAATCGTTATTTTTGCGACAAATACACAGAGGAATGGGTAGAGCATTTGAGTTTAGAAAAGAACGCAAGATGAAGCGTTGGGATAAGATGGCCAAGCAGTTTACCAAAATTGGTCGTGAGATTGCCATTGCGGTAAAGGAATCTGGTCCCCTACCCGAAAACAACCCAAGACTAAGAACGGCCATACAAAATGCCAAAGGGGTAAACATGCCCAAAGACCGCGTAGAAGCGGCTATTAAGCGCGCATCCGACAAAAATGCAGCCAACTACGAAGAAGTGGTATACGAAGGCATGGGGCCTTCTGGCGTGGGTATTATTGTAGAAACAGCTACAGACAACCCCACCCGCACCGTTGCCAATGTACGTAGCATTTTTAACAAGAATGGAGGCGAAATGGGGAACTCCGGTTCGGTGTCTTTTATGTTTGAGCGCAAAAGCCTCTTTAAAATTGCCAAGGATAGTTTTAACCCCGAGGAAATGGAGTTGGAGCTCATAGACTACGGCCTTGAAGAAATCATAGAGAAAAGCAAAAACTACTGGATATACACCTCCTTTGAAGACTTTGGAAACATGTCTAAAGGCCTGGAAGAAAAAGGAATTGAGGTAGTAAACTCCGAGTTGGTACGCGTACCTACCAGTAAAGTAGAACTAAGCGATGACAACCTGGAAGTAGCCTTGGATCTGGTAGACAAACTGGAGCAAGACGATGACGTACAAAACGTTTTCCATAACCTAGATTTGGGCGAGGAAGACGATGAAGACGATAGCGAAAGCTAACTACTCGAAGACTGCATATTGCTCTGCAGGTGCTTCACCCCAACTAACCAGCGCCTGTTTTCTGCTGTTGTAGCCCAAGATGGTTGCATCCACATAGCCACCAAACGCATCTCTGTGTTGAATGATGGTACCAATGGACTTGAGTTGTTGCGCTACTAAGTCACAGTTGGGTACAAAGAAAAAACGTTGTTGGTCAATAGATTCTTTACTCCCATTTTCGAGAAGTACTTGCAGACGCCTTCCTTCTGTTTTTATTACTTGAACGCTTAGGGTACGGCTATTTCTGATGTCAAAATACATGCCTTTGTCTCCTACGTTAACATCGAAACAAGAAGGAGTTTCCAATGCTATTTGAACCTTTTGGACAAACGGGTGCAACTCTGTAACTCCGCTATCCAGCTGTACGACATCTGCACTAATCGTTATCGTGATTTTGTCCCACAGTATAAAACTGCGGTAATCCGTATCTACCACGGTATTGGCAAAAGCCTGTCCTCTTTGTAACGGGTATCTTCTGTATAAATCCATTTTGGCATCATTCACTAAAGTTTTTGTTGCCATTCCTCCGATACCAAGAACGCGCACGGTTTGTGCCCTGCCCCATGCCACATCGGTAATGCGATAGTGGTTGGCGTGGTTAGGCAAACTGCTGTCAAAACTTCCCATTTGGAAAGCGCATCCCTGAAGAAGGATAATTGAGAAAACAGCGGCTAAAACCGTTAGCTTGTTACGCTTCCCTTTTAGTGAACTTAGCCATGTAAAAACCATCGTGATTTTGTGTTGGTGGAATTGTTTGTTCCAAATTAAATAAAAAATCATCTAAGTTTTTTTCGATATAACCACGCTGCCTTTCGTTCTCTATAGAAAAACTACTACAGGTAGCGTAGATCATTTTACCTCCGGGTTTTACCCACTTACTGTATTGGGATACAATGTTACGCTGTAGCGCAACCAGCTTCTCCACTTCTTCTTGGGTGAGCTGGTACTTACGGTCGGCCTGGCGGGCAAAAGTACCGCTACCCGAACAAGGTGCATCTATGAGCAGTACATCGGCCATAAAAGGAAACTCCACCTCATTGGGGTTCTCTGGAATTTCAAAAAACTCTATGTTTTCGTATCCTGCTCTATCTGCACGATCTGCAGCATTTTCCAAGGCTTTCATGCGCACATCCAGTGCCCAAATTTTCCCCGTATGCTTCATTAAATCTGCCAGGAACAGTGCTTTGCCCCCGGCACCACTGCACGCGTCAATCACCGTATCGTTAGGTTTCACGTCGCAAAACCGAGCTATTTCCTGCGAACCGTAATCTTGAACCTCGAGCAAACCTTGCTTATAGGCGTTCGTATGATACAAGTTTTTAGCTTCGGTAAAGTAGGTATCGGTTATCGTATCCAATTGGAGCTGCAACTCTTCTGTAGCAATTAACTCGTTTTGGGCTGCCTCGCTTTCTAGCAAGTGTTGGTTAAACCGTACATAGGTTTTCGCTTCGAAGAGCGCATGGATGGCCAAAGTTTCTGCGTCCTTTCCATCATCCTCCCATTGCTTATAAATCCAGGCTGGAATAGACCATTTAATGGATGGTTCCGCAATACCATGCTCAGAAGCCAACTGTTGGATATATGCAATGCGTTTTTCTCTGTGGGGTTCATCCAGATATTCCAAAGCTTCCAGCATCGGTTCCTCCAAATCCTGTGCGTTGGGAAAACAAGCATCTAGCAAAAGCTTGTTTTTTATGTAGGTGTAGTAGTGCTGTGCGATTACCCTTCTATCTTTTCCACCCAGATTTTTATGCGCCTTAAAATGTTGCTTCAACAACACTGCGGCAGGTGATTTTTTCTCGTTAAATTGTTGGATAAGCGAGCGAATCGCTTTCTTTTGATGCGGATACAAAATGCTTGTTTTTTATGGAGTGGACCAAACTAACCAATTCTCCGGGGCTTAAATACGCGGTAATTGTAATTCTTGTAATTGTTTGCTCTTTTCTTTTTGCAAGAGCCACCCGCTTCCTATACAGCAAGGCGTTGCAAAAGTGGGCCGATAAGGGAAAAGTAGATCATACCTCGGTGTTATTCCTCAATAACGCTATTTCGTTTATTGTTTTTATAGCGGCCAGCATCGTACTGTTTGTAAGCATACCGGCTCTTAAAAACTTTGGCATCACTTTGTTTGCTGGAGCCGGTATTCTGGCAGCGATCATAGGTTTTGCCTCGCAACAAGCTTTTACCAATATCATAAGCGGTTTTTTCATTGTCATTTTCAAACCCTTCCGTGTAGGTGATATGATTATGGTAGGCGATAAACACCAAGGATTTGTAGAAGACATCACACTACGCCACTCCGTCATTCGAAATTTTGAAAACCGAAGAATCATTATTCCCAACTCGGTTATTTCCTCCGAAACCATTCTCAACTCCAGTATTATTGAAGAGCGCGTCTGTACGCATGTAGAAGTAGGAATTTCTTACGGCAGCAATATTGATCATGCTATGACCATTATGCGTAGGGTAATAGAAAGTCACCCTAACCTTTTAGACGGCCGCACAGCACAAGAACAATCGGAAAATGAGCCCATGGTAGATATCCGGGTTATTTCCCTTGGAGAGTACAGCGTTATCTTACGCGCTTATGCCTGGTCTGCTACCCCCATCAGTGGCTTTGTACTTAAAACAGACTGTTTTAAGCTCATTAAAGAAGCTTTTGACGCAGAGGGTGTAGAAATACCTTTTCCATACATGAACATCGTTCAAAAAGGATAAAACAAGGCTCTAATCGGATAGGAGATTACCTTGGAGACCGGATCGTGGATATCTATGTCGGAGTGGTTGTAAAAACAATACCGACTCACATAGGTCACGCCTAAGCCCCTATTCTGAGTTTAACTGAACCTGTGGTACCATCGTTTGCGTTCTTTTTTGCTTCGAAATACTTGCGTGTGTATATCAGACCTGCACCGAATTCGGACTCGGGCTTACACCGGAACTTGATTGACCTCCTCGACCTGATACCATGAAGCACTCCAGGTGTGCGTTCCATCCTAGCAACAATACAAGCAGTTCACAATCGGTTTACCATTGAACCGTAAGTTTTAGCCAACAAAAAACCCCTTCCGCAAAGCGAAAGGGGTTTGGTTTATTTGAGATTGGTGTTGCTTACTGCTTCACCATTCTTATCGTTTTCGATGCACCATCTTTCGTGAAAGTAGCAAAGTAAACACCGCTCGCTAAATCGATTGTGTTGATTACTGCTTTACCATCTTTCATGGAAGCGATGAAGTCTACTTGCTGACCGTAAACGTTGGTAATTGTGATGTTTACACCATCCTGAAGACCTTCTACAGTAATTACACCTGCGAATGGGTTCGGGTAGGCTACAACATCAGCAAATACTGCTGCTTCATTGATGCTATTCGGATCGCGCAGTTGGATGGTGATGGTTTCCTCACATCCATTTGCATCTCTTGCGGTGAAGTCATAGGTACCGAAAGGTAGATCCTCGAACAGGTTAGAAGCTTGGAAAGTTCCGTTGTTCAAACGGTACTCAAACTGACCTACACCACCAGACTGAACTACGATTTGCACATCGTAACCATCTTGATCTAAAGCAACCACGTTGGTATCCAGAACGATAGCCTCAGGCTCTTCAATTGTGAACAAGAAGTCGTTGGTACAATCGTTACCATCCTTCACAGTGATTAAGTAATCTCCCGCTGCAAGACCCGTGTAGTTGTTTGCCATGTTGAAGGCAGATACTACTTCAAACTCTTGGTTTCCAGAAGTATCGATGCTTAGCTGGTACATGAATGGACCACCGTTAGAGCTTGTTGCGCTAAGGTTACCCAACACTCCAGTTTCTTCACCAAAGCAGTCTACATCCTCAGCGTTAGCTACGGTAAGACCAATTATTCCAGGCTCGTTAAGTACTACAGAGTACGTAGTCAAACATCCAGCAGCATCAGTGAACTCGAAGTCGTAAGCACCCGGTGCTAAGTTATCGAATGTGTAATCTGTTGCTGTTTGGTTGTTAGCAGACTCTATAGCAGTCACACCACCATCTACAAACACTTCGTAATCGAATGGAGATAGACCGTTAGATAGCGTTACGCTTACCTCACCATCTGCATCACCGTTACAAGATACCGGAGTGTCTACAGTTCCTGCACTTGCAAAACCTGAGGAGTTTGGTACGTTGATAACGAAAGCTTCAGATACACAATTTTCAGCATCCTTTACTCTGATGTTTTTGTTACCACCAGATAGGTTGGTCATTGGATTTGCAGGATTAAAATTAGCACCGTCATCCGATGAATACTCGTAACCAGCTTCACCACCAGTAATACTAGTTACTTCTACTGTACCGTCATTGGCACCACAAGAAGCGATGGTAGCTACTGCATCATTAATAACTGGAGTACCATTTACCTCTAAGGTAACCGCAAAGTTTGCAGTACAACCGTTTTCAGTAACGCTATACGTGATCGTTTCGAAGTTTTCTGCAGTAGCATCAGGGTAAGATCCGTTTGCTGCATCGTACACGTTCGCTGCAACACCCGTACCTGTAAAGCTAAAGCTTTGGTTCATTCCAGTGTAGCTAGAAAGTGTTGCTAGATCTATTGAACTATTGGAGCAAACTTCCGCTACTGGGTTAACACCGAGATCGTTCATTGGCGTAGCATTCACAGTTACCTGAGCTACAGCTGGTGTTGGTACAAATGCACCACAAGCAGCAGACTCATATTGTACGGAGATATCGTATACCCCAGCTCCTGAGAAGTTATTCCAATCGAAAGTTACGCTAGTCATACCGTCCCAAGCTGGAACAGCAACAGCACCGGTAGCATTGTAATCTAAGTACCAACGGATAACTCCGTCAAATCCAGCATCACCGCCATTCGCAGTTAAGGTAACTGCAGCATCGGTTTCACACACTTCCTCCGTTGCAGGAGCAATCGATGTAAAGTCTGTAGGAAGCTCACGTACAACTAAGGAAGCGTAACGGTTAGCTGTTGTAATACAACCGTTGGTTCTTCTAGCTCTTATGAATACCGTAGTCTCCCCATTTGCATCAAAGTTTAACGAGAACGTACCTGTATTTAAAAATAGACCAAAATCACCAGGAGTTGCATCGTCAATGGAACTAAATACAATACCATCAAAAGATATTTCCCAAATGTAGCTTCCATCACCTACTTCACCCACACCAGCATCGATGGCTATATTTTCCTCATCACATATCGTTCCTAAAGATACCGCGTTCCCAACCATGGTAGCTCCAGCAGCAGATATGCCGCCAAAATTTTGCACTGGCTCTGGATTAACAGAAGAAAGGTTCACAGTTACAGGAAGTAACATGGTCGTGTCACAATCTGCCTCCACACGTACATAGAAGGTAGTATCTGTAGAAGCACCAGTGTTAAACAAGTTGCTTGCTGTAAATGAAGGACCGGTAGCCAATAAGTTGCTTGCCATCATATCATCGTACCAAGTTACCTGACCGTTCGTTCCTACGATGTAGTTGATGATGTTCAAGGTAGAAGATGCTCCTGCACATACTGAAGAGGGCGATGCAGATACTACTGCAGGGTTACCCGCTTCATCGTTGTTTTCAGGAAGATCCTTTACTGTGATGGTACGTACTTCGAAAGCAGAGGTATCACAGCTCTCTAAACGTACACCAATCGTGGTTGTGGTATCTGGAGCCACTCCATCACCACCGTTAAATAACAATTGGTTCGCTGTACCTGTACCTGCAAGTGTTTCTTTCACTTTCGTTACAGGGTTACCAGCATCATCAATGCTATACCATACTACACGAGTGAATCCGTCATTAACAAGCGCAGCTCCGTTCGCTGTCATGGTAACAGGAAGTGTAGCTGCTTCGTCCGCACAATAGTTATCATTAGTCAAAGAAATTGACGTAAAGTTATTCTGAGCACCGTAAATGTTAATTACAAACTCAGCTGTGAATCCTGTAGGCGTACATCCATTAGTAATGCTGGAGCGTACACGAAGCTGGTTGGTTAAACCATCGTTGGTTACAAGATCATCGATATCGATCATGTAGTTCGCTGAACCATCATGAGCTCCATCGAGTACAAATCCACCACCATCGATGTTGGTTTCGAAAGCAAACTCAGGAGCAAGTCCATCAAAATTGTTTGCATCTCCTAACGTACCTGCGTTGTTCAGTGTAATCATTACTCCGTTTCCAGAGCAAACAAAGTCACCGCTGTTTACATCCATTGATGTTAGCGCTGCCGCATTCGAGTTTTCCTCTTTATAGGTAATGGTAAATGCAGCTCCTAATGCTACTTCCATACCGCAGTCACTATTAAAGAATAGCTGGTAGTTATTACCCGCTGTCAAGTCTATATCCTCTACCACAATCTCTTGGTTTGAAGCTGGAGCAAGACCACCAACTGCAGTCATATCGAACATTCCGGCACCATTTTCCTTATAGTATACAACTGGATTATCATCGGTAGTTACACTAGCACCCATAGTGTAGTTAAACACAAGGTCGCTTCCGTTACATATCTCAGCATTTGCCATAACTGCAACATCCGAAATACCTTGACGCTCCTCGTAAGAATCAAACGTTGGAGTATCCGTTGTACCCAAAACAGTTACACTGGCAGACTGCACGGTTGTCTGAACCGCAGGATCGCAAAGATCAACAATTCTAAAGTCTACAGTTGTAGTTGCTGTTAAAGATGCTGTGTAGAAATTATCAGTTCCAGCGTTACCTGTTGGAGTCCACGCTCCTGCATTAACGCGGTACTCGTAAGTAGCATTAGCACCGGCTATGCTACCACCCGTTGCAGTAAAGGTTACGCTTGTATTTGGACAAACTGGACCAGCTGGTGCAGCATTGGCTCCTGAAGGAGCAGTAGCTATGGTGTACACACCTACGGTGCTGCTTGGGAAAGGAGCAATAGCAGGATAGTTACCACAATCGTCCTGGATACGGAACAATACTGTTGTAGACGCTCCTACCGCTAAAGTAATGAAGTTGTCTGCACCAGCATTACCCGTAGTAGTCCAAGTTGCACCTCCATTGGTAGAGTACTGGTAAACCCCATTTGCAGGTGCACTTAGTGATCCACCGTTAGCGGTAAAAGTTACGTTGTCACCAGGACAAACCGTACCACCCATAGAGTTATCCGTAACTGAAGTTGGAGCCGAGCTGATAGTAAGCACATTAATTGTGATGTTCTCTACTGCTATAGAATCGCAGTCATTTACAATTACTGTATGATACTCTGCCGAGACAAGCCCGTGATCGTGGTTTGTTATGTTAAGTGGATCTACACCGCTACCAATTAAATTGTAAGTGGTACCACCATCAATGGTTTTATACACACGGTACTCACCGTTTGCACCCAAATCTGCGGCACCGGTAACAGCAAAATCAATTTGCTCACCAGGACAAACGTTATCTCCGTTGTTTAAAGTAGCAGCACCTTCATCAGTTAATGTGGTAGAAGAACCTGTAGCGTCTCCACCCGAAACAACATTAAAGGAAGCGAAGGCCCCTACTGTTTGCGCTCCTGTGCAATTATCAAAGAAACGAATACGAACACGAGAAACATTACCACTAACTAAAACAGGAGTCGTGTAAACATTCTCTCCACCATCACCTATGTTGAGGTTTCCTGTAGCTTGCTCAAGTAAACCATCATTGTCTGCATCGTATTCCCAACGGAATTGAGAATTCGGGTTGTTACCAGCATCTCCATCAGTTGCGGTATTCACACGGAATTGTACTGTTTCACCTTCGCAAGCACTGAAGGCCATATAAGGCAACCAGGTCATCCCACCATCCACAGAATACTCAAGCTCAGCGGGAGCAGGAGCACTGTTTACATTATCATAAGTAAAGGCGTAAACCGTATCCTTATTGTTCTGGCAGTATGCTGCATCATCAATAAAGAAAGCGTAATCCGTATTTTCTGCTGCGATGGTAGCAGTAAGCGGACTTGCACCTGTAGCACCTGCAGCGAAGCTTGCTCCACCATCGTTACTTACTTGGATTGTGCCGTTAGTCCCTGTACCTAACACATCAGTGTAGGCAATAGAAAAAACATCTGTACCAGAACCATCAAAGCAAACCGTATCACCGTCTGCAATAGCTCCGTCATCGGTTGTGGAGATACCCGTAACCTGGTAAATATCACGCAACGTGGTATTCAGCTGAAATTGAGACGCTATAGGATCATTAAATCCACAAGTTAGATCTGCGGTAGCAACCTCAATATCTACAGCACCTGCCGTAGTAAAGCCATTCGCTACAGTAGCATCAATTTCAAAAACATTGTTGGTTCCGGCAGCATTCCATGTAGTACCGCCATCAATACTCCAATAGTATTGTCCGATATCACCTGGAGTACCGTCTGCAGTTACTTCGATAGTACTGTTTGCACAGTATGTGTTTGCAACACCATCTGTACCATTGGTAATCGTAGCAGTAGTAACCGGCGTCGGATCCGTTGCTATGATAAAGTTAGGATAAGGATTCGGCTCATTGGTACAATCTCCCGCACTGTAATCGTACGAAGGACCAAAAGCCGGGTTAAACCCACCATCTTTGGTATAATCTACTGTGTAACTGTAGCTATTTCCTTGACCCGCTCCAACGTTAAATGTAGCAGAGTACGATGGAGAACCGTCATGAGCCACATACTCCACGTTCAGGTTGTCGATTTGCGCATCATTACCAACGCGTAAACGGTAACCTGTGACACCTGGATCCGTTGTTGGGTTCCATGTAATGGTAATACTCGAGCTTTCGCAAACATAGTCCGTGCCCATCACATTGGTGGCGCCAGCGCTAATGTTTGCCACGGGACAGTCGAGTTGCCCGTAGGATAAGGTCGTGAAAGCCAGCATACTAACGGCTACGACCAGAAAATTGTAGAATCGTTTCATTGTGGATTTGGGTTTATTCGTCACAATACTATATGGTGCAAAAGTAATTGTTTCCATTTCATAACAAAGACTCTAGACACTTTTATGATTATGATTTTGGTTTCATTCTAATGCAATTCCGATTATGCGCCACCCTGCTTCTTGAAAAGGAAGAGCCGAGGCTCCCTCAAACCTCGGCTCCGTTGACCGGATCGTTACTTGAACTTCCCGATCTTCCCCTACCATAACCTAAAACAATTATCGAATTGCCTTTGATGTAAAAGTAGACAAGAACCTTCTCTACCCCCACCTTCTTCTATAAGCGACTGAATTCATCCGACCATCTGCAATATCAAACGGTATTGTTGTCAACACGGTTCTAAAGAACTGTAAACCCGCTCACAAGCTCTTCTTTTTAGCATATTTTTTGTTATGCATGCATACGTTTATTTATTACCTTGGGGGCGTGAAAGCAGAAGAAACTATAGATTATCACATACGCTATGCGTGGAATTTAATTGCGAAGCACTACAACAATACCGCTTCTCAATATGGTGCCACGATGGCCTCGGGGTATACCTTATTATATATAGACAAAAATGAAGGCACGCCCAGTACCAAGCTGGGTCCCGCTATGGGTATGGAACCCCGAAGTATTGTGCGTACCCTAAGTCTACTGGAAGAACGTAAACTCATTTACCGAGAACGAAGCCAAGATGATGGACGCGTGGTACTCATTAAGCTTACCGAAGAGGGCCTAAAAAAAAGAGCCCTGGCAAAGCAAAGCGTTATAGACCTTAACGAATTCTTATTCAAGCACATAGAGCAAGAAAAACTGGATACCTTTTTTGAGGTAATCCAACAAATAACCGCATCTTTAAAACAACAATTAAACCCTACGAAAAACACAAACCAACATGAAACGCAGTATTAAAAAGGTTGCTGTACTGGGATCTGGAATTATGGGATCCCGAATAGCGTGTCACTTTGCTAACATAGGGGTGGAAGTGCTCCTGTTAGATATCGTACCTAGAGAATTAAACGATAAAGAAAAAGCGGCAGGACTCACCCTAGAAGATAAGGCAGTACGTAACCGCATTGTAAACGAAGCATTTACCAGTACCATTAAAGCCAATCCCTCACCGATTTACAGCAAGTCTTTTGTAAATCGAATTGAGCTGGGCAACATGTCAGACGACATGGCCAAATTAGCGGACTGCGACTGGATACTGGAAGCCGTAGTAGAGCGCCTGGATATTAAAAAGCAGGTGTTTGACAACGTTGAAAAACACAGAAAGCCAGGTACACTGATCTCTTCCAACACCTCTGGAATTCCTATCAATGACATGTTGGAAGGAAGAAGTGAAGACTTCCAAAAGCATTTCTGTGGTACCCACTTTTTTAATCCACCCCGCTATTTAAGATTGCTGGAGATTATTCCTACCGTAAAGACGGATACCAGCATTGTGGATTTCTTTATGGAGTATGGTCACCGCTACTTGGGGAAAACCACGGTATTGTGCAAGGACACGCCCGCTTTTATAGCCAACCGCGTAGGGGTTTTCTCTATGATGGCCTTGTTCCACAACGTAAAAGATATGGGGCTTACCGTGACCGATATCGATAAACTTACTGGGCCCGTTTTAGGCAGACCCAAATCGGCCACCTTTAGAACCAGCGATGTAGTTGGTTTGGACACGCTTGTTCACGTAGCCAATGGCTTAAAGGAAAACTGCCCCAATGACGAGGTTAAGGAGCTGTTTGAAATTCCAGACTTCATTCAAACCATGCTGGATAACAACTGGCTGGGCAGTAAAACAGGACAAGGTTTTTACAAAAAAACCAAGGATGCCGATGGTAACAAGAAAATCTTGGGCTTAAACTTAGATACCTTAGAATACGAAGAGCAGTCTAAGTCTAAGTTTGCTACACTGGAGTCTGCTAAACCCATTGAAGACTTAAGAGAGCGTACGCGTCACTTGTTTCTAGGAAAAGACAAAGCGGGAGAATTCTACCGAAAAACCTTCCTGGCAACCTTTGCCTACGTAAGCAACCGCATCCCAGAAATATCGGATGAACTCTATAAAATAGATGATGCATTAAAGGCTGGATTTGGCTGGGAGCTCGGACCTTTTGAGTCTTGGGATGCCATAGGCCATGATAAAGTAGCCGAAGCAGCAAAAGAAGCAGGCGTGACTTTTGCGGATTGGTATACTGACTTTACCAACTCCGACTGCGAGACTTTTTACAGGGTAGAGGGTGGCGTAAAATACTTCTATGACGTAGCTACCAAATCTTACCAAAAAGTTCCAGGAAGCGACCAATTATTAGCGCTGAGCACGTTGAGCGAAGACAAGGTTATTTGGAAAAACGCGGGTGCTACCATTACCGATATTGGCGATGGCATCATCAACGTGGCCTTCCACACTAAAATGAACACCATTGGAGCCGAGGTACTTACAGGCTTAAATAAAGCCATAGACCTGGCCGAAAAGGAAGAAAAATACCGTGGCGTAGTAATCAGCAACGAGGGGCAAAACTTCTCTGCTGGCGCCAACGTAGCCATGATCTTTATGATGGCTGCTGAGCAAGAATATGATGAACTGGAGTACGCGGTTAAGATGTTCCAGCAAACCATGACGCGCTTGCGCTACTCCTCTATTCCCGTAGTAGCTGCCCCACACCAACTAACCTTAGGTGGTGGTTGCGAGCTTTGCCTGCACGTGGATAAGGTTATTGCACATGCAGAAACCTACATCGGATTGGTAGAATTTGGTGTTGGTGTTATCCCGGGTGGAGGCGGAACCAAAGAATTTGCGCTACGCTGTGCCCAAGAATTTAAAGATGGGGATATCCGCATCAACACCCTTAGAAATCGTTTCCTTACCATAGGTCAGGCCAAAGTAGCTACCTCGGCCGAGGAAGCCTTTGAACTCGGTTATTTCCGCAGAGGAATAGATGAGGTAGAAGTAAGCCGCGACCACCAATTGGCACGTGCCAAGCAAGCAGCTATTACCCTTGCCGACAATGGCTATACGCAACCGGTGAAGCCTAAAAACATTAAAGTTTTAGGAAAAGAAGGAATGGGTATTGTATACGTAGGTGCCAACTCTATGGAGAGTGGAAACTACATCTCAGAGCACGATAAACTCATTTCCGAAAAGCTTGGATATGTATTGTGTGGTGGTGAACTCAGTGAGCCTACCGAAGTGAGTGAAGACTACCTACTTACACTAGAGCGTAGAGCCTTTGTAGAACTGTGCATGCAGCGTAAGACACTAGAACGCATGCAAAGCTTGGTTAAAACCGGTAAGATCTTGAGGAATTAAAAAAGGTTCACTGTTAGCAGTAGTCCGTTTTCAGTTTCGGTAACTATGATTGGTAACGACAGTCGGATTAACTTAAAAGCTAGAACATATGCAAGATTTTAAAAAGTTAGCGGTATGGAAAAAAGGTTTTGATGTTGCGAAACTGACCTTTCGCAGTACAGAACAATTTCCAAAAAGCGAAGAATTTGGCTTAAAAAGTCAAATGCGAAGAGCTGCAGTTTCCCTACCTTCTAATATAGCGGAAGGCACTGGACGCGATTCACAAAAAGAGCTGTACCGTTTTCTCACATTCTCATGTGGTTCCAGCTATGAATTAGAAACTCAGCTACTTCTTGCATTGGAACTTGGTTTTATGGAATCTCAATCTGGAGAAACCATGCTTTCCGAGCTAAATCAATACCAACGGATGCTGATTGCTTTAATGAAAAAAGTGAAACAAAATATAAATCCAACCAGCTGAGGCCGCTTAAAACAGGTTGCAAACTGCTAACCGTAAACAGTCAACTGAAAACTACAACATAAAAACATTAACATAATGAACGCTTATATAGTAGCCGCAAAAAGAACCGCTGTAGGAAAAGCTCCAAAGGGCTCCTTCAGATTTATGAGAGCCGATGATTTGTCGGCCCAAGTTATCCAGTCTATCATGAAAGACCTGCCCAACGTAGAGTCGGATCATGTAGAAGACGTAATAGTAGGAAACGCCACACCCGAAGCCGAACAAGGTCTTAATGTGGGGCGCCTTATTTCACTTATGGGCCTGAACAACGAAAAGGTGCCCGGAATGACCGTAAACCGCTATTGTTCTTCAGGTCTGGAAACCATGGCCATTGCCG
Organism: uncultured Flavobacteriales bacterium; assembly: GCA_964627445.1. GTDB lineage: Bacteria > Bacteroidota > Bacteroidia > Flavobacteriales_D > Luteibaculaceae > Luteibaculum. Next base: position 83,962 of record CAZVJF010000010.1, on the reverse strand, counting down.
CGTCTAAAATTTCGGCTGGATTGGCAGATTGCATCATTGCTGGTGGTGTAGAAACCATGTCTCCCCTTCCTATGGGTGGATGGCGTATTGTACCCAATGCCGATGTATCTAAGGAACATCCAACCTGGTACTGGGGAATGGGACTTACTGCAGAAGCCGTAGCCAACCAATTTAAGGTAAGCCGCGAAGACCAAGATGAGTTTGCGTACAACTCACACCAAAAAGCAGCTGCAGCCATCAAAGAAGGTAAATTCAAAAACGAGATTGTACCCATTGAGGTGGAGCACGTTTTTGTAAAAGACAACAAGCAGGCAAAAAAGACCAAAACGGTAGATACCGATGAAGGCGTAAGAACCAACACCAGCACCGATGCGTTAGCCAAGCTGCGTCCGGTATTTGCTCAGGGAGGATCGGTTACCGCAGGAAACTCCAGCCAAACCAGTGATGGTGCCGCTTTTGCGATGATAGTCTCTGAAAAATTTATGAAAGAGCACAACCTAGAACCCATCGCACGTATGGTGACCTATGCTGTGGCAGGTGTAGAACCTAGAATTATGGGTATTGGGCCTGTAGATGCAATACCCAAAGCGCTCAAACAGGCGGGATTAAAGCAAAACGATATCGACTTGTTTGAATTAAACGAGGCCTTTGCTTCCCAGTCGCTTGCGGTTATACGTGAATTGGGACTGAACCCAGATATCGTGAACGTAAACGGAGGTGCCATTGCACTGGGTCACCCATTGGGATGTACTGGTGCCAAACTATCGGTGCAACTATTTAACGAGTTGCAGCGTAGAAACAAGAAATACGGTATGGTAACCATGTGTGTAGGAACCGGACAGGGAGCCGCAGGAATTTTTGAAATGATGAACTGATTTTGAGGTGGATCATGAGGACTTCATACTGAATACCTCAACGGCCACCGCAAACCGTAAACTGACATCCAGTATAATTAGAAACGAACAACGAATTACCAAATACAAACAAACAATGGAAACGCTAGATAAAGCTAAAGCACTCAAAGGCGGAGAGTTTATAATCCGCGAAACCGATTTCAACGACATCTTTATTCCCGAAGAGTTTGACGAAGAACAAGGCATGATTGCCCAGACTTGTCGCGACTTTTTGGAGAGCGAGGTATACCCGCATCTCGATGAAATCGACAGCATGAAAGACCCCGAGTTGATGCCGCGTATATTGGAAAAAGCAGGCGAGCTAGGCATGTTGGGTATTTCTATCCCAGAGCAATACGGAGGCTTCGGTAAAGACTTCGTAACCAGCATGTTAACCACCGAGGTTACCGGTGCAGGGCACTCTGTAGCTGTTGCCCTTTCGGCTCATACGGGTATTGGAACCTTACCTATATTGTATTACGGAAACGAAGAGCAAAAACAAAAGTACATTCCAAAATTAGCTACTGGAGAATGGAAAGCTTCGTATTGCTTAACAGAGCCTTCGTCTGGTTCAGATGCCAACTCGGGTAAAACCAAAGCGACACTAACTGAGGACGGAAAACACTACGTAATCAACGGACAAAAAATGTGGATCACCAACGGTGGTTTTGCGGACGTTTATGTTGTGTTTGCCAAGATAGATGATGACAAAAACCTATCTGCTTTTATCGTAGAAAGCAGCTGGGAAGGCATCTCTACCAACCCCGAAGAGAAAAAGATGGGTATCAAAGGTTCCTCTACCGTGCAAGTATTCTTTAACAACGTTAAGGTACCGGTAGAAAACATGCTATCCGAGCGTGAGAACGGCTTTAAAATTGCCTTGAACATCCTAAACATTGGTAGAATTAAGTTGGCTGGTGCTGCTTTGGGTGGAAGTAAAAAAGCCATTACCGAATCGGTAAAGTATGCCAACGAGCGCGAGCAGTTTGGACGTCCAATTTCTAAGTACGGAGCCATTCGCTTTAAATTGGCAGAACAGGCCATACAAAGCTATGCCGTAGAATCGGCCACGTACCGTTGCTCTAAAAACGTAGAAGATACCATCCAAGACTTAGTGTCGGATGGAATGGACTATGCAGAAGCCTTATTGAAAGGTAACGAGCAATTTGCTGCAGAAGCTGCCATCCTTAAAGTGGCTGGATCGGAAGCCCTGGATTACGTAGTAGACGAGGCGGTGCAGATTTACGGTGGTATGGGATACTCAGCAGAATCTCCGGTAGAGCGTGCTTACCGCGATGCGCGTATCAACCGAATCTTTGAGGGTACCAACGAAATCAATCGCATGCTAACGGTAGATATGGTATTGAAGAAAGCCCTTAAAGGCGAGCTCGATCTTATGGGCCCAGCAATGAAAGTTGCCGATGAGCTCACCAGCATCCCAGAGATGGAAGACCTTCCTAGCGGAGTACTAGGCAAGGAAATGAGCTACGTGAAAAACTACAAGAAAGTATTGCTGATGGTGGCAGGATCTGCCGCTAAGCAACTACAAGCATCGCTAGCTAAGGAGCAAGAAGTATTGATGAACATTGCAGATATTGCTATCCTTACCTACCTGGCAGAGTCTGTAGTACTGCGTACTCAGAAACTGGCAAGCCTGAAAGGCGAGAATGAAGTAGCAGAGCAAATTGCTATGGCACAAACCTACGTGTACGATGCAGCCGATAAAATTAACAAGGCCGCCAAAGATGCGCTAAACTCCTTTGCCGAAGGCGATGAGCACCGCGTTATGTTGATGGGACTGAAGCGTTTTACGAAAGTAGACCCACTCAACGTAAAAGAAACACGCCAAAAGATTGCTACGGCAATGATAGAAGCGAATGAGTATTGCTACTAGGTAGCAACTTAAACCCTATTCACAAGCCCGAAGGATAGCTCCTTCGGGCTTTTGTATTTAAACCCACTATTTCACCTCCCATGTAATAGTTTTTGTAGCAAGGGATATCCGTACTATTTTCGGCCGCAATCCAAACTACTATGCGCAGCATCCTACTCACGCTTTTCGGTATCGCAATGGGTACCGCATTGCTTGCCCAAAACCTAAAGCTGTCCGGTACGGTGATCGATGAGCTCGGACAACCCATGCCTTACGTTAATGTGTACCTTACTGGAACTACCCAAGGTACCACCACCAATGGCTCGGGTTACTTTACACTTACCATAGCCCCCCAGGCTAAAAAAGGCACGCTGGGTTTTAAGTTTGTGGGCTATGAGGTAAAAACGCTTCCCGTTTCCAACTTTGTAAATTCCAACCCAAAAATTGCATTGACACCCCAGCAAGTGAGTTTGTCTGAGGTAGTCGTTACGGCCAAAGGCAAAGACCCCGCCTACTACATTATGCGCCAGGCCATTGCCAATCGCAAGAAATTCCAATATCCTACCGATGCCTACACGGCAGACTTGTATATGAAGGGAAGGGCCTTTTTTGCAGAAGCACCCGATACCAACAGCTTCTTGCTAAACATGATGATGAAAGACGAAGACATGAAGGAAATGAAGGAGCAAGAGGGCCAGGTGCTCTACCTTACCGAATCCTTCTCCAAATTGTCTTTTGAGCGCCCCAACAAGGTAAAAGAGGAGTTGTTAGCATCGCGCCAAACGGGCACGGCACCCGGTTTTTCATCCAACCGTGGCATTTTTCTAGACAACAACTTTTACTCCAACCGCATCGAAGATGTGAATGAGCGCGGTGCGGTGTCTCCCCTATCGTCCCAAGCCATGTTGTTTTACAACTTTAAGCTGCTGGGTAAGTTTACCGAAGATGGACAAACCATAAACCGGATTCAGGTAACGCCCAAGCGCAAGGGCGACCCTGTATTTACAGGTGAAATTTACATCGTGCATGACCGCTGGAACATCCACTCCCTGGACCTTGGCATGCACCCCGAGGCCGTGGAAAACCCTTTTGTTGATAGCGTGAACTACAAAACGGTATACAAACCCGTGGACGACAGCGTATGGATGCCCCTTTCCCTGCAAACCGAGTATTTCTTTAAAATATTTGGCTTTAAAGTGGCCTATGAAATTGTAGGACAATACTCAGAATACGATATCCAGACCACCTTTGAGGAAGATTTCTTTGGCAACGAAGTCTATGCCGTAAACGATACCGTGCGGAAAAACGACACCCTGCTCATGAACCGCCTAAGGCCCGTAACCTTAGACTCCTTGGAAGCGCGCCATTATTTTGAAAGCGATAGCACGGCTGCGGTTCAGAATAGTCCCGCTTACAAAGACTCGGTACGCAAGGCGTCTAATCGATTTAGGTTGGGCAGCGTTTTGGGTGGATATTCCTACCGCTATGCCAACAACAACACCCTATCTATTGGAGGTGCTTTGGATGGATTAACCTGCACCGCAGTAGACGGTTTTGTGATTCAACCCCGCATAAACTACTGGGTACGCGATGAAGAAAACCGTACTCAAGATCAGTTTACGCTAACTCCGCGTTACGCCTTTGCCCGCAAGCACTTGGACCTGGCTGCAAACTGGACACACTACCTAAAACGCCTCAATCAATCGAGCTTCTTTGTAGGGGCAGGAACCCAAACGCGACAAATTAACGCCAGGAGACCCATTAGTGGATTGTACGAGCTGTACTACACCTATTTTGATGAACGTAATTACGGCCAATACCTCAGCGAATCTTTTGTACGCGGTGGCTACGCTGCCGAGCTTTTTAATGGTTTTTACGCCACATTTTCGGCTAGTTACCGCCAGCGAGAAAACTTGCAAAACCTACCCGTAGTTCCGGTATACAAAAACATAGAGAACCGCAGTTTTACACCCAACCTCAACGCTCAAAATTTGGGCGAATATGTAGCTTTCTCAGCCTACCTACGCTACCGTATCAAACAGAAATACGCCAGCTACCCGGGCTACCGCGTGCGCTATCGCAATAATAAATACCCCGAGTTAAACGCTACCCTAACTTACGCCCCAGAAGGCTTAAGCACCTCTTCGTATGTTTTTACCGAGTTCGGCCTAACCCAAGACTTCGATCTGGGGTTATTTGGAACAACGGCCATCGCTGGGTATTACGGGAATTTCTTTAACAATAGCAACCAATCTTTCTTCGATTTTAAGCACTTCATGGGCAATCAAATTCCGTTTATCAATGGACAAAACCGCGGTTTTCAAGCCCTGCCCTATTATGGCTTTAGCACCAACCAAGGTTATGTAGAGTTGCACGCCCGCCACAATTTCAATGGCTTTATTTTTAACAAAATTCCGTTTTTGCGCAACCAGCTCAATTGCCAATTCTACGGGGGCGCCAACGCATTAATTATCCCCAGTACGAGCAACAATTTTTATGAAGCCTATGTTGGTTTAGAAAACTTATTCACGTTCCTTAGCCTGCAAGTTGCAGCCCCACTGGTAAACGGTTCGTTCCAAAACCCAAGATTCCAGTTGGGCGTTACGCAGTCGTTTTAGGGGCACAGGTGCGGATGGAGAATTTCCAGGTATTTACATTATCAAATGGCTTGCGGGTGGTACACTACCCCGTAAGCTCGGCCATAGGCAATTTTGGAGTTATCGTGGATGCGGGCTCTCGGGATGAAACGCCTGAAGAATCGGGCCTGGCGCATTTTATAGAGCACACCATTTTTAAAGGTACGGGCAACCGCAAAGCCTACCATGTACTGAACCGTTTAGATAGCGTGGGTGGAGAAATTAACGCCTACACGGGCAAAGAAGACACTACCGTGCACGCCAGTTTTCTTAAAGAATACTACGAGCGCGCCATAGAACTCATTGCCGATATTCTTTTTAATGCCAGCTTCCCCAGCAAGGAAATAGAAAAGGAAAAGGAAGTGGTGATCGATGAAATCCATTCCTACTTGGACTCCCCTTCCGAGCAAATTTTTGATGATTTCGAGGAGCAACTTTTTAAGGGGCACCCACTGGCAAACCCGGTGCTGGGTGAGGAAAAAACGGTGCGTTCTTTTACGCGCAAGCACATCCAGGCATTTATAAAAAAGCATTACAGTTTAGAGAACATGGTGTTGTGTTCGGCTGGAAATATATCCACCCGCCAGCTCCAAAAATTCTTAGAAAAGCACTTTGGCATCCTGGATATACCGGGAACTAAAAAAGCCCGCAGCACTGCCTTGCAGTACCAAGTGCAACACGTAACTACCAAAAAAGACACCAACCAGGCGCACTACATGCTGGGCAACCAAGCCATGCATTTACACGATGGCAAGCGCATAGCCACAGGCATATTGAATAATATTTTGGGTGGACCGGGTTTAAACAGCTACCTAAACCTGTACATCCGCGAAAAGCACGGCATTGCGTACCACATAGAATCGCATTACACCCCCTACACCGATGCCGGGGCATTTTACATTTACCTGGGTACCGATGCCGAACAATTGCAGCGATCCAAACGGCTTATTCATGGCATCCTAAAAAAACTGCGCACCAAAAAACTGGGCGTACTGCAATTGCACCAAGCGAAAAAGCAATTGGTGGGACACATGGCCCTAAACCAAGAAAACAACAGCAACCACATGTTGAATCTGGGTAAAAGCCTCCTTACCTTCGACAAAATTGAAACGGACTCCGAGGTGTATCAAAAGATTTATGCGGTAACGGCTGAAGAAATTTTAGAGGTAGCCAACATCCTCTTGGACCCCGATGCACTCTCTAGCCTAACTTATCAGTAATGGATTTTCTAGACGACCAACTTCAACAATACGCCAACCAACACAGCTCCCAAGAACCCGAGCTACTGCATCAACTCAACCGAGAAACCCACGAAAAGGTGCTGCAGCCGCGCATGCTCTCGGGGCATTTTCAAGGGCGCTTTTTAAGCATGGTATCGCACATGCTGCAGCCCAAAACCATTTTAGAAATTGGTACCTACACCGGATACGCAGCGCTGTGCTTAGCAGAAGGCCTGGCAGACGGTGGCACCTTGCACACCATTGATAAAAACGATGAATTGGAGCCGCATATCACTAAGTATTTTGAGCGCAGTCCGCTGGGTAAAAAAATACATATGCACTGGGGCGATGCCCTGGAGGTCATCCCCAAACTCAACCTACAACCCGACTTGGTATTTATTGATGCCGACAAGGAAAACTATAGCAACTATCTAGACTTGGTTTTGCCACACATGCCTGTGGGCGGTCACATACTAGCCGACAATGTGCTGTGGAGCGGTAAAGTACTGCACGAGGCCAACCCCAAAGACAAAGAAACCCAAGCGCTGCAAGCGTTTAACCAAAAAGTAGCGCAGCATAAGGAATTGGATAAAGTGCTGCTACCCATACGCGATGGGCTTTTCTTAATTCGAAAAACGGCATAAGATGCACAGCATAGATTTACGATCAGATACGGTAACCCAACCCACAGCCGCCATGAAGGAGGCCATGTTTAATGCTCCGGTAGGCGATGATGTTTTTGCAGAAGACCCCTCATTAAACGCGTTAGAAGAACGTGTGGCCGCCATGTTTGGCCACGAAGCCGCCATTTTTTGTCCCAGCGGCACCATGACCAACCAAATTGCCATAAAAGTGCATACGCGCCCTGGTGATGAGGTCATCTGCCACCACGATGCTCACATATTCCGATACGAAGGCGGTGGTATTGCCGCCAATGCGGGTGCCCAAGCATTTTTACTCGATGGCCCGCACGGCACCTTTTCTGTAGCAGATGCTGCGGCAGCGGTACACGCACCCGATTCCCACTATCCACGTACGGCTTTAGTGGCCATAGAAAACACCACCAACCGCGGAGGGGGCGCACTGTGGAATTGGGAGGTAGTGAGGGAATTATCGCAGTGGTGCCAAAAGCAAAATTTACCCTTGCACATCGATGGCGCCCGACTGTTTAACGCCTTGGTGGCTACCCAAAAAGCGCCTGAAGCCATAGGCCCTTTGTTTCAGTCCATCTCCATTTGTTTTTCCAAAGGCTTAGGTTGTCCGGTAGGATCGGCCTTGATTGGCTCGAAGGACTTTATAAAAGAAGCCCACCGCGTACGGAAACGCATGGGTGGCGGTATGCGTCAGGCCGGTTATTTGGCGGCAGCGTGTAACTATGCCCTAGACCATCATGTAGACCGCTTGGCAGAGGACCATAAAAACGCAACCCTTTTAGCTGAAGCCCTGCAAAACGCTCACGATGTGGTGCATGTGATGCCGGTGGCTACCAACATTGTCATCTTTAATACCAGTAGCACAGCGGCCAATAGCGCCTGGTTGGAGTATTTGGATAAAAACGGGTTGCGATGCCTTCCTTTTGGGCCCACCTCCATACGTTTTGTTACCCATTTGGATGTAAGCGAGGAAGAAATACGCAAGGTCTGCGATATCATTACAGCACGATAAGGCCAACGGTATTTAAACCACTACCTTAGGTGCAGTTTGCGAAGCGAACCCCCTAAGCCCAAACACTATGGAATCCAACCTAAACCTTGCCGTACTCATTGATGCAGACAATATTCCTGCCGCTCACACACATGAGATGATGCAGGAAATTGCCAAGTACGGCAACCCCACCATCAAACGCATTTATGGCGATTGGACGCGCCCTGGACTCAACAAGTGGAAAAACCTGCTGTTGGAAGCCGCTATTACGCCCATACAGCAATACGCATATACCACGGGTAAAAACGCCACCGACTCGGCCATGATCATTGATGCCATGGACATATTGTATGGAGAAAAAGTGGATGGATTTTGCCTGGTATCTAGCGACAGCGATTTTACCCGCTTGGCAACCCGACTGCGCGAAGCAGGCAAACTGGTAATAGGTATAGGTGAAAAGAAAACGCCCAATCCCTTTATTGTAGCCTGCGACAAGTTTGTGTACATAGAAATTTTGCGCGGGCAGGATGAAGACAAAAAAGAGAAGCAAACCGCCCAGAAAACGAAAAACGTAGACCCTATTGGTAAAAGAGAAGTAGCGCTAATTGCCTCTTCCATTCGCGATTTATCGGATGAAGACGGCTGGGCCTTTTTGGGCGATGTAGGTAGCCTCATCCAGAAAAAGCAACCCAATTTCGATTCACGGAACTACGGTTTCGAGAAGCTTACACCCCTCATTAAATCCATAGGCAAGTTCGAAATCGAGCAACGCGAAAACACCAAAAGCAAACACAAGCTTATTTACGTTAAGAAGAAATAGATGAACCAAAGTCAAAACACGCCCATCAAAGACTCAGAGAAAACCCTGAGTCCAGCTGAAAAAGCATCAATAGATAAAGGCCTATTAGACGCCAAGCTAGGCAAAATGAAACCGCATATAAAAGCTCAAAAAATTTACAGAGCGCATCAATTGTAAGGTTGGATTTAACGGTAAATAGCTGTGTTTGATACACTACTCTAAGCCTTCCTTTTCCAAAGGAATACACCCGAAGTCTGCACCACTGTAATTACTCTACCGTTGCCCTTCCGGTAAACGTTTCCAAGCCTTGGATTCCGTTGAGTTTGCAAACAACAGGTGCAATATCGCGGACCTCGGTGGGTATACTTACGGTGTCTGCGAAAATACCCGGTCCCATTACCATAAAGGGCACGTGGATGTCGCTTTCTTCAAAAGAACCATGCGTACTTCCACCCGTTGCGTATTCTACCCAATAGGGTTTTAAAAAGTACCACAAATCGCCACAGCGGCTGGGCATATATGCATTGGTAGCCGCGGTATAGTGTTTGCCTTTATAACTTCCCGGAACGCCTTTTCCTAAGGTGCTGGTCGGCAAAATCTCAGCGACAAACTGCTGCTGTTTTAAATATTCGGTAAGGGTGGATAGGGCCTTCTCTTTCTGGCTGGCACCTAACGCTTCCGATAGATACACTTGCTGGTTTGCCAGGGCGAGCACGGTGTTTTTCGCGAAGCCCTGGGCTACCAACACCGAATCGAGTGCCGTTTCTAGCTGTACGGTAGAAATAGCGCCTCCACGCTTGTACTGGGCTTGAGAATATCCTGCTGGTGGCGTAGCGCCATGATCCGCACTTAGAAATACGGTGTAATTTCCTTCTCCTACTTCAACATCAAGAAAGCTGAGGAAACCCGCTAAGCTTTGATCCAGCCGTAGATAAGTATCCACCAACTCCAGCGACTCGGTACCGAAGCGGTGCCCTACATAATCGGTTGCCGAAAAGCTAAGACTTAGAAAATCGCAAATACTATCCTTCCCCAGTCCTTCGTGGGTAATTAAATCTTGTGCAAAGGCAATGCTCAAATCATTGCCCTGTGGAACCTGCTTCAGCAAACTGTAGTCTCCATTAATTAGAGCCAGTTTAGAAAGTTCGTAAGGGAACACCGCATGCTCTAAACCTCTAAAGGGCCGTTCCCAATCGGCTGTATCGGGCAGGTTGTAGTGCAATGTTGCAGATAGAGGCTCCCACTTTTGCTGGAGTAAGGTATCTACCAGCCCATTGCTGTTAAAGGCTTGCGCCCAACTTGGGATGGAATCTCCGTAGTAGCTACTGCTAATCCATTTCCCTTGTTTGCCGCCATCAAACCAAAAGGCCATATCGGCTGTTTTGCCAGCGGGAAAAATGGCACCTCGGTCTTTAAGACTTACTCCATACACTTTGCTTTGAGCGCCAAACTGCTGCTTAAATGCATCGCCCAAGCTGGAAACCTGCATATTCTTGGGCGACATTTGCCCCGCTCCGCTTGGACTGCCCAAGGTAGACACGGTGCTATCGCTTGCGCAATACATCATTTTGCCTGTATTGCGCTCATACCAATCGTTAGCGATAATGCCGTGGTACTTGGGTAAGGTCCCTGTAAAAATGGTAGCATGCCCTGGCCCCGTGTAGGTGGGCAAATAGCTGTAGCGACAATTCTCGTAAAACTGGCCTTCCTTCATAAGCCGATTAAAGGCGAAGTCTTGGGCAAAGCGCTCCAAGTAATCGTAGCGCATTTGGTCTACCACAATGCCTACAACCAGTTTGGGCTTTGTAGGCTTGCTTTTTTTGCTGGTTGGCTGGCAACTCCAGCTAATGCATACAATTAGGAATAAGTACGCAACATGGCGTAGAATACGAGGATACAACATAGCAAACTGCTTGCAATATTGAGGACTGCGTAGGCAACATTGCCCGCACGGAATAACTCAAAGGTTTCGTAGCTAAAAGTAGAAAATGTGCTAAAGCCTCCACATACCCCGGTAATTAAGAATAGGTAAAGAATCTTATGCTGAGGATTGGTCTTAAGTGCCAACACCGCGATGGCAAAAATAAAACAGGCGCAAATGTTGCTAATGAGGGTAGCCCAGGGAAACGTTTTAAAGGGAAAGCATGTGGCAATGGCATAGCGCAGCACAGCCCCCAAACCTCCGCCCAGGAAAACGGCAAAGGCGCCCATCATATCCACCCAAGTTTATGATGAAACAGTCGCCAACCTAGCGTAGCGATAAGTATACCCAGCAAGGCGCCCACAAGTACATCTCCAGGATAATGTACACCCAGATACACCCGACTTAAACCAATAAGCGCGGCCCAAATCCAAAAGGGGCTTTTATACCAGTTGAAGTGTTTTCCAAAAACCAATACAAACCAGGTAGCCAAACCAAAATGGTTGGCGGCATGGCTGGAGACAAATCCAAACTGTCCTCCACACTTACCCGCTATGGTTTGTACCTGCCCCAGCAAATCGGGATTATGACACGGGCGCAGCCGCTCAAAAACATTCTTAAATGCCTGTACCGATAAGAAATCGCACAGCCCGACAACTACCAAAGTAAGCCCTAAAAACACAAGGGCTTTCTTCCAGCCGCGCTGCCACATAAAGAAAAGTAACAGGAAAATATACAGTGGAATCCAGTTGTATTTGTTGGATAAAAACAGGAAAAAACCATCGGCCGTGCCCTGGTACTGGTTTACGGCCAAAAGCAGTTGTGAATCCCATTGTTGTAGGCTATCCAACATCTTCGTTTAGGCTTTTCCAAATGAGATCTTTGAGTGGTTGAATACCGAAGCCGGTAATGGCAGAGATATAGGATACATCCACACCCTTGGGTACGGTTTCCTTTATTTCTTCCATGAGCTCCTCATCCAGCATATCGCACTTGGTAATGGCGAGTAAATGCTTTTTATGCATGAGTTCTGGGTTGTAAAGCTCCAACTCTCGTTTCAGGATTTGGTACTCTTGGGTGATGTCATCGGCATCGGCTGGCACCATAAATAGCAGTACCGAGTTGCGTTCTATGTGGCGCAAAAACCGCGTTCCCAAGCCTTTGCCTTTGTGGGCATTTTCTATAATTCCAGGAATGTCGGCCACCACAAAAGAGCGGTGATCGCGATAGGAAACCATGCCCAGGTTAGGAACCAAGGTGGTAAAAGGGTAGTTGGCAATCTCGGGTTTGGCCGCGCTAATTACCGACAAAAAGGTGCTTTTTCCCGCATTGGGAAATCCCACCAAACCTACATCGGCCAGTACTTTAAGCTCTAGTATCTTCCATTCTTCCTGGCCATCTTCGCCTGGTTGGGAATAGCGTGGCGTTTGGTTGGTTGCCGACTTAAAATGCGAGTTGCCCAGACCGCCTCTTCCACCCGCGAGTAGAATAAATTCCTGGCCATCTTCGGTAATTTCGTGGAGCAGTTCATTGGTCTCGGGGTCTTTAACCACCGTACCCAAAGGCACCTCTACCAGGACGTCTTTTCCATCGGCTCCCGTGCTGTGCTGCTTACCGCCATTTTCGCCATGGCCCGCAATTAGGTGGCGCGTATATTTTAAGTGCAGCAGGGTCCATAGCTGGGCATTGCCACGAATGATAACGTGTCCACCGCGACCACCATCACCGCCATCGGGGCCGCCTTTTTCTACGAACTTTTCCCTACGTAAATGCGCAGAGCCACCTCCACCCTTTCCGGAGCGGCAACAGATTTTAACGTAGTCTACAAAGTTCTTATTGGACATACTGACTTATAAGGATTCGATAATCTTCGTTAGATCGTTGTATACCGCAGGAATATCCTGTTGGCCATCTACCTTGTGAAATTTTCCGTGCGCCTCATAATGGCCTGCCACCTGTGCCGTCTGTTCGTTGTAAACCGCAATGCGTTTGCGGATAACCGACTCGTCTTTGTCATCGGCACGGTTGCTATCGGCACCGCGCTTTAGCAAGCGTTGTACTAGTTCTTCTTCCTCCACATGCAAGGCGATCATTGCATCTACTGCATGACCTTTTTCTTTTAAGAAAGCATCTAAGGCCTCGGCCTGTGGTATGGTTCTAGGGAATCCATCAAAAATAAAGCCTTTGGCGTCTTTGGCCTTTTCCACTTCGGCTTCCAGCATTTTTATGGTTACCGCATCGGGTACCAACTCGCCTTTGTCCATGTAGGATTTTGCCAGTTGTCCTAAATCGGTGCTGTTTTTAATATTGTATCTAAAGATATCTCCCGTAGAGAGGTGACTCAATTGAAAGTCATTAACCAGTTTTTCGGATTGGGTGCCTTTACCCGCACCGGGAGGGCCAAACAGTATAAGGTGTAGCATGAATGTCTAAATTAGACCTGCAAAGATGCCAATTTTTAGGTATCGCCACAGGTGAATCTTCATGTTTCGTTAACCTGCGGCTTACCCGGAAATGATGTGCTTTAACCTATTTCCAGTATGCTTCGATTGTGGACTTTTCTTGTATCGCTTTTGGCAGGACTTACGGGCACTGCGCAAACCGAATTGCAATTTGGCCCTCTTAACGCGGGCTTTGCCAACGGAAGTAGTATCAACAACAATCCCTTTGCCATATTTTCTAACCCGGCTACAGCGCCCCAAGAGGCAAACCACCTGGGCGTTTGGGTAAGTAACCGCTTTGGAGTGCAAGACCTTGCAGTGCTGGGTATTTCCTACCAATACAAAGGCTTGGGACTGGGTTTTAGAACCAGTGGAAACCAGTTTTTATCGGAGTACAACCCTAGCCTTTCGTATGCTCTAAACGTTACCCCACGCATGCGATTGGGCGCAGGAATCAATGGATTTATAAGCCGCGTAAGCAGTGAATCCATGGTAGATAACCGCACCCAAATTACAGGTAACTTGGGCGTATATTATCAATTTAGTGAGCAATTGGCTTTTGGCGGCACAGCTCGCAATTTTATACAAAGCGATACCGACCGAAACATTAAAAAGCAAGAATACCTTGGGTTTGCTGTAAACTATAGCCCAGATAGCCTACTGAGTTTTCACGGAGAGGTATTTTCTGCCTTTACCAACACGCTGGCTTTTCGCTTTGCCATCAATTACACCATTAGTCCGCAAGTCAGTGTGCGTTATGGGTTGGTCAACAACCCCTTTAGCAATCACCTGGGGTTACAATTGGTGCTTGGTAAAGTGCAGGTATTTTTGGCTGCGTCCTACCAAAACAATCTTGGTTTTTCTCCCGATGTAGGAGCCGTATACCCCTTTACTAATCCTAAGGCCCTTGAATAAGTTCTCGCGCTATATCATGTCCCTTTCCCTTCTCTGCTGTGCCCACTTTATGAATGCACAGGTAGGGTCCGAAGATTTTGAACAAGCCTATGGCGAGGCCCTGGAGTTGTTAAACGAGGGAGACCAAGAAACGCTTCAAGATGCAGAGTATATCTACCAAATTTTGGGCGACTACTACCGAAACCCAATAAACTTAAACGCGTGTACGGCCCGTGAGCTACAGGATTTTATCCTACTAAACCCCATCCAAAAGCGCAAGCTCTTGGAATACCGCAAAAGCTATGGTGCATTTATAAATTGGCAGGATGTGTTGCGGGTGGATGGTATTTCGCAGCGCGAGGTAAAGCTCTTGCAACTGTTTGCAACGCTAGAAGAAACGGCTGTGGTGGGCAAAAGTAATCTGAGAACAGCCATTGCAGACGCCAATAAAACGGCAACGGTGAGTTTTAGACGCGATTTGCGTGACAAGCCTGGGTTTGCACCCAACAGCAACAATGAAACTCCCTATGCTGGTTCTCCATGGCGTACCTACGGTCGTTTTCGCATTACCAAAGCTCGCAAATTTTCGGCAGCGCTGTTGTTTGACAAAGACCCTGGCGAAACCTTTTTAACGAATGGGAACCCCGAGTTTTTAACCGGCCATGTTTTTGTAGAAGGAGGAAATGGCTGGCTAAAATCGTGGGTAGTAGGCGATTTTCAGTTTCGTGCTGGGCAAGACCTTACCGTGGGGCCTTCCTTTGCTTTTTCTAAGTCCTCCGACATTGCAACCATTCACCGTACGGGTAGGAAAATACGACCGAGCACCAGTGTATCCGAGAATCTGTTTTATCGTGGTGCAGCTGCCACCTTTGGCAAAAACGGCTGGGAGCTGAGTTTGGCTGCCTCTTTTGCTCCCAGAGATGCACGGATTGATAGTCTGGGCAACGTGCGTAGTTTTCCCATCAGTGGGTTGCACCGCACCGCCAGTGAAATAGCTGTGCGCAATCAAAGCAAAACGCACAGTTACCTAGCCGCACTAGAAAAACAATTTAACCGGCTGACCATAGGAACCGCCTTCGCCAGTCACCAACGGCACCACAAAGACGGCCAGGAACTTAACGTGCCCCACAGTAGCCTGATAGGGCTTTACTATGAATGGACACTAAACAGAGGCTTGGTATTTGGAGAAATAAATCGCCACTTGGTAAACCAAAAAACGGCAGTGGTACAGGGGGGCTTGTTTAGTTTGCACCCCAAGTTAAATTTTGGTGCCCTTTACCGGTATTTGCCCGACAACTGGAACAACCTATCTGGACTTCCTTTTACCGGATATGGCCGCGGCAATAATGAACAAGGTATTTACACTGGGTTTGAGTACTTCGTTAATAAACGCTGGATTACCAACATTTATATTGACCAACAAACCAACCTCGGTCCAGATACACGCAGCACTGCGCGTACCTTAGACCGCGACTTTTTTTTCCAGCTGAAGTATTACCGAAAGAGAAACATTACCGTTTATGGTAGGATACGGCATCGCATAGATCCTACCGAATATACTGCTACTGAAAGTGAGCGCTTTGCCCAGCTTCAAAACCAGTACCGCACCAACTTGAGGCTGCACACCGACATGCGGGTAAGTAAGGAGTGGAGCTTGCGCTACCGCATAGAGTGGCTACTGAATGAAGCTGATTTTGATGGATTACAAACCGGGCGTTTATTTTACCAAGATCTGGTGTATAAGCCCAAGGAATTGCCCTTTGATGCCGTAATGCGAATAGCCTGGTTTGACACAGACAGCTACAACGAACGCGTATACGCCTACGAAAACGATTTGCTGTACACCTTCTCTATTCCACCCTATGCGGGCAAGGGAATGCGTTACTACGCCAAGGTACGCTACAACATAAGTTACAAGCTAACTGCCTGGATACGGTATGCCAATTGGGTATACCAAGATCGCAATACTATCAGTAGCGGTAACAACCGCATTGAAGGCAACTCAGATCCTGAAATTGCCCTGATGGTACGATTTAAGATCTAGATTTTTTCTTTTGTCCGCGTTCTTGCACCAGTTGGGCAAAAGGAACATCGTCTATTTTACTTTTAATCCAGGATCTAAAGTCTACGTACTCAAGAATTACGCGATCTGCAGGGTTATCGAAGATATCTTCCAAAGCCGCAGATAACTCCTTGAAGAGTTCTATTTTATCCTCGGCTTTCTTGGTTTTACTTAACCGCTTAATGTAATCTACCAAGGTCGTTTCCACCTCGAAGTTCTGCGGTTTTTTGTTGAGATAGCGGTTGGTCGATTTAATAATGTACTCCAGTAAATCGTAGTTTTTAAGCTCGTAGTGGATAATGAGATTAAAGATCCGCGCGTAGGAGAAGATATCCTGGCGCAGGGTGTTCTCATTGTCGTTAAGTACCCGATTTATCCAGAATAGCGACTGCTTGTAATCGCCATATCCAAAATAGATATAGCTGATGATATAGCTGAGGAGCAATACTTTTTCCTTATTCAGCTTATCGCCCATTTCCTCTATTTGCTCGCCTACTTTGGCGGCTAACTCTACCGCTTCCGCGTATAAGCCCTGGCGGTTGAGGAAAAGCATGTTGGTCATGCTGTGCGAGAAGAAGATTAAGATACTTACATCTATGGTATCAAAGCCGGTTTGCTTGCCTAGGTTGGCCAATACATCGATGTGGCTTTTGGCACGCACATAGTCCTTCTTGCGGATGTAACCATAAATAACGTTGGTAACCGAGCGGATGTAGCGTTTTGGTAAATCCTCTTTTATGGTCGGGTTTTCATCGAGAATCTCAATGGACAGCTCAAAGTTCCTTACGCTTCCTTCGGTATCGCGGTAGGCCTGACAGCAAAAACCACGCACATAGTAGCAAATAGAGCGGGCCCGCGTGGATAAGGCCATGGAGGAATCTTTAATGAGCGGATGATGCGAAATTTCGTCTACCATTTCGCGCTCGCGCTCGCTTTTGATAAACCCTCCTAAACGGAAGAGATAATTGATTTTTGAGTGCAGTACTTGATACTCTACTAAGTTCTTCAGTTTCTCAATGATAGCGTTTTCCTCATTGAGTAAAGCATTCAAGTCTTGATCGAAGTCGCCCATTTCAAATGCCTCATCTAAGAGCATTTTCTCCCAAGCAATCAGGTCTATGAGATAATAGAACTTCTCGTTTTTGTAGGCTATTTTCTTAGCGCGTTTTAAAAACTTACCGCACTCCTTAAATAAAGCCTTGCGGAATAGGAGTTCTATGTTTTTAATCTCTTGCTTTAACTGCGAGGCAGCTGAGTTATCGGCATGATACGAGCGCAGGCTTTTAAGAATAAGCTTGTACAAGTGATTCTTCTCTGAGGGGAAATGCTTGATGAAGGTCTCGTTTTTGTACGCGTCCTTAATAGCTTCCTCATCATACTCCTCTTGCTTTTCTATGGTATCGAAAATCTTCAAGTAATTTTTCTCTCCTGACTGCAAAGAGGAAGACAGTTTAAAAAACCTTTTCTCTGATTTGGTAAGGCTTTTAATGAGGTCAAAAAGTTCGGTTGATGGTTTCATCTTACATTCCTAAAAAGATGCGGCAATTTACTCTTTAAAATTTAGCATTCCAATTTTAATACTCACACAGAATCATATTAAAGTGCATTCTGCCACGTATTGCATTATATAGCTACGTTTTTTTGGCCCTTCTTGGATTTATTGGCCTGTTTTTGAGGTATTGAGGCACTATTACTGCTGCAACTAGAAATGTAGGATTCTCAAAAAAGTAGAATAGAATGGAAATTTTAACAAAAAAAAGCCCGGTTTTCACCGGGCTCTACATTGGATTTTCATGAGATACTACAAGTAGCGGAACTCTTTTCCGGGATAATACGCTAGCGTACCCAGATCTTCCTCGATACGCAGAAGTTGATTGTACTTAGCAATACGATCTGAGCGCGATGCAGACCCCGTTTTAATTTGTCCACAGTTTAGCGCTACTGCCAGGTCGGCTATGGTATTGTCTTCGGTCTCCCCAGAACGGTGGCTCATAACGGAGTTAAAGCGGTTTCTGTGTGCCAAATCTACTGCGGCTACGGTTTCGGTTAATGAACCTATTTGGTTTACTTTAACCAAGATAGCATTGGCGGCTTGCGTATCGATGCCTTGTTGCAAACGTATTGAGTTGGTAACAAATAAATCATCGCCCACCAGTTGACAACGATCTCCAACGGCAGCTGTAAGTTCCTTCCAACCGCTCCAATCGTCTTCGTCTAAGCCGTCTTCAATACTTACAATAGGGTATTTATTTACCCAATCTTTCCAGTACCCAGCCATTTCTGATGAGGTAAACGATTCACCAGAAGCTGCAAAGCGGTACTTGCCGTCTTTGTAGAACTCCGATGATGCAGCATCTAGAGCAATGTAAATATCTTCACCCGCTCGGTATCCCGCCTTTTCTATAGCCTGGATAACGACTTCTATAGCTTCTTGGTTGGAAGATAAATTGGGAGCAAATCCGCCCTCATCTCCTACGTTGGTAGAGAGGCCTTTATCCTTGAGTACTTTTTTCAGGGTATGAAAAACTTCGGTTCCCATACGGAGTGCATCGCTAAAGCGCTCTGCACCAAAAGGCATGATCATAAACTCTTGAATATCGATAGGATTATCCGCATGGGCTCCTCCATTTAAGATATTCATCATGGGTACGGGAAGCGTACGTGCATGGGTCCCCCCGATGTAGCGGTAAAGCGGCTGTTGCGTTTCGGCAGCTGCGGCCTTGGCTACGGCCATAGAAACACCCAAAATAGCATTGGCACCCAGTTTGGATTTGTTATCGGTACCGTCCATTTCCAGCATAAGACTGTCAATGCCGGCCTGATCGATTACGTAATGCCCTTGTAGCGCATCTGCAATCTTGGTATTGATGTTTTTAACGGCTTGTGTAACGCCTTTTCCCATGTAAACATCCGCTTCACCATCGCGTAACTCTACGGCTTCATATTTTCCTGTAGAAGCACCAGATGGTACCGCTGCACGACCTAAAATTCCAGAGTCTGTCCACACATCTACTTCTACTGTGGGATTTCCTCTTGAATCTAAAATTTGTCTACCAATTACCTTGTTTATGTATGTCATGGTATTACTTTTTCATGTTGTCTATGAATGCATCAAAAAGATAGCGCGAATCGTGCGGTCCCGGAGAAGATTCTGGGTGGAACTGCACCGAGAAAATGGGTTTACCTACAACGCTAATTCCAGCCAGGGTATCATCATTCAAATGTACGTGGCTTAGTTCCAAATCATCACGCCCTTCTAATGAACTACGACTTACCACAAAACCGTGATTTTGTGATGTTATTTCGCTTTTTCCCGTCTTAAGATTATGTATCGGGTGATTGATTCCGCGATGACCAAACTTCATTTTTTCGGTTTGCAGGCCGTAGCTCAACGCTAGCAACTGATGGCCCAAACAAATTCCAAAAATGGGTAATCCAGAAGCCACCATGGCCTTTACCTCCGCTATTTCATCTGCCATTACGCTGGGATCGCCAGGTCCGTTTGAAAGCATTATACCATCATAGTTCCCAGCCAAGATATCGGCCGCCTTCGTGTTGTGTGGATATACATCTACCTGACAACCGCGTTCGGCTAAGCATCGTACGATATTTTTCTTTACTCCGTAATCCATGCAAGCCACCTTGTATTGTGGGCTTTCCTCTGGCATTACCGAGTATGTATCTTGAGTGGAAACTTTGGAAGCCAACTCCAAACCATCCATAGAGGGTGTATTCTTAAGGATTTCCTGTAGTTCCTCTAAGGACTTTCCATCTGAAGAAATTACTGCATTCATTGCCCCTGCTTTGCGAATATGACGCACAATGGCACGGGTATCTACATCGCAAATTCCAACAACACCTTCCTTTTTAAAATCGGCATCTAAGCCCGATTTGGCTGCTGGCCTACTGTGGTGCAAAGAGAAATTTTTACATACCAACCCGGCAATCTTATAGGCATCCGACTCAACATCGTCTTCGGCCACTCCGTAGTTTCCGATATGAGCCGTTGCCGTAACCATAATTTGCCCGTAATAAGATGGGTCTGTAAAGATTTCCTGATAACCGGTCATTCCCGTGTTAAAGCAAATTTCTCCGGTGGTTGTACCTATAGCACCAGCGGCATTGCCTTTAAAAACCGTTCCGTCTGCAAGTAGCAGTATTGCGTTAAAATCCTTTGTCATAATCTGGGTACAAAAAAAGGGATATTGTGAATACAATACCCCTTTTTCGTTAACAGTAATTTAACAATCTAGTCTTTCTTTTCAGTTTCGTCATCGGCATCCTTCGCCTCATCTGCTTTTTTCTCAGATGTTGCTTCGGTTTTATCCTCAGCGGCTGCCTCAGATTCTTTTGCCGGTGCTTCAGTGGCTGGTGCCTCTTCTGTTGCAACTTCAGTTGCTTCTACTACATTCTCAGCAGTCTCTTCCGTTTTCTTCTTGCCACCACGACCTCTTCTCGAACGCTTCTTGCTAGATGGTTTCTTCTCTAGGCTGTACAGCTCGTTAAAGTCTACCAGCTCTATCAAACACATTTCTGCGTTATCACCAAGACGTGCACCTGTTTTAATAATTCTTAGGTACCCACCTGGACGGTCGGCAATTTTAGGAGCTACTTCTCTGAAAAGCTCATTCACCGCGTCCTTGTTTTTAAGGTACGAGAAAACGATTCTTCGTGAGTGTGTAGTATCATTTTTGGCCTTAGTAATGATAGGCTCTGCATACATACGCAAAGCTTTGGCTTTGGCCACTGTAGTTGTAATACGCTTATGCTCGATAAGGGATACAGTCATATTTGCCAACATGGCTTTTCTGTGTCCACTCTTGCGGCTTAGGTGATTTACCTTCTTCCCGTGTCTCATCGCTCTCCCTAATTATTCCTTATCTAATTTGTACTTGCTCACATTCATTCCAAAGCTTAGGCCTTTAGCATCTACTAAATCCTCTAGCTCTGTAAGCGACTTCTTACCAAAGTTTCTAAATTTCAGTAAGTCGTTGCGGTTGTAGGAAACAAGGTCTCCTAGTGTTTCAATATCAGCAGCTTTTAAGCAGTTTAGTGCACGTACTGATAAATCCATGTCTACCAATTTCGTTTTCAGCAACTGGCGCATGTGAAGCGAAGACTCGTCAAACTCCTCGGTTTCTGTTTTCTCAGGCTCCTCTAGTGTTATTTTCTCATCGGAGAATAACATAAAGTGGTGTATGAGAATCTTAGCCGCTTCCTGCAATGCTGCTTTGGGGCCAATAGAACCATCGGTAATCAACTCGATATTCAGCTTCTCGTAATCTGTTTTTTGCTCTACCCGGTAGTTCTCAATGTTGTATTTCACATTGCGAATTGGGGTAAAAATAGAATCGATGAAAATGGTACCGATCGGTGCATTTTCTATGTGATTCTCTTCTGAGGGACGGTAACCGCGACCTTTACCTATGGTAACTTCCATGGTTAGCTTTACGCCCTTATCCATGTTGCAAATTACCAAGTCTGGGTTTAGCACTTGGAATGCAGAGGTATTTTTTCCAATGTCTCCAGCCGTAAAAGTTTCTTGACCAGAAACGGTAAAGCTCAACGTTTCGGCATCCGAAGATTCAATCTGACGCTTAAAACGTACTTGCTTTAAGTTCAAAACGATCTCGGTTACATCTTCTACCACACCTTTAATGGTGCTAAACTCATGCTCTACACCTTCAATACGAAAAGATGTAATGGCGAATCCTTCCAAAGATGAAAGAAGGATTCTACGCAAGGCATTACCTATGGTAATTCCATATCCTGGTTCAAGGGGTCTAAATTCGAACTGACCGTGAAAGTCGTCCGATTGTATCATAATTACCTTGTCAGGCTTCTGGAAATCTAGAATGGCCATAATGCGGTGTATGGTTTTAAAATTATTTAGAGTAAAGCTCGACTATGAGCTGTTCTTTGATATTCTCTGGAATCTGTGTACGCTCAGGCATTTGCACGAAAGTACCTGTCATGCTACTTCCATCCCAAACCAACCAATCGAAGGTTTTATTTCCGGCTTCCAAAGAACTAGTAATTGCTTCTAGTGCTTTCGATTTCTCACGTACAGATACTTTATCTCCTGGCTTAAGTTGGTAGCTAGGGATGTTTACGATCTCTCCGTTTACAGTTACGTGTCTGTGAGAAACTAGCTGGCGTGCTTGTCTACGCGTGTTCGCAATACCGAAACGAAACACGGTATTGTCTAAGCGAGATTCACACATTCCCAATAATACCTCACCGGTAATTCCTTTGCTTGCCGATGCTTTTTTAAACATGTTAGCAAACTGGCGCTCTAGTATACCGTAAGTGTACTTTGCTTTCTGCTTCTCTGCAAGCTGAATAGCGTATTCAGATTGCTTTCCTCTTCTCTTGTTTGGCCCGTGAAACCCAGGAGGGTAATTCTTACGTTCCAACGCCTTATCAGGTCCATAAATAGCTTCGCGGAATTTACGTGCTATCTTCGATTTTGGTCCTCTATATCTTGCCATAATACTACGCTCTTAATCGGTTTGGATTAAACCCTTCTTCTTTTCGGTGGACGACAACCGTTGTGTGGAATTGGAGTGATATCTACGATCTCCGTTACTTCAATTCCCGAGTTGTGTATGGAACGAATAGCCGACTCGCGGCCTCCACCTGGTCCTTTAACGAAAACCTTAACTCGTCTTAGACCGTTTTCATACGCCTCTTTAGAACACTCTTCTGCCGCTACCTGAGCTGCAAACGGAGTGTTTTTCTTGGATCCTCTAAAGCCCATTTTTCCGGCACTGCTCCAAGAAATAACCTGCCCCTCACTATTGCACAAAGAAATAATGATGTTGTTAAAAGTAGAGTGGATGTGCGCCTGTCCGGCTGCTTCCACTTTGACTTTCTTTTTCTTTTTTGCGCTGGTTTTCGCCATAACTCAATAAATATTCTCCGCTTATTTAACCGCCTTCTTCTTATTAGCAACCGTCTTACGTTTCCCTTTACGAGTACGTGAGTTGTTTTTAGTACGCTGGCCTCTAAGCGGCAAGCCCACACGGTGACGAATACCACGGTAGCAACCGATATCCATCAACCTTTTAATATTCAGTTGGATTTCAGAACGAAGTGCACCTTCTACTTTGAAGTTCTCATTCAATGCACCTCTAATCTTCGCAAGCTCATCATCGTTCCAATCTTGCACCTTGGTGTTAACGTCTACACCAGCCATCTCCAAAATCTTACGGGCACGGCTCTGGCCTATACCATAGATGTAGGTTAACCCAACTTCTCCCCGCTTGTTTTTCGGAAGATCAATTCCTGCAATCCTTGCCATATCTACTCTATTTAACCTTGTCTTTGTTTAAACTTAGGGTTCTTCTTGTTGATGATATACAACTTACCCTTTCTACGCACGATCTTGCACTCTGCAGATCTTTTCTTCAAAGAAGCCCTTACTTTCATAACTTCTACTTATTTGTATCTGTATGTTATTCTCCCTTTTGACAAGTCGTAGGGAGACATTTCCACTTTTACTCTATCTCCTGGAAGGATTTTGATGTAGTTCATGCGCATCTTTCCAGAGATGTGTGCTACTAACACGTGTCCATTTTCTAATTCCACCTTAAACATGGCGTTTGACAACGCCTCCACGATGGTACCGTCTTGTTCTATGGATGATTGTTTTGCCATATGCTAGCTTGCCATTCCAAAGGCAGGATTTCTGCCAGAAATTTTTCCGGTTTTCATTAATCCGTCATAATGACGGCTTAGTAAATGTGACTCTATTTGCTGTAGGGTATCTAAAACAACCCCTACCATAATAAGCAATGAAGTACCTCCAAAGAAGATAGAGAATTGTTGCTTTACTCCAAACATCATTGCAAAAGCAGGTAGAATAGCGATAAACGCTAGGAATATAGAGCCGGGCAATGTAAGCTTGGATAACAAGTTATCAATGTAGTCTGCTGTGCTTTTTCCTGGCTTAACACCCGGAATGAAACCACCGTTGCGCTTCATATCATCAGCCATTTGCGATGGATTTACCATAATGGCGGTGTAGAAGTAGGTGAACAGAATGATCATGGTTGCAAATAGCAAGTTGTACCAAAAGCCTCCAAAGTTCGCCAATTCTACAATAATACCAGATTGTGTTCCAGTTGCCTGAGCAATGTATAAAGGAACAAACATGATAGCCTGCGCAAAGATGATAGGCATTACTCCAGAAGAATTCACTTTTAGCGGAATATACTGGCGCGCACCACTTACGTTACGTGTGCCACCCCCTGCCATCTTACGAGCATATTGCACCGGTACTCTGCGTGTACCTTGAATGATCATGATGGTTAATGCGATAACCAATAACAGCGCCACAATCTCCACGATAAAGATCACCAGACCACCGTTGTCTAAACGTGCAACTAATTCCTGGAAAAAAGAGAAAGGTAGGCTCGAAATAATACCGATCATGATCAGTAAGGAAATACCGTTCCCAATTCCTTTGTCTGTGATGCGTTCTCCCAACCACATTACGAAAAGCGTACCTGTGGTTAGCAATATCACAGCAGTGGTTAACCAAAAAGCGCTATCGGGCCTTGCGGTTGCATCAATAGTGGTATAAATGTAACTAGGCGCCTGAAGAATACAGATCACAATGGTTAGAAAACGCGTGTATTGATTCAAACGTTTTCTACCACTCTCGCCCTCTTTTTGCATCTTCTGGATCGGAGGTATTGCGATGCCAGCAAGCTGCATTATAATGGATGCAGAGATATACGGCATGATACCCAAAGCAAAAATGGAAGCACGCGAAAACGCACCTCCCGTAAACATACTTAATAGATCTGCAATACCGCCACCACCAGCCGAACTGCTAGCTGCTAAAGCATCAGAATCTACTCCTGGAAGTACCACATAAGATCCAACTCTAAAGATTAGAAGTAGACCCAGTGTAGTAAGGATGCGATTGCGAAGCTCCTCAATACTCCAAATATTCTTTATGGTATCAATAAAATTCTTCATCCAATAACTCTTAAATGGTGGTTACAGAACCACCATTCTTTTCAATTGCTTCCTTAGCACTTGCAGAGGCTGCGTGGCACTCTACAGTTACTTTGTCTTTAAGCTCACCGTCTCCAAGAAGTTTTATTTTCTCAGACTTAGAGATCAATCCTAGCTCAATAAAAGTATCTACC
The DNA here is from genome assembly GCA_964627445.1 of uncultured Flavobacteriales bacterium. GTDB lineage: Bacteria > Bacteroidota > Bacteroidia > Flavobacteriales_D > Luteibaculaceae > Luteibaculum. Next base: position 58,418 of record CAZVJF010000010.1, on the reverse strand, counting down.
TTAAACTCAGTGATCTTTTTATTGTCGATGATCTCCTGCAGCAAACCTAGATTAAGCGCTTTGTACGCTACACGATTGCGGTTTTTAAAACCAAACTTAGGTACGCGTCTTTGCAATGGCATCTGACCACCCTCGAAACCAATTTTTCTTGAGTATCCAGATCTTGACTTTGCACCCTTGTGACCGCGTGTTGCTGTGCCACCCTTACCAGATCCGCTTCCGCGGCCTTTTCTGGTATTGGTTCTTACTGAACCTTTTGCTGGTGATAGACTATTTAAATTCATGATCTAAATTTCTTTAACTTCAACTAAGTGCTTCACCTTGTTTACCATCCCTAAAATTTGAGGGGTGGCCTCTTTCTCCACAGGGCGATTTAATTTTCTCAATCCCAACGCCTGAAGGGTTAACTTCTGATCTTTCGGACGATCAATACCGCTTTTTACTTGGGTAATAACAATCTTCGCCATGTCTTAGCCGTTAAAAACGTTCTCTAAACTAACTCCTCTTGTTGCCGCAACTGTTCCTGCATCTCTCAGTTCTGAAAGTGCATGCATAGTCGCCTTCACCACATTTTGTGGGTTAGCCGATCCAATGCATTTTGCAAGTACATCCGTTACGCCAACGCTTTCCAATACTGCACGCATAGCACCACCAGCAATTACACCAGTACCGTGAGCCGCAGGCTTTATCAGCACGCGAGCACCACCAAATTTACCATGCTGTAAGTGTGGAATGGTACCATTTTTAAGTGGCACCTCAATTAGGTTTTTCTTCGCGTCTTCAATTCCCTTGCTGATCGCTTCGGTAACCTCTTTCGCTTTTCCTAATCCGTGACCTACAATCCCGTTTTCGTCACCTACTACAACCATAGCGGAGAAACTAAAGGTTCTACCCCCTTTGGTTACCTTGGTAACACGGTTGATTCCAACCAAACGGTCTTTTAATTCAATATCTGTTGCTCTAACTCGTTTCATCTATATAAGAGCTTAAAATTTCAATCCTTCTGTTCTTGCTGCATCTGCTAAAGCTTTCACTCTACCGTGGTACAAATAACCACCGCGGTCAAAAACTACAGCTTCTACACCTTTCTCCTTCGCCCTCTCTGCAATCGCTTTACCTACCAATTTGGCTTGCTCTACTTTGTTTACAGATTGCGCATCGTTCATTTTTAATGATGATGCTGTAGCAATGGTATCGCCTTTTTCATCGTTTACCAGCTGTGCGTAGATCTGCTTATTGCTACGAAAAACACTTAGCCTTGGACGCTCTGCAGTACCAGAAACCGTTCTTCTGATGCGGCTTCTCAGTTTATTTCTTCTCTCCTCTTTACTAAAAGCCATGACTATTACTTTTTAGCTGCAGACTTACCTGCTTTTCTACGTATGTGTTCTCCAACAAATTTCACCCCTTTTCCTTTGTAAGGCTCAATCTTACGAAGCGACTTAATTTTGGCACAAACCTGACCAATTAAGTGCTTGTCATGCGAGGTAAACTTGAGGATAGGATTCTTTCCTTTTTCCGCTGTTACTTCAACTTTAATTTCGTCCGGTAGTAACAGGGCAATTGCGTGAGAGTATCCCAACGCCAATTCCAAAACATTTCCTTTAATGGCGGCACGGTAACCTACCCCAACAAGCTCGAGCTGTTTCTCGTAGCCCTGGGTTACACCCTCTACCATATTATTAATTATGGCGCGGTATAAACCGTGTTTTGCTTTATGAGGCTTAGCGTCAGAAGGACGAGTAACCGTAATGATTTCGTCTTCTATTTTTACGCCAATAGCCGGATCAACAACCTGGGTAAGCTCTCCTTTAGGACCTTTTACCGTCACTATATTTTTATCAGAGACCTTTACGTCTACTCCAGATGCAATTTTAATGGGTGCGTAACCTACTCTAGACATAATCTTTCCTCCCTTTTAGTGAACGTAGCAAAGAACTTCGCCACCAACGTTATCTTTTCTTGCCTCTTTGTCCGTCATAACCCCTTTGTTGGTTGAAAGGATAGCAATTCCTAATCCATTCAAAACTCGAGGCATGGTATCGGTATTCGCATACTTACGCAAACCTGGAGAGCTGATACGCTTTAACTCGCGAATTGCAGGCTCTTTGGTTTTGCTGTCGTACTTTAATGCTATCTTGATGATACCTTGCTTACCGTCATCTTCGAACTTGTAGCTAAGGATATAGCCTTTTTCGAATAGAATTCGGGTTATGTCTCTTTTTAGGTTAGAACCAGGTATTTCTACTACCTTTTTCTTGGCCATCGCTGCATTTCTAATGCGCGTTAAGTAATCTGATATAGGATCGCTAAACATCTTTCTCCCTCCTTCTTCTCTTTACCAACTTGATTTCTTAACTCCCGGGATCAAACCGTTTACGGCCATTTCGCGGAAGGTTACACGGCTAATACCGAACTGACGCATGTAACCGCGAGGTCTTCCAGTAAGCTTGCAACGGTTGTGCATACGAACTTTAGAAGAGTTTTTAGGAAGCTTTTGTAAAGCGTCCCAATCGCCCTCAGCCTTAAGCTGCGCGCGCTTGTCTGCGTACTTCGCTACTAATCTTTCTCTCTTGCGCTCACGCGCTTTCATTGATTCCTTAGCCATGCTCTTACTTTTTTACAAATGGGAAACCAAAGTTCTCTAAAAGGGCTTTCGCCTCCGCATCTGTTTCCGCAGTTGTTACAAATGTTATGTCCATCCCGTTGATGTGCTTCACCTTCTCGATGTCGATCTCAGGGAATATTATTTGCTCGGTTACCCCCATATTAAAGTTACCTCTACCGTCAAAACCCTTTGGGCTAACACCGCGGAAGTCGCGTGTTCTTGGTAGTGCAACCGCAATTAGGCGGTCTATAAATTCATACATCTTGTCACCACGTAGCGTTACCTTCGCTCCAATAGGCATACCTTTTCTCAACTTAAAGTTAGATACGTCCTTTTTAGAATATGTGGCAATTGCTTTTTGCCCGGTAATAAGTGACATTTCTTCGATGGCAGTATCTACGATGCGCTTATCTGCCACCGCCTTGCCTAAACCTTGGCTAAGAACGATTTTAACCAATCTTGGTACCTGCATGGGAGACTTGTACTTAAAATTCTCCACCAACGCAGGAACTACCTTATCGCTATACGTTTTCTTTAAGCGGGGTTGATATTCCATCTTAGTTTACTGCTTCTTTATTCTTAACTCCTACTCTTTCTCTCTTCCCGTCTACAACGTTAATTGTTGTACGCTGTGGAGTACCATTTACTACAACCATAAGGTTGGAAATATGGATACCTGCTTCGCGTTTTACAATTCCGCCCTGAGGATTAGATGCATTGGGTTTTACATGCTTAGAAATCATGTTTACTCCCTCTACCACTGCGCGATCTTTATCGCGATCTATGGATAAGATTTTGCCTTCGCTCCCTTTATGGTTACCGGCAATTACCTTAACTAAATCCCCAACTTTTATGTGTAACTTCTTTTGCATAACCCTTTTATTACAATACCTCAGGTGCTAAAGACACAATCTTGGTAAATTGCTTTTCTCTTAACTCACGTGCTACTGGCCCAAAAATACGGGTGCCACGCATCTCATCTGTGTTGTTAAGCAGTACTACTGCGTTGTCATCAAAGCGAATGTAAGAACCGTCTTGTCTTCTTACTTCCTTGCTTGTTCTTACTACAACAGCCTTGGATACGGTTCCTTTTTTGGCGTTACCCGAAGGCATGGCCTCTTTCACAGAGACTACAATCTTGTCTCCAACAGAAGCATATCTTCTTCCTGTACCACCCAAAACACGTATGCAGAGCACTTCTTTTGCTCCGCTATTATCTGCTACTTTTAATCTAGACTCCTGCTGAACCATGACAATCTATTTAGCTCTCTCCAATACTTCAACCAAACGCCAGTTCTTATTCTTACTAAGCGGTCTGGTTTCCATAATTTTTACTGTATCTCCAATGTGAGAATCCTGCTTCTCATCGTGAGCGAAGAATTTTGAAGTCTTCTTCACGAACTTACCGTACTTCGGGTGCTTAACTTTACGCTCAACGGAAACCACAACGGTTTTATCCATTTTGTCGCTTATTACAACCCCGATACGCTCTTTTCTTAAATTCCTTTCCATACCGTAATTATTCTGCAGCTAATTCTCTTCTTCTCAAATCGGTTTTCATGCGAGCAATCGCTCTTCTCTTAAATCTGAGTTGAAGTGGATTCTCCAATTCTGCAACAGCATGTGTCATCTCCAACTTGTTCAACTCCTCTTGAGCTGTGCTGATTCTATCTTTCAATTCATCGAGCGACAACTCTCTTATTTCCGCTGCTTTCATCTTATTCAGAGTAATCGTTTCTTACTACAAACTTACACTTGATGGGTAGTTTCTGTGCTGCCAAACGCATAGCCTCAGTAGCTACCTCTAATGGTACTCCATCCGCTTCGAACATAATGCGTCCTGCTTTTACCACAGCCACCCAGTGACTTGGTGCACCTTTACCTTTACCCATACGTACCTCTAGAGGCTTTGCAGTAACGGGTTTGTCTGGAAAGATGCGGATCCAAACTTTACCTTCACGCTTCATGTAACGTGTTACAGCAATACGTGCGGCTTCAATTTGACGCGATGTAATCCATCCACTCTCTAAAGCTTTTAAACCGAAAGAACCAAAAGCGATTTGCGTGCCGCGGCCCGCGTTACCCTTCATTCTTCCCTTAAACTGCTTTCTAAATTTCGATCTCTTCGGCTGTAACATGACTTATTTCAGCGTTTCAAAAATTCTTATTTCTTCTTTCTGGCTCCACCACGGCCACCGAAACGACCGCCTTTTTGTTGCTTCTGTGCAGGTAGCGGAGATAAATCGCGCTTACCGTACACCTCACCTTTGCAAATCCATACCTTGATACCAATACGACCATAGGTGGTATGCGCTTCGTGCAATGCATAATCAATGTCTGCACGGAAGGTGTGTAGTGGAATTCTACCATCCTTAAAGTGCTCCGTACGTGCCATTTCAGCACCATTCAAACGACCTGCGATGGTTATCTTGATACCCTCTGCACCCATTCTCATGGTTGAGGATACCGCCATTTTTATTGCTCTACGAAAAGAAATACGACCTTCGATCTGACGTGCAATACCTGCAGCCACTAAGCTTGCATCCAACTCCGGACGCTTGATCTCGAAAATGTTGATTTGTACTTCTTTGCCCGTAAGCTTCTTTAATTCTTCTTTAAGCTTCTCTACTTCAGAACCTCCTTTACCGATAATGATACCAGGACGAGAGGACTGAATAGTAACGGTAACCAATTTAAGCGTACGCTCAATAACGATACGCGCAATACCGGCTTTGGACAAACGAGCGTTAAGATATCTTCTGATCTTGTCATCTTCGACAATCTTATCCCCGTAATCGTTCCCTCCAAACCAATTTGAGTCCCATCCTCTGATGAAACCTAATCTATTTCCTATCGGGTTAGTCTTTTGTCCCATAATTACTTCTTATCTGCGCTATCGATTACCAATGTTACGTGGTTAGAACGTTTTCTTATTCTGTGGGCTCTACCCTGTGGTGCTGGCTGAATACGCTTCAACATTCTAGCACTATCTACAGTGATCTCCTTAACAAACAAAGCCGACTCCTCTGGACGTAGTCCTTCGTTCTTCGCTTCCCAGTTTGCCATAGCAGAACGCAATAGTTTGCTTAAGCTTTTGGCTGCCACTTGAGAGCTGTTGTTAAGAATTGCCATGGCCTTAAATACATCCAAACCTCTGATATTATCAGCAACCAAGCGCATTTTGCGAGGTGAAGTTGGACAATTATTTAGCTTGGCGAAAGATGTTTGCTTTCTTTCCTCTCTTAGCTTTTCCGCACGTAATTTCTTTCTAGATCCCATAACAAACGATCTTAGCGCTTTCCTTTATCTTTCTTATTTCCACCGTGTCCACGGAAGGTACGTGTTGGAGAAAACTCTCCTAACTTGTGTCCCACCATGTTTTCTGTTACGTACACGGGGATAAACTTATTACCATTGTGTACTGCAAAGGTGAATCCAACAAAGTCTGGAGTTATTGTAGATGCGCGAGACCATGTTTTGATAACGCTTTTGTTACCCGAGTCTAATGCTTTATCTACTTTCTCAGCCAATTTGTAGTGTACAAAAGGTGGCTTTTTTAGTGACCTACTCATACTTCCCTACTTTATTTTTTTCTACCTTCTATTATGTACTTAGAACTCTTGTTCTTAGGTCTTCTTGTCTTGTAACCCTTAGCTGGTAAGCCTTTTCTAGATCTTGGGTGACCACCTGAAGAACGGCCTTCACCACCACCCATTGGGTGATCTACTGGGTTCATTACCACACCACGAACGCGAGGTCTTCTACCCAACCAACGAGAGCGTCCCGCCTTACCACTGCGTAACAGCATGTGATCTGGGTTAGAAACCGATCCGATGGTTGCTAAACAAGTAACCAAAATCATTCGCGTTTCCCCTGATGGAAGCTTAACGATAGCGAACTTTCCGTCACGAGCAGTTAGCTGTGCGTAAGAACCTGCACTTCTCGCTAGCGAGCCACCTTGTCCAGGATGCAATTCGATATTGTGGATTATAGTACCTAGTGGAATATCCCTTAGAAACATGCTATTCCCTACTTCGGGAGTTGCTTTGGCACCGTTGATGATTTTCTGGTCTACTTTAAGACCTTGTGGTGCGAGGATATATCTTTTCTCACCGTCTGCATATTCAACCAATGCAATACGGGCGGTTCTGTTTGGATCGTATTCTATAGACTTCACTGTAGCTTCTACATCCTGCTTATCGCGTTTGAAGTCGATAATACGGTAGCGCTTCTTGTGACCTCCACCAATGTAACGCATAGTCATGCGCCCTTGGTTGTTACGTCCTCCAGATTTTTTATGACCTACCAATAACGATTTTTCCGGCTTATCCGTAGTAATCGTATCGAACTCAGAAACAATCTTGTTTCGTTGTCCTGGAGTAATTGGTCTTAGTTTTCTAACAGCCATCTCTATCTACTCTTTTCCCGCTTATATATTGGCGTACAAATCAATAGTATCTCCAGCAGCAACATAAACTACTGCCTTCTTGTAGTGATTTGTTCTCCCAACAGAATATGAACTACGGGTCATTCTCACTTTCTTTTTCCCCATCACGTTGGTAGTATTCACTTTGTTTACTACCACACCGTATGCCTGCTCTACCGCCTTCTTAATCTCGATCTTATTGGATTTGCGATCCACTAGAAACGTAAACGCGTTACGCTTCTCTGATAACTCAGAGGACTTTTCTGTAAGAAGTGGCTTAATAATAATCTGCGCCATTACTTTTAATTTTTATCCCATTCGTTAATTCTCGCAACACTACTCTCCAATAAAACCAAACAGTTGGCGTTTAGAATATCGTAAGTGTTTAATTCCGAGTGAGTTACAACTCTAACACCCCTCAAATTTCGGGAGGACAAATATAGTGCTTTATTGTAATCTGATAAAACAAATAGTGTTTTTTTATCCGAAAGCTCTAGATTGCCCAGTACGTCTACAAAACTTTTGGTCTTTGGCGTATCGAAACTGAAGTCTTCCAACACCTTTATTGCACCATCTTTTGCTTTGTGACTCAATGCTGAGTAGCGTGCTTTTACTTTGGTCTTCTTGTTGACCTTAACACCATAATCTCTTGGCGTAGGTCCAAAAACACGACCCCCACCAATAAATATGGGTGAACGCATACTACCTGCACGTGCTCCACCGGTACCTTTTTGACGCTTTAACTTCTTGGTGGTACGGCTAATTTCTGCACGCTGCTTTGCTTTGTGCGTTCCTTGCCTTGCATTCGCCAAGATGCTCTTTACGTCTAAGTATATCGCGTGATCGTTTGGTTCTATAGCAAAAACCCCTTCGGATAAACTTACCTTCTTACCCGTATCTTCTCCTTTAATGTTGTATACCGAAAGATCCATAGCTTACTTATTGATGATAAGGGTTGCACCTTTAGGTCCAGGAACAGATCCTTTAATCACCAAAAGGTTTTTCTCTTTTATCACTTTGATTACTTCTAGGTTTTCTACGGTAACGCGTTTGTTACCTGTTTGGCCTGCCATGCGCATTCCTTTGAATACACGCGATGGTGTAGCACATGCTCCAATAGCACCCGGTGCTCTTAGACGGTTGTGCTGACCGTGTGTTTGACCACCTACACCGGCAAATCCATGGCGTTTTACAACCCCTTGAAAACCTTTTCCTTTACTGGTACTGGATACATCTACATAGTCACCTTCTTCAAAAAGTGTAACATCTAAAATGTCTCCGGTACTTTTTTCTTCTTCGAAGTCTCTAAACTCTGCGAGTTTAGATTTTGGAGAAACACCCGATTTTTTAAAGTGACCGTTTAGAGCCGCAGTTGTATGCTTCTCCTTGCGATCGCCAAAACCTAGTTGCAACGCCTCATAACCGTCTTTTTCAACGGTCTTCACTTGTGTTACTACACAAGGACCAGCCTCTACCAACGTGCATGGAAGGTTTTTACCATCGGCACTGTATACGCTAGTCATTCCAATCTTCTTACCTAATAACCCTGGCATTTCTATTTAATTTAAAGCGGTTCGTTATACTTTAATCTCTACCTCTACTCCAGAAGGAAGCTCTAGACGCATCAACGCATCTACAGTTTTAGAGGACGAAGAATAAATATCTAACAGTCGCTTGTGAGAGTTTAACTCGAATTGTTCTCTTGCTTTTTTATTTACGTGTGGAGAACGCAACACGGTGTAAATACTCTTGTGCGTTGGAAGTGGAATAGGTCCGCTTACTACTGCACCTGTCGTCTTTACTGTTTTTACAATCTTCTCAGCAGATTTGTCTACTAAGTTGTGATCGTAACTCTTAAGTTTTATTCTAATCTTCTGACTCATATCTCGCTACACCTTATGCGTTAACCTGACCTTTAGACTTTGCTATAACCTCTTCGGCAACGTTTCCAGGAGCTTCTGCAAAGTGAGAGAACTCCATGGTAGAAGTTGCTCTACCCGAAGAGATAGTACGCAACGCTGTTACGTAACCGAACATCTCTGATAATGGCACTTTGGCTTTAATTACCTTAGATCCAGAACGGTCTCCCATTCCTTCCATTACACCACGTCTTCTGTTCAAGTCACCTACAATATCACCCATGTTTTCCTCTGGAGTTAATACCTCCAGTTTCATAATAGGCTCTAACAATACTGGGTTAGACTTAGGAAGCGCAGCGCGGTACGCCATTTTTGCAGCAACCTCAAAAGATAACTGATCTGAATCCACAGGGTGGAAAGAACCGTCTTTCAATGTTACTTTAAGGTTGTCTACAGGGTATCCTGCCAACACACCATTTTTCATCGCTTCTTTAAACCCTTTCTCTACAGAAGGAATGAATTCTTTAGGTACGTTACCACCCTTAATTTCATTTACAAACTGCAATCCTGGATTTTCCTCGTCACCTGGCTCAATAGTAACTGCGATATCCGCAAACTTACCACGACCACCCGTTTGCTTTTTGTACACTTCGCGGTGATCGCAAGCTCCTGTAATCGCTTCTTTGTAGGATACTTGAGGTGCACCTTGATTTACTTCTACCTTAAACTCACGCTTAAGACGGTCGCAAATAATATCCAAGTGAAGCTCACCCATACCGCTAACTACGGTTTGGCCAGTTTCCTCATCGGTATGCACCTGGAAAGTTGGATCTTCCTCAGCAAGCTTCGCAAGGGCAACACCCAGCTTATCTACATCAGCCTGGGTCTTAGGCTCGATAGCCAATCCAATTACTGGATCTGGGAAGTCCATAGACTCCAGTACGATAGGAGATTTCTCCGCACAAAGCGTGTCTCCTGTTTTAATATCTTTAAATCCAACTAATGCACCAATATCACCAGCACCTAAGGAGTCAATCTGGTTTTGCTTGTTTGCGTGCATTTGGAATATTCTAGAAATACGCTCTTTTTTACCTGTTCTTGAATTTAGAACATAAGAACCCGACTCTAGCACCCCAGAGTATGCTCTGGTAAAGCAAAGACGACCAACGAATGGGTCAGTAGCAATCTTAAAGGCCAATCCTGCGAATGGCTCATCAAAGTTTGGCTTTCTTTTCTCTTCTTCTTCCGTGTTTGGGTTGGTTCCGGTAATCGCGTCTACATCGATAGGTGATGGAAGGATCTCCATTACCATATCTAGCATCGCCTGAACTCCTTTGTTCTTAAATGCAGAACCGCACATCATAGGAACTACCTTACCTGAGATAGTAGCCTCGCGAAGTGCATCAAGAATTTCTCTTTCGGTTAACGATTCAGAATCCTCGAAATACTTCTCCATGAGAGTCTCATCGAATTCTGCAACCGCTTCTAAAAGCTGCTCTCTCAACTGTTTCGCTTCGTCAAGAATTTCACCAGGGATTTCGATTTCCTGGAAGGTCATCCCCATGTCTTCCTCGTTCCATGTAATACCACGGAAGTTGATTAGGTCAACTACTCCTTTAAAGTCGGCTTCAGAGCCAATATTCAATTGTAATGGCAATGCATGGCTTCCCAACATTTCCTTAACCTGCTTACACACGTTCAGGAAGTCGGCACCTTGACGGTCCATTTTGTTTACGAAACCAATTCTAGGTACGTTATAGTTATCTGCTAATCTCCAGTTGGTTTCAGACTGTGGTTCCACCCCGTCTACTGCAGAAAACAAGAAAACTAGACCATCCAATACACGCAACGAACGGTTTACCTCAACGGTAAAATCCACGTGACCTGGGGTATCAATAATGTTTACGTGATAGTCCTGGTCTCTGTATCTCCAGTTTAGTGTGGTAGCTGCAGAGGTAATGGTAATACCACGCTCTTGCTCTTGCTCCATCCAGTCCATGGTAGCTGCACCATCGTGCACCTCACCAATTTTGTGGCTCACCCCACCGTAGTACAGAATACGCTCGGTAGTAGTGGTTTTTCCAGCATCGATATGCGCAGCGATACCAATGTTACGTGTGAATTTTAAGTCTCTTTTTGCCATGGGTAATATTAACTAAGCCTATTTTAGAATCTAAAGTGAGAGAATGCACGGTTTGCTTCTGCCATACGGTGAGTTTCTTCTTTCTTCTTGAAAGCTCCACCTTCACCTTTGGATCCGGCAATGATCTCAGAGGCTAATTTTTGGCTCATCGCTTTTTCGTTGCGCTTGCGAGAAAATGAAATCATCCACTTCATTCCCATAGAAAGCTTACGATCTTCGCGGATGGGCATAGGAATTTGAAAAGTAGAACCACCTACACGTCTACTCTTAACTTCTACAGCGGGTGTTACGTTTTCCAATGCTTTCTTCCACGTTTCCAATCCATCCTCCTTGGTCTTCTCGGCCACGATATCTATGGCATCGTAAAAGATTTTAAAGGCTGTACTCTTCTTTCCGTCCAACATTAAGTTGTTAACGAACTTCGTCACCATTACCTCATTAAACTTAGGATCGGGTAGCGTCTCTACTCTTTTTGCCTTTTTCCTTCTCATGATCTGTAAGCTCTGCTGTAATTACTTTTTATCCTTAGGACGCTTCGCGCCATATTTCGATCTACGCTGTGTACGTCCTTCCACACCAGCAGTATCTAAAGCACCGCGCACAATGTGATAACGTACCCCAGGAAGGTCTTTCACCCTTCCTCCGCGTACCAATACTATTGAGTGTTCCTGTAGGTTGTGCCCCTCACCACCGATGTAGGCGTTAACCTCCTTACCGTTGGTTAAGCGAACACGAGCCACCTTACGCATGGCCGAGTTTGGTTTCTTTGGTGTTGTAGTATACACACGGGTACATACCCCTCTCCTCTGCGGACATGAGTCAAGTGCTGCTGACTTGCTCATTTTAATCTTGTCCGTTCTACCTTTTCTTACTAATTGCTGAATAGTAGGCATATCAAGCTTCTTTCGTATCTTTACATTCCTATCTCCGAAAAAATAGGGGTGCAAATGTAGTGGTTTATTTTTACTTTACAACAGACCAAATTATTTTTTCGCTGTATCTCTCTTTTTTTCAACCGTTTAGATGTGAATTACCTTGCAATACCTTGTTTTCTGGTATTGGTAAAGCCTTACTTTTGAGGTGAAATTGTGGCAATGATAGCAGATGTTTTGAGCGGGTTAAACCCAGCACAGAGGAAGGCAGTAGAGCAAACCGAGGGCCCGGTTATGGTAATAGCCGGAGCAGGATCGGGAAAAACCAGAGTACTTACTTACAAGATAGCGTACCTTATTCAGCAAGGTGTAGACCCCTTTAATATTTTGGCGCTCACCTTTACCAACAAGGCGGCCAAAGAAATGAAAGAGCGGATTGCTACTATAGTAAATCCCAGCGAGGCCAAAAACGTATGGATGGGGACCTTTCACTCGGTATTTGCTAAGATATTGCGCTTTGAGGCTGCCAAAATAAATTACCCCAGCAACTTTACCATTTACGATACCGCAGACACCAAAAGCCTCCTCAACTCTATCATCAAGGAGATGCAGTTGGATGACAAAATCTATAAAACCAACATAGTGCTGGGTAGGATAAGTGGTGCGAAAAACAACCTTATTAGCCCACAGGCCTATATCGATGATGTAGATATCCAGGCCGATGACCGCGCTGCCGGACGCCCAAAGTTGGGAGAAATTTACCGCGAATACTGGACCCGTTGCTTTAAAGCAGGAGCCATGGATTTTGATGACCTGCTGTTTCGCACCAACATCCTCCTTCGCGATTTCCCCGATGTTTTACTAAAATACCAAGACCGTTTTCGCTACATATTGGTCGATGAGTACCAAGATACCAACCATGCCCAGTATCTTATTGTAAAGAAACTAGCCGCTCGCTTCCAAAATCTCTGTGTGGTGGGCGATGATGCACAAAGTATTTACGCTTTCCGTGGTGCCAATATTCAAAACATCCTCAACTTTAGAAAAGACTACCCCGATTACAACTTAATAAAGCTAGAGCAAAACTATCGCTCTACCCAAACCATAGTCAACGCGGCCAACAGTGTTATTGCCAACAATAAAGACCAAATAAAAAAGGAGGTTTGGACTGAAAACGGCAAAGGAGACCGGATAAAAGTGCACAAATCCAACTCGGACAATGAGGAAGGAATGTACGTTGCTCAAAGCATTTTCGAGATTCAGCATCAAGAAAAAGCCGCTTTTAACGACTTCGCCATTCTGTATCGCACCAACGCACAATCGCGTTCCTTAGAGGAGGCTTTGCGCAAGCTCAACATTCCTTACAAAATATTTGGCGGACTGTCGTTTTACCAACGTAAAGAGATCAAAGATCTTCTGGGCTACTTTAGGCTGGTTTCCAACCCCAATGACGAGGAAGCATTCAAACGCATAGTAAATTACCCCGCACGCGGCATTGGAAAAACTACCCAAGAAAAACTAACCCTAGCCGCCAACAACGGCAATATCTCATTGTGGGAAGTAGCCAATAACCCCAACAACTTTGGTTGCAACTTTAATGCCGGCACCCGCACCAAGCTCGATAATTTCACCACCACGATAAAGAGTCTTCGCTCCGAACTCAATAAAGAAGAAGCCTACGCCATGGCCGAAAAAATTGCCAAGGCATCGGGCTTGCTCAAGGAGCTGTACAACGACAAAACTCCTGAAGGCGTAGCTCGCTACGAAAACGTCCAGGAGTTGCTCAACGGTATTAAGGAGTTTAGCGAAAAGCAAATAGAAGAAGACCCAGAAACAACACCGCGCTTGGAGGACTTTTTGGTAGACGTAGCCTTACTTACCGATGCCGACCAAGACGATGATCAGCAAGACCAAGTGTCGCTAATGACCATACACGCGGCCAAAGGTTTGGAGTTTCCGTATGTGTTTATCGTAGGCCTGGAAGAAAACTTATTTCCATCGCAGATGTCGGTAAATTCCCGAACCGAGCTAGAAGAAGAGCGCAGGCTGTTTTACGTAGCACTTACACGTGCCAAAAACAAAGCAACTCTCTCTTATGCCACCAGCAGATTTCGCTGGGGGAACTTAATTTTCTCCGAACCCAGTCGTTTTTTGGAAGAGTTGGAAGATAGTTACGTAGATTGGCCCGTAAATTTGCCTAACACCAACGTAAAAGAAACTTCAAACGGTGGCGCTTTATTCACCAAAAAAATACAACCGCCCAAACCTAAAAACCTAAGACCTGTTGCACAGCGTCAACAACCCAGTGGTGGTACACCCGATACCGGTAACATTACCATTGGCGTACAGGTAGAACACGAAAAGTTTGGAAAAGGAAAGGTAGTAGCCATCGATGGCGTAGAGCCCAATTTTAAAGCTACGGTTTATTTTCCTGCGGCTGGACAAAAACAATTATTACTCAGATTTGCAAAACTGAAGGTTATAGGTTAACACATGGAGCATACAGAGACATTAGAATACAATAGCACCCGCGATCATTTGATTATACCCGAGTACGGCAGACACATTCAAAAGATGGTGAAATACTGCGCAGAAATTCCCGACCGGGATGAGCGCAACAAAGTAGCACACGCCATTATTAATGTAATGGGACAGCTTTTTCCACACCTCCGCGATGTGGAAGACTACAAGCACAAGCTGTGGGATCACCTGCACATCATGTCTAGTTTTGAGCTTGATGTAGACAGCCCCTACCCCACACCTAAGCCCGAGCAATTTACAGAGCGCCCGGAGAATGTACCCTACCCCAAAGGAGACATTAAGTACGGCCACTACGGCAAAACGGTGCAAGATTTAATAAAAGCCGCAGGCAACATGGAGCCTGGTGAAGAGCGCCAGGCCTTAATACTGGTTACAGTAAACCTTATGAAACGCTGTTACCTCAACTGGAACCGCGACACCGTAAGCGATGAAACCATTTTAAAGCACTTACACGAGTTATCGGATGGCAAACTGAGCCTGAAAGACCCAACGCTTATTGCGCCTGCTTCCGATCTTAGCAACCAATCCAGCCGGAACAACAACAATAACAAACGCAAACGCAACCACGGAGGAAAACGTGGTAAAAAACGTCACTAACATTCCATGGGTTCATTCGAAATTACGGGTGGAAAAAGGCTCAAAGGTGAAGTAATCCCTCAAGGAGCCAAAAACGAAGCCTTACAGGTGCTTTGTGCTGTACTGCTAACCCCCGAAGAAGTTACCATTTCTAACATACCAGACATCATCGATGTGCGCAAGCTCATTTCCTTGCTGGAAGATTTAGGGGTAGACATCGAGCGCATAGACAAAAACACCTACCGCTTTTGCGCCAAAGAAGTAGACATCGAATACCTCAACTCTGAGGCGTTTAAGAAAAAAGGACGTGGCCTTCGTGGTTCCATCATGATTGTGGGGCCCCTACTAGCACGCTTTGGAAAAGGGTACATACCCAAACCCGGTGGCGACAAAATTGGCAGACGCAGGCTGGATACCCACTTTGAGGGCTTTAAAAAGCTGGGCGCCCAGTTTAACTACAATGCCGAGGAAAACTTTTATATGGTAGAGGCCAGCAACCTCAAAGGCACTTTTATGTTGCTGGATGAGGCCTCGGTAACCGGAACCGCCAACATAGTAATGGCTGCCGTTATGGCCAAAGGCAGAACTACCATTTACAATGCAGCCTGCGAGCCCTATTTGCAACAGCTGTGTAAAATGCTGGTAGCCATGGGCGCCAAAATAGAGGGTATTGGTAGCAATATGCTACACATAGATGGGGTAGAATATTTGGGTGGAACCCAGCACCGCATCCTCCCTGATATGATAGAAATTGGCTCCTTTATTGGATTGGCCGCCATGACGCAGTCTGAGCTAACCATTAAAGACGTTTGCTACAGCGAATTGGGTCAAATTCCCGAAGTTTTTAGACGCCTGGGGATACAGATGGAACTCCGTGGCGATGACCTATTTATTCCGGAGCAAGAAGGCTATGAGATCGACACTTTTATTGATGGCTCTATCCTAAACATTAGCGATGCGCCCTGGCCTGGTTTTACCCCAGACCTACTTTCTATTGTTTTGGTAGTAGCTACCCAGGCCAAAGGCTCGGTGTTGATCCACCAAAAAATGTTTGAGAGTCGCCTTTTCTTTACCGATAAACTCATAGACATGGGAGCACAGATCATACTTTGCGATCCCCACAGAGCTACGGTAATTGGCCTCAACCGTTCACAAAATTTACGAGGCATTGAAATGACTTCTCCCGATATTCGTGCTGGCGTTTCGCTGCTTATTGCCGCATTGAGTGCCGATGGAAAAAGTGTAATTCACAACATTGAGCAAATCGATAGAGGCTACCAGGATATAGAAAACCGCCTGCGCAGAATTGGCGCAGATATTGTACGTATTTAAGAGTGCTTGATGCGGCAAGCGACCGCATGAACACCAACCGTAAACTCATAACTGTAAACCAGCAACTAAACACTATGAAACTAAAATCAATCCTCGCCATAGCGGCCTTAACAATATCCAGCCTAGGATTTTCTCAAAAAGCCAAAGTAGGCACGGGCATTGGCAACATAGCCCCCGAAATAAAACTCGAGAGCCCCGATGGCAAAGAATACGCTTTATCCGATCTGCAAGGAAAGTATGTACTGCTCGATTTTTGGGCCTCTTGGTGTGGTCCCTGCCGCAGAGAAAACCCCAACGTAGTACAAGCCTACGAGAAGTACAGCAAAGCCAAATTTACCGATGGAAAGGGTTTCGAAGTATTCAGCGTATCCCTAGATCGCTCTAAAGAAGCTTGGAAAAAAGCCATTGAACAAGACAAACTAAGCTGGGACTACCATGTGAGCGACCTGGGCTTTTGGAATAGCGAGCCGGCTAAGGTGTACGGAGTAAACTCCATTCCCAGCAGTTTCTTAATTGATCCAGACGGAAAAATTATCGCAAAAAATTTACGTGGGCCACTGCTTCACATGGAGCTAGACAAGTACGTAAAGAAGCTTTAGAATTATAAGATACCCTATCTTTGCAACCCCTTTCCCAGAAAGGGGTTTTTTGTTGTCAAAATGGCAGGAAGGAAACCTTTGGCAACAATTTTGCCTTACAGGAAACAGCAATAAATAGGAAATTGAGCATGAGCAAGAAAGGAACCCATACCGAAGAGGACGTAAAGCAGAACGAGGAGCAAGCGGTTCAGGATGAGCAGACACAAAACACTGCCGAATCGGCTGAGAATGCCACCCCAGAAAACGAGGAAGAGCAAAGCATAGAAGAACAGCAAGAAGACGAAATTACCTTGCTGAAAAAGCAACTCCAGGAGGCCAACGACAAATACCTGCGCCTGTACTCCGACTTTGAAAACTTTAGACGTAGAAACAGCAAAGAAAAGCTGGATTTGATGCAAAATGCCGGATCGGAACTGGTAAAGGAATTGCTCCCTGTAGTAGACGATTTTGAGCGCGCTAACGCATCCAACCTTGAAGCCAAAGAAATTGATGCCATAAAGGAAGGATTTGAGCTGATTTACAACAAGCTGTCCAACACCCTTAAAAACAAAGGGCTAAAACCCATGGCCACTGAGGCGGGAGACGATTTTGATACCGACAAGCACGAAGCCATAACCAACATCCCTGCACCCAAACCCGAACTTAAAGGTAAGGTAGTAGACATCATTGAAAAGGGTTACCTATTCAACGACAAAGTGTTACGCTACGCTAAGGTAGTCGTAGGACAATAAAATGGCATTATGAGTAAAAGAGATTACTACGAGGTATTAGGACTCAGTAAAGGAGCAGGTAAAGACGAGATAAAAAAGGCCTACCGAAAGCTAGCACTTAAGTACCACCCCGATAAAAATCCAGACGATAAGGACGCTGAAGCCAAGTTTAAAGAAGCTGCTGAAGCCTACGAGATTCTAGGCAACGATGAAAAACGGGCCAAGTACGATCAGTTTGGTCACCAGGCTTTTGGAGCCGGCAGTGGCTTTGGCGGTGGAGCTGGTGGCGGTATGTCTATGGACGACATCTTTAGCCAGTTCGGAGACATCTTTGGCGGTGCCTTTGGAGGTGGTTTTGGTGGCGGTGGCGGAGGAGCCAGACGGAGAGCACGCGGCTCTAACCTACGCATTAAGGTAAAGCTTACCCTAGAGGAAATAGCCGAAGGTTGTACGAAAAAAGTTAAGGTAAACAAGCTGGTAGAGGCCGAAGGCGCTACCTACGGCACGTGTAATACTTGTGGTGGCTCGGGGCAAGTAAACCGAGTAATGAATACCATCTTGGGCCAAATGCAAACGGCCACTACCTGTCCTGCGTGTCATGGTACAGGTAAAACCCTAAACAACAAACCCAAAGATGCCGATGCCAATGGCCTAAAACGCAAAGAAGAGGTAATCTCCATAGATATTCCAGCCGGTGTGGAAGAAGGCATGCAACTCAGCCTAAATGGCAAGGGAAATGCAGCACCCATGGGCGGCATTCCTGGAGATTTGTTGGTAGTGATCGAAGAGCAAGAGCACCCCTACCTAAAACGCGATGGCAACAACCTGCACTACGATTGTTACATCTCATTTATTGATGCAGCTTTAGGTGGCCATGCCGAAGTACCTTTAGTAAAAAGCAAAGCACGCATTAAGATAGAAGCGGGTACGCAAAGTGGTAAACTACTTAGACTGCGCGGCAAAGGTTTACCCGATTTAAATGGCTACGGCCGTGGTGACCTCATTGTAAACATGAATGTTTGGACGCCCCAACAGCTCAACGAAACCGAAAAGGCTACCCTGGAATCTTTGAAGGAATCGGAGAACTTTATTCCTAAGCCCGGTACAAAGGATAAAGGCTTTTTCCAAAGGGTAAAAGAGATGTTTGGGTAAATCGAACTATACACAGAACCAATAAAAAGGAGCTGCCAACACAGCTCCTTTTTTGATGACCGGTATTTACCTTTTAGGAACATCTAGTATCTTCCCACAAAATTTTATGCGCATGCTGGAAGCAGTTGATGTCAGTAAATCTTTTATCCATCACCAAGCCCTTTCCGAGGTGAACATCACCGTGAAGGAAGGCGAAATTTTTGGTCTGTTGGGCCCCAACGGTGCGGGTAAAACCACACTCATCCGCATCATTAACCAAATTACCGCACCCGATACAGGAACGGTAACCATAAACAGAGAAAAACTACGACCCGAGCACATCCAAATTATTGGCTATCTGCCCGAAGAACGCGGGTTGTATAAAAAGATGACCGTAGGCGAGCAAGCCTTGTATTTAGCACGTCTCAAAGGCCTTTCCGTTTCCGAGGCTAAAGCGCAAGTGAAGTATTGGTTCGACCGTTTCGATATTCAGTCTTGGTGGAACAAAAAGGTGGAGGAGCTTTCCAAGGGGATGGCGCAAAAAATACAGTTTATTACCACGGTCATTCACCAGCCCAAGCTCATTATCCTCGATGAACCTTTTAGCGGTTTCGACCCCATCAACGCTGCGGTGATACGCAAAGAAATTATGCACCTCAAAGACAACGGAGCTACTATTATGCTATCCACCCACAACATGGGTTCTGTAGAGGAAATTTGCGACAGCTTTGCTCTTATCAACAAGAGCAAAAAAGTGCTGGGTGGAAACGTAATGGAGGTAAAACGCGATTTTGCTCCCAATGCATACGACATTACGTTGCGCAACAACAACGCATTGAGCTTACCCGAGTTTGCCACCGAACTGCAAGCCGAAGCCACAAAAGAAGGATTTTACAGTAAACGTATAAAACTGCAAGATGGCCACAGTCTCAATGCCCTGTTGCAAACCATTTTGCCACAGGCGGAAATTATTTCTGCCACGGAGGTGCTGCCTTCTATGAATGATATTTTTATTGATGTTGTAAACAAAAACGCGTAGGCTGTCATGGGTAAGATTGGATTAATTATACAACGCGAGTATTTCTCAAGAGTAAAAAAGAAGTCGTTTATCATTATGACCCTGCTGGGGCCATTATTGATGGCCGGGGTCTTTGCTGGAGCCATCTATTTTAGCCTATCCGAAAGTGGTCCGCAAAACATTGTAGTGGTAGACAAAAGCCCACTGCAACTCACCAACGGCTTATTCAAAGAAAAAGAGGGCTATACCTTTATCTACACCGAAAAAGATATTTCGGATGAGGAGTTTGAGGCTAGCGACTACACCCTCATGCTCTACCTGCCCGAGAACATTATTAAAACCAACCAGGGGGCCATTTACTACAAGGAAGCGCCCAGCTTTATTGTAAAATCCTACCTCAAAGACCAGATGGAGAACATCTTGGAGGATTACAAATTAGAGCTCAATGAAATAAGCCCCGAGACCTACGCACACATCAATACCAACTTCAACTTCAGTGCGCGAGACATCCACAAAAAAGAGAAAGACACCTACCACCAGGAGCTGGCCATTGTAGGCTTTGTGTTTGCCTTCCTTATTTACATGTTCGTGTTTATGTATGGGGTGCAAGTAATGCGTGGCGTTATCGAAGAAAAAACCAACCGCATTGTAGAAGTGCTCATATCCTCGGTAAAACCCTTTCAGCTCATGATGGGTAAAATTGTGGGGATTGCATTGGTAGGGCTCACCCAATTTTTCATGTGGATTATCCTCACCTTGGTGCTCACCACGGTAGCGCAAGTAGCATTGATTGGAGATCAGTTTGACCCCGAAATGATGCAGCAGCAAATGAGCCAACAAGCGGTACAGGAAATGATGAACGAAGAAGGCCCTTCTGAAGACTTGGTAGCCATATTCGACCTCATTGAGCGCGTTAACTTCCCGCTCATGATTGGCATGTTTATCTTTTATTTCTTGGGTGGATACCTCCTTTACGCAGCACTTTTTGCAGCAGTAGGTGCTGCTGTGGATAACGAAACCGACACCCAGCAGTTTATGCTGCCCATAACCATACCGCTCATTTTTGCCTTGTTGGTAGGTGAATTTGCCATTACCAACCCCGAGGGGCCAGCCGCTTTTTGGTTTTCTATGGTTCCCCTCACTTCGCCTATCGTTATGATGTTGCGTGTTGCGGTAGGATTTGATGCCGCATCCATGTGGCAGCTTATCCTAAGTATGGCCCTGTTGGTGGGTGGATTTTTGGGCGCTACCTGGTTGGCAGCAAAAATTTACCGAGTAGGTATTTTAATGTATGGTAAAAAAGTAACTTACAAGGAGCTCTGGAAATGGGTTAAATACCACTAACACTATGCGCACCGCCATTTTAGATTTAGGCACCAATACCTTTAACCTTCTCGTAGCCGATACTACCGGTGATCAAACTGAGTTTATACTCAGCGATAAAATCCCGGTGAAACTGGGTGCTCAAGGTTTTAAAGATAAACGCATTTCAGCCGAAGCCTTCGATCGTGGTATCAATGCCATTCGCATGATGATGACGGAAGCACAACAGTCGGGTGCTACGCAGATGTATGCTTATGCTACCAGCGCCATTCGCGAAGCTTCTAACGCCCAGGAGTTTATCAATGCCGTTAGGGATAGTTTCAGTCTGGATATTGAGGTTATTAGCGGCAAAAAAGAAGCCGAACTTATTATGTTGGGGGTTCGTAGCGCTGGAGTAATCCACGAGGAAAAAAGCCTCATTATAGATATTGGCGGCGGATCTACCGAGTTTATTATTGCCGATCAAGAAAACACCTACTGGCTGGATAGCCTAAACCTAGGCGCTGCTCGTTTGTTGGAGCGCTTCCACCCAGAAGACCCTATAACTGCTGCCATCAAAGAAAAGATTATCGCCTATTTTGAAGCGGAGCTGGAACCGCTTTTCCGCGAACTCAAAAAACTAAAGGTGTCTCATCTAATAGGCTCTAGTGGTTCTTTTGACTCCATTGTAGACATGATATTAGCCGATGCCGGTAAATCCTACCCCAGCGAGGAAATTAGCAACCCTATTCTGCAAAAAGACATGGACCGTATCCTCAAAGAAATGGTCGCTTCTAGTATGAACGACAGGCAAAACAGAAACGGCCTTATTAGCATGCGGGTAGATTTTATTGTAATGTCGAGTTTGCTGCTTCAGGCAATTTTCAAAAACCACCAGTTTCAGCAAATACACCAGTGTGCTTACGCATTAAAAGAAGGCGCCCTATTTAGTACCATAAACGATTTATCCTAGCATGGCTCAAATACTCATAGTGGATGATGAACCCGGTATAAGGCGTTCATTGGGAGAAATATTAACGTTTGAAAAGCATGAAGTCCTTACCGCTGCCAATGGCAAAGAGGCTTTAGATGCTATAAAGAATAATTCTTTAGACCTCGTTTTTTGCGACATAAAAATGCAAGGCATGGATGGAATTGAAGTGCTGGAAGCTGCACAAGAGCTCAATCCACCACCCTTCATTATGATCTCTGGTCATGGAACTATAGATACCGCGGTGGAAGCATTGCAAAAAGGCGCCACCGATTTTATAGAAAAGCCTTTTGATCTTAACCGCATTATGGTGGCCATAAAAAACGCCACGGCCTTAAAAAAACTAGAGCGCAATACATCTGAGCTTAAGAAGCGCATAAGCAAAAAGACCTCCACCACCATCGTAGGTGAAAGCAGCGCGGTCCAGGAAATTAAAGCCATCATTCAAAAAGTAGCTCCCACCGATGCCCGGGTATTGATAACAGGCTCTAACGGTAGCGGTAAAGAACTCGTAGCCCGCCAACTGCATGAGCTAAGCCCGAGAAGCAAAGAACCTTTTATTGAGGTAAACTGTGCCGCCATACCCAGCGAGCTTATAGAAAGCGAATTGTTTGGCCATGAAAAGGGCGCCTTTACCTCGGCCATAAAACAAAAGAAAGGCATGTTTGAGTTGGCGCACGGTGGCACCATTTTCCTGGATGAAATTGGCGATATGGCACCCAACGCCCAGGCCAAGGTACTGCGTGCACTGCAGGAAAATAAAATTACCCGCGTGGGAGGTGATAAAGAGATTAAAGTAAACACCCGGGTTATTGCAGCCACCAACAAAGACTTGCGCAAGGAAATTGAGGCGGGAAATTTTCGCGAGGATCTATTTCACCGCCTGGCAGTGATTCTCATTCATGTTCCCGACCTGAATGACCGAACGGAAGATATTCCGGTATTGACAGATTTCTTTCTGGAGCAAATTTGCGAGGATCACGGCATTCCGAAGAAAATGTGTGCAGAAAATGCGTACAAAGCCCTACAAAAGTTGCATTGGACGGGTAACATCCGCGAACTGAGAAACACCCTAGAGCGCTTGGTAATTCTTTGCGATAATGAAATTACCGAAGCGGAAGTGAAAAAATACTGCAATCCACAACTAAACTAAAAGTCTCACAGGCTAAAACAGCCTTAGTTTTTAACACTTTCCACAGGCAACCTTTTAAATCTTTTAAGCGTCTTTTTTACAGGATAAGTTGCTTTAGTGGCATATTATCCCGAAATTTTGTTCGTTAAAATAATCCCGCTTAATACATTAAATTATGGACTTAACCAGCACAGTAGTAGATTTCTTAACTAATATGAGCATGGGCCTCAAATTAGTTTTAGGATTGTTCTTTTTCATCGCCTCAGTTGGACAGTGGAAGCTTTACGACAAAGCAGGTCAAAACGGTTGGGCAATCTTTGTACCGATATACAACCTTATGGTATTAAACCGTGTTGTAGGTCGCCCAGACAGCCATGTTTGGTATTACTTTATACCGGTGTACAACATTTACTTTGTATGCAAAATATGGATAGAGGTTTGCCAAAGCTTTGGAAAAACCACTATTGCAGATTACGTTTTTGCCATCGTGCTTAACGGTTTGTACATGCTAAACCTGGGTCTTTCTGCAGACGAGGATTACGTAGGTCCAGCCTACAAAGCCGAAAGCACTCCAAAATCGGGAGGCATAGGAAAAGCAGAATTCGCTTAGACCTTCTGCGCTCCCCAAAACTTGAGTTTTACTGACTCACCAAGTCCTCAATTTTAGAAATTACTGCAGATAGGTTGGACGTGTCCTTACCTCCTGCAGAAGCCATTGCGGCTTGTCCACCGCCCCCTCCTTTAATGAGTGGGGCGGTTTCTTTTATTAAGGCTTTTGCATCCAGGCCTTTATCTATGGCATTCTTGCCCAAAGCAATGTGCACCATCGCTTTATCTTTATCGCTTACAGCCAACACCGCTACCAGATTTTCCTGATTTTTACACTGTATGGCAACGTCCTTAGCCGATCCACCATCCATTGCACCTGCGTAGCTTACAAACTCTAAGCCATTAGCGAGCGGCTTTTTAGCACGCAATAAATTATCTTTAAACGCTTGTTTCTCTTTCTCTTCCTGCGCCTTAATGCGTTGCTCTAGCTTCTTATTTTTCTCTAAAACCGTAGCTACTTCTTTGGTGATGTCTTTAGAGTTTTTGAACAAACCTTTAACCGCGTTCAACTCCGCCAGCTGATCGTTGTACCAGTTTAGGGCGGCCTTACCTGTCTTCACCTCTATTCTGCGTACACCCGCGGCAACACTTCCTTCAGATACTATTTTAGCTAGCGCAATTTCTCCTGTAGCCTTTACGTGCGTACCTCCACAAAGCTCTACCGAAGGTCCAAAGCGTATGGCCCGTACGGTATCGCCATATTTTTCTCCGAACAAGGCCATAGCGCCCATTTCTTCGGCTTGAGCTTTAGGTATTGCGCGAAATTCTTCCAGGGCTATGTTCTCCCGTATCATGGCATTAACACGGTTCTCAACCGCGGCAGCTTCTTCGGGCTTTAGTTTCTCAAAGTGGCTGAAATCAAAACGCATATAATCCGGTTCTACCAAAGATCCGCGTTGTTCAACATGCTTGCCCAATACCTCGCGCAATGCCAAATGCATCAGGTGGGTTACGGTGTGGTTCTTCTTAGTGGCATCGCGTTTTTCAGCATCTACCAAAGCCGTACATTCCAAGCTAAGATCTTGTGGAAGTTGCTCGCAGATATGTAGAATCAGATTGTTCTCTTTCTTGGTGGTAAGCACCTCAATTTTCTCGGTACCCAATTGCAACACACCGCTATCACCAACCTGTCCACCGCCCTCCGGATAAAAGGGCGTTTTTGCCAACACCAGGTGATAAAAGTCTTTGCCTTTTTGCGACACCTTGCGATAACGCAATACTTGCGTTTCGCAAGTAAGGGCATCATAACCTACAAACTCGGTTTGTTCACCCGCCTTAAGTTCCACCCAATCGGCTACGTCCTGAGCCGCGGCTTTTTTACTGCGATTCTTTTGCGCATCCATGGCTTTGTTAAATCCAGCCTCGCTTGTTTTCCAGGCATTTTCGCGCAATATCAATTGGGTAAGGTCAAACGGAAAACCGAAGGTATCGTAGAGCTCGAAGGCTTTTTCGCCTGGCAAATCTTTATTAGCAGCAAATT
This sequence comes from uncultured Flavobacteriales bacterium, assembly GCA_964627445.1. GTDB lineage: Bacteria > Bacteroidota > Bacteroidia > Flavobacteriales_D > Luteibaculaceae > Luteibaculum. The sequence continues at coordinate 33,089 of CAZVJF010000010.1, read as the reverse complement.
CCTCCATGTACTGCTGCAATTTTTGAATCCCTGCCGATAAGGTTTTGTAAAAAGCGAGTTCTTCTTCCCGAATTACCTTAATTATAAACTGCTCTTGCTTTTTGAGCTCATCAAAATATCCACCCATTTCATGTACCAATGTGGGCACCATAGCGTACAAAAATGGCTCTTTGAAATCTAAAAAGCTGTAGCCAAAACGCACGGCTCTGCGCAATATCCTACGAATAACGTAGCCCGCACCTGTGTTGCTCGGCAGTTGGCCATCGGCTATTGCAAAAGCTATGGCACGGATGTGATCGGCAATCACCCGAAACGCTACATCGGGTTTCGTATCGGTATGCCCATACCTTTTACCGCTTACCTCCTCCAAATAGGCAATAAATTTCGCAAAGAGGTCGATGTCGTAGGTAGCCATTTTGCCTTGTAGCACCATAGCCAAACGCTCCAGGCCCATGCCGGTGTCTACGTGCTTGGCCGGTAGTGGTTTAAGCGACCCATCGGCAAAGCGGTTGTAGGCAATAAATACCAGATTCCATATTTCTATAACCTGTGGGTGATCTTGATTTACCAGAGAAGCTCCAGACACCTTCTCGCGATCTGCCTGTGGCCGCACATCAATGTGGATTTCGCTACAGGGACCGCAGGGGCCTACATCGCCCATTTCCCAGAAGTTGTCTTTTTTATTACCCTTAAGAATGCGCTCCTCGGGTAGGTATTTTAACCATAAATTCTTGGCTTCGGTATCGGCCTCCAGGCCATCCCCTTGGTGTCCTTCGAAATAGGTTGCATATAGGTTTTCTGGGGCTATTTTTAGCTCTTGGGTTAGGAATTTCCAAGCCATATCTATGGCTTCGGTTTGGAAATAATCGCCAAAAGACCAGTTGCCCAACATCTCGAAAAGGGTGTGGTGGTAGGTATCTACGCCTACTTCCTCTAAATCGTTATGTTTACCCGATACCCGCAAACATTTTTGGGAGTTGGTTACGCGTGGATGTTTGGGTTTTTCGTTGCCCAGAAAAACATCCTTAAACTGGTTCATTCCAGCATTAACAAACATCAGCGAAGGGTCGTCCTTATTTACGATTGGAGCCGATTGTTGTAGGTCGTGCCCATGGCTTTTGAAAAATTCGAGGAATCGATCGCGAATTTCGTTCGTTGTCATAGTTTTATGCTGTAAATGGCGCGGTAACACCCGTTTAGATGCCCCAAAAGTACAGTTATTAGAGAGATTTTTTTATACTTTTGCACGAATCGTGAGATAACCAAAATCAGGGAATGTCTAAACACAAGTACATTTATAACCCTAACACCCTCAACTACGAGAAAATCAATTTAAGCTTTAAGGATCACTTAAAGCGAATTGGTTCTACGCTCATTACGGGTTTGGTTTTTGCGAGCATCATTATTTTTCTGGCTTACACCTTTTTCGACTCGCCCAAAGAGCGTGCCTTAAAGCGCGAAAATAAGCAGTTGCAGCTTCAGTACTCTTTGCTGAATAAAAAGGTTGATGAAATTAATGATGTATTGAAGGATGTGGTGAAGCGCGATAACAACATTTACCGCGTAATTTTTGAAGCCGATCCCATTCCAAAAACAGTACGAAACGCAGGTATTGGTGGTGTAGATCGCTACAGCCAATTGGAAGGATATAAATTTAGTGATCTGGTAGTAGAAACACGCTCGCGTATCGATCGTATTTCTCGCGACCTCTACATCCAAAGCAAAAGTTTTGACGAGGTTATTGATCTTGCCAAGCGCAAAAAGGAAATGCTGGCCTCCATTCCCGCCATCCAACCGATTTCCAACAAAGATTTAACACGTATGGCCTCGGGCTTCGGATACCGTATCCACCCAATATATAAAACCCGCAAAATGCACTACGGTATGGACTTTACTGCGCCTACCGGAACGCCCATTTACGCTACGGGTGATGCCACTGTAGAACGCGTAAAAGCCAGCCGCAGAGGTTACGGAAACCACATTATTTTAAAGCACAACTTCGGGTACAAAACCTTGTATGCTCACATGAGCGCTTTTAACGTATCTAACGGCCAACAAGTAAAACGTGGTGACGTGATTGGTTATGTTGGCTCTACGGGAACCTCCACAGCGCCCCACCTGCACTACGAAGTGTTTAAAGACAACAAGAAAATTAACCCGATTAACTTCTTCTTTAACGACCTTACACCAGAAGAATACGATCGTATGATTGAGCTCTCTTCGAGCGCCAACCAGTCTTTCGACTAACCCCAGCCCCACATGCCCTGGAAAAAACGGCCTACAGAAAAATTATACTGGTCTATTTCTGAGGTAGCCGATATGCTAGCGGTTAATGCCTCCATCCTTCGCTACTGGGAAAGCGAGTTTGAGGTGATCCAACCGCACAAAAACAAAAAAGGGAATCGCCTTTTTACCAAAAGCGACATTGAGAACCTTAAAACCATTCACTACCTGGTGAAGGTGAAGGGATACACGCTTAGTGGTGCCAAAGAACAACTTAAAAATGATAGGAATGCGGTGGCTTCTAAGGCCGAAGCGGTAGAAAAACTCAATACCGTGCGCAGCTATCTTTTGGAGCTGAAACAGCTCTTAGATCAATAATACTCGCCTGGAACCAGGTAATTTTTCACGTAATCGCTCACCCCTTCTTCTAAGGAAGTAAACGGTGCCTCAAAACCCGCATCGCGCAGTTTGCCCATTTTGGCCTCGGTAAAATACTGGTACTTATCGCGAATGTCTTTCGGGGTGTCTATAAAACCTATTTGAGGCTCTTTATCTAGCGCTTTAAATACGGCTTTTGCCAAGTCTAAGAAAGTACGGCTTTTACCGGTTCCCAGGTTGTAGATGCCGCTATTTGGGCGGTTTTCCATAAGAAAGGTGCAAACCGATACCACGTCTTTCACATAGACAAAATCGCGCAGTTGCTTGCCATCTTCGTAGTCTTCGTGGTGCGAGCGAAACAGCTTTACCCCTCCAGTTTCTTGAATTTGTTTGAAGGCATGCAAGATTACCGATGCCATTCTTCCTTTATGGTATTCGTTGGGGCCGTACACATTAAAGAACTTTAAGCCTGCCCAAAAGGGAGGAAAGCGCTCTTGGTCTAACACCCACTTGTCGAATTCGTTTTTAGATTCTCCGTAGGGGTTTAGCGGTTTTAGTTTGGAAACGATACTGTGGCTGTCTAAGTAACCGTGTTCTCCCAATCCGTAAGTAGCAGCGCTACTGGCGTAGACCAGCGGAATACCAAATTCCACACAAACTTGCCAAACCGCCTTGCTGTAGGCAATGTTCAGCTCCTCGAAAATGTCGTAGTCAAACTCTGTAGTGTCCGTTCTTGCACCCAGGTGGAAAACAAATTGTACTTGGTTTTGGTTATCCCTGAGCCAAGAAACAAACGCAGTGCGTTCTATGGTAGCTGTAACGTTTTTATTGGAATAATTTCCCGCCTTATCTTCGCGACTAAAGTCGTCTACAAGAACCAGGTCTTTGTATCCCTCTTTTAGTAAGCCGGATACTAAACAACTTCCAATAAATCCTGCCGCACCAGTAACTACGATCATACACTACTTTTGTTGGCAAAAATAGCCTTTTGGCAATACGCAAGAAACACCCCTTAAAAAACCAACCTCCATGGCTTTGATTTACATTACCCGCAGAGAACACTTTAATGCAGCCCACAAATTGTGGAACGAAAACTGGTCTGCAGAAAAAAACCATGAGATCTTCGGCAAGTGCGCTAACGAAAATTGGCATGGCCACAATTATGACCTCTTTGTCACCGTAAAAGGTTCACCAAACCAAGAGACTGGTTATGTTTGTGACTTGAAAGCTTTAAGTGATTTGATTAAAGAAGCGGTGACCGATAAGCTAGATCATAAGAACCTTAACTTAGATGTTCCGTTTATGAAAGGCGTGATGGCCTCTACCGAAAACCTAACCGTGGCCATTTGGAATATACTAGATCCTTTAATCAAAGAAAAATTAGGGTGCCAACTGCACTGTGTAAAGCTTTATGAAACCAGAAACAATTTTGCAGAATACTACGGTGAGTAAGAACGGAAACAGTGCTGAAGAGGCCTACGAACGGATAGATAAATACAGCGATGAGAGCATCGATAAGCTTTCTTCTTTGTACCATGGGGTAATTAAGGAAATTGGCGAAGACCCCCATCGCGAGGGATTATTAAAAACACCGGAACGTGTTGCTAAAGCCATGCAATTTTTAACCCATGGTTATGATTTGGATCCGTCCGAAATTTTAAGGTCGGCTATGTTCAAAGAAGAGTACCGCCAAATGGTGCTCGTAAAAGAAATAGAGCTTTACTCGATGTGCGAGCACCACATGCTTCCGTTTTTTGGCAAAGCGTATGTCGCCTATATACCCGATGGCCAAATCGTTGGATTATCTAAAATTCCACGTGTAGTAGATGCCTTTGCACGCAGACTGCAGGTACAAGAGCGTCTTACCAATCAAATTCGCGATTGCATACAAGAAACGCTACGTCCGCTTGGCGTAGCGGTGGTTATAGAGGCACAGCACATGTGCATGCAAATGCGCGGTGTGCAAAAGCAAAACTCTGTAACGACCACCAGTGCCTTTACCGGTGAATTTTTAAAGGATAATACGCGGAACGAATTCATTTCCTTAATATCTTCGGACTTGAACTAGAAGATATTTTTACATCATGAATTACCAGAAAGAAACCCTATCGTATAGCCAAAGCGCCAACGCCAGCGTTTTTATGCAACGCGTTTTCACGTATATGACGGGTGGATTGGCCATTACCGGAGCCTTAGCCTATTGGTTTGGAACAACTCCAGAGTTGGTTGGATTATTAGTTGGCGAATCGGGACTTAATGCTTTGGGCTACATTGTAATGTTTGCTCCGCTTGGGTTGGTACTACTCATGTCGGCACGTTTGCACAAAATGTCGCCCATGGCCTTGGTGACCACCTTTATAGTGTACGCGGCCATTATGGGCATTAGCCTTAGCTTTATTTTCCTAGCTTATACGGCTGCCACCATTTGGACTACCTTTTTAATTACGGGAGGAACCTTTGGTCTGATGGCTTTTATGGGCTACACCACCAAAACCGACCTTTCTAAAATGGGAAGTCTGCTGTACATGGCATTGATAGGAATTATCCTGGCCATGGTGGTAAACTGGTTTATGGGAAGCGAAATGCTAGATTACATAATTAGTCTGCTAGGTGTAGCCATTTTTACAGGGCTTACTGCCTACGACATGCAAAAGCTAAAGCAAATTTCCACGGAGGTGAATCCTAACGATGCTATGGGTTCTAAAGTGGCGGTTATGGGTGCGCTAACCCTGTACCTGGACTTTGTAAACCTGTTCTTATTTTTGCTCCGTTTGTTTGGAGGTTCTAGAGATTAAGGAACAATGCATAGAAATTATTTGGCCTCACCTTAGGGTGGGGCTTTTTTATTTTAATGCCTTACTTTGCTGCAAAATTTAGAAGCGATGAAGGCATTTGTTTTTCCCGGTCAGGGATCGCAATTCCCAGGAATGGGAAAAGATGTTTGGGAAAATTCTCAAGAGGTAAAAGACCTATTTACCCAGGCCAATGACATTCTGGGATTTGATATCACCAAAATAATGTTCGAAGGATCTGCTGAGGATCTGAAGCAAACCAAGGTAACGCAACCGGCCATTTTTATACACTCCTGCGCCATTGCGGCCAGCAATGCCAGTGCTATGCAACCCGATATGGTAGCGGGGCACAGCTTGGGCGAGTTCTCGGCTTTGGTAGCCAACAAAACCCTGCAATTTGCCGATGCGCTGGCACTGGTAAGCCAACGAGCGCTGGCCATGCAAGATGCCTGCGAAGTAGAACCTTCTACTATGGCAGCCGTGCTGGGATTAGAAGACCAGGTGGTAGAAGACATTTGCGCTCAGCAAGATGGTGTGGTAGTGGCAGCCAACTACAACTGTCCTGGCCAATTGGTGATTTCGGGTGCTACCCCAGCGGTAGAAAAAGCTTGCGAAGCGCTTAAAGAAGCCGGAGCCAAACGGGCATTGATGCTTCCCGTAGGCGGTGCGTTTCACTCGCCCCTGATGGAGCCCGCCCGCGAAAAGCTAGCTGCGGCCATAGAAAAAACAGCCTTTGCTGCCCCTATTTGCCCCGTATACCAAAACGTAACAGCTACTGCAGTGAGCGACCCAGAGGCTATTAAGAAAAACCTCAACCTGCAACTTACGGCTCCGGTGCGTTGGACGCAAAGCGTACAGCAAATGATTGCCGATGGCGCCACTTCCTTCACCGAAGTAGGTCCCGGCAAAGTATTGCAAGGCCTGGTAAAAAAGATAGAACGCAGCATGGAAGTGGCTTCGTTGTAAGGTCACGTAACTTAACTCACAATAAAAAACGCAGGAAAGCTTGAGGCTCTCCTGCGTTTTTAGCTTTATGTTTCTCGGTAGCTACCAGCGTCTGCACGCATTTCCGCGGTATGCACGGGCGGAGCGCAGTGGGCGCTGGGGCGCATATGCGTGTTGGTGACGTAAGTGGCAACTGCGGGCGCATACGCGTTGGCGAGGCTGTACAATCTCGTTGATTACAAAATCGCCAAAACGGTTGATACACGCGTTAAGCACGCTTCCATGCGGTAGAAAAACCACGTTGTTGTATACCACCTGTACCCGTCCGTAGCCTCTGCGATTTACGCTGTGGGCCACTACTTTAATGTGGTGTTCGCCAGGATGCAAATCAAAAATACTAAGGTTGTTGCGCAAATCGTAAAACACTCCGTTTACATACACCTCGTAACTGCAGGTGATATTGGTGTGGATGTTTATGGTTGCAAAATACCCGTTGCGATTATGGTCTGCCATGGAAACCAGTGGCAGCGTCAATAGGATGAAGATTAGGAGCTTTTTCATGGCATGTAAGATTTTGGTTCAGCTAAGAATAACCAAATCGCATGCCAAAATTATAACCTATTGATTTACAACGGTTTCAAACCAACTTTTAAAAGCTTGCTGTTGCGGATTCGCCAGCGATATGTAGCGAATTTGTGCCATTAAGGAAGCTACATTGCGCTTAAACAGAGGCAGTACCATATGCCCGAGGAGCATGAGCAATAACAGCATACCCCAAGCCGAGAACAGTCCCGCATTCCACCAAAAAGCAAAGCAGATCCACGCCAATGCGGTAACCCAAACGTGCTTATTTACCCAAGCAATAGCCAGGTGAAACTGAGGATCTTTAATACCGCGAAGTACAATGCGGTTTACTAATAAAAAGGCAATTTCACTAGGTGCAGCCACCAGCACTAAAGGCAAGCATGCAGCAGCCAGTAACATGTTGCTTACGTAACTCCAAAAACCAAAGGGCTTGGTTAAGGTGGGGAACTTTCCCAAAATATCGCGTACGGCTAACCACGGTGCCGCAGGTGTTTTGCCAGGCTCAATAATGGTATTGATGTGGTGCTGATTCCAGGATAAATTTAGCAGGCTATCGGTTTCGGGATAGTTTTCTGCTACGCGCATTTGTTGTTCCAATGCCGTATGCAACTGCTGCTTGGTGATGGCCGGATCGTAGGCTATGGCCTCTCCAAAGTACACACCCACCTTGGCTTTACTGCTAGAGAGGTGCGAAAAATTTAATCCTACCGGCACCACTACTGCTTCTGGGTTTTCTTGCCAAATACGCATAATGCCCTGCTTTAAAGGACGCAGGGTACGGTGCTGGTAGTGCGTGCCCTCTGGAAACAATGCCAAGATGCCCTTATTGTTGAGTATCGTGCGGCAGCGAGAAAAAGTGACCGCGTTTTTAAGCGGCTCTTTAAATCCATCCGAAACCCGATACACGGGCATGGCTCCTAAGAAATTGAGCACGCGAGCAATGAGCGTTTTCCGAAACACATCGGATCGGGTAAGGAACCACACCTTTTTGCGCAAAGCCGTAACCATAAGCAAGGGATCCAGCAAGGTGTTGCAATGGTTGGCAATAAGAATAACCGGTTTGTTGCTGGGTATATTTCCCTTGCCCGTCACCTTTACCTCGTGGAAAAAGAGGCGGAGGGAAAACCATATCCAGGCTTTGATTACTATGTAGAGGATTATTCTCACTAGCGCAGGGTTGCCTCAAAGGTAGTGCACAGTCGGTTGGATATTTTATCCATGCTAGCGTCCACTTCCTTATCGGTTAAGGTGCGTTTGGGGTCTCTAAAGTAAAAGCTAAGCGCGTATGATTTTTTGCCTTCGGGCAGGTTTTTACCCTCGTACACGTCAAACAAGGAAATGTCTTCCAACAAAGCACTGGCCGCTTTTTTGGCTTCTTTTTCTAGAGCATCGTAGGTAACTTGCTTATCCAACAACAAGCTTAAATCTCTACGCGAGCCTGGGAACTTTGGCAGCTCCTGAATTACTTTTTTCCGAGTACCAAAGGCCTCAAACAGAGCTTGAAGGTTAAAATGCGCATAGTATACCGGTTGCTTTACTTCGTTATCGCGCAACCATTTTTGGTGCACTTTACCCCAGGTTACTACAGGCTTTTTCTTCACTTGTATTTCCATCGCATAATCGGCCCAGAACACTTTTGCCGGTTTGGTTTTTACGCCACTATCCAGTCCGCAGCGTTCCAGCACCAAATGCACCAGATTTTTTAGGTGATGCCATTGGGTATCTTCCCACCCCGAAATCCAGGACTCTTCCGTGGCCTTTCCGGCCAAGGTAATGCACAGCTCTTCGGATTCGCCATAGCCATTGCCGTGCTTAATGTAGTTTTTCGCAAACTCGTAAAGGGCCAGTTTGCTTTGGCTAAACTTGCTGTTGTGCAGTACCGTTTCTACCGCAGAAAATACGGTGTGCGAGCGCAGGATGCCCAAATCGCTGCTCAAAGGATTTAGCAAGCTTATGGATTGCTTGGCTATTTCCTCAGAGCTATCGGCAAAACTGCTGCGGGTAAGTCCGTTTGACAACCCTTCTGATAAGCCTCTAGCGCTTAGCAGCCCCGAGAGCATTTCTCTAAATTGGTGTAGGCTGGGATAGGTCTTTTTACCCGGAGTAAGTGCAATTTTTTCGGGTATGGGTACCTGATTAAATCCGTAAATCCGCAAGATTTCTTCGCAGATGTCGGCATGGCGCGTTACATCAGCGCGGTAGCCCGGCACTTCCAGTTTCCAGGTTTCCGCTGTTTTTTCTTTTATGGCAATATCTAAGTCTGCCAAGATGCTTTCCATCTTTTCTTCGGCTAGGGTAATTCCCGCCAACTGAAAAAAGCGTTTGGGTGAAAAATCTACTACGAAACTGCGTTCCAGCTGGGAAACTACATCGGCATATCCACCCGATATTTTTCCTCCAGCTACTTCTGCTAAAAGCGAAACCGCATACTGCAACACATCTATCGTAGCATTGGGATCTATACCGCGCTCGTACCGGAAAGAAGCATCGGTGTTTAAGGTATGGCGCTTGGCCGTTTTGCGAATGCTAACCGGGTTAAAGTAAGCCGACTCTAAAAAAATGGCCTGGGTTTGGTTGGATACCCCCGAATCTTTTCCACCAAAAACTCCCGCGATGCACATGGGGTCTTGCGCATTGCATATCATTAAATCGCGAGCGTCTAGCTTGCGCTCCACCTCGTCTAAGGTGGTAAACGGGGTACCCTCGTTACAGGTCTTCACTACCACTTTATTATCGGAAACCTGCGCTAAATCAAAGGCATGCATGGGATGCCCCAAGCCATGGCAGATGTAATTGGTAACATCTACTACATTGTTTATAGGCTTTAACCCTATGGTTTTTAAGCGATTTTGCAGCCACTTTGGCGACTCTTTAACGCTTAAGTTTTCTACTACAGCACCTGCATAGCGTGGGCAACGCTCGCTGTCTTCTACCAATACCTCAACAGGGCAATTGCCCTTACTAAGTTGATTTTCTGGTTTGGGTTGGATGAGCTGCAGCTGCTTTCCTTCGCGACAGTTGAGTGCGGCCACAATGTCGCGCGCTACACCCAAATGCCCCATAGCATCGGTGCGGTTGGGTGTGAGGCCTATTTCTATTTGGTAGTCTGATGACACTTCAAAGTAGGTTGCCGCCTTCTCTCCTACTGGGGCATCTTCGGGCAACACCATAATACCATCGTGGCTTTGGCCCAGGCTTAGCTCGTCTTCGGCACAGATCATGCCTTGCGATACCTCCCCCCGTATCTTGGCTTTCTTAATTTCAAAAGGTTCACCATCGGTAGGATACACCGTACTTCCTACCGTAGCCACCAACACCTTTTGGCCGGCCGCTACGTTAGGTGCTCCACAAACAATGGGTACCGTTTCGCCACCCAGATTAACTGTGGTGCACTTGAGTTTATCGGCATTTTGGTGTTTTTCGCAGGTAAGCACTTCGCCTATAACAATGCCTGCCAATCCTCCGGGTACCGAGTGCACCTCGGATACACCTTCCACCTCGAGACCGGTATCGGTTAGTATTTCTGAGAGTTCTTCTGGACTGCGATGGTAGTCTGCTGGCAAAAAATCCAACAGCCAGTTATAGGAAATTTTCATGTGCGTAATCTTGAGGGTTCAAAAGTAACAAGAAAGGAGGAAGCTGGAAGCCTAAAGTTAGAAGCAAAACCCGATAACCATCAAGCTAGCGCCTTGTTAAAAGTGAACTCCAAATGTTTTAGAACAAGCCGTTGATTTCGGCATTGATTTGGTTTACGATGTCGCCCAGATCTTCCGGGTTGTTGTGGAAGTTGTTTTTATCTACATCCACCACTAAAATTTTACCCTTATCGTAAGAAGCTACCCACTCCTCGTAGCGCTCGTTGAGCTTGCGCAGGTAGTCTAGGCGTATGGATTCTTCATAGGCCCTTCCTCTACTTTGGATGTGCGACACCAAGGTGGGTACAGAGCCTTTGAGATAGATGATCAGATCGGGTGGAGAAACAAACTGGTCGATGAGCTTAAAAAGCTCCAGGTAGTTGTCAAAATCGCGCCCGGTCATCAGGCCCATATCGTGTAAGTTCGGGGCAAAAATGTGGGCATCTTCATAGATGGTGCGGTCTTGTATTACGTCTTTTTCGCTCTTGCGAATTTCCAACACCTGATTGAAACGGCTGTTGAGATAAAAGATTTGCATGTTGAAAGACCACCGCTGCATATCTTGATAAAAATCGTTGATATACGGGTTGTTCATGGGATCTTCATAGTGCACATCCCAGCCAAAATGTTTTCCTAATAATTCTGCGAGTGTCGTTTTTCCAGATCCAATGTTTCCAGCAATGGCAATATGCATAAATCCCGTTTTTGCGATCCTAAAGTAAACATTTAGCGCTGAGCAGCTTCTCCAACGGTCATTTTTGCTTTGGAAAAGGCTAAAATCTCATCCAAAAACTTCCTATCGTTATACAAACGGGGCACTTTGTGCTGGCCACCCAGCTTTCCTTTCGATTTTAACCAGGCATAAAAGGTGCCTTGTGGCATTACGTGTAATTTGGGTGGACGCAGCGTTAAATCGCCCGTACGCTTGGCATCATAGTCGGAGTTTAAAGCGCGCAACTCTCCATCTAAAGCTTTGGTAAACAGCGCCATATCTTCAGGATGCTTATCAAATTCTACCAGCCACTCATGGCCACCGGTTTCGCTGTTCTCCATGTACACGGGAGCCGCACTGTACTCGCTTACCGAACAGTTGGCAATAATGGCCGCCTTAGCCACGGCTTGGTCGGCATTTTCTACCACCAATTCCTCGCCAAAAGCATTGATAAAGAATTTAGTTCTTCCACTCACCTTAATTTTAAAGGGCTGGGTGGATGTTACTTTAATGGTATCCCCCAGTTTGTAGCGCCACAAACCTGCGTTGGTGGAGATGACCAAAGCATATTGCTTCCCGGCTTCCAAATCGCCCAGATTCAGCGTTTCGGGTTGGTATTTGTCCCATTCTTCTTCTGGGATGAACTCAAAGAAAATACCGTAGTCCAACATGAGCAACATATCTTGCAGCATGTTACCATCTTGCACCCCAAAATATCCTTCCGAGGCATTATAACTTTGGTAGTAGCGCATGTTGGGCAATTGCAACAAGTCTTGAAACTGCTTGCGATACGGCTCAAAATTTACGCCCCCGTGCATGTACAGTTCTAGATTGGGCCACACCTGCCCAATGGATTCTTTGCCCGTTTTCTCCAGGATGCGCTTTAACAATACCAAGGTCCAGGAAGGTACTCCTGCAATGTTGGTAACATCTTCTTCAATGGTAATGTCGGCCATTTGGTCAATCTTGCGCTCCCACTCGGCCATTAGCGCTACATTGCTTTGGGGCGTACGCTTTAGCTCTACCCAAAACGGTAGATTTTTTATGATGATAGCCGATAAATCGCCACTATAGGAGTCGGCACTCATCTCATTGATCTCGCTACTACCGCCAATAACCAGACTTTTTCCATCGTAAATCTGCGCCTCGGGATTGGCATTGTAAAAAAGGCTCAGCAAATCTTTTCCGCCTTTGTAGTGGCAATCTTCCAGACTTTCCCGGCTTACGGGGATAAACTTGCTGCGGTCTTGCGTGGTACCGCTAGACTTGGCAAACCATTTAATTTCCGTAGGCCACAAGAGGTTTTGCTCGCCTTGCATCAATCGATCTACGTAGGGTTTAATATCCTCGTAGTCTTGCAACGGCATGGCCGATTTAAAATCTTGCAGCGTTTTTATCTTAGAAAATTGGTGCGCCAACCCCCACTGGGTATTGGAAGCACGCTTTATTAAATCTTGCCGTACTTCTTGCTGTACTTCCAGCGGATACTTACAGAACAACTCTATTTGGTGGATTCTTTTGCGAATGAACCACGCCAAAACCGTGTTTAAAGCCATGGATTGCTTTATTTTGGTCAACTAACTAAAATTACAACACAATTCTATGGTATTGCAGGGAATGGTAAAAAAAATGCCGGTTCGCATTCAGGAAACCAAGGTGCAATATAGCTTTCCTTTTGATGAATCCATGCCCGTAAACGACTGGGTTGGAAAAGATGTGGTTTTAAAATTCACCGGGCAAATAAACTGTACCCTTTGCGGGCGCGATACCAATAAAACTTTTGGCGATGGCCTGTGCTATCCCTGTTTTAGAGATGCTCCGCAAGCATCACCCTGCATAATAAAACCCGAGCTGTGTGAGGCCCACCTGGGCAAAGGCCGCGATGTAGCATGGGAGGAACGCAACCACAACCAACCGCACATTGTGTATTTGGCCCTGAGCAGCGGCCTTAAAGTAGGCGTTACCCGAGAAAAACAAGTACCCACGCGATGGCTGGATCAAGGTGCGGCAGCTGCCATCATCTTAGCTGAGGTTCCCTACCGCAAACTGGCAGGCGATATTGAAGTGTTCCTCAAAGATTTTTACTCCGACAAAACCTCGTGGCAAGCCATGGTAAAAAATCACGTAGCCGAGGCCGATTTGCTGGAAGAAAAGGAAAATGCGGCCTACGAGCTGCCCGAAGAGTTGCGTGATTTTATCTCGGACAACGATGATATTTGGGAGTTTAACTACCCCGTTTTGGAGTATCCTACCAAAGCCAAATCTTTAAAGCTAGACAAGGTACCCGAAATCGAAGGGCGTTTAAGCGGCATTAAGGGCCAGTACTGGTTGTTTAGCGATGGCCGCGTATTCAATTGGCGCAACCACAGTGGCTACCACATTACCCTAGAACAACGCAAAGCCAATCAACAAGCCTTGTTTTGAAAAAGCTTCTACAAAAATTTAACGAGCCCTTTCCAGACCGCGGATCCTTTGGTGCTATTTTAAAAAGCATGTTGGGTATCGCCTTGTTTGTTACGCTGTTTCTTTTTGTACTCAAGCCTTTTGGCATTCGTGGTGTAGGCGATAACTTGTTTTGGATATGCCTCGGATTTGGAGGCATCACCTTTGTTTTTGGTCTGGTATTCGATGTGGTGATGCGTTTTGTGCTGCGCATTCGCACCGATGTTCCCACCTTTACCCTGGGCAAGTGGCTGTTACAGGCCGCCCTGCTGTTGTTGTGGATTGCCTTGGGCAACTACGCGTATTTGCAGTGGCTCTCGGGTGGCGGGTGGAACTGGGGTGGCGCCCTGTTTATGCTCTGGAACACCTTTTTGGTGGGTATTTTCCCTCTGGCTTTCTCGGGATTAATGGTACAACTCAACGCCATTAAGAAGAACCAAGGCATTGCCAGCTCCATAGCTACTGGATCTCAGAAAAAACAAGAAACGGATAACAACCTGAAAGCACCTGGAAGTGAACTCCTGTACGCAGAAGCCATGCAAAACTACGTGGCGCTGTACCATAAAAAAGACGGTAGCGTGGCAAAAACCGTAGAGCGGAACACCCTGCAAAATACCCTAGAGGCACTCGATGCACCTTCGGTAATTCGCTGCCATAGATCCTACCTTGTAAACTTAGATGCCGTAGTGGAAGTCAATGGCAATGCACAAGGACTGCGACTCCGTTTATCGGATACGGATACCGTTATTCCCGTTTCGCGCAGTTACATTGAGGAGATAAAAAGTAGGTTGCATTAACCCAAATTATGTGCTAAGCATAATTTGCCCTACAGGCTGACGAAAGCCAAGCTTTGTCAGGGTTAATCCAGACAAAAACGCTTAACTAAAAGCGGGGTAGTCAAAATGCATTAATCCCAGCAGTTTGTACTTCGTCACATTGGGTTTGCCATCCATCCCCCAGCTTGTCATCCGTCACAAAGCCTTTGCTGTAAAGGGTCCTGGCATAGTAGGTTTGCTCAAAACCTATTGCTATGAAAACGCTTATACACGTACTCACCTTAACCCATGTCATTGCCGGATTTTTGAGTTTAGCCATTTTCTGGATTCCCATTTTCACCCGCAAGGGCGGTATTAACCACGTGCGCCTTGGCAAGGCCTATGTATTTTTTATGTGGATGGTGGTGGGCTCTGCTGCTTTGCTTAGCGTAAAGAACGTTGTCATTGGCGAGTACATTGCCGCAGCCTTTCTGGGCTTTCTTAGCCTCATTACGGCCAATCCACTCTGGTATGGCATTGGTATTCTAAAACACAAAAAAGGAACCAGTGCGGCTTTTCAGCGGGCGCATCAAGCCATGCAAATCACTATAGTCCTGGCTGGATTTGCGCTTATTGCTTACGGCATTGTTTTGGGTGGACAAGGCACCGCCATCCTCATGTTTATTTTTGGTGGATTGGGCGTATCGGGGCTTCCACAAGTAGTAAAATATTACACTCAAAAAGCAGCGCCAACACATTGGCTCAAGGAGCATATTGTAGGCATGTGTTCTACCGGTATTGCTGCTTACACCGCGTTTTTTGTTTTTGGAGGCCGCTCGTTGCTAGAAGGCTTACTAACGGGCTACTGGTCTGTTGTACCTTGGGTTGCCCCTACTGTTATCGGTAGTATTGCCATTTCCCTGGCGGTTCGCAAGCGCACGCAACCAAAAAGCGAGATGATTTAGGAGGAAATACTCAACGGATATGGAAAGGTCATCGTAAACAGAGTCCCTTCCCCCAGGTTGGATGAAACCTCAATCGTACCTCCGTAGAACTGCACTAGGCGGTCTACGGTTGCCAAACCGGTGCCGGTACCCTCTTGGCCAAAACGATCTTGCTCATGCAGTTTATGAAAAAGCTCGAAGATCTGCTTCTGATGCTCTTCCGGTATCCCTGGTCCGTTATCTTGTACAGCAATAGTAAGTTGTTTTTGCGCTGTATTTAGATCAAATGAAACCTGAATTGCTGTATGTTCCTTATCACTGTACTTTACAGCATTGGCAATGAGATTGGATACTATTTGCTCTAGCACACTTTTATGGAAACGTATGCTATCTACGTTGGTAGTAAAAGACAGCGTAACATCGGATCTCGAGAACAATGCTTTCATGTCAGAGAACACGGTATGTAGGGTAAGCTCAGACAAAGCGTCTTCCAAAGCTTGGTCTGCACGAGCGTGCTCCATCATACCATCTACCATATCCCGAAGCACCGTAGCAGATTTCCCGATGAGCGCCAACATTTCCTTTCCCTCTTTTGAGGCATCCTCGGTGTAATGCGTTTCTAAATAAGACGAAAGGGCACTAATATTATTTAGGGGCGATTTGATATCGTGAGCCGCCTTAAAGGCAAAACTCTCCAGACTTTTGTTATTGGCAGCTAGCTTTTTCAGGGCCAGCTCCAACTGGTTATTTTTTTTCCGTAACTCAAGGAGCGACATCACCTGTTTCGACAACAATTGCAATGCTAGCTTCTGGTTTTCGGATAACTCTTGGGGCTTATCATCGATAATGCACAGGGTGCCTATCGGGTGCCCCTTATCAGACTTCAGGGGTATGCCTGCGTAGAAGGCCACGTAAGGCGCTCCGACTACTGCAGGGTGGTCTTTAAATCGCTCGTCTGTGCGAGCATCCGAAACCACAAAGATATTGTCGGGGTCGCAAATGGCGTGTGCACAAAAAGACTCCTTCCGTGGTGTTTCCGAATCGGTTATGTTGCCTACTTTACTTTTAAACCACTGGCGATCCTTATCCACAAGAGTAATTAGGGCCATGGGGGTGTGGCATATTTCTGCGCAAACACGTACTAAGGTGTCGTAATCCAACTCGGGCTCACTATCGAGTATGGAGTAAGACAGTAACTCTGCAAGCCGTTCTGCATCATCTTCTGGAATAGGTGGCGGTAGCATGTTGGGTAAATTCCTAAGATTTGATGAGCTTTCCAACGACATGGCAACAAAAAAGCCTCATTACTGAGGCTTTTTTGCTACGTTATTGATATTTAACAACGCTTAGTAGACCATAAAAGGCATCCGCATTTGTACGCCTCTCATTTCTTTTACTTGTTGGATTTGCTCCATAATCTGTACCAACTGCGGATCTTTTACGTAACCGGTAATCAGTTTAGCACGAACCGTTTCCATGTTGAGCTCTTCCAAAATTTTCTCAAACGGATCCTTTAATTCTGGGTAGCCCTTAAGGCGGTAGTCGTCCGAAATTTCGGCCATAGCCGCTACTTCTTCAATCGCGTCTTGCAGGGTTCCTATTTCGTCTACCAAACCGTTTCCTAAAGCGTCTTCACCACTCCAAACACGGCCTTGGCCGATGCCATCTACGTAACTTACTTCCAAGTCTCTGCCATCAGCTACACGCTGCAAGAAGGTGCTGTAGGTTTTCTCCACCTGGTTTTGCAGGATAGCGTATTCCGCATCGGTAAGCGGTCTGGAAAGATCGCCCAGGTCTGCAAATTGGTTGGTTTTTACACCGTCAAAGGAGAGGCCCATTTTCTCGGTAAACAGCTCTTGCATATTGGGCAGGATACCAAATACTCCAATAGAACCCGTAATGGTGTTTTCGCCAGCAAAGATTTTGGCACCTGGCGTGGCAATGTAATATCCACCCGATGCGGCCAAATTACCCATAGAAACTACCAGGGGTTTTTCTTGTGCAAATAGGGTAAGCTCTCTCCAGATAACCTCTGAGGCCAATGCACTTCCACCGGGAGAGTTTACGCGAAGAACAGCTGCTTTGGTGTCATCATCCATGCGCAACTCGCGAATAGCTTCGGCAAAGGTCGTAGAGCCAATTTGCGTTTCATCGCTTTTACCACTCACAATTTCTCCGTTGGCGTAGATTACCGCAATTTCATTTTTACTGCGCTTGTAGCCTTCTTCGCCTGCTGGCAGCTTGGCGTTTTTGTATTTGTTGATGCGAATAAAGTTAATGTCGTCTATATCTTCTTCGTCCACTTTATCAGCCAGCTTGCGAAGAAATTCGTCTTCGTAAATCAGTGCATCTACCAATCCAGCATTCAAAGAGCCTTCAGCCGAAACGCTGGTAAGATTATCGGCTATCTCGTTTACCTGCTCTACAGTAAGTCCACGCGCCTCAGCAATATCGGTTTTCATGTTGGTCCAGAAATCACCGATGAATTCCGTCATTTGCTTGCGGTTGGCATCGCTCATTTTCTCGTACATAAACGGCTCTACCGCAGATTTAAACTTGTTGTTTTTTCCACGGATTATTTGGGCTTCTACACCAATTTTTTCCAAAGCACCTTTAAAAAACATGATGGTACTCGACATCCCCTTAACTTCGGCAGCCCCCTCGGGAAACAGGTATACTTCATCGGCTACGGAGGCCATGTAGTACCCCTTTTGCGAATACAGTTCGTTGTACGCCATAATCCACTTACCGCTTTCTTTAAACTCCTTTAATGCCTCGCGGATATCGTGCAAGTGCGCCATGCCAGCTAACGGCAAGGTGCTTTTGAGGTAAATACCTTTGATGCGGTCGTCTTTAGCCGCTTTTTCTAGGTTCTCCACTACATCGTGAACACCCAAATAATTGGCCGCCTGGATGGGGCCAAAGTTGATGTTTAAATCCTCCTTGGAGCCGCGTTCTTGAATCTGCTGATCCAAATCCACCAATAAAACCGAGTTCTCTTTTACATTGGCCGTTTTTTGCTTTTGCTGCAAATCGGACATGGAAGACGCCACCATACCCGTGATTATGGCTAGGCAGATAAAAAACAATACCAAGCCAGACAACACGGTACCCAGCATGGAAGCGAACATAAATTTGAAGAACTGTTTCATATTTTTTCTGGTAGTTTGTGCGAATTTAAAACTATAGCCTAAAGATGCATACGGCTTTTACAAGAGAGGTTTTGCAGCGTGCCCAGTGGTTGCCCAGCGCGATGTACGTAATTCTGTTGGGTGCCAATTTGGGCGACCCTAAAAAACAGCTCTCTATAGCGCGAGAGCATATGAAACAAGCCTTTGGCAACCCCATAGCCGTATCCAGCCTGTACCGTTCTGCCGCCTGGGGTTTTGAAAGCGAAGACTATTTTCTAAACCAAGTGCTGGTTTTAGCATGCCCACAAGCACCCAACCAGGTGTTGCACCAGCTAAAGGCTATTGAACAACGCATGGGCCGCACTAAGAAGCGTGGCACAGGTTACGAATCGCGCCTTATTGATTTGGATATTTTATTTAGGGGTTCGCTCTGCTACCAAGAACCTGTGGTTACCATACCCCACCCGCTGTTGCATAAACGAAAGTTTACCACCGCACCACTAGCAGAGCTTCTTCCAAACTATATCCACCCCACACAAAAACAAGACCTGCGCTCTATCAATGCGCTTTTAACAGAGGAAGTAAGCCCATTAGTTTAAAATTATGTTAGCCAAGTTGCGGAAAGGCGTAGATAAATTTTCAACTTGCTAGCATCCTTGCTATTATTGCAAGCAAATCCAAAGAACCATATTATGAGATTGTCGCTACCATCTGCTATTGCCGCCCTGGCCGTAGCTGTTTTATTTACGGGTTGCTGCTGTTTGGGTAAAATGACCCGCAACGCAGATGCCATTAAGTACGAGGTTGTACCCTCGCCATTAGAAATGCACTGTGACGAAGTAGCTGTAGAACTTAAAGCTACCGTACCACCCCAATATTTCGATAGAAAAGTAACCTTAGAAATTACGCCTGCCTTAGTAGGTGATAACGGGACGGTAGCGCGCTTTAAGCCTTTTTACCTCCAAGGAGAGAAGGTTGCGGGAAATAACCCTGTAATTAACCGCAAAGAAGGTGGAAACTACACCTACTCAGATAAAATTCCTTACCAGGAAGGGCTAGAACACGCCAACCTAGAATTGGACGTGAAGCTAACACGCGGTAACAAAGAGCGCTTGTTAGACCCAAGACCTATTGGTGTGGGTACCATTGTTACTCCATACCTATTAATGGACGATGATAAAGTGCTTGTTGCTTCCGACAAGTTTAAGCGCATTACCAACCACACACAGAAAGCTACGGTAAACTACTTGCAAAACAGCGCTTATGTGCGTCCTTCTGAATTGCGTCAGGATGATATTAAAGAAGTACAAGCTTTGGCTGAAGAAATTGCTGAGAACGAAGCGATGAGCCTTACTGGTGTCTCTATCGAAGCATATGCTTCTCCAGAAGGGGAACTTCGTTTTAACGAGAACCTGGCCGATGACCGCGCTGAAACTGCTAGAAAAGTAATTGCTAGAATTCTAAGACGCGAGAAGCTGAACAACAAAGAAGAAGGTTTCTACACCAAGACTCCGAAAGGAGAAGATTGGTTAGGGTTTAAAGCGGCTATGGAAAAGTCTGATATCAAAGACAAAGAGCTTATCCTACGCATCCTTACCATGTACGATGATTTGAAGAAGCGTGAGCAGGAAATCCGTAACCTTTCTAAGACCTATACTGAAGTTGCTGACAAAATTCTTCCTGGCTTGCGTAGATCTACCGTAATGGTAAATTACCAGGTGGTAGGAAAAACCGATGCTGAAATCCTAGAATTGGCACGTACCAACCCAGTAGACCTCAACGTAGAAGAAATGCTTTACGCAGCTACGCTTACGAAAGACAATGCCGAGAAACTGAAGTTCTACACTACAGCCCAAAAGCAGTTTCCTAAAGACTTCCGCGGATTTAACAACGCAGGTGTTATTGAGTTTAACATGGGCAACGTAGAAAAAGCAGAAAGCCTTTTCAACAAAGCAAAAGACATTAACGCATCTGCAGAAGTACACAACAACCTAGGTGTTATTGCGCGTTTGGCTGGAGACAGAAAAACAGCACGCGACCACTTTGAAAAAGGATTGGCTGCGGGCGAAGCAGTAAAATACAACGTAGGTATTTTGGATTTGGAGTCTTGCAAATACGGAGCCGCTGCTAAAAACTTTAACGGTGCTGCTACATTTAACAATGCCTTGGCCTTACACTTAGACAACAAAAACGACCAAGCCATTAAGGCGCTTCAAGAAAGTGGTAAAACCGATGGTATGACCCACTACTTGTACGCTATTATCTACGCACACAAGAAAGATGACGCGAAAGTAATGAGCCACTTAAAAGATGCGATTGCCGCAGACGCTAGTCTGAAAGCAAAAGCAGCTAAAGACCGTGAGTTCTACGCTTACCGCAACAACCCAGAGTTTACAGGAATGGTGAAATAAGGTAGCACACCATCCGGCTTTATATTAAAAATCCCCCAAGCTTAAGCTTGGGGGATTTTTGTTTACAAGGACTCCAAGGCTTTCTTAACGTTTCGTATGCGGGCTTGTACGGCCTTACTGCCGTGATTATACCCCTCATCAAGAATAAGCAAGGCTTCTGTTTTTAAGGCAGGAAGCAAGGCCACCATGGGGATTAACCCATTGTAGCTATGTGCCTGGGTAAACTTGTTGCCGCTTGTACGGCTTTGCTGTACTAGCTTTTCCCAGATTGGAAGCGTTTCCTCAGAAAGGGTAATAAAAGAAGCGCACTGCATGAGCAGCAATAAGCTTTGCGCCTCAGTAATATCTTGCGCTTGCTGCATGAGCCTTTTGGTCTGCTCCGCTTGCAACGGACTTCCACTTTTAGACACTACGGTTTTTAATAACCAAAGCGCATTGAACTGCGTATCGGGTGGGCTTACCCAAGGCAACAATGGGTCTACCGCATCTGCATCCTGAAGCTGGGTTTCTGCCATCGCGCGAATGGATGAAGCCGTTTGCTCCTGACGCAGCCATGTCGCTATCTCCTGCTCCATCGCATCAAAATAACAAGAAACAAAAAAGCCTCCCGAAGGAGGCTTTGCCACTTAACAATGTTTTTGCGTCCATGGTTTATAGCTCCGAAAACTGCTTGGATCCACTTTCGCAAATCACATCGTTGTTTTCGTTAATCACTTTAAACTCTACTCTGCGGTTTTCTTGATGCTCGATATCGCTGCAATCGATGCCATTCTCGCAACGGTTTTTTATCATTTGCTCGCCATAGCCTTTTGCTATTAGACGACTCATGTCTATGCCTTTATCCACCAACCAGTCTACCACCGATTGTGCTCTGCGCTCCGATAAGGCATCGTTATACAGATCCGTTCCACGGCTGTCTGTGTGCGCTCCAATTTCCACACGCACCTTGGTAGAATTGCTTAAAATTTGGTACATCTTTTCCAAGTCTACAGAGGCATCCTCGCGGATATTGGCTTTATCGAAGTTGAAGTAGATATGATCAAACTCTACATTGCAAACAAAGGCTCCTTGCCCCAATTCCAGGTTTTGCTTGAGCTCGGAGTTGGGCTGGATACCCGTAGAGCTTAAGTTCACGATATCGGGCTCATACCCTTCTTTATCTCCCGTAATCTGATAGTTGAAACCCGGGTACCACTCTATTTTATACAGCCCGGTAAAATCGGTTTTCACGGTCTCTTTTTCTCCGTTATCCAAGTTTAACAAGGTTACTTGTGCATCGGCTACGGGCAACTGCGAAGCCTCCTCTATTACAATACCCGATATGTAGGCATTGTAGTCTGGGTTGAGTAGGATTTTTTGCTCCAAAACCTCGCCTGCAGCTGCATCCATGGTAGATACCGTTGCAGTTTTAGAATCGTAGTTGGATTTGTTGGTCACCACGCTGTAGCTTTTATCCACGTTTAGGGGATACTGCACCACCCCATAGCGATTGGTGGTTACTGGGCTAAACATGTTGCCGTTCTCTGCAATAGAAATCTTAGCGCCTTCTATAGGTTGCCCTGTGGTAGCATCTAAGACCTCCAGTTTCACGACCACTCCGGTAAGCTTAGCGCGGTAAATATCATCGCCTCCTTTACCTCCTACCCGGTTGGAGGAAAGATAAAAGTCTTTACCCTGCTCGGTGTACACCCCAAAATCATCGCGAATCGAATTAAACGGTGCGCCCAGGTTAAAAACAGACTGGTAGTTGCCAAAACCGTCTTTAGTGGCTTTGAAAACATCTAAACCACCGATGCCCGGGTGGCCATTCGATGCAAAATACAGCACTCCTTTCTTGTCGATAAATGGAAACATCTCATCACCCGCGGTATTGATATCGGGCCCTAGGTTTTGCACTTCGGTAAACAGTAAATCTTCGGTAAGCTTGGCCTTGTACAGGTCGGTACCTCCAAAGCCACCGGGTTGGTCGGATACAAAATATACATAGCGGCCATCTTCAGAAAAGGTGGGATGCGTGTACGAATAGTCCTTGTTGTTAAAGCTGGCTTCTACTGCATTTTGCCATTTACCATCTTCAACACGCGCTAGCATCACCTTTAACTTCACCACATCGTCAGCATCACTGCGATTCACACTGCTAAACACAATGCCGGGGTTGTATTGGTTTCGAGTGAATACCACCATGTTTTTGGCTGGATTGTAGTTGGCCAAACCATCGTTATACTGGGCATTCGCAATATTGCGCATGAGTTCTGGCGTGCTTACGCTGCCGTCTTCTGCAAAGGTGGTTGCGAAATTATCGGCAAAGGGATTTCCCGTCCAGCCAAACTCACGGTCAATTTTAAAACGCACGGTGCGGTCTGAGGTAAACAGAATTTCCTTGTTATACTGAAACGGAGCAAACTCATTGTACTCTGAATTGATGGCATTAAATCCTACCACATCAAAAATAAAAGGACGGTTTTTCATACGCTCCGCTTCCTCTAGGGAAGCCAAACCGGCTTCGGCTCTGGGATCATCTGGAGCCCATTGCTTATACGCTGTATACTGCGTTTTTGCTTCCTCGTATTTTCCCAACTGCTTTAGCGCTTGCGCGTAATAGAGGTACATTATGGGTTGTGCCTCGCGGGTGAGGCCTTTTTCGTACCACTTTACCGCTTGCTCTGGATTGCCCAACATGCGGTAACAGTTGGCCATACGTAGCATTACAAATTTGTTGTCTTCCTCCGCTTCATCTGCTATAACATCTTGGTATAACTTCAGTGCATCGTAGTATGCCAGGTTGTTGTATTTGTCATCGGCACGCAGTTGCTTTTGCGACTGGGCAACCCCTGCAGCACCTAAAAAGAGGGAAAAAATAAAGTATAGTGTAATCTTTTTCATGGTTGTTGCAGTTTAGAAGTAGGTAACAAAACGGGGCGAAGTCAACGAGCGGGTATTTCCACCTAAATCTATACCCAGAAATACCTCGTGCGATGCACCGGCTAATCGACTGTATTGCGATGTCTTAAAATCATACGCATAAGCCAGATTTAAGTAGCTATTGATTTGGAATTGCGCCATGGCAATGGCCGTTTTATCGGTGCGGTAGGATGCTCCTACTAGGAAGCGATCGGCAAAAATAGCCGAGAGATTAATGTCTGCTGTGTTGGGAGACTCCCCAGTTTCTTGAATATAGACGTACTTGTTAATTACATTGGCACGCAACTTTAGCCAATCGTTTACCGGCTGCAGGTAACCTGCCATTGCGTAGTAGTGTCTGCGGAAAGTAATTTCTGCAGTAGGCTGGTCCATGTTGCTGTTGTTTGGATTAGCAAGCGATACCGCAGAAAGTCCGGCGTAGTAACGATCGTGGTATAAATACACACCTCCTGAGAAATTAATTTGCATGTTGTTTTCTCCCAACATCGCAATGGTGGCATCATTGGCATCTTCTGCTCGAAGGTTGGATGCGTTGTAGGAAATGTTGTACATGCTTCCTTCCAAGCCAAAAGACAAAATGGTTTCCTCCCCCACCGGTGTACGATAGGCAATTTGAGCTGCAATGTTGTTGCGTTCTTGTGCGCCTAAAGATTCATGGGAGTACATAAGCCCAGCTGCTAAACGGGGTATGAGTGCCCCTTTTCCCAATGGGGTATGCACCCCAATATTAAAGGTTTCGGGGTTTCCTTCGGTGGCTACCCACTGGGTACGGTAATCTGCGTTTATGCTAAAGCTCCCTCGTGAGCCTACATAAGCCGGATTAATCGCCTGCTTATTGAACATAAACAAGCTATACTGTGGGTTTTGCTGCGCTCGTCCGGCAAAAGACAAGGCAACAGTAAGGCCGACTAATATTAATATATGCTTCATGGTCGGTTGTATTATCTTTTAATGATTACGTAAGACTTCAATTCTTTTTCTTCCGATCCTTTTACCAAAGTAAGATCGTAGTAGTAGGTTCCATCTGGCAATGGGTCGTTGCTGTCTCGGAAATTTCCTGCCCAGCTGTCGTCATAGTCCGAGCTCTCAAAAACCCAAGCCCCGTATATGTTTACTACGCGTACCGCTACTCTATCGAAATTGTTGTGGTTAATGCCCAGCACCCAGGTGTCGTTAGCACCATCGCCATTGGGGGTAAAGATGTTATTGATATCTGCTTCGTCTTCATCTATATCATCGTCATCACCGCCATTGCCACCGCCACCGTTTCCGTTGTCATCGCAATTTTCATCCAGGACAACGTTGGTAGTTAAACTCAGTGGGCACCCGTTGGCATCGGTTACCGTAAGGTTATAGGTGCCGGGAGCCAATCCAAAGATATCTGCGGTATTCTCGCCATTGCTCCATGCGTAGTTGTAGGGCATTCTGCCGCCTGTTATTGCTGCACTCGCGCTACCGTCAAACGGAGCTTCGCAGGCCAAACTTTCTTCAGCAGTAACACTTCCACGTAATGAATCTCTGGCTACTAGCGGGAAAATTGCATTGGCCTCGCAGCCAAAGCTATCGGATACCGTTACTTTATACAGTGCTGGACCCAAATTTTCTATACGCAGTGTTGTTTCACCGGTATTCCATAGTATATCTACCGTGTTTGCCGCATCGACTCCAATTTCAATAATACCATTGCGTTCTCTTGCGCAGCGCTCTTCCTGGATCACATTTGCTGTGATCACCGGAGCTCCTTGAGAACTCACCGCCAGGTTTATAATATCCTGACAGCCCGTAAGAATGTTGGTCACGATGAGGTCGTAGAAGCCCGGAGCCAATCCTACCAAATCTTCGGAGGTAGCTCCGTTAGACCATTCATAGCGGTAGGTTCCTGGTTGGCTTACCGTGATATCAATAGTTCCGGTTGCTGCGGTGCAGCTCGAGGGCGTCACCTCAGCAGATAAACCAAAATTTGAGCGATCGATTACGATGTACTGTGCAAAACGCTTGCAGCCATCTGCGAAGGTAATCTCCGCTGTGTAGGTCCCCGCTGCCAAACGCTTAATTATCGGGGTATTGTCTCCCGTTGACCACTGCACGGTAGCATCTTCAGGAAGATTCAGATATATGGCTCCATCTTGATTACCACAGCTTGCATGGCGTATCCAAACAGGCACTTCTGGAGCTTGCGCATCGGATAAGAAAATCTCTTCGGTTCCTGTACAACCGGTGCTATTTTCTGTTACGGTTACCGAGTAAATACCCGCTGGTATATTTACAATACTGGGTGTGGTAGCTCCGGTAGACCATTCGTAAGTAAAATCGTCTGGACTTCCATCGATAACCACGCTCAGTATACCCGTAGCCTGGTTGCAACTAGGTTGGGTTTCTGCAACGTCAAATACTAAAGACTCCGCGCTTACAAAAACAGCACCTGTAAAGTCGCATGCGTTAGCACCTGTGATGCTGCAGGTATATAAGCCCGGTTCACTCACCATGATTTCACGGGTCGTTTCACCGGTAGACCACAAGTAGGCATCAAAACCAGCAGGTGCGCTAATGGTCACCTCATCGCTTGCACAAAGGGTAGCTGCCGAAGTAGTGAGTTCTACGTTTTGAATGCGAGGATTGTGAATGGCATTGAACACGCGTATCGATTGCAACACGCCAATAACTGGATTTAATGTCAATCGGATACCAGTAACTTCAAGGCCTTCGGGAACCTCCATGCCAATAAGGTAGGGCGTTAATCCTCCCGAACTTAGCCCTAACAAACTACCTAAGGTACCGGCAAGTTGCTCTGCTGCAACCAATTCTGCCAGGGTAAATTCAGTATTTGATGCTACCACTTCTCCAGAAGCGTTTAGCAATTCCACTTCCACGTTATCAATGACACCCGCTGCTAACACATTATTTTCCAGAGCTACCTGAAAAGCTACAAAGTCGCCTTCTATGGCTGGATTATCAAAGGCTACTTCCAATTGTGCTTGTTGCGCAATGGAAACAATACCCGGTGACATGGTGGCGAAATTATTGGGATCATTATCCACAATGCGTTGCGCATCGGTAACATTTTCTGTATTGACCACTTCATTGGCCGTACGCACCGGACAACCGCAGGTGGTGGTCACCTCGTACAGTGCTACTTCCTGCAGCACATTTACCAAGGCTTCAATTTCGAATTGGACCTCGGTGATGGGTTCAATATCTATGGGTGTGGTCACCTGGATATTCGCTACCCTGCCTTCCCCAGAAAGCAACTGAACATCCTGAACGCTGATATTCTCTTGTCGGAATACTTCGGAACCGGAAGGACCGTAAAAAACCACATGGATTTGATCCAACACATCCGCATTGAGTTGTTGGTTTAAGGCCTGTACCTTAAAGTTAAACACCGATCCTGGCGCTTGTCCCTGATCGAAGCCCATACGAATAAAAGCCTGCGATTCAATAAGGCTTACCCCGATGGTCGCGCTCAGGGTGGCAAAAGTTTCTGAATCGCCATCTACAGCATTTTCAGCATTGGTAACTCCCGAAGGGCAAAAAATGGGCACTTGCGTTTCGCAAGCCCCTGTAGCTACAACTCGGTTTGGCTGGTTGGTGGTTCCAGAGCAGGTATTGTCTAAGATGCGGATAGTTCCCTCGACAGGGCAACCGTCAAAACGCGTTGCACTTACAGTGTACATACCGGGCTGGGAAACGGTAATGCTATTCCCTAAATCGCCAGTACTCCACGCGTAAGCATCAAAACCAGGAGCAGCAGTTATGGTAACCTGATCTCCAAAACCAATACTTGGCGCAGAAGCGGTAAGCTGCAAGGCATTTTCTGTAGAATAATAGAACCCACCAAAAACTTCAAAATCGAGGCCAAGACCAACCAACGGCTGTACTTCAATACCGATGCTGGCAATCGATTCTTGGAGAGCAGAAGACGTGGCAAATCCTACCACAGCGCTTTGTGTTTCGGAACCCGATAGGCCCAATAAGCTACCCAAAATAGGTGCTAAAGGCTCCAGTGCTACCAAATCTGCCAGATTAAAATCCGATCTGCGTTCCAGTTCTTCGCCCTGTGCATTGTACGCGATGATGGAAAGGTTTTCTAAAAGTCCTGCGTTGAGGATCTGCTGGTCTTTTCCAATCTTAAACCCAACATAATCACCCGGTAGTGCAGCTTCAGGCAACTCCAGTTGCAAACTGGCTGCATTGGTTATGGCTAAGGGCAAGTTTAATACCGCACTGGATTCGGGATCATCATCCACCGCGTTCTCAGCATCGGTAACGGACTCCTGCGTTAAAACCGCATCCGCAGCAATTCCAGGACAAGCCTCTTCGGTGTAAATGCTGTACAGTGCTATTTCCTGCGCTAAAGAAACCAAAGACGTTAGCTCCAAACGGAGGGATGCAATTTCATAGTTGCCTGGACTGGTCTCTACACTTAGGCGGTTCACACCTGCTCCACTAGACAGCACTCCTAAATCGAGTAGTGAAATGGACTCAATGGTTTCTACTTCGCTACCGTCTGTGTCGTACACACGGATCACAAAAGTCTCTAGTACATCAATATTCAGGTTTTCATTAATCTCGCCCAACTCCATACCAATAGTGGAACCTGCAGGACTCGGGTTACTGAACCCT
>CAZVJF010000010.1:0-4491 GCA_964627445.1 uncultured Flavobacteriales bacterium | reverse complement strand
CTCGCCCAACTCCATACCAATAGTGGAACCTGCAGGACTCGGGTTACTGAACCCTTCAATACCGATGCTGGCAATCGATTCTTGGAGAGCAGAAGACGTGGCAAATCCTACCACAGCGCTTTGTGTTTCGGAACCCGATAGGCCCAATAAGCTACCCAAAATAGGTGCTAAAGGCTCCAGTGCTACCAAATCTGCCAGATTAAAATCCGATCTGCGTTCCAGTTCTTCGCCCTGTGCATTGTACGCGATGATGGAAAGGTTTTCTAAAAGTCCTGCGTTGAGGATCTGCTGGTCTTTTCCAATCTTAAACCCAACATAATCACCCGGTAGTGCAGCTTCAGGCAACTCCAGTTGCAAACTGGCTGCATTGGTTATGGCTAAGGGCAAGTTTAATACCGCACTGGATTCGGGATCATCATCCACCGCGTTCTCAGCATCGGTAACGGACTCCTGCGTTAAAACCGCATCCGCAGCAATTCCAGGACAAGCCTCTTCGGTGTAAATGCTGTACAGTGCTATTTCCTGCGCTAAAGAAACCAAAGACGTTAGCTCCAAACGGAGGGATGCAATTTCATAGTTGCCTGGACTGGTCTCTACACTTAGGCGGTTCACACCTGCTCCACTAGACAGCACTCCTAAATCGAGTAGTGAAATGGACTCAATGGTTTCTACTTCGCTACCGTCTGTGTCGTACACACGGATCACAAAAGTCTCTAGTACATCAATATTCAGGTTTTCATTAATCTCGCCCAACTCCATACCAATAGTGGAACCTGCAGGACTCGGGTTACTGAACCCTACCTCAATGAAAGCCGTGTTCTCAATGAGGTTTACACCTAAGTTGCTTTTCAGAACAGCAAAGTTGCTACGGTCGCTATCTACTACATTCGCTGCATCTTCTACCCCCGATGGGCAGAACAATGCGATAATCGGGTCGCACGGACCCGCTTCAATCAATTCGTCTGCGTAATTTTGAGCATACGCCCCCAGACCTACGCAAACTAATCCCAAAAAGAGGAACAGTTTTTTCATGTATTCTACGTTAAACAGTTAATCCAACCTGCGTTGGTAGCGTAATGGTAAGAATTTTTGTTTGTCTCAGAATACTTCGTTGTAAAACTTAATGTTGGGATAAAAAGAACTTTTTTATCGATCAGCGGACAATATTTGCCGCCAAAGCAAATTATACTGCCACAAGGCGATACCTGCACTTACTGAGACATTTAGCGAATGTTTGGTACCGTATTGCGGAATTTCGATGCAGGATTTGCATGAATCTAATAGTTTAGAATTAACCCCTTCTACCTCATTTCCTAAAACTATCGCATTTTTGGAATGCCATGGTGCATTTTCTAAAGGAATACTATCTGTAGTTTGTTCTAAACCCATAAGCACGTACCCCGATTCGCTTAAATACTCAAGCATTTCGTCTTGGTGTTCAAAGTGTTTCCAAACAACACTCTCTGTGGCTCCAATGGCTGTTTTAAGCACCTCGCGATGGGGAGGTTTTGGACAGATTCCAAGTAGTATAATTTCTTCTACTGCAAAAGCATCGGCCGTGCGAAATAGCGAGCCCACATTGGCGCCCGAGCGAATGTTATCCAAAACCAAAGCCACGGGCATTTTCTCTTGAGCTTTGTAGGTTTCTACGTCTACACGGTTTAGTTCGTCTAGTTTTAATTTTTTGCGCTCCATAAATCGATGTGAAAAAATGCTTGGATATTTGGGTACAACCGTGCTAAATCCCCTGTAATTTAGCCACAGCATGGCAAAAAAAGTAAAAAGCTCCGAGACGCCTTTAATGAAGCAGTATTTCAGCATTAAGCAGAAATACCCCGATGCCGTATTGCTCTTTAGAGTAGGCGATTTTTACGAAACCTTTGGCGAAGACGCAGAACGTGCCGCCAAAATTTTGGGCATAGTACTTACCCAACGCAAAAACGGAGCCGCCTCTTCGGTGGCTTTGGCTGGATTTCCTCACCACGCCCTAGATACCTACTTGCCCAAACTGGTAAAATCGGGACTGCGCGTTGCCATTTGCGACCAGCTCGAAGATCCCAAGAAAACCAAAACCATAGTAAAACGTGGCGTTACTGAGTTGGTTACGCCTGGCGTAACGCTAAACGACCAGGTGCTCGAACGCAAGCAGAACAACTTTTTGGCTGCCGTACACCTCACCGGCCTGCAATACGGCATAGCGTTTATAGACATTTCTACGGGCGAGTTCATGCTCTCGCAGGGCGATTCTATGTACATCGACAAACTGCTGCAAAGCTTTGCTCCCAGCGAGGTATTGGTAGAAAAAAGGCAAAAAGAGACCTTTGTTTCTCAGTTTGGCCCCGGTTTCTCTCTGTATTGCCTTGAAGATTGGGCCTTTAACGATGCCTTTGCCGAAGACGTGCTCAAGGAATGCTTTGAAGTGCAATCGCTAAAAGGCTTTGGTATCGAAGGCTACCCTTTTGGCATTGTGGCCGCGGGTGCTGTTTTGCAATACCTCAAAGAAACCCAACACAACAAACTTAGCCACGTAAACAGTATTGCACGCATCGACAAAGACAACGTAGTTTGGCTCGATCGCTTTACCATACGCAACTTAGAGTTGGTAGCACCCAACAGCGAAAACGGCACCAGCTTGCTCGATGTGCTAGACCACACCACCACTTCTATGGGCTCGCGCCTGCTGCGAAGATGGATACTACTGCCCTTAAAAAACAAAACAGCCATTGCCCAGCGGCACGCTGCCGTGCAGTTTTTGGTGGATAACGATAGCGATGCGCAAAACATCCTCAGTGCACTAAAATCCGTAAGCGATTTGGAGCGCCTTTGCGCCAAAATTGCCACCCAGCGCATCAACCCGCGCGAGATGGTAAACCTTAAAGACAGCCTGGAAGCCATACCTAAAATCCAGGCTTTATTGGGTGGAAAAAAGCACTTGGGCCAATTGGAAAGCATTAAAACGCAATTGCAGTCTTGCGATGCCTTGTGCGAGCGCATACAACATGCCATCCACCCAGAACCACCCGTGCACGTAAATAAGGGCAATGCGATAAACGAAGGTTTTAATGCCGAGTTGGATGAGCTACGCGGCCTGGCCAACGACAGCAAAAATGCCTTACTAGAAATTCAGAATCGCGAGTCGCAGCGCACGGGAATTCCATCCCTAAAAATAGCTTACAACAATGTTTTTGGCTATTACATTGAGGTACGGAATACGCATAAAGACAAGGTACCTGAAGACTGGCAGCGCAAGCAAACCTTGGTAAATGCCGAGCGCTACATCACCGAAGAGCTCAAAACCTTCGAAAGTAAAAT
Source organism: uncultured Flavobacteriales bacterium (assembly GCA_964627445.1). GTDB lineage: Bacteria > Bacteroidota > Bacteroidia > Flavobacteriales_D > Luteibaculaceae > Luteibaculum. The sequence goes on along the minus strand of CAZVJF010000010.1, from coordinate 1,179 downwards.
TCTGGGCGCTGAAGAGCGCATCCAACAACTGGAGCAGCAACTCTACGACCAACTCCTAAGCGAGGTTGCGGAATACTTGGACGCTATAAAACTGGACGCCCAACTCCTGGCGCAGTTGGATGTACTGCTGGCTTTTGCCCACATAGCCGTGCAATACCAGTACCACACACCCAAGATGGTAGATGATGCCGTAATTCGCATCGAAGCGGCACGCCACCCCGTGATAGAACAAACGCTGGAGCAGCGCAGCGACTACATACCCAACGATATTTTGCTGGACCAGGAGTCGCAGCAAATCCTTATGATTACCGGTCCCAACATGGCGGGTAAATCGGCTGTGTTGCGGCAAACCGCGCTTATTTGCCTTTTGGCGCAAATGGGCTCTTTTGTTCCCGCCAAAAAAGCGGAGCTGTGCATTTTAGATAAAGTTTTCTCGCGCGTGGGCGCTAGCGATAACATCTCTTCGGGCGAGAGTACCTTTATGGTAGAAATGAATGAAACGGCTTCCATCCTCAATAACATTTCCAGCCGTAGTTTAATACTGCTGGATGAAATTGGCCGTGGAACCAGCACCTACGATGGCATTAGCATCGCCTGGAGTATTACCGAGTTTTTACACGAAAACCCCAAACACCAACCGTTTACCCTTTTCGCAACGCACTACCACGAGCTCAACCAAATGAGCAAAAAATTTCCGCGCATAAAAAACTATAATGTGGCCATCAAAGAAGTGGACAAAAAGGTGCTGTTTTTGCGCAAATTGGTCGCGGGTGGCTCGGAGCACAGCTTCGGTATCCACGTAGCCAAGTTGGCTGGAATGCCCGCTACAGTGACCCACCGTGCCGAGCAAGTTTTAAATACCCTAGAAAAAAACCACAAGAATACGGGTGGAAAAAAGGACATCGAGATGGAATCGCCCATGCAGTTGAGCATTTTTAAGCTGGATGATCCGGTACTGGAACAGATACGCGATGAGCTGCAAAACCTGGACATCAACACCCTTACTCCGGTAGAGGCTTTGATGAAATTAAACGAGATTCAGAAGTGGGTAGGTGCAGAAGAAAAAAAATAAGTTGCTCGCAATAAAAAGAGTTTTATATTTGCAGCCCAATACGCGAGAATAGCTCAGCTGGTAGAGCACGACCTTGCCAAGGTCGGGGTCGCGGGTTCGAATCCCGT
>CAZVJF010000009.1:0-137170 GCA_964627445.1 uncultured Flavobacteriales bacterium | reverse complement strand
CAGCTTGGCGCTTTCAACTTTTCAATTCTCTCATCTCTCATCTCGACTCTACTGACGCTAGGGCCAGCATCCCAGGACGCTCGATGACCTGAGTTGCTTTTGGCTTTTAGCTTTGCACCTTCCCGCTTCCGCCTTCCATCTCATTTCTTTGCGTCTTTGCGGCTTTGCGAGATTAAAACCATTTCTCGTGTGAGAATCTTTACCTCGTCAAGCTCGGCACATCGCGTTCCTCAGAATGACAGCACGCCCTGCTTTCGGCTTTTAGCTTGGCGCTTTTCGCTTCCCGCTTCCACCTATTCCTCAATTACGGTCCCCTTCTTGGGATTAGCTACATCCTGCCAGTGGCAAATAGCAACTTGTGAAACACCATGTGCTAGCGCATCCAGGCAATTGTCGATTTTTGGGTGCATGCCGCTGTGTATGGTCCCCTCGGCTTTCAGTTGGTTGACGGCTTCGGTATTCAGGCGATCTATTTTGGAATCGGGTTGATGGATATCGCGCATGAGTCCCGGCAATTCAAAGCAATAGACCAGTTGTACCGAATACTGCGCAGCCATGGCTCGAGCAATGCTGGCGGCAATGGTATCGGCATTGGTGTTGAGGAGTTGACCTTGCCCGTTGTGCGTAATGGCACAGCATACGGGACTGAGGTCCATAGCTATAAATCCGCGTAGTGTCGTAGCATTTACCGATTGCGGGAGCACATCGCCTACAAAGCCATAGTCGACCTCCGCAACCGGACGCTGGGTGGTGGTGAAGTAATTGGCATCGGCTCCAGAAAGCCCGAGGGCATTTGTTTCTAGGGCTTGCAATTTACTGACGATTGTTTTGTTTATCCAGCCTGCATAGGCCATGACGGCTACCTCTAGCATGGGTTTATCGGTAATGCGTCTGCCTTGCACCATAGTGGCTTGCAGCCCAAGGTGCTGCGCCAATTCGGTGGCTTTTTTTCCACCGCCATGAACTAAGATCTTGGGTTCTGGGAGTTGGGAGTATGCGCTCAGGAAGGCATCTAAATCATCGGGGTTGTTTATTACGTTACCTCCGATTTTCACAACATGGAGCTTAGACATGGGTATGCGCTTGGGTGTGTAATACACTTACCGGCTCGAAGAAGCGATCGAGATCTGCCTTTTTAATGCACAGGGGAGGAAGGATGCGCAGCACATTGGGGTTGGCAGCAGCTCCTGTGAAAATGTGGTGTTGCATTACCAATTCCTTGCGCATAGCAGCCACGGGGTACTCAAATTCCAACCCCAGCATAAGGCCGCGACCTTTAACCTGGACTTGCGGTAGGGCTTTGGCTTTTTCTCGAAAATAGTCTTCGAGTGGATGTACGCGCTGCATCAACTGCTCTTTTTCCAGCACCTCCAGTACGGCAATGCTGGCAGCGCAGGCCAGGTGATTGCCACCAAAAGTGGTGCCCAACATGCCTTTGGCAACGTGGTGCTTGGGGTGGAGTAAAATACCTCCTACGGGAAAACCATTGCCCATGCCTTTGGCCATGGAAATTATATCGGGTTGCACATCGGCTATTTGGTAACCAAAAAAGTTGCCGGTGCGTCCTGCTCCCGATTGGATTTCATCGGCAATGAACAGGGTATTGGTGTTTTGGCACGCTGTGGCCACCTCGGCAATAAATTTGGGAGTGGGCATGTCCAATCCTCCCACCCCTTGAATGGGCTCTAGGATAACGGCAGCGTATTGCTCGGTTTTGAGTGCAGTGTGCAGGGCTTCGGTATCGTTGAGGGCGATGAAGTCGGCACGGATGGGGTGGCTCAAATGCGATTGCACTTTATCGTTGTGCGTACAGGCCATAGCGGCTGCGGTACGTCCGTGAAAGGCGTGGTGAAAAGCCAAAATTTTCTTGCGACCGGTAACCACACTCGCAATTTTAAGTGCGTTTTCGTTGGCTTCTGCACCCGAATTGCACATAAAAAGGTGGTAGTCCTCTAGGTTGGCCAACCTACCCAGCGTTTGGGCAAGTTTTTCTTGGAGTGGATTTTCAATGGCGTTGGAATAAAAGGCCAACTGCGCAACCTGCTCTTGAATGGCTTTTACAAAAGTGGGATGGGAGTGACCAATGCTGATTACGGCATGTCCACCGTACAAATCGAGGTATTCGTTATTGTGGTTGTCCCACACCGTTGCGCCCGAAGCTTTTACCGGTGTGATGTTGTATTTTTCGTAAACGTCCAGTACGTTCATGATGCTGTTTTAAAGGTTGTTTTACTTGTATTTCTTTATGTTTTGTGTTCTTTTCATTGGGTTGGGTTCGGCTCGTAGCGCTTCACGCTACGTTGCCTAGTTCACCGAGTGCTTCTTTTTAAAAGAAGTGTATCGAGGTGAATGGGGCAGGGCTGAAAGTAGCTTTGCGCTGCATCTCGTTACACTTTGGTTTCGTTCCTCAACCACCTTCCGATGGCAATCGGGATGATGTGACAATTGAGCGGTGCTCAACTACGAACTCCGAGCCTTTCAATTCTCTCATCTCGACTCCGCTCGATGGCCCGCCTTGCTTTTGGCTTTTAGCTTGGCGCTTTCAACTTTTCAACTTTTCAATTCTCTCATTACTATTCACTTGTCTCTTATCTCGCATCTCTACTCCGTTGACGCAAAAGTCATCATCCTAAGTCGCTCGATGGCCTGCTTTGCTTTTGGCTTTTAACTTTCATCTTCCGACTTCCTCCTCATTTCTTTGCGTCTTGGCGGCTTTGCTTGATGACAAACCATTGTTAGCGTGAGATTCTTCGATTCCTCAGAATGACAGCACGCCCTGCTTTCGACTTTTAGCTTGGCACTTTCAACTTTTCAACTTCTCACATTCTCACCTTTTTAATTCTCTTATCTATCGTCTCGACTCTACTGACGCCAGGGTCAGCATCCCAGGACGCTCGATGACCCGCCTTGCTTTAGGCTTTTAGCTTGGCACTTTCAACTTTTCACCTTTTCAATTCTCTCATCATTTATCTCTCATCTATCGTCTCGTCTCGACTGTCGCCAGGGTTTGCATCTCGACTCTACTGACGCTAGGGTCAGCATCCTTAGGACGCTCGATGGCCTGCCTTGCTTTTGGCTTTTAGCTTGGCGCTTTCAGCTTTTCAACTTTTCAATGGTAATTTCCTTTCAAGTGCAGTCCTGTAGTTTCTTCCAATCCAAACATTAAATTCATGTTTTGCACAGCTTGACCCGAAGCGCCTTTAAGAAGGTTGTCAATGGCGCATCCAACCAAAATATGGTCTTCGTGTTTTTCTATGGATATCAGTGCTTTTGCGGTATTGGTCACTTGCTTTAAGTGCAACGCGCCCGGCACGACATGGGTTAAAGGGTGGTCTTTGTAAAAGGAAGTGTACAGTTGTCGCGCTTCTGCCTCCGTGCCCTCGAAAGGGGTGTACAAATTGATCAGAATACCGCGGGTGAAATCGCCACGGTAGGGGATGAAATGAGTGGGTATATCTTGCTCAGGTTGGTAATATTTGAGGGTTTGCTGCACCTCTTCTAAATGCTGGTGGGTAAAGGTTTTGTAGGTAGAAATATTGTTGCTACGCCAAGAGAAATGGGTGGTGGCTTGGAGTTTTTGTCCAGCTCCTGTGGATCCGGTAATTCCGCTGATGTGGATGTCGGATTGTATGCGGTTTGCTTGTGCTAAGGGCAGCAGGGCCAGTTGCATGGCGGTAGCAAAACAGCCTGGGTTGGCAACCGCAGTCGCTTGGGTTATCGCCTCCTTGTTGCGTTCTGGAAGTCCATAGACAAACTCCACGTTTTTAAAATGTACCTCAGGTTGGATGCGGAAGTCTCGGGAGAGGTCTACAATTTTAGCGTTGGCATGACCGTATTCTTCCAGATAGCTTCTGGCTTTGCCGTGCCCCGCACAAATAAAAATAACATCGGCATCGGTGGTGATTTCCTTTTGGAAGGTCAGCTCCGTATCGCCTATCAGGTCTTGGTGTATTTCGTGTACTAACTTGCCTTCTTGGCTGTTGCTGGTAATTTGTCCAATGGATACTTGCGGGTGGTGCAGTAAAATGCGCAGCAGTTCTCCAGCCGTATATCCGGCTCCTCCAACAATGTGGGCTTTAATCATGGGTGCGTTTAATTAGCGAGTGCAATATAGTCGGCTACTTGTTCTACCTGTTCGGTTCTTTTTTCGCGATACAGACGTTCTAGGGCAGCTAATTTAGCCACATCTGTTGGGGCTGGTTTAGGTGGGGTCTTCTTCGCTTCGCGAGGGAGGTATAGCAAGGCAGTGCACATGCACATTTTACGATTTTTCTCTTGCAAAATTTTGTAGTTGGGGCAGGATTTGCATCCGTCCCAAAACGACTCGGAAGCGGGCAGTTCTGCGTAGGTTACCGGTTTGTATCCCAGTTCAGTATTCATTTTCATGACTGCGGCCGAAGTAGTAATGCCAAAGATGGCGGCATCGGGATACTTCTCCTCCGTTAGCACGAAAATGCGGTGTTTTAATTGCTTGGAAAGACCGAGTCCGCGGAACTTAGGCAAGACAATAAGCCCAGAATGCGCCACATAGTCTGCGTCATCATAGGTGTTGATGTAGGTAAATCCAGCCCATGTGCCATCTACTGTAGCGATGATGGCATCGCCAGCTTTCATTTTAGCTATGATAAAATCTTCGTTTCGTTGGGCGATGCCGGTGCCACGCCTTTTAGCCGACTCGCGATAGGCGGTGCAGATTGATTTTGCGAAATGGGTGTGCGAAGCGTTAGCAGCTTCCACTAGGGGTACCATAATGAATGGTTTTGGTTTGTATTGTTGGATAGGGGACTATAGACCAGTTTTATTCAGCGGATTAGCGCACTCAAGGAAAGGCATAAATGAGTCTTTGGGTACGTGGAAAGCCAACTTGTAATCGACTTTTATAAAGTACGTAGTAAAATGATGTGGTGTCTGGTTTCACAGTGTTCTTGTAAATATAACAATCTAAGAACCGTTGCAAAAATGACATATTCAGTGTATTTCGATGTTAAATGCAGGTTAAAAAACATAAAACGGGCTATTTAATGGGGTTCGTGAGATGTTCTGCGGATTTTGAAATTGGAATGCTAAACGGGTTATTGGGTGACTTAAATGAGCGTTTCTGTTTTGGTTTTGGTGCTTTGTAGATTAGTATGGACTGGGCGGATGGCAGCATGCCTTGCGCTAAGCTGTCAGCTACGAACGCTGCATTGCTTGGTTCACCAAGTGCTTCTTTCAAGATGAAGTGGTTTGAGGTGAACGGGGACAAGGCTTTTCTTTCTAGTATGGATCAAAGCTTCGCGCTACATCTCGATACACTTAGGTTTCGTTCCTCAAAATAGTCCCAATAGCAATCGGGACGATGCGACAGTATTGGAATTCTCAACGCTTGCTGTCAGGTCGAGTGTTACTTACGCTTGAATCAATGTATCGGTAACACGAGCAGGCTAGCAACAAATTGATGCTAATGCAATGAGATGTTTCGTTCCTCAGTATGTCGGAGCGCTTTGCTATCAGCTATCAGCTACCAGCTCCGAGCTCCGAGCTCCGAGCTCCGAGCTCCGAGCTAAAACCATTTTTTCTTCCTCCCTCTAAGTCCCTATTTCGTCAAGCTCAGCACATCGCCTCCCAACGAAGGACATGCTTTGCGCTTTGGCGGCTTTGCGTGACAATAAAATCCTTCAATGTCATTCGCAGGGCTTTCAGAACAGCCTAAGGCAGCATCTCGAGTCTACTGACGCCTCAGTCAGCATCTCGACTCCGCTCGATGACCCGCTTTGCTCTCAGCTATCAGCTCCGTGATCCCATGCCTCAGCTTCCGCCTTCCACCTTATTTCTTTGCGTCTTGGCGGCTTTGCGTGATTGCAACCCTGTGCTTACCGTTTGCTTTACGATGTATTGTTCCTCGAGTGCTTCTTACCAGAAGAAGTGTATCGAGAGGAATGCGGGCAGGGATATAATAATTTATAATTACAGGGTCCTCCCCCTTGGTCCCCCTCCACGAGGGGGATATGCGCTGCTCCAGAAATTTTCAGCTTGGGGCAAACCATTTTCCCCTCCCCTTACCAAGGGGGATATGCTTTTCACTTGGCGCTTTCCTCTCGATTATGAAACTAATACGGTGTTGCTCGAAGCTGGCGGCTGAGCGTCCAAAGACAGTGACCAGTGCGTCAGTGGAGTCGAAGCCCATTTTGCAATGCTAGAAAATCTAATTCTGCTGACGCCAGGGTCTGCATCTCGACTCCGCTCGATGGCCTGCGTTGCTCCGAGCTCTCAGCTACGAACTCCTAACTTTTACTTCTTTCATTTCTACTGACACCAGGGTCATTATCCCCGGACACTCGATGGCCTGCGTTGCTTTTGGCTTTTAGCTTGGCGCTTTTCGCTTTTCAACTTTTCACCTTCTCATCTCTCATCTCGACTCCACTGTCGCCAGGGTTTGCATCTCGACTCCGCTCGATGACCTGCGTTGCTTTTGGCTTTTAGCTTTCAGCTTGGCGCTTTCAACTTTTCAATTCTCTCATCTCTCATCTCGACTCTACTGATGCTAGGGTCAGCATCTCAGGACGCTCGATGACCTGCGTTGCTTTTGGCTTTTCACTTGGCGCTTCCAGCTTCATTAACTTAACATAATGTAAAGTGAATAGCTTGTTTAAAACTTTATTCCTGGTGAGTCGTAAGGAAATACTTCTGCGTTTTACATTTGTAGCACAAGCGCGCAATTATGGCAGAAGTTACTTACAACGATGATAGTATCCGCTCGTTAGACTGGAAAGAGCACATTCGCTTGCGTCCCGGTATGTACATCGGGAAGTTGGGCGATGGAAAAGATGCCGATGACGGAATCTACATCCTCTTAAAAGAGGTGCTGGATAACTCCATTGATGAGTATGTCATGGGCTTTGGGAAAAAGATAGACGTAACCATGAACGATCACGAAGTGGTGATTCGCGACTACGGTCGGGGGATTCCACTGAACAAAGTGATTGACTGTGTGAGTAAAATCAACACGGGAGCCAAGTACGATAGCAAAGCCTTTAAGAAATCGGTGGGGTTAAACGGGGTGGGTACCAAGGCCGTAAATGCCTTATCTGACCGTTTTGAAATTACCTGCTACCGAGAGAATAAGGTAAAAAAGGCCGTGTTCGAACGCGGTGAATTGGTAGAAGATTCGCCCATTGCAGACGATGAAAATACACGCAGCGGAACGCACGTGCGCTTTGTGCCCGATGCCAGCGTGTTTAAGAATTACACCTACCGAGAGCAGTACGTCCGCGAAATGCTCATGAATTACTGCTACCTCAATAGGGGCTTGAGCATATGGTTTAATGGCGAGCGCTTACACTCAGAAAATGGTTTGCGTGATCTTTTGGGGGAAAAGCTGAATGGAGAACCTTTGTATCCTATCATCCACCTAGAGGGAGACGATATTGAAGTAGCCATTACCCACGGAAACCATTACGGTGAGGAATACCACTCTTTTGTCAATGGGCAGCACACTACCCAGGGCGGTACGCACCAGGCGGCATTTCGCGAAGCCTTTGCTCGCGTGGTAAAAGATCACTTTGGGAAGAATTATGAGGCAGTGGATATCCGTACTTCTATCGTTGCGGCTGTGGCGGTAAAGGTGACGGAACCGGTATTTGAGTCGCAAACCAAAACCAAGCTAGGTTCGCAAGAAGTGGAGCCCGGAGGCAAAAGCATGCGCGCTTTTGTGGCTGATTTCTTAAAAGCCGAGCTAGACAATTTCCTCCACCGAAATACCGATGTGGCCGAGATCCTAGAGAAGAAAATAAAAGCCTCGGAAAAGGAGCGTAAGGAACTCTCGGGCATACGGAAGTTAGCACGCGACAGGGCTAAAAAAGCCAACTTGCACAACAAAAAGCTGCGCGATTGCAAGCTGCATTTTAACGATCCTAAAGGCGATGAGGATTTAAAGAAAGAAACTACCATTTTTATTACCGAGGGTGATTCTGCATCCGGGTCCATTACCAAAAGTCGCAATGTGAAAACCCAAGCGGTGTTTTCACTCAAAGGGAAACCGCTAAACAGTTTTGGCCTCACCAAAAAAGTGGTGTATGAAAACGAGGAGTTTAACCTCATCCAGGCGGCACTCAATATAGAAGAAGGGGTGGAAGACTTGCGCTACAACCGCATTGTAATTGCTACCGATGCCGATGTGGATGGAATGCACATCCGCTTATTGCTAATGACCTTCTTCTTACAGTTTTTCCCAGACGTGGTAAAAAATGGCCATCTGTACATTTTACAAACGCCACTGTTCAGGGTGCGCAATAAAAAAGAAACCCGCTATTGCTACAGCGACAAGGAACGAGTGGACGCTATAGAAGCGCTAAAACCCAATCCAGAAATTACTCGATTTAAGGGTCTGGGTGAAATATCGCCCGATGAGTTTAAAGGCTTTATTGGGGAGGATATCCGCTTGGAGCCCGTGACCATGAGCAAGGAGCATGCGCTCAAAGAAATGCTGGGCTTTTACATGGGTAAAAACACCCCTGAGCGCCAAGAGTTTATCATAGAAAACCTACGCGTAGAGCTGGATACAGAGGAAGAATTGAAAAAAGATGTAGCTTAAACTCAATATTTTGGGATACGAGGATAGTTTGCTTTGGAGGAAATCCTTTGAGGACGGTGTAACGAAAGAAAATAAGAATCAGGTAGAAAGGCTGAAAGCATCTTTGCGTGATATTAGGGACAAGGTTAGATACATATCGGAACGGATTTCGGAGGAATTTCCGAACCTCACTTTGCATAACCTTGATCATCTAGATGAGCTATGGGATACTGCTTCACTTCTAATCGATAAAAATTATCCATGGAATCCGTTTGAAGGGTATGTATTAGGATGTTCAATTTTACTTCATGACTTGGCCATCTGTTTCCAAGCATATGAAGGAGGTAGGGAGGCAGTTCGAAATACAGATGTGTGGAAAGATAACTTGAAATTTTATGGGACAGAGGAAGAAGCTGACTTTGTTACTTTAAGAGGTTTGCATGCAGAACAAGCTCAAAAAGTGTTAGCTCTTTCTTGGGAAAATCTATCGGGTGAGAAGATTTATCTGATTGAGGATAGTTCCCTAAGGATTCATTGTGCAGAATTAATAGGGCAAATTGCATCAAGCCATCATTGGCCAATTGAGAAGGTAAATTCTTTTTTTCAAAATCAATTTAATGCAATACTGGATTTTCCAAGAGACTGGTTCGTGAACCCAAAAAAAATATCATGTATACTACGTTGTGCTGATTCCATGCACATTGATAACACGAGAACGCCTGATTTTCTTCTAGCTCTTATCAAGAGACAAGGTATATCACGAAGACATTGGGTAGCTCAAAACTTTTTGTCTAAGGCAAGTGTTGCCAAAGATAGTAGTGGTCGAGCGAAAGTACTGATAACTTCCACCAGATCTTTTGAGGAAGCAGAGGCAAAAGCTTGGTACATCGCTTATGATGCTGCTGAGTTGATACACAAAGAGTTAATCCAATGCAATGAATTACTATTGAATCTCAATGAAAGACTGGTTTTTGCAGTGAGTGGAGTATTTGGTGCAGGCTCTTATCTTGAAATGACTAATTACATTAAGGTTCGCGGATGGAAGCCGTGTCCAAATCAACTACATATTTCAAATGTTGAATCTCTAATTGAAAAGCTTGGTGGAGAACTACTTTATGGCAAAGGAGAGAATCAATTATTTGTTGTTTTACGTGAATTAATTCAAAATGCCAGGGATTCAATTAAGGCAAGGGAGGTAGTAGATCCGGACAATCAAGGTGAGATTTTGGTTAGAATAAAAAAAGTATCCGGAGAATATACGATTGAAATTTCTGATAATGGTATAGGAATGTCTGAGCGAGTCCTTACAGGTGCCTTTTTAGATTTTGGGACCAGTTTTTGGAAAAGTCATCTTGTAAAGGACGAGTTTCCTGGCCTGTTGAGTTCTCCATATGAAGCTTCTGGAAGATTCGGAATAGGCTTTTACTCCTCGTTCATGGTTGCGGATTCGATAAAAGTCGTTTCACGTAGATGGGATGTAGGGTTAAGCGATACAAATTGCTTGAGGTTTGATGATGGATTAAGCCTTAGGCCTACTCTGGTCAAAGGAAAATCAAATTTAGTTACAGCACGGAACTCAACAGTAGTTCAATTAAATTTAAAGCATGGCTGTATACCAGAGGATGACTTGTGGGAGATTAGGACGGGAGTATTAAATTCTTCTAACGAGTTTTTGTCATTTAGAAATTACTTGGAAACGATCTGTTGTGGATTGGATGTGGATATTTTTCTTTCTAATGATGGGGACAATACGGAAAAAATACATTCAGCTGTAGACGGTCAAGATTTCTCAGTATCAAAGCTAATAGAGGTGCTCCATAATCGGGCAATCATCGGAGACCGTGATTTAGAGGAAAAACTACGTAAACTGGTAGATCGCTGTCGCCCAATAAAAGAGAATGGAAAGCAGGTAGGATATGCTGCGTTGAATACGATGTTAATTACTAATCAAGGGATGTTCGGTGTAAGAACAGTGGGTGGTTTTCTTCACAGCGTTAATCATCGGGAGCGTCACTCTTTTATAGGTTATATAGATTGTTTGCCCAATTCAGTCAGGAGAGATCCTGGTAATTATAGAGCAAGTCAACAGGAATTGGATGGCTGGTTAGAAGAACAAATGCAGTTCTTGAGAGAGGAAAAACTTGATGACCTTGAATGCTATGCTGTTGGTATTTCCTTGTTTTCATTTAGAAAGGATCCTAGGGAATTTATAAAGTTGCCATTTTATAGCGGGGATAAACTAAAGTTTTTGACGGTTAAAGAATCAATACAATTGGCGGCAACTACAGGTTTGGGGTTCTTGACAAGTAATTTAAGCTCTGAACATATCACTACGCATCTTGATTATAGAACGATGTTGAAGGAGCCCACTGTCAGTCTGTTCATTCCCTTAGTCAATTCAAGCTTTTTAAGCACTGGTATAAAGGATGGATTGACTTATGAAGAAAATTACAATGTTATTCATTGTCTATTTTTGGAGGCAATTAAGCTCGGTTATACCCCTAAGCTTAATAAAGATGAAAAGGCTGCTACAGATAAATTTGGCCATCCCCTAAATCTTTTTACCCTAAAGGTTGCATAGTATGTCAGAAGAACAAAACACCAACGAAAACATGCAAGATGCTGGAAATATGGGGCAGGTAATCCCTGTTTCTGGCATGTATAAAGACTGGTTTTTAGATTACGCATCCTATGTGATATTGGAGCGTGCAGTACCCGCACTGCTAGATGGCTTAAAGCCCGTGCAAAGGCGCATACTGCACTCCATGGAAGACCTCGATGATGGCCGCTACAACAAGGTGGCCAACATTATTGGGCACACCATGAAATACCACCCCCACGGAGACGCATCCATAGGCGATGCCTTGGTGCAAATGGGGCAAAAAGACTTACTAATTGATTGCCAGGGAAACTGGGGAAACATCCTCACGGGCGACTCTGCAGCGGCTCCCCGTTATATTGAAGCGCGCCTATCGAAGTTTGCCAAAGCCGTGGTCTTTAATCCCAAAACCACCGATTGGCAGCTCTCTTATGATGGTAGGAATAAAGAACCCATCAACCTTCCCGTTAAATTTCCATTGCTACTGGCGCAAGGTGCAGAGGGTATTGCGGTAGGTATGGCCTGCAAAATTCTACCGCACAATTTTATTGAGCTGATAGACGCCAGCATCAGCTACCTCAAAGGAAAGAGCTTTACGCTGTATCCCGATTTTCCATCGGGTGGAATGGCCGATGTAAGCAACTACAACGATGGCTTGCGGGGTGGTCGTGTACGGGTGCGCGCCAAAATACGTAAGGAAGATAAGCGCACCTTGGTTATCGAGGATATTCCCTTTGGCACCAACACATCCAACCTGATTGAAAGCATCATAAAAGCCAACGATAAGGGGAAGATTAAGATTAAGAAGATAGAGGACAATACCGCAGCCGAGGTAGAAATACAGGTGCATTTGCACAACGATGTTTCGCCCGACCAAATGATAGATGCGCTGTATGCCTTTACGGATTGCGAGGTGTCTATTGCACCCAATGCCGCGGTGATTGAAGACAACGAGAAGCCACGCTTTATGTCGGTGAGCGACATGCTGAAAAACGCCACCGACAGCACAGTGAACTTGCTAAAAATGGAGCTGGAAATCCGTTTGCGCGAGCTACAAGAGCAGTGGCACTTCTCCAGCCTGGAAAAAATATTTATTGAAAATCGCATATACCGCGATATCGAGGAATGCGAAACCTGGGAAGCAGTGTTGGAGGCCATAGATCTGGGCTTAAAACCACACGTGAAACACCTGCTGCGCGAGGTTACCGAGGAGGATATTATCCGCCTTACCGAGATTAAGATTAAGCGGATTTCGAAGTTCGACAGCTTTAAGGCCGATGAGGCCATTCGCAAGTTGGAGGATGGCATTGCCGAGGTTAAAAACAACCTGGAGCACCTGGTAGACTATGCCATAGACTACTACCAAAACATTAAAAAGAAGTTTGGTACAGGCAAAGAGCGCAAAACCGAACTGCGCCAATTTGATACCATAGAAGCCACGCGCGTAGTGGTATCCAACCGAAAATTATATGTTGACCGCGAGGAAGGTTTTGTGGGCTATGGCCTCAAAAAAGCTGAGTTTGTGGCCGATTGCTCGGATATTGATGATGTCATTGTTTTCCGGAAGGATGGAAGCATGATGGTATCTAAAGTGCAGGATAAAGCATTTTTTGGAAAGGATATTATCCATGTGGGCATTTGGAAAAAAGGAGACGATCGCACCATATATAACATGGTGTATCAAGACGGAAAGGCAGGGCCCAGCTTAATGAAGCGTTTTGCGGTAACCAGCATAACCCGTGATAAAGAATACGATTTAACCCGAGGGACAGCCGGTTCTAAAGTGCTCTACTTTACCGCTAACCCCAACGGAGAAGCCGAAATTTTAAACGTACTACTGCGCCCCAGACCGCACCTTAAAAAGCTGCGCTTGGAGGTGAACTTTGCCGATTTGGCCATCAAAGGGCGTGGGGCAAAAGGAAACATTTTAACCAAGCACCTTATTTCTAAGATATCGCAGAAAGAGTCCTTAGGATCTACCTTGGAGGCACGCGAAATTTGGTTTGATGAAACGGTGAAGCGCCTCAACGATCAGGAGCGTGGTAAGAGCATAGGAAAATACCAGGGCCAGGATAAGGTATTGGTAGTCTACAAAGCTGGATATTACAAATTGTACGAGCCCAGCCTCGAAACCCACTTTGACGAAGGCATAGAGCGCATTGAAAAGTACGATCCGAAAAAGATTGCCACCGTGGTTTACTACAACGCAGCCCGAGAGCGCTACTACCTAAAGCGCTTTGAGTTGGAGGAAAACGACCGCGAAAACTACGTCATTACCGAGGATGAAGGCAGTGCAATGCTCTTGTTTACTTTCGATAGAGAGCCTAAGCTTACTCTTTCTTACGATAAGCGCAGCGGTGCTAAGGTGGAAGAGGAGGAGTTTTTGGCGCACGAGTTTATTGCCGTAAAGGGTATGAAAGCCTTGGGGAACCAGCTTACGCAGTATAAGATTAAAGACTTGGAATGCGAAGAAACCTATGTAGCTCCAGAGCCCGAATCCTCGGATAGTGAAGACAGCGAAGAAGAGCAGCCGAGTTTGTTTTAACCTAAACGATGCATGAAGCATAATTGGCCCTGTGGATTGACAAAAGCAAAGCGTTGCCAGGTATAAGCCGAACAAAAATGCTGAATACGAAAGTTTCCTTCGTCCATCTGCTGTAGTGCATGTTTAAGGTTTAAGTGATAAACAGGCTATTGCACATGATGGGTATAAGCGAGACCATTGCGCGGTCAATCATGGGTACATGGTTTCATCGGTCGTACTGCTTGTATAAACTGATTTCGAAATCATTTCTCCACGAGCGTACTCGATAGTAATGACAGGTTTGGTAGTGAAACCTGCTTAAAAACAGGAGTATTCATGTATGATACTTAGCCATTTGGATTGAGAAATGATCGTATTTGGCTAAAAACATAGTCTTATGAATAAATCATGGAAATATCTAGCTGTTCTTGTACTTGGTGCTTTTACAGCTTGTGATGCAGTGGAGGATTTGGTACCCGAAATTGATATAGCGCTCAATCAAGAAATTTCAGAAACCCTTACCATTCCGCTTGGAGACACGACTTTTACGGTAGATGTATCTCAAGACCTAGAGCCGATTAGTGATTTGCAAGAGTATTCGGAGAACATAAAAGGTATATCCGTAGATTCTGTAACCTATCAATTTACCAACCTGTCTGGCGGAGATGGTGGAAACGGCTCCGATGCCACTTTTAAAGGTACGGTTAATGTAACCACGGCTTTCGGAGGAGGCGGAGGACCTATACTGGGTAATTCTACAATTGCAGCGAATGATGGTGGAACCGTGCGTTTGGATCTTCTTCTAAACCAAGGGGAGGTAACCGTTGAAGGTGCCGATTTTGACGGTATTGTAAACATGTTTAATGCGCTTGCAACATCGGTAGTTACGGTAGAGATCAATGTCATTGGCGAAGCCGTGAACTCGGCCCCAGCTCCGTATACGGTAGATTTGGTATACACCATTTACGGTAAAGCCACAGCAAAACCGTAGAAAATCTCGCGCTACTCGACCTAACCCCGCTTTATATCTCAACAAAGATTTAAAGCGGGGTTTGTTTTTTAAAATCGGGCAGAGGTTATTCAGGAATTACGCATCGCGACCACACCTACAGCACCTGTAGTGCAAAGTTCCGTTGATGCGTTTTGTTCTGCAAGGATACCGTATAACTGCCGCTGGATAAGTCGCAGTCTAACCCAGCTGCCAATGCGCTAGCCGCCATCTTCTGGCGAAAAACTTCTTGACCTGCTGTTGTGGTAATGGCAACCTCATACTGCGTTCCCAGGGTAACCTCTTTAAAGCGAATCACTCCATCGGAAGTTGGGTTTGGGTATAACACCACATTGGATAAAGCGGCTGAATCCTTTATGCTGCTAATAATGGGCGTAAACGTACTTTTAAATAGCGGAAGGTTACAGTGAAAACCGCCATCGAAAATGTCCTGTCCGGGCTGCGATCCATCCTGGAAAGATTTGTTTAGAAGGGAATCTACCACCGGGGTGCTGAGGTTAAACCACTGATGAAAAATAGATCCGTACACGCTTCTAAAATCAAACTGCATATCCAGGTCGTCTTTGATGGCCCCTTGGCTGGCATCCCATATGGTAGGATTGCTACCCAAAATATCGGGGTTCACGTGTTTGCCAAACAGCAGCATGGGGGCAGTGGTGCCGTGGTCGGTGCCGTGGTTGCCGTTGGCGTTAATGGTACGCCCAAACTCGCTAACAGTTAATCCCAATACCCGCTCATCCATAGCGCCAACCGAGTTGCTCATAGAACCGAGGTCCGTCATAAAGGCCGCTATCGCTTCAGAAAGTTGTCCCAGAAGGTTGGCATGCCACCCTGTGGTAGGATCACTGGCGTTTACCTGGCCATCGTGGGTATCGAAACTGCCCATATTTACCATGTAAAAGTTAGATCCCAAATCGCCTTTAATGAGCCGGGCTACGGTTTGCAATTGCTGGGCCAAGGGGTTATTGGCAGGATAGGTAGCTACATTGCCGCCATTGTTGTAGGCATTGGAAATGGCAGTGGCATAGGTGTTGCTCTGTTGTGCGATGTTGCGGATATGGGTAAGCTCATATCCGTACAAATTATTGGGCGCGATATCCACATTTCCAGACAAATAACCGGTAGTCTGAGAGTTTTGCACTGCAATACCCATGTTCATATCGGGGCCGTTGTACACATTAGAACCAATAGCCCCGATAGTAATGGCTAAAGGGTCTGCAGGTGGTGTTGTAGCGTAGTTGGGGTGCTCGTTGTTGAGGTAGCGGCCTATCCAACCGGTATCTTCGTACACATTGCTATCGGAGCCCGAGAGTACAATATCGGTAGCTCTAAAGTGACTGAAGCTGGGGTTGGGGTACCCTACACCCTGTATGATTCCCAAATGACCATCGGTGTACAAATTGCTTAGGGCTTGCATGGCAGGATGTAAGCCCGTGCCTGCGTGCTGTTGCACTCCGTTGTACATAAACTGGAGCACCGCGTTTTCATCGATAAGGATGTCCGCTCTTCCTCCCGAATTACTGCTTTGCGATAAGTAGCTGTACTCGCTGGTGGGAATTACCATATTGAGGCCATCGTTACCACCATGCAATTGTATGAGCACCAAAATGCGGTCGGTGGC
Source organism: uncultured Flavobacteriales bacterium (assembly GCA_964627445.1). Classification (GTDB taxonomy): domain Bacteria; phylum Bacteroidota; class Bacteroidia; order Flavobacteriales_D; family Luteibaculaceae; genus Luteibaculum. Next base: position 120,866 of record CAZVJF010000009.1, on the reverse strand, counting down.
TGTAACTGCACTTAAGGCTTGCATCAGTTTGGAGTTGGCCAGACTGTTGAAGGAAATACCGTTTAACACTACGGGCAGGCCCAATGCGCCCAATCCGCCTTGTTTTAAAAAATGTCTTCTGTTCATGGTAAGGGAGGATTAGTTCAAGTGGTATTCGGCCATGTTCATGATTTCATAGAAGAAATCTTCTAGCTTTTTTCGCATGGCAACACTGGTGGGGTTGGACGCTTGCACTGCTGTAAGCATGTATTGGCTCCATTCCACGGTCCACTCAAAATCGGGTAGACCATTGAGTAGGATGTCTTTTAAATACTGCTTTTGGTTGGATGTGATATCTACCGGAAGTAACAGGTCCACTGCGGATTGAATGAGCACATTAATATCATGAGCCTGCATGCCTGTGATGGACTGTACAAACAGGGGGAGGTTGGGTTTGTAACGCGTAGTGGCCGAGTAGATGCCCTGGCGTAAAAATACATGAGCAAAGGAGCTACGCGCGTTGTAGGTTGCGGTATTTATCCACCGTTGGTAGTATCCTGGACTTTGGTAGTAAGCGCTCCAACCTGCTACATTGGGTGGATTGAGCAGTTCCATTTGCATATCCAACATCCATTGGTGCACCCGGTAATACACCATATACGCCTCTTTGGGGAAGTTGAGCGGTTCCGGCGTTTCAAATTGGCGTATGCTTCCTAAGACATAGGAGGCCGGATTTTTAACCACCGTACCCGCGGCATGTGCATCATAAAAATGCTGGCTTTTAAAGAGGGTGCGCAGTACGGGTTTAACATCGTAGTCGTTATCCCGCAAGATTTGCGCAAGCGGTGCTATGACATGGCTTTCGGTGTTGCTGTCGATGTCGTAATAAACAAACCAGGTGTAGAGCTGCCGAACCAGAAAAAGTGCCACTTCCTCGCGATCAAAAATCATGTCGATGAGATCATCTAGTTCGCGCTCGTATTGGTTGGGTAGGCTGCGGTGTATGGTTTGGTTATTGAAGTGGCTAGAGAAGGTTTTTGCTCCCGTCTCGTGTTGGTTGGCGTTAAAACGCGTGTGCGGATTTAAGAAGGTGCCGTTTCCTTGGTGGCGGGTCTCCCAGCCGGTTAGCACCTTAGCCGCTTCTTCTACATCGGCTTCGGTATAATTGGGGTTGCCGTTAATGTCCTCAGCGCCCAGCGTGAAAAGCTCTAGCAGTTCGCGTGCATAATTCTCGTTGGGAGCACCTTTTTTATTCTGATCGCCCGAGAGGTACTTCAACATGGCGGCATGGGTGCTTATTTCGCGCACCAAGGTTTTAAAATTGCCCAAGGCATGCTGTCGCAACAGTTGGATGTAGTAGTAGGTAAATCGGGCGTCATTTACCGCGTCAATACCCGTAACCAGGTGGTTGTGCCAAAACAAGAGTAGGTTTTCTCCCACGCTGGTGTCAGCATGCAAGATGTTTTTAACCATCCAGCATTGCAGCGATTTTTTACGGTTAAACTGGTTGCCTCTTTGGGTGGATAGGTGCCAGGGTAAGTTCTCGATATCGCCCGCGCCAGGACTTATGCATATCGGGGGATCTACTCTGGGCAATGGAGTAAGAATGCGTTCTACAGCCGCGTCCATGCTTAGTAGTGCCAGCGCGTTTGTTTGGGTTTTGGTAGGGCCTATTACCGTAGTGCGGAGCAATTGCTTGGCAGTTGTGGCATCCCAAGTGCCCTGGTATCGAGCTATGCCCGAGGTAGGGCGACTAACACCAGACCCGGGCGGGGGAGGCGGTGCGCATACCATGGCGTTGGCTGAGGTAGCATCGGTAGCGTTCGGTTTCATAGGCAAGGGGGATTAAAATATCATAAAAGATAGACGGGTAAGTGCTTAATATATATAAAAGACGGGTGTTTTGAAATAAGGATGGCTGGAAATTAAACTGCTGTAAATTGAGAGTAGGTTGGGGGTGTTTTCAGACCTTGCTGTGGCCAGTAGCTCGATGTTGCATGAATAAAGATCTCTGATAACTATTATTCTTGTTTAAGTGTATTTTTGGATTCTAAATTCTGCGAAAAACGTATGAGTAATATACTTGAGGTGAATAGCCTGAGTAAGTGGTTCGGAAGAAAACAGGCGGTTTCGGATGTTTCTTTTTCGGTTACGAAAGGGGAGGTGTTTGGATTATTAGGTCCAAATGGGAGCGGGAAATCAACCATTTTGGGGATGATTCTGGGCTTACTCAAACCAGATCAAGGAACCGTGGAACTTTTCGGTTCCAAGGATTTGGATGCCGGCAAGCTACGGGTAGGTGCACTTTTGGAAAGTACCAATTACTATCCGCATCTATCGGCAACCGAAAACTTAAAGATTGTTTGTCGTATCAAGGGCGTAGATAAAGCGTGCATACCGCAGCTACTAAAACGGGTAGGCTTGGAAGACGAGGCGCATAATCGACTAAAGACATTTTCTCTGGGAATGAAACAACGGGTGATGATCGCTTCGATACTTGTTGGAGACCCCGAGTTTGTCATTTTAGACGAACCCACCAATGGAATGGATCCGCGAGGAATTATCTTTATACGAGAAGTGATTGCCGACTTAGCATCTCAAGGAAAAACGGTATTAGTTGCTAGCCATTTGTTGACCGAAATGGAGAAGGTGTGTGCTCATGTTGCTATTATTGAGAAGGGGAAATTTTTAGCGAAAGGGAGTCTCAACTCTTTACTCGAAAACCACGAAACACTAGAGGATTATTTTTTAAGTACAACCGTATGACATTAAGAAACATGCTCGCTGTGGAGCTAGTGAAGTTTAACGTGCCATTAAACTGGATTGCCTTGGGGGTTTACTCGCTGTTAATCGTGGGGCTTTCTATCGTTACATTAAATAGCAATCTGGACGTTACTAATATGGACGCAGCAGCGGGGGAAACCATTCAGATCATCCGTTTTCAAATGAATTTGATGCCCATGTTTTTGGCTGTGGTGATCATTTACAACGTGGGGCGCGAGTTCGGTACAGGCACCGTGAAGAAAAATATTATTGATGGTTTAAAACGAGGCGATTGGGTTACTGGAAAAGTATTAACCGCAGTACTGATATTTCTAGCTTTTTTTGGGTTAGGACTGATTTTGTATTTCGGAGTTGGAAGTTTTGTCGCAAGTTTTGATGCTGTTTTTGAGAAATATGGTTGGGAAGCGGTATGTAGGGACTTTCTGGTGATGTTGTATAATGTTACGCTAATTCTGGCTATCGCGCTGCTAACGCGCACCATTATATTGGGTTTTATCTGCTATCTATTTTTACCTGTTCTGGAGGGGGTCTTAAATATTGTTTTCCAAGCTGCTTTTAAGTCCGATGATTCAATACTGCTATTCCTTCCATCCAATGCTAAGAGCCTTTTAATAGAAAAACCGATAGATAATATGTGGATGCTGTTGGTACCTACCGTATACTTTACCCTGTTTCTAGTAGTGCCTTATCTATTCTTCAAACGCAAAGACCTAAAATAAGATGAAACTTACTTACGCCATATTAGTCGGAACTCTTGTTTTGGTGTTTGCGGGATTGAGTTTTACTGTTACTACAGTCTCCAATAAGCAGATAGCGAAACAGACAGAAGAACGTGCATCCATGGATGTACTATCGAAAAGTATTGCAGCACTGGCTCCTCACAAAACTTTTAATGAAACCTTGCGAGGAAAGGTGGTGGTAATAAACCTGTGGGGTGGATGGTGTAAACCCTGTTTAAAAGAAATTCCCGAACTAAATAAACTGGTGAAAGATTTTGACAGTAAAGGGGTTCGCTTTATCGCATTGAGTAGAGAGGACGAAGAATCTGATTTGGACGCATTGAAAAAAGCGGACCTTAATTTCGACTATGAGAAAATTCCGTTAGCCGTTAAGGAGTTGAAATTTTTCCAGCAATTAAAATTAGAGCACGAATTTGGAGGTTACCCTTTGAATCTTATACTGGACCGGGAAGGAAAACTGGTCTTTTATAAATCCGGTTACGACAAGGAAAACATCAAGGAGATGCGAAATATTTTGAAAGCACTAACTCAAAACTCGTAGCACATTAAATATTTAGACATAAAAAAAGCCCAAGGCGCAACGCCTTGGGCTTTTGATTTTGCTAGGTTTTCTTCTTTATTTCATCAACTTCTCGCTGGCTAGCACATTGCCATCTACACTTAGTGTTAGGATGTACGTACCCGCGCTTAAGTTCGATGTAGCTATGCGTATGGCTTTGGCACCGGCATCCAGTTTGGCGCTTGCCACTGGTTTTCCGGTTACATCGATAATACGCACGCCAATCTCCTGTTCTAGGGTTTCATTGAGCGTTACGTTTACTTCATCTGCTACCGGATTCGGGAATACCGAATAGTCTGTAGCCAAGCCATCAAATTCTACCACGCCCGAAGTTACGGAGGAGATCGCGTAGTCACGCGTTACGTTACCACGAATTTCTCCAGCGGTATTTTGGTCGGTGTGGATGTTTACATACATGCTGTCTCTTCTAAACTGTAACTCGTTTTGTGGAGTAAATCCAGAAGCTTCGGTCCAGTAAGTAAAGGCAGCATTGTTCTCCAATGGAAGTCCAAACAATACAGGGCCTGTTTCTCCAGGTACACCTAAATGGATGTGACCACCAATGGCAGGGCCAGAAAGGCTGTCGTATGCTAACATAATGTGTGCATTGCTTCTGCGGCTGTCTATACTTACCATACCACCACCCATGGGGGTTTTGGTTACGGTAGGGGTGGGTACTTCCTGTTCGGTATCCAGTTCGTAGGCATACCCTTCGCGCAACGCACGGATTAAAGTTCCTTCTAGCTCACCCGCAGGGTTTACCGCAGTGCTTATGCGTAAGCTAATTTCTCCGTAAAGCAAGCCACGCACCATGTCTTCCGTTAGGGGTTGGGTGGCGTCTTCAGCAGTCCATTCGCCTGCAATAACACCATCATTGGCCATTACCGTTTTTACCAATACGTCATCCCGGTAAAATCCAACGGTTACTGGCGCACCAGAAAGGTTTTCGGTTTCGTATACAAAGTAGTAGCGGAAAGAATCGAAAGCTCCATTGATGTAGCCGTGTCCAGCACCTTCTACATCGGTAGCTACCAATTGACCGTTTTCAACACCCTCTGGGGTAACGGCTGCGTCTAAATACAGATCGGTAGATACTAGCGCTTGTCCACGAATTTCTCCTGGTTGATTCTCCAAGGTGTGTACGTTGAGGTAGATTTGTCCCTCTGCAACATAACTTTTTAGTTTTCCACTTTTCAATGAATCGGGAACGGCAATCGTACCCGAAATACGAGAACCATCGCGGATAAGGTCGGTAAGGTTCACAATAACGGGACCATTTTGACCTGCAGGGGCAAAGTGCAAGTGTGCGCCTACTGCGTCTCCAGATAAACCAGAAGCTACTACAGCAACGCGCATGCTGTCATCGTTTTGATCGATGATAAAGTTACCCGATCCAAACGCTTCGCTGTTTTGAGGGGCTGGTATTTCTTGTGCGGTGTCCAGATTGGTGTAGAAACCAAAATCGCGCTCCAGCTTGATCTGTCCGCGTGCGGTACCGGTAGCAATAGGATCTTCTGTGTGGATATTCACATAGGTGTTTCCTTGCAACATTTGTGAGAACAAGGTGTCTAAATCGCTGCCTGTAATGGTAGTGCGAATTACATTTTGCTCCACAAAATCGGATAGATTGATAAGCACGGGGCCGTCTTCTCCAGGTTGTCCCGTGTGGATGTGTGCACCCGTGATGCTTCCACCTAAATTACCGGTAGCAATGTTTACAAACAGCGTGTCACGGTCGCGATTTAAAAATAACGATGCAATTCCGTTTGCATCAGGGTTGGTTACGGTAGTATTGTTTTCACCATCTAGGCGGGCTGTAAAAAGTAGCCTTTCGGATAGGTGATCTGCAAAAGCCATTAGCGTACTTGCGGTTAACAATACTGCTAAGAGTACATGTTTTTTCATAATTGTCTTTCGGTTTGTGGTTTGGTGCCATGTACTCCATTCTTTAGGGTAAGGTTTTTACATTTCTGTTAAAGAAGTCAAAGAGCACCCTTTCATTTTTATTAACGTGACAGTGCTATTGCATTCGTTATCTTTGCTGAGATGCGCAAGTTTTTGTCCATAGCACTGTCCTTTCTGCTATTCCTGTTTTCTACAGGATTGGCGGTAAACGTGCATTACTGCAACGACAACTTGGTGGACATAGCTTTTTTCTCGGATCGGGCCTCTTGCTGCTGTAGCGATGCAGAGTTTGAAGTCGTGGCTGCAGACTGCTGCTACGATGGAGTTTTTCAAATAGCAATAACTGAGGATTTGGCTCCCAGTAAAGACAGCGCGATCCCGAAGTTTGCAGTTGATATAGCACCTCAAGTAAAACCGGTGGCACCCCAAGTACTACTTCCTTTACCGGTTCCTAGTTTTGAGCACTTCACCGAGGTAGACCTTCCTCCAGAAGACCGGGTTCTCCGATTTCGGAAACTGCTTTTCTACGCCTAAGTTTTATTCTTCTTCATAAAAAAGCGAGACACACCATTTTTGGGTGCCTGAATTAAAAATTATTGAATTAGAATAAAAATCGAATCATGTTTAAATATATCTTTTTTGTACTTAGTTTATCCTTCCTAGCTGTAGGGATGAATGCTCAAAACAAGCCCAGTAAAAATCAAAAGTCTGCGTTTATGGTGGATGGTGTTTGCGGTATGTGTAAGAAACGCATTGAATCGGCAGCATTAATCCCTGGAGTAAAATATGCCGAGTGGGATCAAAAATCGGGGCAGCTCTCGGTTATCTTTAATGATCAAAAGATTGATGTCGCGGATATTCACCAGGCGATCAACAAAGCCGGGCACGATACGCAAGTCTCTAAAGCAGACTCGGCTAGTTATGCCAAACTTCCGCATTGCTGTGCATACCGAGACGGAGTAGAAAAACACTAAGCCATGCGAGGTATTTTCTCAATGGCATTGCTGTTGTGTACAGCAATGCCCAACTTGCTTTTGGCGCAAAGCCAGGGGCAAGTGGTTAATAACAACGGAGAACCCATTCCGGGTGTGGCGGTGTATCCAGTCCAACAGATAAACCAAGGAACCACAAGCGATAGTCTAGGAAACTTTAATGTTGCAGCAGAGCTGGGTATTACGCGTTTGGTATTTCGCTATGTCGGTTATAAAACCGATACCCTGCTTGCAAGGCAAAATATGCGGGTGACCTTGCAATCGGGAGCGGCTTTAAATGAAGTGGAGATTGTAAAACGACAACAGTCTACGCGTATCCATCGTATGGATCCCTTAAAAACCGAGCAAATAGGAGAAAAGGAGCTTTTGAAGGCAGCGTGCTGTAACCTGTCCGAGTCCTTTGAAACCTCACCGAGCATTGATGTCAGTTTTACCGATGCTGTTACTGGTACACGCCAAATTCAGCTACTCGGTTTAGCGGGACCGTATACCCAGTTCACCCGAGAAAATATGCCTGTGATACGGGGGATAGACGCGGTACATGGATTGGAGTTTGTTCCCGGAACGTGGATGCAGTCCATCCAACTCAACAAAGGCGCTGGTTCGGTGGTAAACGGCTTTGAGAGCATGGTAGGACAAATAAACTACGAGCTGCGCAAGCCCTTAGACAGCGATAAGTTTTACCTAAACCTCTATGCCAATCAAGGTGGGCGGATGGAAGCCAATGTACACGCCACTACCGCGGTAAGCAACAACTTGGCTACTGCGCTTTTGGTACACGGTAAATCCAACCAAATGGTGCAAGACCGCAATAGCGATGGCTTTTATGATATGCCCTTGAGCGACCACTTTATTGCCCTTAACCGATGGTTTCTAATGGGTAATAACGGTTGGCGTTTTCAATGGGGTGGAAAGATTACGCAAATTAACTTGCACAGCGGTCAAATTGCTTCTAGCACACAAAGCGATGAAAATTTCTGGAAGCTACGCTCTTCGGTGCAAGCTTACAGTGGTTTTGCCAAGGCCGGTAAGGTGTTTGATTTGCCTTGGAAATCTCTTGGATTTCAGCTTTCTTACCACAATCAACAAGAAGCGACACGCTTTGGCTTCGAGCCCGTGCGGCAACCTACCGACAAGGATTACCGCGGTACGCAGTTCAACCTGTATTTCAACAGCATATACCAGAGCATTATTGGCAATACCAACAATACCTTTAAAACGGGGCTGAGCCTGCAGGGCGATGTTGTGGAAGAAACCTTAACCCAGGCGGTAGCAAGAGATTTTAAACGAAATGAGTGGGTTCCGGGAGCTTTCTTTGAGTTGAATAAGATCGTTTCCGAAAAATTTAAGGTTGTCGGTGGGGTGCGAGGCGACTACCACAACCAATATGGTTTTTTTATGACCCCGCGTGTGCATACCTGGTGGCAAGCTGCGGAAAACACTTTTGTGCGTGCTTCGGCTGGAAGAGGCTTAAGAACCGCCAATGTAATTGCAGAAAACCTAGGCGAATTGGCCAGTACGCGTTTTTTTTCCATTCAAAGCAATCCAACCACCAACACCCCCTACGGTTTGGATGCCGAGATAGCCTGGAATTATGGATTGAATCTTACCCAATACGCACAGCTGTGGGAGCGCGATCTGCAGTTGGCATTGGACTTTTACCGCACCGATTTTCAGAACCAAATTGTGGTAGACCGCTACAGTAATTCGCGGGAAGTGAGGTTGTACAACCTACAGGGTAGCTCTTTTGCCAATAGTTTTCAAGGTCAGGTAGATTATGAGGTTTTCCCGCGCTTTGATTTGCGTGTAGCGTATCGCTGGTACGATGTTCAGACTACCTATGAAGACCAACTGTTGCCCAAACCCTTTTTGGCACAACACCGCGCGTTTATCAACTTAGCCTACGAAACCGATAACCGTTGGTTTTTTGACGCAACCCTCAACTGGACGGGCCAGCAAGACCTAGCGCCTAGAATTAACGAAACCCCAGGTATAGCAGGGCAGTCTCCCTCTTTTTTCCAGCTCAACGGGCAGGTGCGAAAAGTGTGGGCGAAGCACTTTGAGGTGTATGTGGGCGTGGAAAATGCGTTGGATTTTCGCATGGATGTTCCCATATACAGCGAGGTGCCTGCAAGAGGTCTAGGACAAAGCGCATCAGCTCCTGCCATAGACGCAGCCAGCGTTTGGGGTCCTATTTTTGGTAGGAATATATACGTGGGACTGCGTTGGCGCATTCCGTAATGCGGCATATTATATGGGCTTGGTGTGCTCGCGCAAAAACTGATCGAAAATGGGCGTTGCTTGGGTTAAAGGGGTAGAAAACATGATGACGTTTTTGTGCCCCTTTTCCTCCAAGAAAATTTGTATCGGCTTAAAGAGCAAACTCTTGGTTTGTGCATGGATAATGATGCGGGCTTCTTGGTTGATTTGGCCCGAATCATCTTCCTGATAATATACACTGCGGTTAACACTAATGGAAGCGGCTGCAATAAGCTTTTCATGGAGCAATTCGGCCACCATGGTTTTGGCCTCATCGGCATCGGTGAGGTGGATGTGCAGTAGAATCATTGCCTGGTTTTCCAGACAAGAACGTGTTACTACTACTCGTGGGTTACTAAAACGGGAACAGCACTTAGGCAGCTCATTTCTTTGGTGTTGCTTTTTACAAACAGACGCTCCAAAAAGCCGTGCTTGCGGCCCATCATTGCCAAAATGTTGCTGCCGTTGGTTTCCACAAATTGCGAAAGCCCCTCAGAAATGGAATTGGCCTTATGTTCGTGGAAACTGTGCTTTAAATTGCCCAAATGCCCTTGGATATACTCGTTGATCTGCGCTACGGTTTCAGCCTTGCGCTTATCTTCAAGCTCTGTTTCTACGTACACAAATTGTACTTCAGCTTTGCGAAGCTCTGCAACGTATTTCACTTGGTCCAAGAAGAAATTGTCGGGTGTAGACTGGTAATCCAAAGCAACACAAACCCGATTGATGGGCATGAGTAGGCTATCATCATAAGGTAAAGAAATAACGGGACAAGAAACGCTGGCTACAACATTAGAGGTGTTGCTGCCTCCAAAAAAGCGTTTTAGTCCATCGGCTCCGCTGGTGCCCATAACCACAAAATCGATGGGGTTATGCTTGTGCATGCCATTGAGCACTGTGGCTAAGTCTCCATAATGCGAAGCCGTTTGTATTACACCTTCGGCATCTGGGGTTTCTTTCAAAACTCCTTCGAGCTGTAATTTTAAAACGCGTTGCGATTCCTCAGCCAACCAGTCGGTAAGGTTTATAAGGTTTCCTGCCGTTTTGTGGGGTTCTTCGTAGGTGTTAAGTAAAGTGTATTGTACATCGCTCAACCCAAAGAGCATGCTAGCATACTTAAAGGTAAACTGGGTGTTCTCAAAATCTTGGGTAGGGATTACAATGCGTTTCATGTGGTAGTTTTTTGGCCAATATAAAACGGCAATATCAATTGGGTAAAAATGAATACCTGATTTAGGTTAACTCTGCTATTGGCTTTGGATAGATCTATTTTTTCTTCGGCCTTATGCCTTGGGTATATGCATCCACCCAATCTGCTACGGTTATTTTTTGGCACAGTTCAGCAATTAAATCCATAGGGATATTATCCATGCGTTTAAAACGAATACAGCTTTTTCCCATATCCAACTTGTATTTGCTGTGCTTGGGGTATTCTTTGGTAAACCAATCCAAAACCTTGGGCATGGCGTACAAGCCCATGTGGTAAAAGCCAATAAAATTTTTCTGGGAGGCAATGCTAAGAAAGGGTAGCGGCAATGCGGGGTCGCAATGGTAGCCATCTGGAAAAATGCTATGTGGCACTACATAACCAACCATGCCGTAGCTCATAGTCTCTTCAAAACCCGCTGGTAAATTCTCTTGAATAACCATTCTAAGCTGTTGAAAAACCGCTTGCCGCTCGGCTGGTATTTGTGCACTGTATTCGTCTGGATTTTGGGCTTCTATTCTCATAGGCTAGCAGGAAGGGCCGCTTCGTTTAAATAGGTGTCAAAGGGATATAGGGCCTCAAATACGGTAATGCAGTGTTCTAAAAAGTCAGGGCTGGTTACTTGGGTGTCGCTCAGCGTGTGCGTTGCCAAAAAGCTTTTGTAGCGAAGCAAGTCTATTTCGGGGTGGTCTTTGGGGTAGTCCCTGGGTGCCGTTTTCAGCTGTTCCCCCTCCATTTCTCCAAAGTACTTTTTAAAGTCGGGTTCCTCTAAAATAGCGCGGAGTTCATCGGCATGTGCTGCAATGCCACTACGGATGTTTTTTAACCAATCTCCAGTAGGCATGTAGGCACCACCGGCCAACATGCTATCGCCCGGAGCTAGGTGAATATAGTAGCCCGCCCGAGAATGGATATCACTGCGTTTTTTAGCCGAGGTGATGTGCGCACCCAAGTGGGTTTTGTAGGGGCTTTTATCCTTTGAGAAACGTATGTCTCGGTTGATTCGGAAGATGCAGTTTTTAGGGCTGTGGTGCATAATGCTGGCATCAAATTCGCCTATGCCCAACATGAGCTCACCGATAAAAATTTCAAATTCTTCTTTGGCTTCCTGGTAGCGCTTTTTATGGTCGTGAAACCACTCGCGGTTGTTGTTGGCTTTTAGGTCGTTTAGAAAATCAAAGGTGCTCTCGCTAATTTGGGCCATGGGGTATTTAGTTGTTGTAGTCTTTGGGGTTGCATTGAAAACAAAAGGCATCCAGGCTTTCCAGTTCTTTTTGAATGTGTTGGTGCTCTACAGCTGTTTTATCGGCTTTTAAACCCAAGTCTAGAATTTTAGACAGGCGTGCATTTTCCGCTTGGTATTCTCGGGAGCGATCATCAAAAATCTGATGAACCACGTTGTTTCTAGAGAACAGCGTTTTGTTTTCGTAAATATCCTGCCGAATTTTTCTGGCGTAGAGTTCGGCCAAATCAAACTGCAGGTTGGCAAAATCTACCAAGTGCTGCGCAATGGAGTCTGAAGGAGCCACCACATATGCCGATTCTGGATCGAAAATGACGTTAACCGCCTTGTTCATGTTTTTGGTAAAGGCCAATTCCATCCCCGTCATGCTGTAACCCAACGCCAAGGTTATGCCAGAGCTTATGCTGTATTTATCCAGCTCGGGGTTTATTTCCGTACTGGACCCTTTAAAATCCTCCAGGTTCAGCACTCTGTCTTCTTTCCAGTCTTCAGTTACTTGGGCATTTGCAACAAAGGCGGCAAAAACAAAAAAGAGCACTAGGATTTTCATAGTACCATTATAGTGATTTTTTCCAGCAGCGCTTTCGTTTGTGCTGAATATGCTCGAAGTTCTTCCAGTTTTGAATGACTTTGGTGTTGGTCTCAAAAACCCCTGTGGTTTCTGCCTCGGTAACACCGTGGGCTAGCATGGCTTTTTGCAGCTCGGTAAATACTACTGCCACCACGCCCTTGCCATGGTATTCTGGGGACACTCCGGTGAGCATTAAATCCATGACTTTGGGTTTGTCCAATGCCTTTTTTAAGTGCCACCAACCCCATGGGAACAGCTTGCCTTTGGCTTTTTGCAAGCCTCTAGAGAGTGACGGCAACCCGATAATAAAAGCGACCAATTGCTCATTGGGGTCAAAAACCAACTTTACAAATTTAGGGTTCAGCATGGGAAGGTATCTATTGGAATAATAGTCCACCATGGCTTGGTCTAGCTTTACCACACTAAACAGGTCTTTGAAAGAGGCGTTAAGCAACTCAAAAATTTGTGGTGCGTGGGGCTTGAGCTCCGAAGATTTGGTAAAACTTTTTACCCTAAGCTTATTGCGTTTTTTTACGATTTGTGCAACGCGGGCAGCCTTTTCGGGGATTTGATCCATAAAAAGCCGAAACTCTATCCAGTCTACTTCTTTGGTGTATCCCAGACGTTTTAAATGCTCCTGGTAGTAGGGGAGGTGGTATTCTGAGGCAGCCGAAGGAAGGTGATCAAAACCTGCTACCAACATGCCTTGGTGATCGAGGTTGGAAAAACCTAGCGGCCCTTGCACACTGTGAAACCCTTGTTCCTTAAGCCAAGATTCTGCGGTATTAAACAAGGCATCGCTTACTTCGGGGTCATCAATAAATTCGGCTCGGCTAAAGCGACCATGCGTTTCCTGTATTTTCTCATTGTGCTTGTGGTTTACCAAAGCAGCAATACGCCCCACGGTTTTTTTATCTTTAATGGCCAACCAGCACTTTAAATCGCAGAACCTTAAGGCTGGATTGTGCTTTTTGCGAAGCGCGTTCACTTCGTCTTTTTTAATGGGCGGCACCCAGTTGGGGTTATCCTTGTACACGCGAAACTGCACGTTTACAAAATCGCGTAGCAAGGCAAGGGTGTTTGCCTCAATAATTTCTACAGCCATAAATTGGGGATGGATTAAAGCGACCAAGGTACGCTTCCTTATGTTGCTAGCAGCAAATCCAGGTAACTGAATGTTATTTGAGCAGTTTTTTGGGTAGGATGCGGAAAGGATTTGTCAATCACAGCGCCCTTTTCAAAGCCTACAGGTTTTTTAAAATAAGAGGCATCGTAGCAAAAGGTGTGGAACTCTCCATTTTCACCGCAAGGGTCTACGCCAGACGGTAGTTGGTCTAGAAAGTCGTGGTTGTACGGGTGTCCCAAGAGGTTTTGAGGAAGCATATCTGCGTTAATGCAAACTGTTATCGCTTTAATTCCGGCATCAATAATTTTCCGGGCTAGTAGGTGCGTGTCTTCTCCCCACAGTGGAAATTGTGCCGTAAAGTCCATCTTTTGCAACTGTTGTTCCCTGTACTTCCGCAAGTCTTCCAAAAAAATGTCTCCAAAAATTGCTTGCTGGTACCCTTGGTTTTTTAGGTTGGTATGTAGGCTTTCCATAGCGGTTTCATATGCCTCTATAGAAGCATTGGCCTCAAATTCTAACAGCATACTGGGTATGGATAGCTGCTCCTGTTGCTGTTGCAGAAGCACTTTTCGTAAACCATGCATGCTAACCCGTTGCTGTGCTTTAGATAAGGTGGTTAAAATCAGATCCGGTAGCTGATTTTGCGCATGCAAAAGATGCAAAGCGTAGGCGGCATCCTTGCCCGAGCTCCAACTGAGATAGCTTTTATTCATAGCGCTAAGTACTCAAGAATTCTGAGAATTTTGGCTGGAAACAACCGTGTCGAAGATGTGACGTCTATCTAAAAAACCGGTAACTTTATCGATATATTTATAATATTGGTCTAATCATCCAAGGATTAGTCTAAAAATAAGCCCTGTACTTTGAAGCATTCTTTACTTTTTATCATCGCGGTATTGTGGGTAGGCACGTATTCTGTTTTTGCACAGCCCAACGTAACGGTGTCTAATAATGCCAATACCCTGGCCCAGCTATTGGCAGGACAAGGTGTGGTAGTTACCAATGCTACCCTAAACTGCGCAGGTACGGCCGCGGGTACTTTCACGGGTGGTATGGCAGCATTTAATTTTCAGCTGGATGAAGGAATCGTACTGGCTACGGGCAATGCTGCCAATCCCAATGCATCTTCCCTGTTGTGCACAGGAACAGACCATGGTAGAGGTGGGTACGCCCCCTTAAACCCCATTGCCAATGCTACGACACAAGATGCCTGTATCTTAGAATTTGATGTGGAGGTAACCACCAATGTGTTGGAGTTTACCTATGCCTTTGGCTCGGATGAGTACCCCGAGTTTGTAGATTCCCAGTTTAATGATGCATTCGGATTCTTTATTTCAGGGCCAGGTATTGCGGGTACTGAAAATATAGGTGTAGTACCAGGAACCAATGTTGAGGTAACTATCAATAATATCAATGGAGATCGATTTAACCAGTTTTACCGCGGAGCTCGCGCTGGTGCAACTGGGTATGATGGTACCACAACAGCGCTAAGAGCCACGGTAAATACAGTGCCTTGTGAAACTTACCATTTTGTGTTGGCTATAGCGGATGGTAGTGATGGTTGCTATGATTCGGGAGTTTTCCTGGAACGTTCTAGCCTAGTGTCGGTTGGAGCCGATTTACCTACTCCCGATGTTTCGGGTACGTTGGGAGCTGGTCTCATTTATGAGCAGTGCGACAGCGCTACTTTTACCTTTGAGTTGCCTACTACGCTAAACAATGATTTTACCTTTGATATTGCCATCAAAGGTTCTGCAGTCAATGGGGTAGATTATCGATTTATTCAAGATCAAATCACGATACCCGCAGGAGAACAATCTGTGAGCACCGTTATTTTACCCCTTACAGATGCGGTTGTTGATCCCGGTGAAACCGTAGAAATTTGTATTCTGGATCCGTGTACACAAGAAGAAGTAGTGTGCCAATCGGTAACCATAGAAGAGTTAGAGGCCGATATTGTAGAAGATCAGGAAATCTGTCCCGGGCAAAGCGTAGAACTCACCGTTACTGACAATCCCAATTACAACTACAATTGGTTTCCAACCAATGGATTAAGTTGTACTGATTGTCCCAACCCACAAGCCAATCCAACCGATTCTACAACCTATACGGTGGAGATCAGCGATAATGAATGTGTCATTACCCGAGAGGTAACCGTACTTCCTGCAACTCAAGAGTTTCCGATGTTTACGGATACAGCAGTTTGTGCAGAGGAAACAGTAATACGCGATGCCAGTTTGGATGGAATTGTTACCTATGCCTGGACGCCTGCAACAACAGGTGTTTCCGATCCGTCTGCGGCAGCGCCTACTTTTACCGTCTTAGATAGTGCTGTAACCTACACGGTGCAAGCTACTCATGAGTTTGGTTGCGACTATTCCGAATCGTTTACCCTTTCACCGCACCCCACCTTTATTGCCGATGTTATCACTGATGATGTGCTGTGTTTTGGTGCAGCAAACGGACGTGTCTTTATAGACCAGTCTGCAGGCGCTCCTGTAGACAGCTTTGTATGGAACGATGGTTTTCGTGGAAATCCCTACACTGGTTTATCGGGTGGAGACTATGCCGTGGTAGTGTACGATGCCAATGGCTGTGTCTGGGAATTTGATACCGCTATTACCGAGCCCGATGAGCCATTGGAAGTATTGGCAGAAGAGATAAAACCGGAGGAATGCTCTGGAATGGATGGTGAAGCTGGAGCTACCGTAACGGGAGGAACGGAGCCGTATCGCTTTGCGTGGAACCCTACGGGTAGAAGCACGCAAGAAATAGACCAGCTTGCAGAGGGCGACTATGAAGTAACGGTTACCGATGCCAATGGATGTGTGGCACAAGATACGGTCTTTGTAATGAATGATGTTAGCAACCAAAAAGATGCCACCATAACCCCATTTGGTCCTTTCTGTACCGGGGCCGATCCCTTACAAGCAGAAGCCGCTATGCCCGATGGAATTTGGACCGGGCCGGGCATTACACTCACAGGTCTTTTTACTCCTTCGAATGCAGGATCGGGAAATCACCGAATTATATACCGCATAGAAGCAGGAAACTGTACGGATGCGGATACTTTTTACGTACAAGTAAATTCTGCTTTCCAGGCAGATATGTTACCCTTTGGACCACTCTGTGAATTGGATGACGTATACGATGTAGAGTCGGTAACCTCGGGTGGATTGTATTGGGGACCAGGAATTGCCGATAGCGCCTTTGCCCGTTTCGATCCAGGCTTGGCAGGACCCGGTACGCACAAAATTTACCACTTTGTTCCCGGTGATTGCGGAGAGTTAGACAGCTTAGAAGTTACTGTAATTGAAGCCGAGCGAGGAAATATTGCCGCTCCTCAGGATTTTTGTCCCACAGGAGCAGGAGCCACCTTAGCGGCAACGCCAATTGGAGGAACTTGGTCGGGTGCGGGCATAGATGCCCAAGGCTTTTTCGATCCTAGCTTGGTAGGAACAGGTAGCTACGCGGTTACCTATACGCCAGCTTCAGCTTGCAGAACTACAGATACTAAAAACGTCACGGTGGTAGATACGCTCCGTCCTCAAGGCGAAACGGTTGCCTTAGCTTGTAATGGTGATGAAACGGCTACAGTAAATACCACAGTAAATGGCGGTGCAACCCCATACAGCTACAATTGGACGGATCCTACCGTAACGGTTACCACTGCGAGTGCTCAAAATTTAGGTGCGGGCACATACACCGTAGAAATTACCGATGCCTTAGGCTGCGACACCACGGCTACCCACGTAGTTACGGAGCCTAGTGCGCTAACCCTTTCGCAACCTGCGGATGTTACCCGCGCATCTTGTAATGCAGCCTGCGATGGTACGGTACAAGTGTACCCGCAAGGGGGGACACCACCGTATCAGTTTGCTATTAGTGCAACAGCTACCACACCTACTGCAAGTGGTTTTGAAGATGTTTGTGCTGGAACACACACGGTAACGATAACCGATGCTAACGGCTGTGAAATCCAAGAAACGATTACCATAACAGAACCAGATGCCATTGTAGTGACCGGTCAACCGTACACCTCTTTTTGTGGAAGACCCAATGGTGGGGTAACGGTTTCCAGCGTTTCAGGAGGTACGTCACCCTATACCTACAGTTGGTCTGATGGCTCCTCTGCAGAAGATTTAGACAATGTAGTTCCAGGAGAGTATACGCTTACGGTTACGGATGCGTCCGGATGCGCACAAGACTTTACATTTATCGTTCCCAATACGGGCGGCCCTGATGTAACGACTCGCGAAGAACCGGTAACGTGTAACAACGGTAGCGATGGTATGGCCATTGCAACAGGTTCTGGTGGAACTGGAGATTTTTCCTACATCTGGGGTACATCGCTGCCCATAACAGATACCCTTTCTTTTGATGATTCATTGACCAACGTGCCTGCGGGAATGTATTATGTGGAAATAACCGATGAAGAGCAATGTTCGCAAACGGCCGTGCAAGAGGTTACGGAACCCACAGTAGTGGTATTAAGCGAGGTTATAGATTCTACTATTTGTCAGGAACAAGTGTACCGGGCACGATTGGTGGCTTCTGGAGGTAATCCAACCACAGATTACACTTTTGAGGAAGACGGAAATGTTTTGGCAGACGACAGCCTTAGCGTTGATGCTCAAGGAACCTATGAATATCAAGCCTTTGATAGCGAGGGCTGCCCTTCGAATGTTATTGAAGTACAGGTAGATATGTTGCCGCCAATTTTTGTTATTCCATCTTCTTGGGACAGCATCTGCGCAGGAACCCAAGTAGAAAAATCGGTGCTTTCTACCCGCGGTGGACGTGCACCCTACCAGTACTCTTGGTTTAGCAATGATGGAGAGGTAGGACCTTCTGCCGATACCTGGAATTATAACAGCGTAAAAGATGCACCCAACGCCTTAACTAAAGAAAACGATACACTGTACGTTGTGGCTTCGGATGGTTGCTCTCCAAACGATACCAACTACACGGTGGTACATTACTACGATCTACCGCAGCTCGATGCGACACCATCGCCCAGCAGTGGTTGTGTGCCATTAACGGTAACATTTACACTGAGCGATGAGAATTATCGTGAGCTGCAATGGAAGTTTGCTGGAGAAACCTATGAAGAGGTATACCAAATTACGCGCACCTTCGAGCGGTCAGGTACCTACGGTGGTGAAATTGAGGCGATTAGCGAGGATGGTTGTCCGGTGAATGCCCAAATACTGCCGGAGGTTGCGGTGTATCCCATACCGGAGGGTGAAATAATTGTGAGTCCCGAGCCCTTAACCATTCTCAGCAATGCAGCGGTAATCGATATCAGTAGCAATCTTACTTTGGACAGCGTGGAGTGGAACATGCTAGATGCACTGGGTGATACGCTATTGAATGTGAATGAGGTTTATGGTTTTGATTTTGAGTTTGAGCCTCAGCCTGCCTTGTACACGGTTTCTGCTGAAATGACGACTCCTTTTGGTTGTAAGGCCACCGTAAGCCGAGAAATTGAAGTGGAATCGCGCGACATCATGTACGTTCCTAGAGCGTTTTCTCCGGATGGAGATGGTATTAATGACGTATTTAAACTGGAGATTCTCGGAGAGCTTGCCGAAAGCTTTCAAATACACATTGCGAATCGTTGGGGTCAGGTGGTGTATACCAGCGATCAAGAGGATTTTGAATGGGATGGAACCTTCAGAGGCGAAAATAGCCAGCCGGGCACATACCCATGGCGTATCACCTACGAGACCCAAACGGGCATGCAACGCGAGATGAACGGAAGCGTAATCTTATTGCGCTAGTGCTCCCGTATAGCAAGGGTAATCTTATCTATATTGCAGTAAAGGCATGGGCAACCATGCTTTTTTTTATGGCGTATCGCAAGGTTGCGGTCTCGATGGTGGGCACTACTTATGTACATGGCTTCTTTCATCGGGACGGTGCATTGCGTTTTCCCAGCTTCGTCAAGTAAGGCAGGAATGATTTAAAAAACCGTTTCCTGATACATATATGATTTAGTTTATCATTTGATGGAGTTTCCGTCTAGGATTTTTATTTTCAACGCAGACCAAAACTCATTGTAGCTATGTCCATGAAAATCTCCAGTTTTAAAGAATACCAAGAAGCGTATAAGCAAAGTGTTGCCGATCCAGAAGGATTCTGGGACGAAATAGCACAGCAGTTTTACTGGAAAAAACCGTATTCCCATGTGTGTGATTGGGAGTTTGATAGTCCTGATGTGAAATGGTTTCTCAATGGTAAACTAAATATTACGGAGAACTGCCTGGACAGGCACCTTGAAAAACGGGGCAACAAGCTCGCACTCATTTGGGAACCTAACGACCCCAGAGAGCGCTTTGTGCGCCTCACCTATAAAGAACTTTATGATAAAGTATGTGCTTTTGCAAATGCACTAAAAGCACAAGGTATACGCAAAGGAGATCGCGTGGTGGTTTACATGCCCATGATACCAGAACTAACCATTGCTGTATTGGCTTGTGCACGCATAGGAGCGGTGCACTCTGTAGTCTTTGCTGGGTTTAGTGCCTCGGCCATTGCCGATCGTATCAACGATGCCCAGGCCAAAATGGTAATTACAGCCGATGGCCTCAACCGAGGTACCAAGCAAGTACCCTTGAAAAGAGTAGTCAATGAAGCCCTGCAGCACTGCGATTCTGTGGAACGGGTAATTGTATATAATTGTCTGGATTGGTCGCCAGAAATGGTTGAAAAAAGAGACCTCTGGTGGCACGATGTGGTCGAAGGACAGAGCACACACTGCCCAGCAGAACCCATGGACTCGGAGGATATGCTCTTCATATTGTACACCTCTGGATCTACGGGTAAACCCAAAGGGGTAGTGCATACCTGCGGTGGATATATGGTCTACGCAGCGTACTCCTTTCAAAACGTATTTCAATACGAAGAGAGTGACATTTATTGGTGTACAGCCGATGTAGGTTGGATAACAGGACATACCTACATTGTGTACGGTCCGTTACTTTCAGGAGCCACAACGATGATGTTCGAAGGCGTTCCAACTTACCCCGATGCAGGGAGGTTTTGGCAAATATGCGACAAGCATGGGGTGAATATTTTTTACACAGCACCTACGGCAATACGAGCCTTAATGGCGCATGGCGAGGACCATGTGCTTAGCTATAGTCTGGATTCATTGAAGGTTTTGGGTACGGTAGGAGAGCCCATTAATGAAGAAGCGTGGAACTGGTATCGAACCCATGTGGGTAAAGATCGTTGCCCCATTGTAGATACCTGGTGGCAAACCGAAACGGGTGGTATTATGATTTCGGGCCTTGGACACCATAGTCCTATGAAACCCGCACATGCCGGATATCCCTTGCCTGGAATCCAGCCCGTATTATTAGATCAAGAGGGCAAAGAGATTACGGAGAACGAGGTGGAAGGATACTTATGTATAAAACATCCTTGGCCATCTATTCTGCGCACCACCTATGGTGATCACGAGCGCTGCAAAAACTCCTACTTCTCGCATTACGCAGGATATTACTTTACAGGCGATGGCGCCAAACGCGATGCCCAAGGCATGTACCGCATCATTGGTCGTGTAGATGATGTGATCAACGTAAGCGGGCACCGCTTTGGAACTGCAGAAATCGAAGAAGCTATCAACCACAACGAACTCGTGGTAGAATCTGCTGTAGTAGGTTATCCGCACGATGTAAAAGGGCAAGGAATATATGCATACATTGTTTGCGATAATATGCCGGAAGATGAGAAGGTGGCGCGTGGTGCCATTGTAGAGACCGTGGTAGAGCGGATAGGGAAGATAGCACGTCCAGAAAAAATTCAATTTGTATCGGCTTTGCCGAAGACCCGTTCCGGTAAAATTATGCGAAGAATTCTGAGGAAAATAGCAGAGGGTTCTGCAGACAATTTAGGGGATACTTCTACGCTGTTGGATCCTGACGTTGTGGATGAGATAAAGTCGGGAGCTGAGGTGCTGCAAGCGTAACCTGGCGTTAAATCTTATTAAATAAAGAGGCTCTTCCGTTTGTATTATTATCATAGCCACGCAGCGTGGTTTTAGTCCAATTTGCAATGCAATAGGGATGCTTTGTTATTTAATCAATGCACCTAATCCTGCGGGATTGGTTATTGATTGGCTAAAATCAAATCGTTGTCGAATTACGTTTATAAGAACACAAAAACGAATCAAAACCCAAACGCTATGAATACAAAAAGCTACGCTTTGCTATTCACCTGTTTGTCTCTGTTTTTCGGGATAACATCGGTGGTAGCGCAAAACCAAACCGTAAGTTCGCCCACCGATGGTGTCGGTAACGACTTGCGCACAGCCGTTGCCAATGCAGGTCCTGGCGATACCATTACTTTTTTACCATTAGTTGCGGACGCCAATGTGCTGAGCCAAGGCGAAATTGTTATTGATAAGCCGCTAGTGATTCTTGGTAACGGTAGTGGACAAACCACTATATCAGGCGCGGGCAACACAGGCCGCACCTTTAGAATTACAACAGCAGACTCTGTTATTATCAACGGTATTGGTTTTTTAAATGCCTCAACAGATTCTGTGGGTGCGCATATTTACGCCAGCATGACCCGCTTGTTTTTGGATGAATGTGCGTTTTCTGGTGGAGAAGCCGATAGCTCGGGTGGAGCTATCCATTTTTCTGGATTGGGTGATTTCGTGATAGAGAATTCATCGTTTACCGGGAATACAGCAGCGGGGAATGCTGCTACGCTAGGTGGTGGTGCTATATACAACGAAGCAGGCCAGTTAGTAATCCGTCAGACAACCTTTGATGGTAATACCGCAACAGGAACTTCGGGTTCAGGTGGCGCCATATTTCTAACCAACGGAGCTAGTTTAGTTTCAGACACCTGCGATTACACCAGCAACACTGCGGTACGCGCAGGGGGAGCAGTAGAAGATCGCTCAGGCAGCGCCACAACAGTACGCTTTACAGGTAACACATTTATAGCCAACCAAACGGGAAGCAATCCTGGTAATGGTGGCGCTATTCATATTTCAGGTGATGGAACCATGTTTATAACCGGAGATACCTACCAAGGCAACCTTGCAGCTCGCGAAGGTGGTGGAGTTTGGAATGGTTCTGGAAGCATGACGATTTCATCCAGCTCCTTTACTGGAAACGTTGCTTCTGGTGATGCCCCAGACGATGGAGGTGGCGCCATATTTAACAACGGAGGTATTCTTATTATACAAAACAACACCCTTATCGAAAGCAATGTTGCTGAAGGCCTTTCAGGTTCAGGTGGGGGCGTATTTAACTACACGGCTGGAATGAATGCAGCCAATATGACCATCGTAAACTCTATAATTACCAACAACTCAGCATCTAGAGCAGGTGGGGGTATTGAAGATAACTCGGGAAGTACGTTCCCGCTAAATCTAATTGACGTAACGCTTGATTCGAATACTACAGCCAGTAACCCCGGAAACGGAGGAGGATTGCACATAACTGGCCCAGGCGATGTGAATATCACGGATGGTTTTGTTCGTGGAAATGTTGCTTCTGCTGAAGGCGGTGGACTGTGGAACGGAGCCGGAGTAATGACCGTTGATGGTACTTTTATTTCTGGTAATACAGCCAGTGGTGATGGATCGGACCAAGGGGGTGGAGGAATCTACAACCTTTCTGGTGTGTTAACCGTAACTGGCGCAACCATAACCGACAACGTGGCCGATGGAGCTGCTGGATCTGGTGGTGGAATTTTAAGCGATGCTGGAAGTTCTTACAATCTTACCAACACTATAGTTCGTAATAACAGCGCGGTTCGTGCAGGTGGTGGTATTGAAGATAATACCAAAACTGCAGGTGCAGAAACCAACAGTTTACTCATGGTGAACTTAGATAGCAACAGCGTTGCTTCTAGCCCCGGAAATGGTGGTGGACTGCACATTACAGGCGATGCAGATTTGACCGTAAACGGAGGAACCGTGAATGGAAACTTTGCATCGGCAGAAGGTGGTGGCCTTTGGAACGGTGCAGGAACTATGACCGTTACCGGAACTAGTATTTTAGGAAATACAGCAAGTGGAGACGCTCCGGACCAAGGTGGTGGAGGTATCTTCAACCTACGAGGCGAATTGTTTGTAGTTGAAGGAACAATTATCCGAAACAACGTGGCCGATGGAGCTGCTGGTTCAGGTGGAGGTATTCTAAACGATTCTGCCGCAACACTGACCATTAACACCGCAACCATTGCTAACAACACCGCAGTACGCGCTGGTGGTGGTATCGAAGATGTGTCTGGAGATGCAACCGTGGTTACTATAAATAATGCGGTGCTAAACGGCAATACTGCAGCATCTAGCCCAGGTAATGGAGGAGCCCTACACGTAACGGGTGCAGGTGATGTTTCAATAAACGCTTCAAGTATTGTAAACAACCTAGCCGCTGCCGAAGGTGGTGGTTTGTGGAATGGCTCCGGTACCATGACGGTAGACGGCTGTTCTATCGAGAACAATGTAGCCAATGGTGATAATGCCGACCAAGGTGGTGGAGGAATCTACAACTTGTCGGGTACTCTAGTTGTGCAGAACGGAACCGTAATTTCTGGAAACACGGCTCTTGGAACTGCGGGTTCTGGTGGCGGTATCCTAAACGATGTTGGCGGTACTTTGACTGTGAGTTCATCCACTCTTAATGAGAACGAGTGTAGCCGTGCGGGTGGTGCCATCGAAGATAATTCGGGCAGTGCTACAACCATTACATTAAACAATGTGGAAATGGCGAGAAACACTACTGGAGACGCTCCAGGTAATGGTGGAGCCTTGCACATTACAGGTGCTGGTAATGCTACAATAACAGGCGGTACCGTTCGCGGAAATATTGCTGCCGCCGAAGGTGGTGGCCTTTGGAATGGTACCGGTCTAATGACGGTAGACGGAACCACATTGGATAGCAATATCGCAAATGGTATGATGGCAAGCCAAGGTGGTGGCGCCCTATTTAATCTTCGCGGTGAAATGGAAGTTTCTAATGCTACGATTGCATACAACTTGGCACCTATGGGCTCAGGTTCTGGTGGAGGTATTCTAAACGACTCTGCAGCCACGCTTACCGTATCCAACTGTATTATTGTTGGAAATGAAGCCAATCGTGCGGGTGGAGGAATTGAAGACCGCTCTGGAAATACAACGCTGGTAACCGTATCCAACACCCAATTAGATAGCAACGCTACAGGCGCTGCTCCCGGTAATGGAGGTGCTATCCATATTAGTGGAAACGGAGACATGTTTGTAACCGGAGGTTCTGTAACGGCCAACAGCGCTGCTGCCGAAGGCGGTGGCCTTTGGAATGGTGCAGGAACTATGACTGTAGAAGACATCGTTTTTACCGACAACGTAGCACTAGGTGACGGAGCCGATCAAGGAGGAGGCGCATTGTTTAATGTAGCCGGTACCATGATCGTGTTGAACTGTGAATTTGATAACAACCGTGCTACGGGAACTTCAGGTTCAGGGGGTGCTATACTAACCGATGTAGGAACTACATTAACGGTAGATTCTTGTCTGTTTACCAATAACACATCCAATCGTGCCGGTGGTGCCATTGAGAGTAACGCAGGTGCTGGAACCAATATGGTGATTACCGATAGTGACTTCGATAGTAACATAACCGGAGATGCCCCAGGTAATGGAGGTGCAATACACCTAACCGGAGCTGGAGACTCGGAAATCATCGGAGGCTCTTTTACCAATAACGAGGCTGGCCGCGAAGGTGGAGCAATCTGGAACGGCAGCGGTGAAATGGTTATCGCACAAGCTAGCATTAGCGGAAACAATGCCAACGGTGTTGCCGAAAATGATGGTGGTGGCGGTGTATTTAACAATGGAGGTATTCTTGTGATAAACCGCAGTACTATAAACAACAACGCAGCGTTGAGTGGCGATGGTTCCGGTGGTGGTATCCACAACAACGGAGGTATCATGGACCTTAATTTCTCTACTGTATCTGCCAATCAAACAAACCGTTACGGTGGTGGTATCTACAACAATGGTGATATGTCTATTTTGGCATCTACCATTACAGAGAATGTTACCACGTTTGAAGGGGGGGGATTGGCACAAAACGAGGCCAATAGCACCATAACCTTGAGCAGTACTCTAGTGGCTTCTAACGAAGAATCGGGTGGAAATGGAAGTGCTGATTTTGTGAACCCACAAGGTACTTACGTATCGGATGGATATAACCTAATTGGTGTGGATGAAGACGGGATTTTCCCGCTAAAAAACACAGATATTGTAGGTACTACCAACAATCCAGTAGATCCTGTATTGGGTGCATTAACCGACAATGGCGGTCCAACTTTTACCCACGCTTTAATTTGCGGTAGCCCAGCCATTGAGGCTGGAGATCCAGCTATTACCGATAACGATCAACGGGATTCTCTTGTGTTTGGAAATACCCGCGACATAGGTGCATTCGAGATTCAAACGAATTGTGTTTCTATTCAAGAAGCCGCTGCGAAAAGCTATGTTACGCGTGTTTATCCAAACCCAATTCTGTCTGGAAATATCCAAGTAACCATTCCTACCCATGCCGATGCGGATTACCGCATTATTGAATTGGCCAGCGGTAAGGTATTGGAGCAAGGAGCGCTAAACTCCGGTGAAAATGCCATCAGCTTTAACCGCTATAATGCGGGTGCTTACTCCATTCAAGTAATGGTAAATGGCAACACTGAAACCCACCGCGTGGTGAAGTTGAAGTAAAACCTACAACAACCATAACAAGTGTAAAAGGCCCTCCGTTTAGAGGGCCTTTTTTTGTGTTGTTCAATAGGGAAATACGGGAACTGTAACCGTGGTTATCGAGGAGAATCGTAGCCGCGCAGCTACTGATCTATCCAATCCTGGCGGAGCATGGCGTAGACTACATCATCCACCCACTGTTCCTTAAACCAAAGGCTCTGTTTGTGGTGGGCTTCTTTACGGAAATGTAAGCGTTTTAAAAGTCGTATTGAAGCTTTATTGTCAGGATCTACCGAAGCGAAAATGCGGTGCTTATGCAACTGCGTGAAAACGTAGGAAATCAAACCAGAAAGGGCTTCAGTAGCATAGCCTTGTCCGCCATATTTTGGGTGGAGGGTGTAGCCAAGCTCGCACTGCTGTGCATCTACAAAGTGCAGGCCTATGTCACCAATCACTGTGTTAGTTTCCAGTTGCACTATAACCAGTTGAAACCACGTATCTGGAGTATTGAATGCTTTGGGGTTTTTGGCTACAAAAGTGTGGATATCCTCCGTGGTTTCCGGAATCCAGCCCAACCATTGGTTTACTTCTGGAATGGATTTATAGGCCAAAACGGCCTCGGCATCTTGGGTTTGAATGGGGCGCAGCAGAGTGCGCGCTAGGGAGATTTCCATATTCTCCCGTAAAACTAGGGTTTACTTTAAAAGCTCGGGGTGCTTATCCTTAAAACGGTTTAGTCTGGGGATGGAAACCGAGCGTACGTAGGGTTGGTTGGGATTGCGCCTTTCGTAGTCTTGGTGGTATTCTTCAGCTTCCCAGAATTTTTTAAAAGGCACAATTTCGGTAGCAATTTTTTGACTGTATGTTCCGCTGGCATCCAGGCTGTCTTTAAAAGCTTTGGCCAGCTTTTCTTCTTCCTCGTTTTGGTAAAAAATAATGGAGCGGTATTGGCGGCCCATATCCGGACCCTGTCCGTTTACTGTGGTGGGATTGTGGCTATCGTAGTACACGGTGAGCAAGGTTTGGTAATCGATAACCTTGGGGTCGTAATACACTTTTACGGCTTCGGCATGGCCGGTTTTACCTGCGGCTACTTCTCTATAACTGGGGTTTTGCTCGCTTCCACCCGAATAACCAGAAACCGCCTCCGGTACTCCTTGTACACTTTCAAAAACCGCTTCTACGCACCAAAAACAACCGCTGGCAAAATAGGCGGTAGCATAGCCGCTGAGGTCTTGCTTCTTTTTTTGGGGTTTTTCTGGATTAATGGAATTTTGGCACGCAAAACTAGCTGAGATAAGCAGCGTGAGTAGGGCAAGTAGGACCGTATGTTTTGGTTTCATGGTATCTGAGTTATAAAGAGTTTACCCAAATTGCCTGTGGGTGTTTTGTACCACAACAGTTGGGTTTTAAAAGGGTAGTTTGGGCTTTTAATGAACGCAAGAAAATCGGAATACGTTTTCCAAGCTACTTGTGTTTGCGGATTTAGGAAATATTGCCACTTATCCAATCGGAAAAACTTTAAGCCGGTAAAATCCTTGTTGCTACAAAATTCGGGGAACGTCACCCAGTATCCTCGCCAAGCAGCTGGGTTAATGTGTTTGTGCCAATCTACCGCATGTTTTGAAATATTCCACGGGCTAAAAAGTTGTCCTAGCAGGCAGTATTGCGATTGTATTTCTGTTGTGGTGTTTTGCGCAGTAGGCAGGGTTACTTGCGAGGCTAACGGGAGTTGGTGTTCAAACAATCGCTTGCATTTTATGTCCAAGCGGTCTTTATCATTGGGGCCGATCCAGGCATTAAAATCACTACCTACGTGGGGGTGCCACAGATAAAATTTGTAGGCCAGCTCTATGTGTATAGCCTGGTGGTTGTGCTCCACAATAAAATCCAGTTCGCCCCGTGTTTTTTTATCTTCAATAATTTGGTGGTTTTTGGCTAGTAACACGCATCCGGGTGTCTGGTATAGGTATTGCTCAAACAGCGCTTCAGCCATGAAACCCAACTTCTGTTGTTTGTTTATGGGCGTGTATTGGCCGGTATTTTCTCGAATAGGCCAATGGGCGTACTGTAAATTTGTATGCTGATGAAGCAGGGGGGGCGAGCCAAGAAAATCGGATAGAAGGTGCTTTTCGTTCATAAATCTGTTAATTAGTCAACATTATGAAAAAGTACCTAGCCATAGCTTTCGTATTGTGCTTTGCGGTTTCTACCTATTCCCAAGTAAACACCGTAGAAGGAAAGCAAAACACGTGGTTTTTTTGGCTAAACAATGCAAAACTGAGCAACAAGTGGAACCTTTTTACTGAGTTTCACTTGCGGCAGTCGGCACCTTTTGCAGACAACGCCAATTTTCTTTTCCGGCCAGGAATCGATTTTAAACTCAACGAAGACGTGATTTTTTCGGGTGGATATACCTACATCCGTAATTATCCCAACAACCCCTTTCCAGCCCAGTTGGCTACTACAGAGCACAACTTGTGGCAGCAAGTAATTTTGAAACACCAGAGCGGCAAGGTGAAGTTTTTACACCGTTTTCGGCAAGAGGAGCGCTATTTGCAACAAGTAGAAACCTTGGGCAATGGCGAGGTGCAAATTGCCGATGAAACGCGCTACGTAAATCGCTTTCGCTACCGATTACAATTACAAGTGCCTCTTTTTAAGGTGGGGGAAAAGGCGATATCGGTTACCGTATTTGATGAAATTTGGTTTAACCAAGCAAACAATTTGGCCCCTCAGAATTTTAATCGCAATTGGATTTATGCGGGCATAGATGTGCCTATTTCCAGCAAAGCCACAGTGCATTTGGGATACCTAGATCAACTAGACCAGCGCAGGCCCCAACAGTTTGTGCAACGCCCCGTGGTACAGCTTATGGTAAGCAGCTCGCTTATAGATCTCACCACTAACAAAAAATAAACGCAAAGCTGTATCTTGTGGCAACACACAGGCTACTATGGAACGCATACAAAGCTTTAAAGAATTCTATCCTTACTACCTCAGCGAACATCAAAACACCACTTCTAGGGTGTTGCATTTTATTGGAACGGGCTTATTTTTTATTACCCTCATTTATTGCGTAGTGCAGTTTGATTTTGGTTGGATATGGCTGGGACCCATCTTTGGCTACGGCTTTGCGTGGGTTGGACATTTCTTTTTTGAGAAAAACAAGCCCGCCACCTTCAAATATCCTTTGTGGAGCTTGGGCTCCGACTTTAAGCTGTTCTTTAGAATTTTAGCAGGGAAGGAAGGGTTTAGAGCTTGAGGCTATAGGCGGTTTTTATACCGATCCATAATACCCGCTTTGCGGTGCTGTTTGGGAATTCATCATTCTGCAAGTTTAAATCAGAGAAATTATGGAAAGCAAAAAGGCTAATATGTCCTGTGGTTTTTTCGGTGTTTCTGTAGGTGTAACCCAGCTCTAAAGTGGTACTAAGAAGATATTTAGCGTGCAGGAAGGAAGAATCAAAAGACGCATCTGCTTTTCGTCCGCTACTAAAGTGTACCGGTGCTCCCGATTTTACTATTCTATGATAAGAGCCGTGCGCTCCTATGAATATTTTGTCAAAATGGTATATACCTCCCACAGTAAATCCGGCCAAGTGCCATTCTTCGCCACTAATATACCTTGCGTTTGGGACGGGCGATCCAAACGTTAAAAACTGTAGCCGCTCGTATTTGTATCCAATACGTGCCAAATTTACGGCTAGACTACTGCTGAAGCGATCTGAAATGCTGTATTCATGATGTATACCGAAGCCATAAGAAACATAGGGGTTAAAAAGAAGACCAGAACTGCGGGCATCGTTACTGGAGCTTAAGCCTGCCATACCATGGACACCCAATTGATGTTTCTGGCTATAACAGATTGAACCGGTGAGGATAAGGAGTAGTGATAGTAATCCTTTCATGGTTAATAAAGTTAATTATTGGCAATAATAAAAATAAAGAAGGTTGAGCGAGAATACTTTTTATTGTTGGTAGAATACGTGGTTTTTAGAATTTCCGCGGGGAAGGAAGGGTTTAGAGCTTGAGGCGGAAGACGGTTTTTCTGCACTCCCGCAACTAAGGCTGGGCAGGCATCTGTAGCACCTGGTTCGTGTGTACGCGCTATGCAGGATTTGAAATCCAGGACCAAGGCGAATTCATATAACATCTACATGCAGTGAACAGCGAACAGATTGGGTTTTAGCTCAGATCCTTGTTGTATAAAGTATTCTAATTAGATCCATCTGGCCTTATGGGGACGAAAATGTATTTTAAAGAGATTTCACCTTTCTGGTTGAGGTAAAATTTCGCAGACCTTACTTCTAGTTCAACAGGAAGGTAAAGTATTGTTTTTCTTTTAGAAAGTTGTTTTAATAGGTCCTCTTTGATCCAGTTCGTACTTATACCTCTAATCGTTCTCCTTAATATATCAGTCTTGTTCTCACGTATACGTTTAAGATCGGTAGTATCGCTTGGTGAGAATTTTACGAGATTAAATGATTTCATTTTTTTATCATACCTGAAGTGTATGATTCCACTTATACCGCTTTGTGCATCAATATATAGCGCAGGCATTTCAAAAATGTCAATAAAACGAGCTAGGAAGAACTCTTCAATTTCAGTCCAAATCAATAAATCAACTTTATCGAGATATAGGCTGGTGTCAGCCTTCAGTCTGCCGTCACAATAAAGTATGGAGTTTTCTTGAGCTTGTGTGGAAAATGAAACTCCGAACAATATGACTGTAAAAAAAAATAGCCTCATATAGCTTACAACGGACGCCCCCGCAAAAGCCAGGAAGGTAGCAAAATAGACTGTATAAGGCACTCTGCCGGGATAAAATGACACTGCATTTGTAAGAGGTAATATACCCGGAAGCCCAAAATGTAGTGGCAAATATGGTGCACACCAAAGTTCCAGTAAGGCTAGAAGCCGTCCAGTCCATTTTTAGCAAGGTCCTAGATCGTAGAAATAGGATTGGATTGCTTTTCTAGGCCTACGCGTAGGCCAACTCCGTTTTGCTTTGTTGTTCCAGCGATGCCAAAAACTGCAAGCAAATGCTATTAAAAACCTTGGCTTTTTCTATGCTTACTACATGCCCGCACTGGGGAATTACTTGAAGCAAAGCGTTGGGGTGGAACTGCTCAAACTGCTGTGCGGGCGATAAAAACAAATGGTCTTGGCTGCCCATAACCAAAAGCTGCGGGGTGGTATGCCTCAGGTGAAACAGGTGTTTCAACACCTTGTTTAGGCCGTAATACATTTGGGTCCAGTTTTTAAATTCCGCAATGGTAAGCGCGCGTGATTCTTTAATAAACACCTCGCGCGAGGTTTTGTGGTTTTCGCGCGGCATCATAATGCGTGCACTGAGTTTGTAAAAACTGCGGTAGCCGATCACTTTGGCTAAACTTAAACTGGTTTGGGCCAACCAACGCAATTTTCTGTTCAGCTTAACAATGGCTCCAGGGAGGATGAGCGATTGCACCCTGTCCTCGTGCTGGCGGTGCATTTCCAAACAAAGAATGGTACCCAGTGAAATGCCTACCAGATGCAGTTGGGCTATTTGCAAGTAATCCACCACTTCCCAAATTTTCTTTGCAATGTTTTCGAAGGAGTATTGGGGTAGGTGAATCTGATGGTTCTTGCTTTGGCCGTGACCCGGCAAATCAATAATCAGTAGGTTGTATTGGGCTCCCAAGTCATCTATTTGTCGTTTCCAAGTGCGTGTGCTTCCTCCCGCCCCATGCACGAGTAAAAGCCACTCTTCGTGCAGCGGTTGGGTAAAGGTTTCAAAATAGAGGATGTCCTTGGGTTGCATAGGTTTGGGGTGGTTTGTAGGTATAACACCGCAAGCGGCTTTCAGTTTGCTAGGATGCGAACTGTTGTCCAGTTTTTATCCTGGGTTCTTGTAAGGTACGTTTTTATGCATAGGCTGTATTTCATGTGGGAGGCAGGATATATCCGAGCTTGGAGCTTAAACAGCAAGTTTTAATGACAGGATAATTTACGGATAGCAAGAAGGCCGTAGTTTGGTCAAAAAATTTGCGCTATGCGTTTTTTATGCTGCGTTGTATTTGCAATGGGTTGGATTGCTGCTGCTGGGCAAGCCA
Source organism: uncultured Flavobacteriales bacterium (assembly GCA_964627445.1). GTDB lineage: Bacteria > Bacteroidota > Bacteroidia > Flavobacteriales_D > Luteibaculaceae > Luteibaculum. The sequence continues at coordinate 88,700 of CAZVJF010000009.1, read as the reverse complement.
ATTTTAGTATTGCCTTTGGTTCATGTAACAAACAAAACTTAGAGCAACCGCTTTGGGAGGATATTGCCAACGAAAACCCCAATTTGTGGATTTGGCTGGGCGACAACATTTATGGCGATACCCAGAATATGCAAACCTTGGCGGCCAGATATCGCGAGCAAAAAACACATCCAGCGTATGCCAAATTTGCACAGAATGTCCCGGTAATCGGTACATGGGACGACCACGACTACGGTGAAAACGATGGCGATAAAACCTACCCACAAAAGGTGGCGAGTCGCGATTTGGCTCTGGCTTTTTTGGGTGTGCCAAAATCCAACCCGGTGTGGAAGCGTCAGGGCTTGTACCAAAGCTATGTGTACCGCTGGGATAGCATCACCGTGCGTGTTTTGCTGTTGGATACACGTTACTTTAAAGATCCTATAGAAAAAACAAGGCGCGGCTATGTAGCAGATACCACAGCCGATTTATTGGGCGCAGCACAATGGCAGTGGCTGGAAGCAGAGTTGGCCGAAGAAGAAGACCTTTTAATTGTGGCCAACGGCACACAGGTAATCCCCGAGGATCACCCGTATGAGAAGTGGGCCAACTACCCCAAAAGCCGCGCGCGTTTGTTGTCGCTATTAGAAAAGGATGATACGAAACGTATTGTATTGCTGAGTGGCGATAGACACATAGGCGAGATCTCTAAGTTACAATTAGGCAACAAAACCATTCACGAAGTTACCTCGAGCGGCATGACGCACAGCTGGGAAAACGTGGGCGAAGAAAAAAATAGGCATCGCGTGGGCAATATCGTGAGTCAGAAAAACTATGGATTGCTTACATGGCAGGATGGGGAACTGCTACTGCAGATTAAAGGCGAAGACGGTAAAGTATACGAAGTGGTGAAGTAAGTTACTGCTCGGCAAACAACAGGCTCACAGCTAGGATTGCCAAAATGCTCACTTTAATCCACTTCGTAATAATCCAGAACTTGGGGTTTTGCACGTAGCTTGAAAGGCGGCCCGCTAAAACGGCAATGCCACTAAAAACCAACCATCCCTGAACCATGAAAATGAGGCCGAGAACAATCATTTGCACTGTTATGTGGTAGCCTTTTGGGGTAATAAACTGTGGCAAAAACGCAATAAAAAACAACGATACTTTAGGGTTGAGCACGTTCATTAAAAAGCCCTGGCGCAGCAAAGAAAATAGTGAGCGCGTGTCGGACTGCTGCGTATCGTCAATGGTAATAGGATTTGTGCTTTCTCGGGTGGATAGGTAAGCCAGGTAAAACAAGTATCCTGCCCCAGCAAACTGAATGGCGGTAAAGGCCCAACTGGTTTGTAGAATAAGCAAGGAAAGTCCCGTAGCTGCCAGCGTGGTATGCACCAAAACCCCCAAGTTAAGTCCCGTAGCAATGGCTACTCCGTTGCGTTGGCCTTTGGTAATACTTTCGGTTAAGACAAAAATATTGTCGGGCCCCGGCATTAGTGCCAGCAATAGCGATGCACCAAAGAAAGAAAGGATTGCTTCTAAGGCCATAACCTAGGTGGTGGGTTTTCCCAGGAACTTAATAACGGCCAGCAATACGGCCAATCCAACCACAAAACACAACCAAGAGGGCACCCCAAAAGCGGCAGGAATAATACCAATAAATAGCGCAGTGCTACCTACCGTAAGCGCATAAGGCATTTGCGTGCGCACGTGGGCAATGTGGTTGCAGCGCGTAGCCAGCGAGCTTAAAATGGTGGTATCTGAAATGGGTGAGCAGTGGTCGCCTAAAACCGCTCCGGCCAATACGCAGGCCACACCGTTGTACAATACGGGTAAAAATGCTGCGGTTTCCATGCCGCTGGAAACGCCCATGGTAAGCATAGCGGGAATGCTGAGCGGAAACATTATAGCCATGGTACCCCAAGAAGAGCCGGTGGAGAATGCTACAACCGCGCTTAATACAAAGGTAATGGCCGGTATCCAGCCAATAGCAATATTCCCATCCAACAAGCCAGTAAGGAAATCGGCTGTATGCATCTGAGCCGTAATTTCTGCTAGCGACCACGCCAGGATTAAAATGATAACGGCATCCAGCATGCTTTTAAAACCGTTAACGGCAGAATTTACCGACTCGTTTAGCGTAAGCTTTTTGCCCAATAGCGACATCATGATGGCCAAAACCAAGGCCAGGAAAGAACTCCAAAGCAAGGCTTGGTACGAGTCGGAGTTGCCGATAGTGTGCGAGAGTTTGCGCCAAAATCCAATGTCGGTAGCGGCCCAAACGCTGGCATCGTGCCCGGTGATTAAAAGACCTACTAGCGTACCAAATATAATGGTGAGGATTGGCAGCAAGCCGTAAACCCCTTGTTGCTTAATCCCCTCTTTGGCGGTGAAGTGTTCCAGCTCACTGTTATCTTCCTGGACGGCCGTGGCCAGTTCTGCATTTCCGCCTCGCGCTTTTTGCTCTGATTTGCGCATGGGGCCAAAGTCTTTACCGCTGCGAATGAGGAAAAACATAAACAGCAAGGTGAGGATGGGGTAAAAGGAGTAGCCTAAGCTGTTAAGGAAAATGGAGTAGGGGGTGAGATCTTCTAACTCTGGAGAAAGTTCCACGCTTTTTAAACCGTCTTTGATGTAGCCCAACTCTGCGCCAATCCATGTGGTTACAAAAGCAATGGCCGCCACGGGTGCTGCCGTGGAATCTACAATGTAGGCGAGTTTTTCTCGGGAAATTTTAAGCTTGTCGGTGATGGGGCGCATGGTGTTTCCTACGACTAGGGTGTTGGCGTAATCGTCAAAAAAGATGCCGACCCCCAAAATAAAGGTGGCCATTTGTCCGCGTTTGGGGTTGGTAGCCCTGCGCGATATTTTGCTCACCAAGGCACTCATTCCCCCGTTTTTAGAAATTACGGTAACAATACCGCCAATAAGTACGGAGAAAACAATGACAGACAGGTGTCCACTGTCGTTTAAGGCATTAATGATGTATGTGCCTGAAACTTTAAAAATTCCCGATATAACTCCGGTAAAGCCGTTTCCATAAGCCCCTATGATCATGGCACCCGAGAGAATGCCCAGCAACAAGGAAGAAACCACCTCTTTAAAAAGTAGGGCCAATGCTATAGCAACCAGGGGTGGAAGAATACTGAGCCAAAGCGGGATAGCATTGTGCTCACAGGTGTAGGTTTTTTGATCTACGGTAACCGAAGGAACTTGCTCTGAGGTGGCGCGAAGCGTAAGATTAATTAATCCTCCATCAGCATAGGCTTTGCCGTATTCCTCGCCATCTACCCATATATCTACCGTGTCTCGGGTTTCTATGGCTACGTTAAAATCAACATCTTGGATAATAATTTCGGGGTAGCTTACGGTAGTTTGCGCCAAACTGGCAAACCCGGTAATGCTACAAATGATAAAAGCTAGTATGCTGCGCACAGGCGGTGATTAACGGTTAATGCGTTCTCCTTTGGGGAACTTAATCTCGTATTTTAAAGTAAGTGTTTTACTGGCACCAGGATCTAAATCGATGTTCCAGGTTAAAATTCCAGTTTGGCCATTTTGTGCGGCTCCACTGCTTTCGAGAAGCGTTACTGCTACATCGGTATTTTTACTCACGGGAATTTGATCTTGTACTTTTACCGCGATTTTACTGCGCTTGTTGTTTTTTACCACAATCTCGTAGTGAAAGCTTTTTTTGTTGGAAGATATCAAGTTGCCGCCTTTGCTTACATCGTTTACCGCTTTACGTTCTACAGCTACTTGAGGGTCTTTGCCTAGGGGGAGTTGCAGTGCACCATCCACAGAATTAGGGTCTATGTATGCACTGCCCGTTAAAGCACCTTCATAATACATGTTGGCCTCGCCTGGAAGCAGAGAAAGACGCTCAAAGTTGCTTACGTTGGCACTTAGATAGGCAGCCGTATTTACTTTAGGAATGGCAATGTATTGGAAGCTGGCTTCGAGTTGGCGGGTATCCAAAGCAACGGAAACGGGCTTGCCGTAGCTCCGTATGCTATAGGTGTTGCTGGTGGAAAAGTAGGTGTTTACATTGCCTTCTGTGGCTTTAAAACCTGGGTATTTATCCGATTGTACTTGAGAACTTATCAAATCAGCGGTGACAAGCTTAACGTTTTCTCTTGTACTTTGTGAAACGGGTTGTGGTCGTACAATGTCCACGTAGTCGGTGGATAGTTGCGGTAGGTTTCCACTTGCGGAAGGCGAGCCCGTGCTAAAGCTTAGGTTTACCTTGTCCCAGTTTACGCCTGTGCTTTGCGATACTTGTGCTTTGTATACCCAATCTAAGCTTTGGCTGTTGTTTTTCGCGATGATATCGTAGCTGGGGTTCCATCCGGCATCGTAAACCAGATATTGCACTTGTAGACTGAGTGATTTGCTGGTGGCACTTTGTAAGCCAATGGATAGGGTGTTTTGGCTTTGGTCGGGTAGGTTTTTCCAGGAGCCCAACTGCCGCTCCAACTTTTTAACGGTGGTGCTTAATTCCTCGATTTCGTTCTCAATTTCCAAGGATTTTAGCTCAATTTCCTTCAATCGGGTACGGTACAGATCGGCCAATTGCACCAGGTCTGTTACGGTTAACTCCGATTCGTCTCCCAAAACCTTTTGGTTGGCCAGCAATAGTTTTTTCTCCTCGGCATAGGCAGTCGCCACGCGCTTTCTAATGTTTAGCTTAAACTGGCTGTCCTCGTGTTGATCCAATAATTCTTGGATGTCACTAGGAATGGGGACCTCACTCAAGTAATCGCGCTCCAGGTTTACGTAGTTGATTTGCGCGCCATCCAACCCCGATATTTGTATGCTTTGCGCATCAATGTTTCGGCTTAGCCCCTTTAAAACCAGATCGTTGCTGCCAGCGCTTAAATTAACGGAGGCTGTTCTCGTAATTTCTGCCCCCGAGCGATAAACCAGCACATCGGTAATACTGCTTTTGGGAGTTAGAGCAGATTGTGCCTGTATGGCAGAACCAGTAAGCAGTATCAGGAGGGTAACAATGTATTTGTGCATAAATGTTTTGCGATTATAACGGAGATCTTCCTGCATTTCGTTCGGAAATTATGATTTTTGGGACAAACACAAAGATTTATGTCCCAACCGACCATTTTAGTAACCAACGATGATGGCATTTTTGCGCCTGGAATTAAGGCTTTAATTCAGGTAGCCAAAAAACTAGGAAAGGTGTATGTGGTGGCGCCTGATAAGCCTCAGAGTGGCATGGGACACGCCATAACCATTGGCAACATTGTGCGTTTGTATCACACCGACTTTTATGAGGGGGTGGAAACGGCCTTTATGTGCACGGGTACTCCGGTAGATTGCGTTAAGCTCTCCATAGCCCACGTGCTTCCCAAGCGTCCCGATTTAATTTTGAGTGGAATCAATCACGGAGCCAACAGCTCCATCAATGTAATTTACTCGGGAACCATGTCGGCAGCGGTAGAAGGCGCTATGGAAGGAGTTCCTTCCATTGGTTTTTCGCATGCCAACTACGACCACGATTTGGAGTTTGATGGCTTGGAGCAATACGTGGAAAAGATCTGTAGGAATGCTTTAACAGAGAAATTTCCAGCCAAAACCTGCCTCAATGTCAATTTTCCAGATATACCGGCAGGAGATATTCAGGGCATTAAAGTGTGTCGCCAGGCCGAGGCGCATTGGAGTGACAGTTTTGAGAAACGCCAGGATCCAGGTGGCAAGGATTATTTCTGGCTTACTGGAGTGTTTGAAGGCAAGGACAAAGGTGCCGATACCGACATCTGGGCACTGAAGAACAACTACATTTCCGTGGTGCCTACGCAGTTCGATTTGACTGCCCACCACGAAATTTCTAACTTAAACAGCTGGGACTATGAGATCGAATCTAAATAATCATTTCTGGATGGGCTTTGTGTTGGGCGTTGTTTGCCCCGTGATTGCCCTTATTGTAATTTCTATTGTGTACAGTTTTAACTCCGATAAAGCACCGTTGTACTTCTTGCAGGAGGCCATGCAAACCAAAGGCTTGCAAGCGGGGCTTATTAAGCTGTCTCTCATTTTTAACCTGGTGCCGTTTTTCCTTTTTATGCGAAAAAACAACTACCGCCACGGTTACGGGGTGCTAGGCGCCACCTTGATTTACGCTTTTATACTGGTGCTTAACTACGTGGTTTAATGGCAAAACCACGCATTTTTATCATTGCGGGAGAAGCCTCGGGCGACCTGCATGGTGCGAATTTGGCTAAAGCGCTGCGGCAAAAAGATCCTACTGTAACCCTACAGGGCTTTGGGGGCGATTTAATGGAAGCACAAAGCGTTACCATTAAAAAGCACTACCGAGAAATGGCTTTTATGGGTTTTGTTGAGGTTATTGCAAACCTGCGCACCATTGCGCGTAATTTTAAGGTTTGCAAAGCCGCCATAGAGGCATTTCAACCGCAAGTGTTGGTGCTAATAGATTACCCGGGGTTTAACATGCGTATGGCCAAATGGGCCAAGCAGCGAGGACTCAAGGTGGTGTATTACATATCTCCCCAAGTTTGGGCGTGGAAGGAGAGCCGGGTAAAGACCTTAAAAGCTACAGTAGACAAAATGCTGTGCATTCTGCCTTTTGAGGTCGATTTTTTCGCGAAGCACAATTTGGAGGCTACCTTTGTAGGGCATCCGTTGTTGGATGCTATTGATAACCGAACTCCAGATCGAGAGGCATTCTTAGCGAAGTGGCAACTGCCCAACGATAAACCGCTAATCGCTGTATTGCCGGGAAGTAGAAAGCAAGAAATCTCCCGCATGTTGCCCGAGTTTTTGGCACTGCAACAACGCCACCCCCAATACCAATTTGTATTGGCGAAAGCTCCCTCGCAAGAAGACGAGTTTTACCAGCAGTTTACCTCCAAAACAGCCATGCAAGCGGTGCGCGACACTTACGGACTTTTGGAAAATAGCTATGCAGCTATCGTAACCAGCGGTACCGCAACATTGGAAACCGCTTTGTTTAAAGTACCCCAAGTGGTCTGCTATAAAGGCGGGTCCATTTCATACCAAATTGCGAAAAGGTTAGTTAAAGTACCGTATATCAGTTTGGTAAACTTGGTTTTAAACAGAGAGGTTGTTAAGGAATTAATTCAGAACGACTTCCAGGCAAAACAATTGGAACATTACTTTTGCAAACTGTTAACCGAGGACTATCGTAAAGATATTCTTAGCGATTACAACGAACTACAACAAAAACTGGGTGGAAAAGGTGCTTCCTCAAATGCGGCTCAAGAAATTTTGGCTCTTATGTCTTAAGGCCTTGTTGCCTGCTTTATTGGCTGCCCAAACCGATACTGTTCTTATTTCGCTGTACAACAATAGCGATATCCAGCAGGTATTTATGGCGCCCCATGAGGGTGACTACTTACTGGTTTTAAATACATCGGATACAATTGTTATTAAGACCGGGACGTGGTTTCGTGTAAGCAAAACCCAAGGGGCTTTTCGTTTGCAAACGCAAGAAAAAGACCTGGGCTTGCACCAGAAGATCAGTGTGCTGCCTACATCCAGCCAAAGCCTATTGAAAATTCTCCCAGAGACTCCCAAAAAAAGAGAACAGTGGTACGAGGGCAGTTTAGAAATTCGCTATCGCCTGCAAGGTCTTAAACTCATCAATCGTTTGTCATTAGAAGCCTACACCGCTGGTGTGGTACAGGCAGAAAGTGGTGTGGAGCAAAACGAGGAATACTATAAAGTTCAGGGTATTATTTGCCGCACGTTTGCTATTTCTAATACGGACAAGCACGCTGCCGAGGGTTTTAATTTATGTGACCAAACGCATTGTCAGGTATATCATGGAAAGCCCCGCGTGGCGAGTTACATCTTTCCTGCTATGGCGGCAACCCAGGGCTTGGTATTGGTAGATAAAGACTTGAAATTGGTAGAAGCCGTTTTTCATAGCAACTGCGGAGGACAAACGCTAAATAGCGAAGATTACTGGCGCGGTAGCATTAGTTATTTGCGAAGTAAGTTGGATAGTTTGTGCGAGAACATGCCCCACTGGAGTTGGACTTTTACCCTCAACTCCAAACAGTGGTTGGGGTACTTGGAGCAAAAATTTAATTTCCCAGCCTCAGATAGTGTGCATGCGTACAATGCCAAAAACTGGAATCCGGATTATCGTGGTAAATGGTTTATGAATCGTGCCTTTCACATTCCTACCCGCACGATACGGGAAGACTGGCGTTTGCGCAGCACCAATTTTTCCATTGTGGAGAAAGGGGAAAATGTGGTATTCCTAGGCAACGGCTTTGGTCATGGTGTAGGGCTGTGCCAGGAAGGTGCTATGGCGCGCTCTCGTGAAAACGAACGCTTCTCCGATATCCTGCACTTCTACTACCGCGATGTGTACATTGTAGATAAAGCCAAGGTGCCTTATTACCGGACCGTGAAGTAGTTGAAGTAAATCGCTTAGAAAGGGCAACTTTTTTGAGTAACTTAATGCCATGCACCCCGGCCAATTTCCCCTGGCCCGGTTTGCCCCGGTGGCGCTGTTGGCCTGTTTGCTGGGAATTTATTTTCCAGCAGGGTATTTTTTGGCGTTGGGTATCCTGCTCGTTGCGACTTTTTCGTTGTTGTTCTTAAAGCCTGCGTACCACTTCCCAGTAGCCCGGTTTGTAGTTTGGATGTTGCTGGGTGGAAGTGCAATATTTCTCTACACCACCCAATCGTGGCGCGGCATAAACCCAGAGCTTCCAGATACGCAAAAAGGCGATTTTGTCCTTACTATCCACGAAATTAAACAGCAAGATTCCAGTCGCTTTCGGTGCTGGGCCCAGTGGCAAGAAAATCTGGGCGTTGAGGTTTTTATCAACCAACCCGATAGTCATCTGCTGCAGGCCTTGCCAGGCGACCAGCTCTTTGTTCGCACCAAGCTACAACGGGTGGAGGAGCCTAAGAACCCAGGGCAATTTAACTACGCCCGTTACCTTGCCTTTCACAAGGTATATTACCAAGCCTTTGTCCGTAAATCTGGTCATTACTATTGCATAGCAAATCCCCGGCTATCGTTGAGTCGCGTTAGCTTCCGTATTCGAAAGTTTCTGCGAAAGGCATACCAAGACTTTGGATTTGATACAGAAACTTTAGGCGTAGCGGCTGCGCTGGTTTTTGGCGATAAATCCATGCTGGATGATGAAATAAAAGGCGCCTACAGTGCGGCAGGGGCCACCCATGTTTTGGCGGTAAGTGGATTGCATGTGGGCATTGTGTACCTCATTATACTTCTGCTACTGCGAAGAAAAAACGGAGGTACTTTCTTTTGGTATCACGTGCTGGTGCTCATCATCGCACTGTGGTTTTATGCTTTAATAACTGGGCTATCACCTAGTGTACAGCGCGCAGCTACCATGTTTAGTTTTATGGCTGTGGCTAAAGGGTTTAAGCGGCAGTCGCAAATTTTTAATCTACTGGGTGCGTCCATCGTCTTTCTCATCATTATGAATCCGCTTATTGTAACCGAGGTGGGGTTTCAAATGAGTTACCTGGCTGTTATCGGTATCGTAGCACTGTTCCCCTGGCTAAGTAGCTTGTGGGTTCCCAAATACAAGTTGCTCGATGGATTGTGGCAAATTACCTGCGTGTCTATGGCCGCTCAATTGGCAACAGGGGTGCTTAGTTTCTTGTATTTCAGACAGTTTCCAAGCTATTTTTTGGTGAGTAATTTGTTTGTGATACCGTTGGCAACAGTGATTGTTTGGATAGGAGCCTTCACCAACCTTAGTTTGTTGTTTTCCACCTTTGTAGCAAAATGGTTGGCAACTGGATTGCATGGGGTTATTTGGCTGCTTAATACGGGTGTAAAATGGGTAGAAACCTGGCCAGGTTCAGCTTTTACAGCGGCACACCTTACGTTTTTGGATGCCACCTTATTTTACTTGCTACTTCTGGGATTTATGTTTTGGGTACACCACCGCAAACGCTTTTTGGTACTGCTCATGCAAGGGATCCTTATTTTTTGGCTTTGTGTTCCGAGGCAGTTTCAAGCGTTGCCCTCTTTCGTTAGCTTTTCGGCTTCGCGGCAAGATCTCTGGCTGGTGCAAGAAAAGGATGTCTACGCTCTGTACAGTAGCGGCATGGATGAAGAACAGATAGACTTTACTGCAGGGCGTTACTTGGCTTCGCTGGGCCTTTTTTATCCAGAAAAATCATCATTTAATACCTGGAATTTTGTGCTGCTTGGAAACGACACCTTACGATATCTAAAAGGGAGTAATCGTTTGTGGATTCAGCTAAATAGCGATGACCAAATGCCACTTTTATCTAGTTTCGATGGAAAAATAGGCCTTAGGGTGGTGAATCCCCTTTGGGATGTGGGGTGTTTGCTGGAACTTAACCCCGAGATCATACTCGTTTCTAATACTTTAGGCGCTGGATATGTACAATGGCTACGCAATCATGGCATTTCAAATGCTCAGTTATACTTTCCTAGAGTAGACGGGCCTTTCATCGAATATTAGGGCTTTTTAGCGGTTTGTATCCCTCAAAATTTAGACCTTTGCACACGCAAAATTTTTGGGGTGCGCATACTTGTTCTTATAATATTTTACTGTATTTCTACCTTTTTATGGGCCGGGAATCCAGAAGGCACAGCCAAGAAGGTAGGGTTGGCATCAAAGCTTGAAAATAGTATTTCTTTAGATGGAAAGCTAAACGAGCCTGCCTGGCAAAAAGCCAAAGTAATTACCAATTTTATTACCCGAGATCCCAATCCGGGTGATCCAGCCAATAGAAAAACCGATGTGCGCGTGGTGTATAACCAAGAGGCACTCTACGTCTCTGCCTTTATGCACGAAAAAGGCAAAGACAACATTTTAAGAGAGCTTTCGGAGCGCGATAACTTTTCGAATTGCGATTACTTTGGTGTTTTTGTAGATGCTTATAAAGACGGCATCAATGGAGTGGGTTTTATCGTTACCGCTGCTGGGGTGCAAATAGACTCTAAGCTATCGGCCTTGGGAGAAGATTATACCTGGAATGCCGTTTGGCGCAGTGCGGTAACCGTTACCGATAGTGGCTGGGTAGCCGAATTAGAAATTCCCTACGCAGCATTGCGCTTTCCCGAAAAACCCGAACAAGAGTGGCACATTAATTTTGTGCGTAGGATAAGACGCATACGCGAGCTATCGTACTGGAGTCCCGTATTGCCCGATGTCAACGGCTTTTTTAATCAGGCGGGATACTTAAGGGGAATAACCAACATTAGTACTCCTGTGCGTTTGCAACTGTACCCTTATTTATCGTCCTACTACAACACTTTCAATGGCGAGCAGAACTACTCGGTCAATGGGGGGATGGATGTAAAGTATGGCATTTCCGATGCCTTTACGCTAGATATGACCTTGATTCCCGATTTTGGTCAGGTGCAATCGGACAACCAAGTGCTGAATGTAACGCCCTTTGAAGTGCGGTTTAATGAACGTAGGCAGTTTTTTACCGAAGGCACAGAGCTGTTCAATAAAGGAGGATTGTTTTACTCGCGAAGAATAGGCGGTACCCCTTTCCGATATGCAGAAGCCTTTGGTGAGGTGGGCGAAAATGAAACGCTTACCGAGAATCCTGCCAATGGAAAATTGCTCAATGCCACTAAGGTATCAGGTCGTACCGATAAAGGCTTAGGCGTTGGGGTGTTTAATGCCGTAAGTGGCGAAACCTATGCCACCATTCGCAACGATGAAACCGGAGAAATCCGACAGGTTTTAACCGATCCGCTCACCAATTACTCGGTAGTGGTATTTGACCAAAACTTAGGAAACAACGGCTACGTAACCCTCATCAATACAAATGTTATGCGTGCTGGAGGTGCATATGATGCCAATGTTATCGGAACACAGTTTGAGGTGCGAAACAAGAAAAATTTTCTTTCGGTTACTGGAGGTGGAGCCTTCAATAAAAAGTTTGGTGTAACGGAAGACCCCACGGGCTTTACACACAATGTAGGTATCAATAAAATATCGGGGAACCTCAATTATGGGGTCAGCTACTTTGTGGAAAACGAAACGTACGACCCCAACGACTTGGGCTTTTTGTTTAACAACAACAGCTTTAACAAGCGGGCTTATATAAGCTACAATCAATTTAAGCCGGTAGGTTTTCTTAATCGTTTCGGATTAAATCTTTCTACAACACAGTCTACCCTTTACGAAAACCAACGCTTTGTGGGCTTATATGCCAACCTCAATGGTTTTTTTATCACCAAGGGTTTCGATGCTTTCGGATTTAGCTTAAATACAACTCCGCTCGGTGAGCGCGATTATTTTGAGCCCAGACGAGAAGGGTACTTTTTTGAGACTCCATCTAGTAATTACTACGAGCTTTGGATCTCTAGCGATTACCGAAAAACCTTTGCGTTGGATATGCGCTTTAGCCAAACGCTTTTTTCTGAGCGCCAAGGGCCGTATACGCGACTTGTTATTAGCCCTCGTGTACGCGTAAACAACCAACTCTCGTTTATTTACCGTGTGAGCAACCAAATTCGCGATGACGAGTTTGGCTACGCATTGTTTAATACCATCGGCAATGCAAGCGATGCACTAGGCTACGAAAGCGAAGCCGTATATTTTGCTCGAAGAAGACGTACCATTAACGAGCAAGTCTTAAACGTAAACTACATCTTTACCAATACCATGGGCCTAACGGCACGTTTTCGTCACTACTGGTCGGAGGTAGGGTACAACCAGTTTTACGAGCTCAATCGCAACGGAGATTTGTTAGACACCGATTACCAAGGAGTGAATGCCCAAGGTGCTTCTATGCACAACACCAGTTTTAATGCGTTCAATGTGGATATTGTGTTCCGTTGGGTGTTTGTACCGGGTAGTGAGGTCAGCGTAGTTTGGAAGGACGCGATACTTACTGCCCGTAACGAGTTGGCAGAATCGTACACCGAAAACTTAAGTCACACCTTTGATGCGCCCCGGTCGGATAGCTTCTCGGTAAAAGTGCTCTACTTTGTAGATTACCACACCACCACCAAAAATTGGCGTAAAAATCAAGCGGCAGAATTTTAGGGCTTACTGCTTATTGTTTGGTAAACGTTTTTCGCACGGTCTGGCCATCAACATCTAAGGATAGCATGTAAACACCAGGCTTCAATGTGTTGAGGGAAATAGGTTGGATACCATCATATTGTCCATATAGCAATTGTTTTCCTACTGCATCCAAAACTTGGAAAGTGGCTGTTTGCTCCAATCCTTTAATATGAAGCTCTGCGCTTGCCGGATTAGGAAATAGATTAATTTCTAATTGGGCGATGGGTTCCTCCACCGAGATAATCGTGGTGTTTTCGTAAAACGTTAATTCTCCGTAGTATTCTCCAGTAAACAGATCGATGTCACCATCGTTATCTATATCCACCAAATCAGTAAAGAAAGCGTAATAGCCTAAATTATTTATTCCAAAAGGGTCTCTTACGGGTTCTGCAAAATTGGGGTTGCTACTGCTACCTATATTTTCAAAATACTTTAGCCTAGGAAGGATATAATACCCGTCATACAAACCTTCTACTGAAATTAAGTCATAGTCACCATCACCATCTAAGTCTCCTACAGCGATAGTGTTTAGTATTTCTTCACCTTGGGTTAATCCATATGGATTAGATTGAGGTCTGTCATAATTGGGATTTTCAGGAGTTCCAATATTCTCAAAAAAAAGAAATCCCGCTCCTACTTGTCCGAATAAAAGATCAAGGTCCCCATCAGCATCTAAATCCACCCATTCCGGAAAGCCATAATCTCCGGGTAAGAAAAAAGATTCTATGCCAAATGGATTCTCCACACCCGAAGCAAATTGCGGTTGTTCTGGCGTGCCCGTATTTTCAAAGAATTCCAAATTGCCATAGTAGGTGTTGCCTACTAAGATGTCTAAATCCCCATCATTGTCAATGTCTCCCTGAGTTGCAGGACCAAAGGAATCCGTGGTTCTCTGTAACCCGAATTGATTGACCTCTGCTGTCGAAAATCTTGGAGAACCTGGCGTACCAATGTTTTCAAAAAAATAGGATCTGAAATAGTAATCGTGGGAGATGATATCAAAATCCCCGTCATTATCCCAGTCAATAAAAGACGGAACAAGGTAATACAGCGAAGCATTTGGAGAAAAGCCAAAAGGGTTTGTAACTGGAGGCGCAAACTGCTGGGCCTGCATATTGCCACCGAGGCCTAGAGCCAATGCCGCAGCACCCAATATTTGGTACACCTCTTTTCGCTGGATCCAACCCTGCAGCTGTCCCAGTAATGCTTTTATTTTTAGAAGAATACGTTCTGCCTGGGCTTTGTTGGTGGCTTTATTCCATTGTTGCGCCAATACACGCAAGCGCATTTTTTTTCCGTGGATTTGAATACTGCTCATAGGGCCTAGGGTTGTTGGGTGTTGGGTTTTGCCCAAAACGAGGCCTCAGGTGTGCTTACGGCTAGCTTATGTTCGGGCTTTTGAGTGTTTAAAATATTGGGACGTTGTGTTCCTGCCAGTACGTGTACATCGTACAATTCATCTACGGATGCTTGATACATGAACTGTCCAACAATACTTGCTGTAGGAAGGTGCATAATTACAATACCGGCTTTATCACCACTAAATGGAAAATCTAGTTTAGCGAATATAGATGAATTCTTTCTTAGTTTAGAGAGTCCAACAAAAAGATAATCTTGGTAGTGGCTCATGCCGCGAACAAAACCATCGAATTGTTTTACAACATGGGTTTTCCCTGTATTTCTATCCACCCGAACCAGTTCCCCTGTTCCAGACAATAAGCAATACAACTCCCCATTAATGATGCGCGGACTGTGTGGCATGGCTAGCCCTTCGGTAAGGATGTTGTCCTTTTCCACATCAAACAACACCCCGGAGTGGGGAACCGTTTGGCGCCAGCTGCTGGGGGTATTACCCGTGTTAAATGCACTGGCGTATTTGGGCAAGCCGTTTTCCATGGCCATGCCGTTGAGGTGGCAGGAGTCTTCGGAAGCCAGCCGTTCTATAAAGCTGGGTTTCCAGTAAGGGACAAAGTTATAGCGGCTGTCTACCGTTACTATGGTAGAGAATAGGGTGTTTACCATAAACAGCTTTTGGTCGGCACCAAAGGCGATGTCATGTACATCTAATGCTGCAGTATGGTAGGTGCAGCGGGGTACGTACAGCGCATCGTACGTGTTGGGAGATTTGGGGTAATGGGCAGCCAGCGAAGGGTCGTTGGCAAAAATGACCAACTCGTCTTTTGTTGCCAAGGCCAGTTGCTTCGTTGTCGGGTTTTCTGCAATGCCCATCGCTTTTTCAAAGTTTCGGGGAAGCTGAATAAGCTGTTCCTTGTCTTTTGCAGAGATAAAAATGAGTTTGCCCGCTTGATAGGTGCTAATGGCTATAGTGCAACCTAGGGTATTTAAAAGTTCTGGAACTTGAGGGGAATAGCTGCAAGCAAAGGGTTTTGGAGGTGGATTCATGTTTTAGGATACTATGGGTGAGGTAAAAGTTTGGCCAATATGCTCAATTCTTGGACAGAATAAAAGGAGCGTTGCCTGGAAAATGCCAGTATATGCGAAGCAGACTAAAAGGGGTTTGCTGGAGGAAAAGGCATAAAAAAAGCCCTGACGATTTCGTCAGGGCTTTTAACAATGATACTAAACTAAATATTAAGCTACTACTTTAACGTCAACTGCATTTAGTCCTTTTCTACCTTCTTTCAGGTCGAATTCTACATCGTCACCTTCGCGAATCTCATCGATCAATCCGGTTACGTGTACAAAATACTCCTTGTCAGAGTCTGTTTCTTTAATGAATCCATAACCTTTGGAGTCATTGAAAAATTTAACTGTTCCTTTACTCATTGTAATTTATTATGCTGCCAAAGGTAGCATTATTAGTCGTCCCCGAGCTGATGGGTTTATTTTTTATCGCAATTTTTTCCTGATGTTGGTCAAGGAGCTAGACGGTAATGGCCTATCGCGTTCTGTATTAAAGAGCGGTTTTAAAGTCTGTTGGTACGTTAAACAAGGATGTACTTTGCGGTACAAAACGATAGTTATCTAGGTTGGCACTTCCTATTTGTCGGGTTAGACCGCTATCGGCTCGCCATTCCCAAAAGCCCCAGCGTGTTGCAAAAGGCACGCCATTTATCAGTTTGTAATCGTGATAGGTTATGGCATGCGGGTTGGCTTCGGCTTGCTCTTGCGATCGGGTATCGCTGGTTACAATGTACGCTGCGGTGTTGATGCGTTTGGTAGCGGTATCGGCATACACAATATACCAGTCATCCGGAGCATCGCCCGTGCCGTCTTCAAAACTTAGTTTTTGAGTGAGGTAAGGGGTGTTATTTAAGGTGCTGTCGGGATACGCAGTCCATACCGTGCCTGGATCATCCAATTTGTATGGCAACATAAAAAAGTAAGGCCATGTATAGGCGCTAAAGCGGATTCCTTCTGGATTATCCATGCTGGGGTGGAAGAAAACACTATCCCCCCGCACAATAATTACACGGCTGGAATCCTCTTCAAGCCTGATGTATTTATCGTTGGTGGCTTGCGTAATACGGCCATTGTACCGCTCCTTGCCTCTAAAGTATAGGGTAAGATCAAAGGCAATGGCGTGCTGCTTTTTAAAGATTGCTTTCTCATGAGCGGCTTCAATAGTGCCGACAAAACCTAAGTCTGATTTTTTTTGTACGTTTTTAGATACGCATGCGTTCATACCCAAAGCAAAGCACAAGATTCCTGCGTAAAAAAGTATTTTCATAAGTTGGTGTGGATGGGTTTAGAAGTTGCAAGGTAATGGAGTTCCCGCGGAACGCACCAAGATAAAGGATGGAGATTTTCATTTTGACAATTATTTTCAAAATGATAAACACCAGTAAAAACACATTTTGGTTAAAAACCTGAAAATCAATTAGATATTAATATATAACAGACGTGGTATGGTTTTTAAACGTTACCACTCAAACCCAAAAAAGGAAGAAGATATGAGAGTAGGAAGAAGCAAGATTTGGAGCATAGGTATTATTGCTGCGGTTTTATTCTTAGCAGCTTGCGACAAGGATAAGAGTACTAGTAGCAAGGAAAGCGCCCGTGTTTCGTTTTACATGACAGATGCTCCAGGCGACTTTGAGCAGGTAAATATTGAGGTAGTTGGATTAACCGCGATAACGGACTCCGGTCAGGTTGAGGTGCCCATCGATACTGGGATCTACGACCTACTGGATTTAACCAATGGAGTAGATACCTTGTTGGGATCTATTTCGGTAGGTTCGGGCCGTTTAAATCAAATACGCCTGCTTTTGGGTGACAACAACCAAGTAAAGGTAGACGGTGAATTTTTCGATTTAAAAACGCCTAGTGGCCAACAATCGGGTCTTAAAGTAAATGTAAACCAAGATTTGGTGGGAGGATTGAATTATGAACTCCTCATAGATTTTGATGCAGCCAAATCCATTGTAGTTACAGGAAACAATAAATACATTTTAAAGCCGGTGCTGCGCGTGATGCTTCGCGGAACAGAGACGGGTATTGAAGGAGTAGTTTTTGATGGAGTGGATAGCACGCACACCGAACCCGTATTTGCCATCAGTTCGGAGCAGGATACTTTTAGCACCTTTAGCACAAACGAAGGCACCTTTGCTATACTGGGTTTAACTGAAGGCACCTACACCGTTGTTGCTGGTACTGCTCCAGATACTGCACAGCGCACTGGGGTTGTTGTGCTAGAAGACAACGTAACACCCGTAGATACGCTACTGATTGAGTAAAAAAGCAAGAACCAAAAGTTACAGAAGCACCCTCGCTAGCGGGTGCTTTTTTTTTGGAACTAGGTGTATGCTTTCTAAAAAAGGATTAAATCGTAGCGAAAATGCTAGGATTAAAAGTAAGCGGTAAGCCTTGCTCTGCGGTTTCTTCCTCTGGCAAGATATCGCAGTTGTCCCATATCCCAGAGCTCAAGGTTTTTGCATAAGCCTCTGGGAGTTTAGCGGTCCGCATATCTTGCTGGGCTGCTAAATAATCGTAGGCTAACGTGTGGTACTGTACGGTCATTTCACGCTGGCTAAAATCAAGTGTAGCAAACCAAACTGTGTTGTTCCCATCATTTGCAGGCATGCCAATTACCCCTGGGTTTATCCAGAAACGGTCACCCTGTACATCGTAAAAAGGGAGTCCGCAATGGCCCGCAATAATCCCATCCGATTGCAATGCGTCTAAATTTTTCGCTTTCTTTTCCCAGGGCGTAGATTTAAAAACAAACTCTGAGGTATTAAAGTAGGAGCCGTGCACCACATGGAAGGTACCCATGGGTGTTTGCAACGCCAAGTGCTCGGGTAATTTTTTCATCCAATCTAGGTTGGACGTACTCACTTGTTCTTGTACGTATGGATACCACTGGCGAGAGAAGAGGTCGCAACGGCTGTCTTCATCAAAATCGCAGCCGCAGTCTCCTTCCTCGTTACGCAACTGTATTTCTACGTTGCCAGCAATGCAGTGCACATTCCAACGTTCCAGCGTATCGTAAACTGCTTTGGGGTGCGCGCAGTATCCACCGATATCTCCGGTGCATATGATTTGGTCTGGAGTAAAGTTATGTTGCTCCGCCCAAGATTTTAGCGCCAACAACGCATGCAGGTTGCTATAGATGCCACCAAATAGCAGCAGTTTATTGTGGGTTATAATTCTTTCTTCCATGATATCCAACCGGGGACCAAGTACGCTATAAAACAACAAATGAGGCCAAAAAGATTTGTAAAAAGTAAATCGGCATACGGACCTGTAAAAATCCAAGGTTCTTTGGGGATAGCTCCAATAGCTAATGCAATGCCAAATCCTAGCCCGGTAAAAACACTGGTTTGGAATGCGTATTTATGAACCGTCTTCTTACGCAATAAAAAAACTGGAGCCAAGCCCATAACCATGGTGCCGCTGATGGTAGTAGCACTTAATATGGTCGGGGTAAAAATTATGGGTAGGGTACCTGCTACAGCCAGAACTACCATAGCTACGCGTCCGCCCGTCACTGGGGTTTTGCTAAATTTTAAATCTACTACAGCCAACTTGGCAAAGCTAGAGAAGGTAGAATCTAAAGTAGAAGCCGCAGAAGTAACCATAATTACGTTCATCACCAACATAATGCCTACACCAAGAGTAGCACTCACATTTACGGCTGCCGGGTTACCAATACCTTGCATGCGCGCATAGACACCCACGAAACTAAACAGGGTAATGCAGATAAATCCGATAGCAGTAGCACTGAGGTAGGATTTGAGCGTGGTTTTTTGTGCGCTAATAAAACCGCGGTCTGTCATTACGGGATCGTGAAAGGGGTAGGAGAAAATTTGCAAAAAAACCACCAGCAACAGGTTTAATCCGTTGCTAAAAGTCCAGGTACCCTCACTTACAAACCCTTGAATGTTGTACTGTGTTTTTGGAAGGATGGCAAACAAGATAATGGCCAATAGCACGCCAAAAAGCGCCAGTTGAATAACATCGGTAAGGAGCGAGCTTTTTAATCCGCCCTTTAGGCTGTACGCCAAAGTGAGTAGGGTAAAAACTACGATGGCCAGGTAGTAGGGCATGGTGCCCGTGTCTCCAAAATAGGAGCCAATAACCATGGTGTTGCTCCATACTTCATTAAACAACCGAAAGGTAATAAGCAGTGAAAAAAGGCTAAGTGCACCTCGCCCAAAGCGTTGGGCTAAAAACTGGTGTATGCTGGTAAAACCCGCTTTGCGCAAGTAGAAAATAACCAGGCCACAAACGGTAAAAGAGAGGTAATAGGCACCATAAGAGACTCCGCCAATAAGGCCGTAAGTATTTCCTAAATCGGCTGCGTTGGTAATGCTTTTGGCAAAAATCCAACTAATAACCAGGCTGGATGTGAGGGTGAGAAATCCCGGTTTTTTATTGTTTTTGCTGGTGGCACTAAAAAATTGGTTGGCCGTTTTAGACCACGGTGCAATAAAAAAAAGCACCAGGCTAGATGCAATTACTATGATCCACTGCCAGGTGCTTATTTCCATATTGTACGCTTAAGGTATTAGTGAAGCAATACACCTGAAAACCGTTTGGGATGCAGGTGTATTGAAGTTGCAAAACTAGTTATCCCACCAAACTGGGCTGTTTACACTGTTGCCATTGGTAGCGGCCGCAGCACTTTGGTAATTGGTGGCGTTTAATGCTTCCTCATCGGTAGGGTAGGGCATACGCACCGGGATCTGACCGTTGTTTAAGCTGGCCTCTGCAGGAACCAGGTTAGGAAACCCGGTTCTACGCCACTCTATCCAAGCTTCGTAGCCGTTAATGATGTTCCCCAACCATTTTTGGGTTATAATTTGCTCTAAGGCATTATTAGGATCAAAAGTTGCAGCCCCTCCACTTAAATAATCGTTGGGTTCTGCTGCATTCCAGTACTCCAGGCTCATGCGAACTGCATTGTCGTATGTAGTTTTTGCATCACCACTTACCAAACCGATGTGTTGTGCTTCCGCAATAAAGAATCCAGTTTCCCATGCCGTCATAAAGTTGGCTTGTAATCCAGCCGTATTTTCTCTGAAAATAGTGCCAGGAAGCGATAATGTATCTAGGGCAATAGCATCGGATGCGTTTCTTCCGTTGGGTGCTCCGTTGTAATTAAAGGTGGTGTCTTTAGAAACGGGCCTAAAGAAAATGGCTTCTCTTGGATCTTGTAGGGTGTCTAAAATTTCCTCCATGGTAGTGCTCATCACAAAAGAGTTAAAGTCACCATCGCGCAGGTTGGCCATTCTAAAGTTGTTGGGGCGGTTTGCCGTAAAAGAGAAGGTGGCATTGTCTGCGTTGCCTTGCATGTAATTGCCTTCACTAATTATTTGCGACAGCTGTGCGCTTACATTTTGTTGACCCGAAATGCGCATGAGTGCTTTAATGCGTAAGCTATTGGCAAATTTTATCCAGCCGTTTAAATCACCATTGTACAAAATATCTCCTTTCAGATTGGTAGCAGTGCTGTTGGTCATTTCGGTAACAGCGCGTTCCAATAAATCCAAGATACCACCATCTGCGGTGTAGATTGCCTCTTGGTTGCTGTAGGCAGGATTAATGATGCCCTCTTTGGCACTTACCGCTTCAAAGTATGGCACATCGCCATAGATATCGGTTAGGGTCATGGCGATATACGCTTTAAGTACCATTCCTGGGCCTTTATATGCTGCATACACGCTGGCTTCATTGGCCTGATTGAGCATGGTTTCATTGTCGCGCATATTGCGATACAATACAGGCCATGGATTGCCACCCAACTGTGGTGAACTCAGGTCGTGTCTATCAAACAAGTTAAAGTCTACCATGGCAAAGTGCTGGCTCAGTAAGTTGCCAGCTACAAAGCTTTCGTAAGACATTTGCTCTCCTAAATCGTAGATCACCTGGCGGAGTAAAAACTCGGGTTCTACCGTGGTCGGAGCGTTGGGGTTCGTATTTATTTCTTCGAAATCTTTTTTACAAGCCAGCAGTACCAAAGGCAGCGCTAGCAGTGCTAATATTTTATTTTTCATGGAATGCTTCATTAAAAGTTAAACCCAATTTTAAATCCAATGCTGCGTGCGGTGGCGTAAGACATATCTTCTACACCACTTACAAATTGGTTGCCTTGTACGGCAAGCTGCTCTGGGTCGAAATGGCGGATTTTGGAAAAGGCAAAGAGGTTTCTTCCAACCAACGAAACATTTACGTTTTGTAGGTTTCTTAAAAAGCTGTTTCCAAATACCGAAGGCTTAAAGGTGTAGCCAATAGAGAATTCTCTAATTTTTACGTACGAAGCATCCAAGGTGTTGTTTTCCTCGTGGTTTCTGTCGTAAAACTGGCGGTAGTAATCTTCTGGCGAAACAGCAGTGGTGTTTGTGGTAAAGTTTCCGTTGGCATCTTGGGTAACGCCTTCTGCAACGATTCCAGATTCTGGACGGTCTTCCGTTTCAATTAACTGCCCAGCTACACCGGCCAAAGCCTGCGTTCTCGATACGATAACACCGCCTTGTCTCCAGTCTACCAATAGCGAAGCCGTAAAGTTTTTGTACTGGAATTGGTTGTTAAAGCCAATGATGAATTTGGGGTTGTAGTTGCCCAATTTTTTCAAGGTATTGTCTACAATGTAGCGTCCGTTTTCATCTAAGATAAACTGTCCAGCCTCGTTTTTAAGATATCCGGTACCGTACATATCGCCTATGCGACCACCTTCTTCCACAATAAAAAATACCGATTGGTTTACGTTGTCGTAAACGCGGCTATAGGCTAGGGTTAATCGGTCTACACCTTCAGGCAATTCTTCTACTGTATTGATGTAGGTACTAAAGTTGGCTTGCGCATTCCAGATAAAGTTTTTGCGCTTGATAGGGGTGACACCAGCCACAATTTCCCAACCTCTTGAGCGTACTTTTCCACCATTTACAACCTGTTCGTTGTATCCACTAGAGATAGGTACAGGCAGTGATATAATTTGGTTTTGCGTTACCGCATCATAGTAGGTTACGTCTAAGTAAACGCGGTCTTTAAATAAGCGGAATTCTCCACCAAACTCTATACTGTTGGTGCGCTCGGGGAGTAGGTTGTTGTTGGCAATAACTCCTTGTTCGGAAAAGGTTGGATTGCTGCGATACGGTGTTTGTGCAAAAAATGCACTCTGCGTTTGGAAGGGGTCGGTATCGTTTCCTACCTGTGCAAAGCTAGCACGCAATTTCGCAAAGCTTATTTCCTTGGGGAGTTGGGTTACGTTGGATAGAATGAAAGCTCCAGAGAAGGAAGGGTAGAAAAACGACACGTTATCGCTGTTGTTGGGTGTAGCCAGTGCCGAAGACCAATCGTTTCTTCCAGTAATATCTAGGTACAAGAAATCTTTGTAACCCAGTTTGGCCAAGGCGTACAAACTGTTGATGCGCTTTCTGCTTCTAAACTCAAAAATCTCAATAGGCACCGATCCGTTAGACAGATTATAGGTTCCGGGCTGAGCCAGAGACAGCACTTGCTGTTGCTCTGTATTGGCCGTTTGGTCCATACGGTTGGCACCAGCGTAAACATCCACGCTAAAATTTCCGAAGGCATTACGGTAATTTAGGCTTACGTCAGTATTGTTCTCTCTAAAGAATACATCGTGTTCTGCGTATGCACCTGAGGTAAAACGGTTGGAGCTAAATGCACGTCTAAAGGTTCTCTTGTCGTTAGAGAAATCCATACCCGATCTAAACCGAGCAGTTAAACGGTCGGTAATTTCGTACTCGGCAAAAACATGTCCGAATAGCCTATCGCGGTTAAAGCCGTTTCTGTTTTCGTACAAGGTGAAATACGGGTTGTCGAAATAAGTGTAGTTAAAGGAGTACTGTTGCAAATCTTCCAATCCAGGTTGCCAGTAATCCTTCATGGGTTCAATGTCCAAAGATCTTGGCCCCCATGCTACCAAAGAATAGTTTACGTTTTCTGAACCGTAACCGCTAGAAGGACGGTTGTCACTGCCCGTGTTCATGTAATTGATGCTGGTTCCTGCGCGTAAGCGATCGTTAAGATCGAAACTGGCGCGTGCTCCAATGGTTTTGCGTTTTAGGTTAACCCCAGGAATAATGGATTTGCTATACAAGTCGGTATACGAAAGGCGGAAATTTCCTTTGTCATTGGAGCTAGAAATGGCCACGTTGTTCATAGTGGTAACTCCGGTTTCGTAAAAGTTCTTTAGGTTATCTGGGTGCGATACAAAAGGGGTTGGTGTAATTTCCGCACCGTTGTGTACATCAATGTCGCCACCCCGCACTACAGTGCCATCGGGTAACGTCACAGGACTATCGTACTGCGGAATCATGTTTCCTACATCCAAGCGAGGTCCATAACTGTAGCTAATGGCATCATTGATACCATTACCTAGTCCATCTACATATTCAAATTGGCCAGAGTTTCCCTGTCCATATTCATTTTGGAATTCGGGCAACTGAAAAGGTCTCTCAAAGAAGGTACTGTTGCTGTAGCTAACGCCTAGACCCGTAGCTTCCGAACCATCTTTGGTTTCAATAACAATAACCCCATTGGATGCACGCGTACCGTAAAGGGCCGCTGCTCCGGGTCCTTTTAATACCGATACCGATGCAATGTCGTCTGGGTTAATATCCATAGCGCCATTTCCAAAATCTACCTCTTGAAAACCGGCTGCAGCATCGTTGGTAAAGTTGATGAGCGAGTTGTTGTTTACTGGAATTCCATCCACCACAAAAAGGGGATTGTTGTTGGTAAACGAGGCCTCTCCACGGATGGTGATCTTGGAGCTCGATCCTACACCAGTAGCTCCTTGGCTTACCGTAACACCGGCAAGTTTACCGCTAAGATTGTCTAAGAAGTTGGGGGCTTTAATGGAAGAGATTTGTTTGCTTTCAATCTCCTGAATGGCATAGCCTAGTTTTTGTTTTGTGCGCTTTTCGCCCATGGCCGTTACCACCACCTCGTTGAGGTAAATGTTATCGGGCTCCATGGCAATAGAAATTTCGGTATTGCTTGGGCTCAGGGTGCGGGTTTGCGTTTTGTATCCTATGGATGAAAAAACAACATCAACTTTGTTTTTTGTTATGCTGAGGGTGAAGTTTCCGTCTGCATCGGATACGGTACCGTTGGTGGTTCCCATTTCAAAAATAGTAACGCCAGGCAAGGGGCCTTGCGCGTTTTTATCGATTATGGTACCGTTAATTTGCTGGGATTGTGACCAAGCTGTTGCACTAAACAGCAGGGTACACCACAGCCATAAAAGTTTATTCATGGTGAATTTGGTTTTGAAAAAATGTTGGGTAATACGATGTGTAGTTGGGAAAAACTAGGAGTAGGGGGGCGCACGTCCCGCATCCAGGTGTAGTACGCTTTCGTATTCCGAGAAGGAGTTTCCAGGGCTTTTGGGTAGCTGATATTTGTACAGCAGGCTCTGTACCAAAAGACACAATGTGGTGTTTTTGGTGTTGCTCTCAAGCCAGTTCTCCAGATCTTTAAAGGTATCAATGTCCTGCTTTACAGGAAGGATATGCACTTTTTGGCCTCGACCATGAATTTGCTCTAAGAAGGTGGTAAACAGTGCTTGGCTTTTCCAGGGCAGCGATGTGAACTCTGTCGCCTCGAAGCATTTTTTCGTTAAACCAATTATGTTAATACCACCATCGGCCGCAGGTTCCAGTAAGTAGTCGTTATGGGCTAAGGTTTGTGCCGCAGTTTTCAGAGTAGCGGCATCCAAGTTGGGGTTGTCTATACCTACAACCAATAGCTTTTGGTATCCTTTTTTAAAGGCTTCTTCTACGGCATGTGTTATGCGTTCTCCAAAGCTATTTCCTGTTTGGTTACTACTGTGAATAACCGGTAATCCTGATGATTTTACACACTTCAATGTGTGCTTGTGCATTACAGACCACAAACCACGGTTGGCATCGTAGTTGTGCACCCCAGTAAGCGGCTTTTTAAGTGCCTCTTGCTGTACCGGTTGGGCAAACACCAAAACTGCGGTGTCTTGCAATGCGCTGTGGTATGTTTTCTGTGGTTGAATGGTAGGTAATTTATCGCGCTTATCTACGACATGTTTTTTAACAGGGTTTGGCAATGATAAAGAAAATATAAAACCGTAGATGAGGGAAGTTTACTTCCTGTTGGTTATCAATGGTTTAAAGCTATTGTTATGCCCAAAAAAAAGCCCGAGCTTCATACTCGGGCTTTTTTGTAAACCTGGTTTTTGGTAGGGTTAATGCACCACAGAAATTTTTGTCTGGTATTCGCCAATTGGTGTTTTTACGTTGAGGAAGTAAATTCCTGTATTAAGGCGGTCCAGTGGGATGCTTATCTCATCCCATGATTTACTAGTGTCTTGGAACACTGTTTTTCCAGTAACATCCATAAGCACAACTGAAGCTGATGCTACCGTGTTAGAGGCAGCGATTGTTACTTGTGTGTTGGCAGGGTTGGGGTAGATGTGGAAAGACTGTTGGTTGTTCTCTGGCTCAAATCCTACTATTCCAGTGGTGTCCGTAACCATAACAATGTTGGTGTCGCTATCATCACATCCATTATTGTAGGCAAACAAAATTACTTCGTAAGTACCTTCTTTCGTATAACTATGGGCCGGATTTCTTTCCGTACTCAGAGTGCTGTCGCCAAAATTCCATTCAAAGCTTCTGGCAAAAGTTCCGGCAGAAGAGAATAGTGCTGTAGCACCATCTACAAGGTCTACTCGTACAGTGTCGCTGTAGTCTGAAGTTCCATTAGATACTTTTGCTTGTGCTCTTGCGCGGGACTGAATATCAACTCCAGTGATTTTTTCTAAGGTACATCCGGTGTCACCATAAAATACAACAGTGAACTTGGCAGTATTCGTAGTATCGATCACTACAGTGTCTACGTTGTTTGCAAAAACGCGGTTTTGATCATCGAACCATTTAAGAGAATCCCCTCCCGTGGCCCAAAGCTTAACGGGAGTATTTGGACATACCTCAGGAATAGAGGCAACCTCTCCAGTCACTTCTTCTGAAGGAAGAATTTCAACGCTGTCTATACGTGAGGAACAACCTGCATAGGATAACTCTGCGATATAGGTTCCAGGATTTAACTGTAAAATAGTTTTTGAAGTGCGAACAAATGTAGAATCTTGCCTCTTGGTCCACTTGTAGTTATAAGGCAATAGGCCGTCATCCAGTATAGAAGCTCTACCATCATCTTGTCCGCAAGTGGTTTGCTTGGAACTTAAATCAAATTCTGGAACGACACTTTTATCTAGAATCTCGTAACTCTCCACTCTATCTTGTACACCGCAAGCAGGATCAGACCAAGTGTAGGTATAGAAACCTGCAGCCGCACCTGTATGTTTGTTGCCTTTAAATCCGGGGTTAAACGACCATTCGAAAGTAAAGTTACCGGATCCTCCAGTCATTTTAGCAAAGGCTGTACCGTTTTCCTGAGAACAAACATCATCGGTTAATACCATTTCTACTTCGGGGATGGAGTCCACCGATACTTCAACCAATGCGGAGTCCTTAATGTTACAACCACCGGTAGTTACAAGATAAATGTCGTACTCTCCACCCTCGAAGAAGGTAACGCTGGTATTGGCAGCGGATGATGTTTCACGATTTGCGTTGGGACCAAATTTCCAAAGGAAGTTGTTGGTTCGTTTCGATAGTTCGCCAATTACATCAAAACTTTGCCCCGCACATATCGTGTTTACTGTGGCATATGCTACAGGTTGTGGTACATAGCTAGTGGCTGTTGTGATATTTAATGAAGTAGCACTGGACTCCTCAAATAGGGTGTCTACGGAAGTCCACGCACCGCCTACTTTAGCAAAAGCGGTGTTGCTAAAATTATTTTCACCTCGATAGGGGGCTGTTCCCACAATTACTTCATCGCTAGGATCTTCAGTAGTGTAACCTATGAAGTAAAACTTATCCACCTCGGGAAAATCTTCAAATTCTATCCGGTTTCTGCTATTTTCTTGTAGTTCGGAAATAGGCACATGAACGCTCTTGATCTTGCTTGCTGGCTGTCCTCCACTCAAGCTGCCAGTATATACATTAATGTTAAGGAGGTTAGCTGGATTACTGGCATTAATACTTCTAATAAAGAGGTCCACGTATACAAGCTTATTTTTTTCTGTAGCAAAAAAGCGCTCTGCGTATTCCGATACCCCCAAAGTGTTATTTCCCGGGAAGTTACCAGGTTCTCCATTGACCGTACTATAACTTGTTGGTTGTTCGCTTCCAATAAGATTATTAAACTCATCACACCCTGTTACTGTGTTGAGGACACGGATGAGTTGAATTTTCTCCAAAGTATTAGGCTCCAAACCATTGTTGGCCGTTAATGAAACCGTGTAGACCCCTGGTGTGAGATAGGTGTGGTTTGGATTTTGTTGCGATGAGGATTGACCGTCTCCGAAATCCCAAGACCACGAAGAAGCCGGGTCTCCAGTACTGGATTGCGATCGGTCGAAAAAATTGACTGGTTGCCCAACCTCAACAACGCGCTGACTAACATCGAAATTTGCCGTTACGAAACCAGGGTCGAACGGCATGCAAAATTCTTCAGTAACGTCCTCATACGGACCTCCTGTAAAACCGGGATAGGGAAAAATTCCATCATCAATTAGGTAGCCATTGTTCACAGATATCAGCTCATATTCTGGAGGTGTACCTCCCACTTGAGGGTGAATGAAAACGGCATCGTAGTAATGAAAAGTGTAGCACTTATCTGAGGGGAGACAGAACTCCTGATCAAACTCACCACTTAAATTAGCCATGTCGAAGCTTACTGCAACATTGCCTTCACTGTCTATAAACTCAAACCTATCTGCATCTTCGTAATTGTTGATTGTTACCCGAACCGGACTTCCGTTGATAACTTCGAAGTTTGATTCTTGAAAGTCATTGTTTTGAAATTCATCTGCTCGATTGTCGTTAATTCCGTTTGCCTTTACTTGCGCAAAAAACTGGTGAGGGCCTGTTGAAGTTTGAACTCCTGGCAGCGTTATTTGTACCTCATCCTGCGATTCCAGCAAACCGCGATACGTGAACACGGAGTCAACAACCCCGTCTACGCCATATTCAATAGCGAACGAATCAATGGGTAACTGGCCATTATTTTTCACCAAAATATCCCCTTCCACATTTCCGTTGCAGTAGAAACCTTCTGGTTTAAACAGATTTTTGATCGCAATATCATACTCAAAGACGGGAACGCACGATTCTGGAGTTCCGGTAACGTTAAAATAGGAGCGCTGATTTTCAAGTGCAAAACGTACACGATCTCGCTGTCCTTCGCTGAAAATCAGCGGAGAACAGTTTGTATAATTCATGTAATTACGGATAACATTTCCATAAGGGTTGCCTGTGCAACTATTTATGTCATCGGGGCTTTTACAGTCACCCAGGTGGCTGTCATGCGGTGGTAAATCACAAACGCGATCCCCATCATTTGAACAATTAGATTCTGCAGGCGGACAATTTCCGCCGTTAGGGTCCGCGCCCTCAAAAGTGTGGTACAAGGCAAAGGCATGTCCTACCTCGTGTACCATCGTTCCATTATTATCGGCTGTTCCGTTAGTAAGTTGGCCGTTTCCTCTCAAGCCTCTACTACCATCGGGATCGTAACCCGTGTAGTTAAACAAAACCACGGTGCCATCAACTCTTGAGTTAGCACCAGGGAAATACGCATAGCCCTTGGTTCCTGAACCAAAAGGCTCTTGGTTATCAATTTGAGCGACTACCCAGATGTTATAGTACTCGGTATTATCCCATCTTGAAAGTGCTTTAACTTCTTCTTCGTTTTCTTTTGCCCCCCTACTGTAAATTCCCTCATCGGCATAAAACGGAACACTAGAACCGTCCACTCTATTAATTCCGTTGGTTGGGTTACCATCGGGGTCTCGCTGAGCAAGGCAAAATTCAAACTCAAGGTCGGTACCTTCAGGGTCGTAAATAGACCCGTCCTCATTCATGTTGCGAAACTGAATGTTCATGCCATCTACCGCACTAATCACCTGCTCATCGGTAATGTTACTTCCTTCGCCAACAGGCTCTCCACGGTGAATAATATGGAAGACCAGTGGTATAGTTACCACGGGTGCCTTCTCACCAGTTCTACTTCTCGGCTTTTCCGTTATGTATTTTGAAAATTCGCGGTTAAATTGCTGCACGCGATCCATGTAGGTAGGATCTTTGTCCATCATATGACTGTGCGCTTCATCGAATCCACAAGGTTCTTCCTGGGCATTTGCCGTAGTTAGCGTCAAAATAGACACAACAAAAACGAGCAAAAAGCGTGTTAGGTAGTTGTATTTCATAGTGTGTTCTCTGTAAGGGTAAAGATGGTTTGCCGCGAAAATAACCATATAATAGCCGTTTTTTATCGAGTATCTTTGTGTATTGTCGAATAAATTGAAATCCCAACATGACAACCAAGAAAAGGCTTTTACTAGTTGAGGATGAGGAACATCTTCGTAACGTAATTAGTCTCAATTTAGATTTAGAGGGATATAATGTGACCATGGCTGCTAGTGGCGAGGAAGCCATTTCGCTATTTGGTAAGCATACGTACGACTTTGTTTTGCTGGATGTAATGTTGCCTGAAATCGATGGCTACGCGGTGTGTCAACACATTCGATTGAAAGATCAAACGGTGCCCATAATGTTTCTCAGCGCAAGATCGAGTACCGAAGAACGCAAGAAAGGATTAAAGCTGGGAGCCGATGATTATTTAGCGAAACCTTTTGATTTGGAAGAGCTACTGCTTCGTGTGAAACGGCTGCTGTACCGCAATAATCGAGGTGAGGAGACCGATGTGCCCAACGAAGTGACCATAGGATCAGCGACCGTTAATTTTAACCAGTTTTCCTTGCGTAACAACGAAACGGGCGAGCAACGCGAACTCACACAGAAAGAAGTCTTGTTTTTAAAATTAATGCTTACCAAAGCCAATCAGGCGGTAAATAGAAATGAGATTTTGGAAGTGGTGTGGGGGAGTGAAAACTTACCAAGTACGCGGACAGTCGACAATTTTATAGTCCAGTTTCGTAAGGATTTTGAGCCCGACCCGAAGAATCCAAAGTATTTTAAATCGATTCACGGGGTAGGCTACCGCCTTGTTTGGGAGCCAGGCAACCCTACATCATAGGCGACCGTCTTATTCAAAAGCACATTTCCTGGTTTCTGCTTTTTATGGTGAAGGCCTCTCGGATTCCGAGGGGCTTTTTTTATTCGCAAAGCCCGCAGTAACGGGCTTTTGGGTTGTGTTTGATAGATGGGTTGGTGAAAAGGCTAGCGAGCAGATCAGTGACTTTTTGTTCGAAAGCCTCTTTAAAATTTCCTTGCAAATCTGTAATCCCAACGGTGAGATCTAAATCCTGGTGTTTAACAAAAGAAAAGATTCTTGCCTGGATTAACGAGCCGAAATTTCGCTCCCACAGGTACTGATAGCTTAAGAGTTGCAACCCATATCTGCGTTCTACATTGGTAAAAAAGGTATCGAGTTTACCACGAACATTTGTGGTCACTACCTTTCCAGCCTTATAATCTACAATTTCTAAGGATTCATCTAATCGGTGTACACGGTCTATTAGCCCTTTGAAAATAACTGGCACGTCTTGGTCACCTACCCGGATGTTTATGGTGGTTTTGAGGTGTTGCTCAACCGCTACGATACTTACGTTTTTGTGCTTTTGTAGTAATGTTTTTTCAAAGGCAAACCAGCGCTTTAAATGCCCAACTATCTGTTGTTGTAAGATGTAATTGCTGGCCATACTTTCTTTACCAAAGGTTTCCGATAATACACTGGGATATAAGGCCAAAGCGGAATTATACAAAACTTGGTTATCCTGCGGGGTTAGGGTTGTTTCTCCCTGAGCGCAGTATTTTTCATACACCCGCTCTAAAGTGTTATGTAGCACATTGCCCAGGAGGTGGTTCGGGAGGTTGTCATAATCTTCAATCTCTGGTGATCGCAGCACCGTTTCCAACAAAAATTTCTTGGGACAATCTACTAGATCGCACAATGCACTTGGCGACAGGCCTTCTGTAGTGAGATAGCTTATAATCCGCTCTTGCAAGACATCCGATAAAATTATTCCCTCGTTTTCAGGAGGATCGCTGAGTCTAAAATCCATTTTACTAGAGCTGGTTTCCAAGGATAAATGTGTGCTATACATGGGGAGCTCTAAGGCTAATTGATGTAAGTATCGCGATGGCTCTATGTCTTTGTCTTCCAGGTAAAATAAGTGCACGCGCTGGGCCCGGTAAAACAAACGGTAAAAGTAATACCCGTACAAGGCCTCTTTTTTTGTAGCCGTAGGAAGTTTGGCATACAGTCTTAGGTCGGCAGGAATTAATGATTCTGTGGAGACATTAGCTGGTAATGTTCCTTCATTGACATGGCATACCAAAACGTGCTTAAAGTCTAAGCTCCGAACCTCCAACATACCCATTACTTGTATTCCAGTGTGCGCATCCCCCCGTACCGGAATGCTTGCCTGTTGTACGATTTTAAGAACCTCATCCAGCCAAATATGAACAGGAAGCTGTTGCGGTGGGAATTCGCTCCAATGCTCCTTTACAGTGGTTGCAGCCTCCTGGAATTGTGCAATCAGTGTGGCGTTGTATACCCCATGGCCTTGTGTGTGAGCCATAAGCCACTGCAAGACCACCGCGGTAGCTTCGGTCCATGGTGTGTTTACCAGCTGTATAAGAAGGTGCAAGGGGTGTTCTTCTGCAACGTGCTGGTGAAGTACATCGGCTGGAATCAAGTAACCGTATTGTTGTTTCAATGCCAATATCTTTCGCAATACAGTACTAGAAGTACGCTGGTTTGGGTCTTGGGCCAAAAGTTGCACCATGTCGGCAACCAACCTGTTACTATCGGCTGTGCGTAGCGCTTTTTGAACGTGCTGTAAATACCCAAACCATACACTGCCTTCCAAGCCAACACCTGTTGTGGTGTTTGCAGGTATGTTTTCATTAGTTAATGCAGCAACTAAGGTTGGAGCAAAGCTTGCATCGGGAACAATTACACAACACTGGTTTTGCTCAATGGGTCCTAGTTTTTTTATCTCGGCTACTACTGCGGCCATTTGATGTTGGTTGTCTTGGCAGCGGTGTGCAGTTATTTGTTCTGCGGTGTCTATAAATCGGGTTTTAAACAGCGTATCGCGCTTGGTATCCCATATTTTAGGGCGCGCTAGTAGTGACTCGTGCTGCGAGATGGCTTCAAAACTGCTATCGTATTCTAAAATAAGTTTGCCCTGGTCTAGCAAAGGCGCAATGAAACCTTGCTCTGCAGGCGATAAAACGCTGAAGCCCGCAAACATTACAGAACCTGATAGGGATACCTGGTTTTCGGAAAGCCAGCGGAATTTTTTGCCGGTGTAGTAGCGCGCAGCCCCATCCAGCAATTGGTGAAACTCGGAGTAGATTTTTCCCAATTGCTGCCAAAATAAGTCATAAGCCACTTGGCTGGATTCCAGATGATCGAATTGAAAAGATTCGAGCTCTTTTATGTTTCGTAGCGATTGAAAAAAGTTGTGGGTATCCACAAGGTGCAGATCAATCTCATTAAAATCGGCTAACATTTGCTCTCCCAAGGGGAGATATTGTTCAAAGGAATGGCCCTCTTCGCCTAAAATATTTCGATACGCCTTATATAGTAGTTGCAGTAATTCTAGTGGGTGCCCCTTTTTACCGGGGATCAGTTGGTTGGAAAAAGCCTCTAGGGTGGTTATTTCAGGGAGCAGGGTGGTGCTTTTGGATTGCTGCTTCGCAATTTGTTTAAGTACGCCACACGC
Organism: uncultured Flavobacteriales bacterium; assembly: GCA_964627445.1. Taxonomy (GTDB): domain Bacteria; phylum Bacteroidota; class Bacteroidia; order Flavobacteriales_D; family Luteibaculaceae; genus Luteibaculum. The sequence continues at coordinate 55,439 of CAZVJF010000009.1, read as the reverse complement.
GCGATTCGAAGGAAGCACTACGGTAAGTGAAGTGCAGTCTGTTTTACTTACTTCCTCCCAAACGTGCTCGAGAAAAGTAAGATTGGATAGGGGGTTACTGTTTGGGGAGTTTGAAGCCATTGCGAACAAAACTAAGGAAGTCTTTCCATCCGGCTTTTGTAAAAATAGACTTCACTACTTGTGCCTGTGTTGGGGTTTCTTCTGTTTCGGTTTCGCCTGTTTTCTGAGTTTTTGATTCCTCGCTTGCTGTGGTGTTGTCTTGGGTGGGTAGCGGGTTGTCTTTATTGAGTTTATCGGCTAGCTCAAACATGGTTTTAGCGCCTCTTCGGTTGCCAAAATTCTCCATTAAGAGGCCCAGGTTGTTGTGTGCAATAGCATCGCTAGGATCGAGTTCTATGGCTTTTTCATAATCGGCAAGAGCGCCATCCAAATCGCCTATTTTGTCTTTGGCAAAAGCGCGGCTAGAGTAACGGTACGATTTGTTGGGTTCTATTGCAGCAGCACGGTCAAAGTCTATGATGGCCAACTTATATTTTTCTAGCATTAGGTAGGATACCGCTCTGTCTGATAAAATATCTGGGTGATCGGGATGCGTTTCTAGTGCTGCATTGAATGCATCTACTGCGGCAGCAAAATTTCCTGCCCGATGTAAGTCTTCTCCCTTTTTGTGCGCGTTATTTATAAATGCCATTGCGTATTTATTTTCTAGTTTTCGCTTTTGTATCTGCGAATGCCGTATTTTTAAAGTACTAATTCTAGCGCAGCCGCTCATGTTCCCAGTCTACCGTAAATACGCAAACAACCAACGCTACTTTAAAGTTTTGGATGCAGGGAGTTTTCACGAAGTACAGGTCATGGGGAAAAAATTCCAGCAGTACCGTATCACGGCAAAAAGCTACCCCGAGCGTCTCTTTATTAGTGACTTAATTGCCTGCAATTTTGAGGGCGTACTAGAGATGACCGAGGACGACTTTAAAGCTACCTTGGCCGAACTGGGTAATACGTTAGAGGAAATTAAGCCTCGTCAAAATTAACCAAGATATTCTTAGAACGGGGGTAAGAACTGCAGGTTAAGGTATATCCTTCCTTGATTTCACCATCGGTTATACCGAGATTTTGAGAAAGATATACTTCGCCCTCGCTTACTAGCGCGCGGCAGGTAGCGCACACGCCACTTTGGCAACTATACGGGGCATCCATGCCTGCCTCTAGCATAGCGCTAAGGATGCTGTCGTCTTCTCCAACGCTTAGTTTGGTTTCCTCTCCGTCCAATATTATGGTTACTTCTGCAGTTCCTTTGAATTCACCAGTATCGGGTAAATCTTCTTCAGGCGCTTCAAAGTATTCCAAGTGGATGTTTGCACCTGCAACCTGTTGTTGTTCTAAGTTAGCTTTCACATGCTCCATCAGCGGGCCGGGGCCACAGATAAAGTGGTGCTGCACACCATTATTTTCTAAGGGTAAATTGTGGATGTAGGTGTTGGGAATACGTCCCTGAATGGCGTCTTTAATGGTGCTGTTGTCGGCTTCTATAAAATGCTGAACCGTAAACCGATCTTGAAACGCTTGTTGCAACTCCGTGAGTTGGTCCAGGAAAATGACCTGAGAATCTTCAGTATTCGCATACAACAAGCGCACGGTAGCTTTGGAGTCGTACAAGGCTTGCTTTATTAAGCTAAGAATAGGGGTAATTCCACTTCCCCCAGCGTAAAAAAACAGCTCGGCTGCCGGGGAGAGCACGGGTAAGGTAAAGTTTCCTTCGGGCTCGCTAACGTGCAGCACATCTCCAGTGTTTAATTTCTGGTTTAAAACCGGGGATAGGGTTCCGCCAGTAACCTCTTTTACGGCTATAGTAAAAGCTTCTTTGTTTTGGTGCGCGCTACAAATAGAGTAGGAACGCCTCACTTTATTGCCATCAATTTCCTTCTCTATCGTAACGTATTGGCCGTTTTTGTAGTGGAATTGAACCGATTTATCCTGAGGGATTTCCAGCTCAATAGCAACACATTGGGGAGTTTCTCGCGTTACTTGAGCGACTTTGAGGTCGTGAAATTTTTGCGCCATGTGGACTGTGAAAAAGCGTTGAATTTGAAAATTAGTAGCCTGGGCGTACCATTTGGATGTGCTCGATATCGTCTAAAATATACGCTGCGCCCTCAGCTTGATATCCGTGCCTAGAGTAGAATGCACGTAAATGAGCCTGTGCCTCTATTCGTATTGGGTGGTTCCCAAAGTGGTGTTTTATGTAACTATGGATTTCGCTCACCAACTCATGCGCAATGCCCCGCTCTCGGTATTCTTCGGTAAGTGTAAGTCTTCCAAAAGAAGCTTCTTCATATTTTGATCCAGGTTCAAAAATACGTGCTGTGCCAATGAGACGGCCGTCTTCTGCTGCCATTAAATGCAGTGCTTTGGGGTCTTGTCCATCGGGGTCTATGTAAATACATTCTTGCTCTAAAACAAAGACCTGAGCACGAAGCTTTAATATTTCGTATAGCTCGTGTAGGCTTAGTTCGTTAAAAGGAACAATCTTAACTTCCATGGATTACAGTAGCTTGGTTAGTATCCGAATATAATAAAGCCCCCGTAGCTGGTAGCTGGGTTAGGCTTTCCAGGCAACGAAGATACATTTTGATTTGTTTTTCGTGCGCTGATTCGGGTTTTCCGGTTTTTAAATCGCTTACTACAACTTTTCCCTCGGCCACGTCTACTCGGTCGGGGCGAATTACTTCGCCTTCAAAAACAAACTCGCGCTCTATCCACGTGGTGTGCGTGCCTTGTGGCCAAAGTTCTTGCGACCATGCCTGTAGTTGTTCATATAAATTGTCGAGTAGGGTGTCGTTTAGCGGAAACGCAGTGGGGTTTTTGTTTATGCAAACTGTTTTCCACGCGTGTAAATTTAGGTTGGATGAGAACTGTGCAAAGCAAAAGTGCAGGGCGGCACCGCGCAAGGCTTCTTCTTTTTGCTGTTCTGGAGCTAGGGGTAAATCATAAATTACCTGGGGAGCCGATAGGTTTTCTGTAGTATTCTGGGTAGCCTTTTCTGAGGCCTCCCAGGAACCCGAAATGGCAACATGTTCACTGGCATTTGTGGGGTTGTAGCTTTGGTGAAGCCACTGGGTAAGAATATGGGTTGCGTTGTTTGGGTCTATGCCCGTTTTTTTGGCTGTGCCACTCAGGTTGGGGCTGCGTACAATTAAATTTTGCGCTGCCCGGGTAAAAGCCACGTAATAAAGATTTAGCGTATCAAGCAGCTGGCTTAAATCTTGGGCTTCCCCGATAGTCTCAAAAATGGGCAGCTCTTTCTTCGACTTATTGAGACTGAGAAGCATGGTAGGGAAATCTTCGGCAAAAGAGGCCTCGCTGGGTGTTTCCGTCCAAAAAATATCGGATGTTGTTTTGTGCCAGCTTAGGTTAGGTATTATAACGGTGTGCAAACTGAGGCCTTTTGCTTTGTGCACCGTGCTAATGCGAATGGCGTTTCCTGCTTCACTGGAAATGTTAAGTTCTTTCTCCTGTTCCTTTAAGTGGTTTCTAAATTGGGCAAACCAACTACCATGTTTTTGCTGGAAATCAAGGCAGTAGGTTAAGAACTGTTGTAGCAGCCTATCTTTTAAGGGTATTTTAAAGAGTTCTGCTAGCCCTAGCATCCACGCGTAGATGGAGCTGGTTTTAAATTTCTCATGGCTTTGTAAGAAATTCTCCCATTCGCGCTGCTGTAACTGTGCCCTTTTGTTTTCTATGCTGAAATAGCGTGGCCAGGTATCGGAGAGTGCAAAGTGGGTTGGATTCCAGTTTTGAAGCTGACTCAATAGCAAGGCCGCGTATGCTTCCTTTTCGGGAAGTAGAAAATAATCGAGAGCAGTTACCATGGGTTTTATCTGAGCTGCCGCCAAAAGGCTGTCGCTACGTTCAGATTGGCAAGTGAAGCCGTTAGTCTCCAACAGATTCGAAATTTCGGTAATATCTTTGTTGTTGCGCACCAAGATGTGAATGTCTGCCTCGAGCACGCCATGATCAAGCGCTTTTTCAATTGAAGCTAATAAGAATTTCTCCTCGGGTTTTAACGCGTCATCGTTGGGTTCTTCTTCATTTGAAGTTTCTGTGAAATGAACTTCAAGGCGGCCTGCGTTGCTTTTATTGGGTTTTTGCTGTCCTTGTTCGTAATAGTTGTCGTATGGATTGGGAAGGAACTTTGCTGCCCAGGTAAGGAAGGCATTGGTATAGGCTACAATTTCGCGTGCGCTGCGGTAGTTGGTATCTAGCGGTTTGGATTGGTGCTCTAGTTTTAGGATCCGGGCAATGTCCGCGTTCTTGCTAGGGTATGGGTCTGGTTTTATTTCGGGGAAGTTTACTATTTGCGCCATTTCTCCGCCCCGCCAGCTGTAAATGGCCTGCTTGGCATCGCCCACCAATATAATCTCGCCTTCTGGCTGGCTTAAAACCTCGGCAACCAAAGGCAGCATATTTTGCCATTGCAAGACGCTGGTATCCTGAAATTCATCAATTAAAAAGTAGCGATATCGAACACCCAAACGCTCATAAATAAAAGCCATTGGGTTATCCGCTAATACCGATTCAATTTGCTTGTTGATTTGGTCTAATAAAACCACTTGATGCGCCTTACTGTAAGACTGCAATTCGCTTTCTAGGCGAGCTGCAAGTTGCAGTAACACCAAATGGTCCAGCATTGCCTTATTCACGGCAAGCTGGCCTTGCAAGGCTTTCGTTTTTGAAACCCATTGGGACAGGGCTACTCTAAATGCGTTTTCTTCGGCTTCTCCATGAGGTGATCCTTTCGCAAATACGGGGTTTTCGGGATCTAGCTTTTTAAGCAAGGTGTTGGTAAAGCTTATTTTTTCCAACTCTTTTTCCTCAGCCCACTGTGCCCTTTGTCCGATTTTGTTATTAGATTTTTGCACCAAGTGGCCTTCTTCTATTCCTTGCTCCTTCAAGAATTTCTGGAAGATTTGGGCTGCTGCCACACCTTCCTCCAGGCATTGTTGGTTTTGATGCTGCAGTTTTTTTAGCCATGCGGATGCTTTATTTAGGCCATCGGCTTGCAGCAGTTTTTTAATGTAAAAGGCATTTTTCACCTCGATAACTTCTTTGGCTAGCGCTATCAGGTTCTTTTTGAGGTTGTTGGTTTTTTGTTCTTGCGCAATTTGGCTTTCAATCCACTGATCTATGATGTATTGCAAGCTAGGGTCTTCGGGAATTTGGGCTAAAACGCGTTCTACCACAGTTTCTAGAGTGGCCTCCACATCCAGGCTAACCTCGTAATTGGGTGCAAAGCCCAGTGCTTCAGAAAAAGGTTTGGCCAATCGCGTTGTAAAGGCATCAATGGTACTAAAACCGATCAAACCGTAATTGTGGAGCATGTCCTGCAATAACTTTACTGCACGTTGCTGCAATTCGTTATCGCTCAGGTTAGTCCTGTCTCTAAAGGAGCTGAAGAGATTTTGGTTGCTCTTGCCGGCTTCGGGGCCTTGCGAAAGCTGGTTTAGAAAATGGAGTGCGCGCTCACGCATTTCCTTGGCGGCAGCTTTAGTAAAGGTAATGGCAAGGATGTGTTTAAAACCAGCCGGACTTTGGTGAAGCTTGGTTAAGCATATAGATAGGTACTCTAAAACAAGGGTGTATGTTTTTCCAGAACCTGCGGAGGCATTAAAAACCTGAAAACGTTTCATGCTACCAATATAGCAGCTATGTTAAAAGCACTGCTATAGGGTAACGGTAAATGTGGTGCCGGCATCTGGTACACTGTGGCATTCTATATTTCCACCCATAACTTGCAATTGCCGGTGAACCATGTACAGGCCAAAGCCCTTGCTGTCTTCCCGATCACTAAAGGTTTGGTTTAACTTAAACAATCGATCACCGTACTTCTCTAAATCGATGCCTATACCGTTGTCCGTAAATTTTAAAATGGTTTTACTGTGTTGAACAAGACTGGTTACCGTTATTTTTAACCTTCTGTTTTCGTCTCGGTACTTAAACGAATTGCTAATAAGATTAGAAAAAATAGATTGAAGATATACTTTGGGATAATGCACAAAGCTGGCTGCCGTAAAATCACTGGTGATAATGGGGTCTATCTCTTTGATACGCATTTTATGCTCACTCAAGGTTTTGCCCAAGATTTCCTGTAAGTAGATTTTTTCGGGTTGCAGGTTGGCTTCATCCGTATAGCGAACCAGTTCTACTAACTCATCTAAAGTGCCCAAAAGTTCTTCTGTTGATGTTTCTAGGGCTTTTAGCCATTCCTGTCTTTCTTCGTCAGTATTGCTGTTTTGCAACAATTCGCAGATCATTTTTAGATTGCCAGCTGGCGTTCTTAAATTATGAGAGACTAAATTCCCAAAATCCTTAAGTTGGTTATTTTTAATCTGCAGTTTGCTAATGGTTTGCTGCATTTTTCGAGCGCTTTCTTCTTGGGCTAGATCTTTCTTTTTAGCATCGGTAATGTCTCGTAGTTGCGACAACAAATATTTGGTGTTACCCTCTTTATCTAGGATGGTGTTGGCAATCACTTGAACGTAAATAGGTTCTCCGTTTTTGTGGATATAGCGTTTCTCTAGTACCACCTGAGAGACTTCATTATTGGCCAATTTTGCCAGAGCTTCTAGACCAATAGCAATGTCTTCGGGATGGGTAAAAGTTTTGAAGCTTTGCTTGTACATGGCCGTTTGGCCATAGCCCAGAAGGGTCTCCATAGCGGGGTTTATCTGCAAGAACCGCCCACGGTTATCCAGCAAGGCCAGTGCGGTGCCGCTGGTTTTAAAAATGGCTTTGAGCGTTTGAAGTTGTTCTAAACTGCGTTCTTCTAGCTCAAATTTGTGCGACACATCTTGAACAAGCACTACGGTTTGGTGCGTATTTTCTAGCCTGGAAAGGCTAATGGAGAAATAGCGTTTCGATAGTGCATCTTGCGTAGAGAACGTTGCGTGGTTGCGTCCACCGTGAAGCTCGTATAAGTCTAAAAAATCAATGAAGCTGTACTCCTCAGAGTGTAGCTGTTTGCTCCAATCGTTCAGAGTAGATAGGGAGTTTGTATCCCATCCAAAGAACTCTTCCAGTTGTGGACCCCACAGTATTTGTTGGTTATCTCGGTCTATAATAAAGCTTCCTGCCTCGTATTGGGTTCCCAGCAGTTCCAATACAGGATTGGTAATCATCTCGTGCTCCACCGTATTTTCAGCCAAGGGCTGTATGGTAAAGTGTGAAACATCACTTGCTAGAATCGCTGCCGCTTTGGTCGTGCTTGCGTTCACCTTAGAATATGTATTTTTTCTTCTCAACGATCCAAATTACTACATTGCTTGCTAGGACCTTATTCTATTGGTGCAGTGCCTACAAAGGGGTGATGAATGGTAGTAATATCGGGATGGTCTAATCTGCAAAATTGGATGTGCGATGGGAAAGTATACTTCGGAGATTTTAGAGCAACAAAAAAATAAGGAAGTTCTCGTAGAAGCGCTGAAGGAAATAGGTAGCGATTCATCGAGATTATCACGACAGTCGCAGCTCCAAATGCACCAAGAAGTAACCCAAGAGGTAGACTGCTTGCAGTGCGCCAATTGCTGTAAAACACTGCCCGCATTACTTAATGATGATGACTTGGATCGTATTTCAGCTTATCTAAAACTCTCGCGCGCAGCTTTCGTAAAGAAGCATGTAGCTTTTGATGAAGATGGCGATATGGTGTTGAACAAAACACCCTGTGTTTTTTTAAATACGGATAATACTTGTGCTATTTACGAGGTTAGGCCCCAGTCTTGTGCTGAATATCCACACACAGATGATCCCCAGTTTCATCAATATGTGCAGGAAGCAAGTGCCAACTTAGATACTTGCCCTATTGTAGGAAGAATGCTAAAAAAAATAGCTGGAGCAAAAATTAGATGATTCAACAGAATTCCTCTACTTTAGATAGCAACTAGAAGGACTGACCGTACGTCAACCTTGTAGGAGTTACCTTATGTTAAACCGAATCTTTGTACTCATCCTGTGTGTTGCGTCATGGCCTGCATTCTCGCAGTGTCCGCAGTTCTTTGATACTCAAGGCGAGTTGAGCAATAATCCCCTCTGGAAGTTTTGCGATGTTTCGGCTTCCACCCTAAGTATACAATCCGACCAAGATTTGGTAGGTCCTTACACGATAGATTGGGGCGATGGAACCACCACCTCAGGCAGTGATTTAGCAGCGGGTGAACTAGAGTCGCACGATTATCCAGCAGGCGATGGTGTTTTTGACATTACCATCACGGCAAACGGATGTACCATTACCGGGAGGTATGTGAAGGAACGTCCTGTTAAAGCCTCCATCGAGGTCCCTCCAAGCGGGGTTACGCAAACCTGTGCTCCTGGTAGTATCGAGTTTTTGAATAACTCTACAGGGAATTCGCAAACCACTACCTACCAGTGGTTTTTTGGAGATGGTAGTACCACGGGAACCTTGGATTTTAACAATGCGGGCGAGACCGTATCGCACGAATATCAGCGCGGTACGGTGGATTGTGACACACGGGTAACACTAATTGCCCAAAACGAGTGTTCTACCCGTCCCAGTGAGGCCACCTTTGAGCCTGTGCAAATTTGGGACCTAGACCAGCCAGGTATACTGGCAGCGCCTACTTTATTATGTTGGCCTGATAACCAGGTTACGTTTCGTAATATTTCTGAGATGAACTGCGCGGAGCCCGAGGAGGGGAATACCTTTCAACGCTACGAGCGCTGGATTTTTCACGATTATTTTGGTCCTGGACAAGATTCTATCATCGACTGGCGTCCGTGGCCACCCAGCCCCGCAAGAACTATAGCGTATCCAGCAACGGGTACGTATGAGGTTACCTTGCAAGTGGAAAATTTCTGCGGAATTACGGAAACCAGCACGGAAATTACCATCATCGATGAGCCTGAAGCTCTTTTCAGTCTAGATAAAAACACGGTTTGTGTGGGGGAGCGGGTTACCATGACTAAGCTTACCGGAGCTCCAGCCAACCGCTTTCGCTACAATAAGGGTACAGGAAATTGGCGGAATTTTGGCGGCAATACAGAGCAGTTTAGCTACAACAACCCAGGTACCTATCAGGTAGGTTTTGCTATTGATATCAGCAATAGTTCCCCAGCGTGCAAAGACACGTTTTACTTGCCAGTAACCGTAGTACCCAATTCCGACCCTAACTTTGATGTCACCATAGACCGGTCTTGTGGTAGCGTGGATGTTTCGTTTACCAACAACAGCAGCAACGCAGTCAATTACAGCTGGGACTTTGATAACGGCAACACTTCTTCTGCTACCAATCCTCCTAGCCAAACCTACACCCAAGCAGGGACCTATACCGTAAGCTTAACTACTGAGAATGCCCGCGGTTGCGCCTCTACTTTTAGCAGAGAGATTAATGTGTTTACCGAGCCTATTCCAGATTTTGAAGTGGAAGACATTTGCTTAGGAGAAACGATACAGTTGACGGGATCGGTAACTAAAGATCCGGCAGACCCGGTGGTATCATGGAATTGGGATTTTGGCGATGGCAATACGGCAACAGGAAAAAATGTAGAACACCTGTACACTGGGCCAGGTAGCCGGAGTATAAGTCTGGAGGTTATTACAGCGAATTGTCAAGGAGGGGTGCGGAAAAATATAGGTGTAAAATCTAGGCCACGTGCAGCCTTTGAGGTTAATCCAGATCGGGGCTGTGCGCCGCTTGAGGTAGGCTTCAGGGATATAAGCTTTGGTGCAGAGGAGTTGGTGTGGAATTTTGATGACGGCACCCTAGATTCTACAAATTCGGATCCTAATCATGTTTTTCAAAACACGGGTTCAGGTGAGGTAGTACGCATGGTGAGTCAAATAGCCCGAAACAATTTGGGTTGCGCAGATACCGCCTACGAAAGCGTGCGTGTTCTACCAGAAATAAATGCAGCTTTTGATTTTACCGTTATTAACAATTGTACGCATGTTACCGTAGGTTTTACGGCTTTAAGCGCAAACGCTGTAAATTATCAGTGGAATTTCGGTGATGGGAGTGTGTCAACCCAAGCCAACCCTTCTCATGATTATGTGAATAACACCGATTTCAACCAGACCTTTACGGTACAACTTAGAGTCGAGAATAAGGAGGGCTGCGTGGATTTTGCGGAACAGTTCATTACTATCAAGCCCACGACCAATATAGATTTTGAAGGGGTGCCCGAGGAGGCCTGTACTCCAGCCGAAATTGTGTTTCAGGCAGACGATGGTGGCGTAAGCTATGAATGGGATTTTGGCGATGGAGCTACGGCTAGTGGGCAGACCGTGGTAAACATGTATGAGAATGATACGGACGTTCCGCAGGAATATGATGTGATTCTTACCGTCACCGATGCCGATGGATGCGTAACCAATCTCGATCAGGTGGTTACCATACACCCAAAGCCTCAAGCCACATTCCAGTCGAGTGCATCTGAAGGCTGTGCTCCTTTAACCGTACAATTTAGGAATAACTCTACCGGAGGTGAAAGTTATATTTGGCGTTACGGCAATGGAGTTATCGTAGAGCGCGGTGACGCAGTGCACGAATACACCTACTTCAATAACAGCACCGGTACCGAAAGTTACGTAATTAGCCTCGAGGCAATAAGTTCCTTTGGGTGTAGAGATACGGCCTTTGCCAATATCGACATCTTACCCGGAGTGCAGGCGCAAGCAGCACCCATTGCAGATGGATGTACCCCGTTGCATGCCGAGGCGGCAGGAAGTGGTGGCCAAACGCAAAGATGGGATTTTGGCGATGGAACCTCTTCTGACGCAGATACGGTTGCTAAAACTTGGGTTAACAACACGGCAGATTTAATAACCTACGAGGTCACATTTACCGCGGTAAACGCCCAGGGTTGTAGTCAGGATATTGTGCAGGAGGTAACCGTGTATCCAAAACCCAATGCTGCATTCAATGCCACTCAAAATAACACCTGTTCGCCTAGTACGGTAGTGCTTGCTAACAACAGTTTTGGAGCTACAGAATTTTTGTGGCGCTATGGTAACGGTTTAATTTCTGATACGGATGATCAAACCCATGAGTACACATATATTAATGTTACGGATACTGTGGAAACTTACGATCTGTCGCTTAGGGCCACATCTTCTTTTGGCTGCAGTGATACCGCGCGTGAGGAGATCGTGGTTTCCCCCGATATAAACCCCAGCATAGTAGGTGTAGGTGAAGGGTGTACCCCGCTACAATTGTTTTTACGAGGAAATGGCGGTGAATCCTACACGTGGGATTTTGGAGATGGAAGCTCCGCCTCGGGTCAAGAGGTAACCCACGTGTTTCGAAACAATACCAATATTACACAGACTTACACGGTTTCCCTGCAAGCAAGCAATGCTTTTGGATGTCAAAAAACAGTAACGCAAGAAGTAACCGTGTACCCCAAACCGCAATCTCGTTTTGAAGCAGATCAGTACAGCGCTTGTGCGCCCTTAGAAGTAACGCTGCGCAACCAGAGCGAAGGGGCTGCAAATTACGTGTGGAAATATGGAGATGGTGTAGTTTCAGGGACCGCGGCAGAGTTTCACCCGTATGCGTTTGAGAATGAGACCAATGTAAACCAAGAATATCGCACCACGCTAGAGGTTATTTCCGACCTGGGTTGTCGAGATACTTCGGAGCGGCTGTTTACGGTCTTTCCAAATATAGATCCTCCGATTACTGGAGCTGTGGGTGGATGTACACCATACGAAGTCTCCGTTTCCAGTGAAGGTGCTCAGAGCTACAGTTGGGATTTCGGCAATGGACAAAGTGGCTCGGGTGCTACAGCGTCAGCTACATTATTGCACCAGGGAGGAAACAATCCAACCAACTATACCATAACCCTTACAGCCGAATCCGAAAATGGCTGTCTGGCGACCAAAACAACCCAAGTACCTGTTTTTCCCAATCCCGATGCTAGTTTTACCGTATCCGATAATAGCGGCTGCCCCAGTTTGGATGTAACCTTTACTCCCACCCCCAGTGCTTACGAAAGCTACTTGTGGGATTTTCAGCCTGGAGCACGGGTGGAGGAAAATACGGCCGTACCCGTGTCTTTCTCCTATACCAATAACCAAAGCGGTGTTCAAACGTACACCCCCAGTTTGGTGGTTACCAACGATTTTGGTTGCCGAGATACCCAAACGACCAATATAGACGTATTCCCCAACGTGCTGGCCGATGTGGCATTTAATGGTACCGGTTGTTCTCCGCTTACCGTTAAGTTCTTCAATACCACGAGTGGGGCGCAATCCTATGCCTGGGATTTTGGCGCTTTTGGAACCAGTACCAATGTAACGCCCACAGTAACGTTTACGCACAACCAATCCAGTGTTACAACCATTCCATTTCAAATGGTGGCTACCTCTAGTTTTGGCTGTACCGATGTGGTGGAAGATGAAGTTACCTTACTGCCTAAACCCTCTGCCGGATTCACGGTAGACCAAACCCAAGGGTGTCAGCCTTTGGAAGTGCAGTTTACCAATACATCTACCGATGCAACCGAATACAATTGGCAGTATGGGTTTGGAGAAAATGACAATGAGTCGGCTAACACTTTTACGCGAACGTTTACCAATTTTAATACTACACCACAGCAGCGCGATGTGCTCTTAATAGCTACCAATAGTGTCGGGTGCTCAGACTCTATTTCGCAGAACATTACCGTTTACCCCGAGGTGAAAGCCAACTTTGCTTCGCTTTCGGATGGCTGTTCACCGCTCAATCAACAGGTTGAAAATTTGAGCACGGGAGAGCAAAATATCCAATGGTTTTTTGGCAATGGAGCCCAATCAACCAGCAACAATTTTAGTGGCACGTTTCTCAATAGCTCCGGTACCGACCGAGAGGATAGTGTAATGCTGGTAGCAACCAATGTCTACGGTTGCACTGATACTCTGGTGCGTAATTTTACCGTATTCGCAAACCCAGATGCACAGTTTAATGCGACTCCTGGAAATCAAAAGTTTCCCAACGCTACGGTAAATCTGAACAATACCACAGCAGGTGCAGACTGGAAATACACCTGGTATTTTGGAGATGGCAGCGACCCTCAAGAAGGTGCAGTGCAGCAATATTCTTATGATACCTGGGGAAGTTATGAAGTGGCGTTGGTGGCGGCAGGAAGTCGGTGTAAAGACAGTACCACGCAATTGGTAGTGATCAATCCGCCAGCACCTACGGCCGACTTTACAGGAGGCGGTGTTGGGTGTACACCGTACACCGTAACTTTTACCGATGCTTCGGAGTTTGCTACCTCTTACCAGTGGTTGTTTGGCGATGGTGGGGGTGCACCGGGAACCGATCCTACCTATACATACACCCAACCCGGAACCTATACGGTAACATTAAGAGTTATGGGGCCTGATGGTACCTTTGATGATCACGTGGTGCCCAACGCAGTAGAGGTGTACCAAAGCGCCAATGCATTTTTTACCATGCGCAATGCGCAAGTGTTTGAAACGGCCGACCCCGTGGAGTTTATCAATCTTAGTGAAGATGCCACTGAATATATCTGGGATTTTGGCGATGGCAACTTATCCAGCGAATTCGAGCCCAGTCACTTTTATGAGGCGCCAGGCGATTACCTCGTTAGCCTAATTGCAGATAATGCTTTTGGCTGTGCCGATACCTTTTTACTACCCAATGCCGTTGAGGTCTTGCGCGGAGGACTTATTGAATTGCCGAACGCCTTTACCCCCAACCCTAACGGACCCACAGGAGGAAGGTATGACCCTCAGAGTTTAGAGAATAATGTGTTTTATCCCTTCACAAAAAATGTGGCGGAATACCGGATGGAAATTTTCACCCGATGGGGCGAGAAGATTTTTGAATCTACCGATGTTTCTATAGGTTGGGATGGATATTCCGATGGTGAATTGTGCCAACAAGAAGTATATGTGTACAAGGTATCGGCAGTTTTTGAAAACGGTGAAGTTTTTGAAGATGTTGGCGATGTAACCCTGCTACGATAATAGATTTAGGAGAGATGCGTATGAAAATAGGGGCTTTCTGTGTTTTGCTTTTCCTCACCATGACTTCCTTTGCGCAAGACCCGCAGTTTTCCCAGTTTTTTGCTTCCCCGCTATATATAAATCCTGCGTTTACCGGAAATACGGTAGAGCATCGTTTTGTAATGAACTACCGCAACCAGTGGCCCGAATTAAAGAGTGCCTTTGTTACCTACAATGCCTCTTACGATTTATTTATTCCAAGTGCCAACTCGGGTGTTGGGCTGCAATTAACCCACGATAGAGCGGGTATTGGTGCGTTGCAGTACACTGCGGCTAGCGGCTTTTACGCCTATCAATTTCAGGTTAGTAGGGAATGGGTTATAAAATCAGGACTGTCTTTTTCGGGTTACCGAAGGGCTGTAGATCCCACCAAATTTGTTTTTGCCGACCAAATTGCGCGTGGGCAGGGCAGAAGCACTGTAGAGTTTATTCAAAGCGACCCCAAGCTGTATTTCGATTTTTCTTCGGGCATGTTGGCCTACAATCGCAGCGCGTGGTTTGGCTTTGCTGTGCACCATATTAACGAGCCCAATCAATCTTTACTGGGCGAACAAAATGCGCCACTTCCAGCCAAGTATTCGCTGCATGGCGGTTACCGTTTTGTGTTGCGCGAAGGCCCCATGGACCGCATTGAGCGTGCCTTGTGGTTTGCCTTTAATGCGAAACGACAAAATGTTTCTACCCAGTTGGATGTAGGTGCATACTGCGAGTTTTTCCCCGTAATTTTTGGGGTGTGGTATCGCGGCTTGCCCATAGGCCAGGGCGAACCCTACTACCAAAACCGCGATGCGGTGGTGGTAATGGCAGGAGCAGAACTGGCCGAGTTTCGCTTTGCCTACAGTTACGATATTACCGTTTCCAACCTCTTTGGAAACGTAGGAGGTGCACACGAATTCTCGCTTATTTTTGAGTTTGAAGACAACAGCCAATCCAAACCCAAAAGGCGCATTATTCCCTGTCCTAGTTTTTAGTACTCCGTATCACTTAGTGTTTTCATAAAAGCAATCAGGTCTGCTTGCTCCTGTTGGCTGAGGTTAAGCGGTTCGGGTGGAAGCGTTTGCGACTCTAATTGGATACCAATGCCGGCACCTCCGCCGCGGTTGTAAAAATCTACTACTTGCTCCAGGTTTTCGTATACTCCGTTGTGCATGTAAGGTGAGGTTAGTGCAACGTTGCGCACCGTGGGGGTTTTAAAGAAAAACTTGCGTTCCTCGGTTTGCATTACATGGTATCGGCCCAGATCCGGATCGATACTCGCATGTATTGTATCTGCAGTTTGGGGTACTCCCAGCGCTTCCAACTCGGTGTCGTTAAAACGCGTAGGCACCGTTCCGTGAAACGTGGGTGCAAAGTGGCAAGTAGCGCACGCAGCTTTTCCGGTAAACAAATTAAAACCGTTGATTTCTTGAGCGCTAAGGTCGTTTCGCTTGCTATTGATGTTATCGTCAAACTTGGAGTTAAAAGGCGATAGCGAACGGATGTACGTAGCCATAGCATGGCGTGCCAAGTCTTCGGTAGGAGCTGTTTTAAACACCGCTGCAAATGTGGTCTGATACGTGCTGTCTTGCTGAATAAAAGCTTCAATTTCTTGTGGCGTGGTGTGAAACTCATTTTTATTGGCCACCACGCTCAGTATTTGCCCTTCTAAGCTACCCGCACGGTTGTCGGCAAAGAAGGCTTGTTGATATTGAGTGTATGGTAAAGTAGGAGTATTTCGCGTTTGCTTTGGAAAAACCCGCAGTCCATCCGTAAACGCTTTTTCCTGTTGGTGGCAGGTGGCACAACTCATGGTGCCGCTGGCAGATAAGCGCGTATCGTTAAAAAGCTTTTTGCCAAGGGCAATTTTAGCAGGCGTGTCTGTTCCGTAGTGGTGATCGGAAAAATGTTCAGGGTTAAAAGTATCGGTGGAAAAAAGGCTGGTAGCATCGTTGCGTATGGCTCTGTCAAAGGGAAACTGTATGGAAAGTTTCTCACTAAAATTCTTCCACCATACCATTTGCTCGTGTGTTTGGTTTTTAATGAAGTGGTAGCGGTCAAAAGAATCGAAATCTGTGGCTAGAGCAGCTAAAGTGCGCGTGTAGGATGCATTCCATTGTGCTATTTCCTTCTGTGTTTCAGGCGAATCAAAAAGTTGAATGTAAGCATTAAGACGCTCGTACACCCAACGGGCTTCTTGCAAAGATTGCGAAAGAGCAGGGGAGTCAAATCCCGTGATTCCGGTAAGCGCTACGCGAATAATGGCATCGCGAATAATCCACATGAGGTGGTAGCGCTCTTTGGTGATGGTTTTATGGGTATTGGCAACCAGTTGTAAGCGTTGGGCTGTTTTTTGGGCTTGCTTGTGTATGAAATTGTAATCTACATCAGGGCTTCCCGAAAAAAGGGTTTCTTCTAGCACCTGGAAACCAAATGGGGCATTAATTTTTATATCGGTAGGGTCTTCTTCGCTCACTTTGGTGAGGTTGGGACCATTGAGACTTTGGTAGTTCTCGGCATCTAAAAATGTCAAAACGGGTTCAGCATATTTAAAAGATTGGCGTGCTGCTTTGTAAAATCTCTGGGCGTCTCCAGTGTTTGCGGTTTGTGACAAGCTATCCAAATACAAAATACTTTGGGATAGATCCGCTTGGAAAATTTGGCCCACACGTTGCCAAACCGGGTCTCCTTTTTCGGTGTTGGAGTGGTTACAAGCGCAAAGCAGTACAACGAGAAAGAGGCCAGCCCACCGGCTAGCCTCTTTGGTAATAACAAATGATCTTTGGATCATAAACGAAGATTATCTTTCAAGTCCTTCAACTACAAATAGTTGGCTACCCTCAATATTGCGGTGTCCAGCTACATCAGCTACAGCATTTGGGTCTGTAAAACGGTTGCCAGTTTCTTTATCCCAACCGTGGTTTTGCGTAATCATCAGGTAGGTGTTGTCCTTGTTGATCACATCAGAAATGTCAATCATACCGGTAATCTCCCATGTGTCGTCTGTGTTACCAATACCGTTAGCTGCAGCAGCAACTTGGTCACACTCCAATACCACTTTCAACGCACCCGTGTTGAGGTCGTACTGGTACAAACGTGCGTAATGGTCTTTGTCTGGAGTATCGGGGTATCCGTTCGGATCTTCCTGAATGTAAGCGTAATTCTCGGTTACCAAGATGTTATCTGGGCTGTGGAATGCTTTTGCTTTTCCATTGAGGTTATCTCCATCCAATACACAAGTAATGGTTGCAGGTCCAGTAGGATCGTTCGGGTTAAGTACCACTTTGTAGATACGACCGTAAAGCGTTCCTTTTCCTACCAATCCATCTTTTTTTCTTCCGGTAACACAGAAGTAAACTTCGCGTTGGTTAGCAGCGCTACCTCTTCTCCAGTCGATATCTTCTAAACGAGAAAAGCCCATAACACCTTTTGCTTTTGCTTCGGCATCTAGCTCATCAATAGTGGTTTCGTTTAAGCGAACAAACTCTGCGTTGTACGACTGTCCTTCCACCATATCCATTTCAAAATCAATACCGGCATCGGTAACGCGAAGACCGTAAAGCTGTCCTCCAGTAAGTGTTCCTTTGGTAGAAACGTACATACCTAGTTGACCCGAAGGTACTTCGTTGTTAGAATGGTCGTCTCCAATAAAGGTTACGGTTTTAGCAGCGTACGCATCTCTACCGATAACTACTGCGTTTTCTGTAGACCATTGTCCCATTTCTGGAATCATTTGGTGCGAACCCGCAGCAGATGCAGGCTTAAATGGATCGGTAACAAAAACACCTTTAGAAGATCCACCCCACTCACCACCAGAAAGGTACATAGGGCCAAATCCGTGCTCCTCAGGAGTAATTAAAGTACCAGAGCACTGTGCGGTGCTTGCAGAAGCTTGCGCGTTTAAGATATAATCTCCTTTTACAGGCTTAAAGGTTTTATCTAGAGTAATTCTAGCCACCGAGTAATCGGCTTCAATGTTGTTGATTAAGGTGTAAGAACCATCTGCGTTGGCCATCAAACCTGCACCATCAGCCATAGATCCATAAACAAACTCAGGAGATTCTTCCAACTGGCTCTCCGAGGAAAGCAAGGAGTAGATTTTTACATCAGAAAAAGCCGGATCTACCTTAAAGTAGGCATCGGTAGGAGCGTGGTTCTCAAAAACAACAGCTTCGTTGTTTGGAGTAGTGCTAGGATTGTTGTCCTTAGTTTCTTCTTTACAACCTATAGCAAGTGCGGCTAGTGGTAATGTGGCAAGTAATAGTTTAGTTTTCATTGTGGTTTTGGTTTGCGCCAAAAGTAGCTTGTGATACACCAGTATGAGGTTACACCGATGTTAGTTTCGTATGAATTGTTCGTAAATCATTAGATTTATTCTAATTAAGTATAAGGTTGTTTGTTTCTGGAAATCAGCGTTTTGTGAGGTCGGTTGATAAGATCTGTAATTTAACCTTGGCTTCATATTGAGCCACTACCTTGCGCCAGCCCTTAATTGAAATTGTTATGAAACACGTATTACTATCGTTTACCCTGCTGGTTAGCGTATTTACTTTTGCGCAGACTTCAGTTTTTATTAATGAACTGCATTACGACAACTCGGGTGGTGACACCGATGAAGGTTTTGAAATTGCAGGTCCGGCCGGCACCAACTTATCAGGTTGGAAAGTGATTCTTTACAACGGATCTTCCAGCCAATTGAAGCCTTACGGAGGTGATGTAGATCTTTCTGGAGTTATTCCAGATGAAAGCAACGGATTTGGTGCGCTATATTTTGCAAAATCCGGCATACAAAATGGTGCTCCAGATGGTTTGGTCCTATTGGATCCGAGTAATACCGTGGTTCAATTTTTAAGTTATGAGGGGAGTTTTACTGCGGCAGAAGGTGTGGCTACGGGTATGACCTCTACCGATATTGGAGTTGCGGAGTCCTCTTCTACTCCAAGTGGAGAGTCTTTGCAATTGGTTGGCTCTGGGAATACTTACGAGGATTTCACCTGGCAGGCTCCAGCCACAAGAAGCGATGGAGCCATAAACACGGGACAAACTTTTTTGGCTACGGGAGGTCCTACTATTCCAACCGTATTCTTCGAAATTTCGGGGAGCAACCAAATCCAGGCAAACTACAGCGAAGCCATGGATAACACAGCCATTGATGCTGCTAACTACAGTGGTATACCCGGTAACTTAAGTCTTAGTTTTAACGGGGCGCAAGATGTGGTAACCATTACCAGCGACCAAGATTTACCGGTAGGTGTCTCGTTTACCGTAACGGTAGATAATGTAACGGACCAAGAAGGCGATGCCCTAACCGGTCCGTTTAACCAGGACTTTTTGTACAACCCCATTACCAGCGGCTTGGTCATTACCGAGATTTACTACAACCAACCCGGTTCCGATGATTACGAGTATTTTGAGGTGTACAACAATACCAACGCGGCCATACCCTTGGGAGGCTTAACCATTACCCAAGGGGTAACTGGAGATTTTCCTGCTATCAGCCTACCGGCTGGTGCCTACCTGGTTTTTTGCGATGATATTGCCTTGTTTCAAAGCGACATTTCAAATACACTGCCATATTTATACGAGTGGAATTCAGGCGCGCTGACCAACGGAGGTGAGGATATAGAAATAACCAATACCGAGGGCGATGTGGTAGCCTATGTAGATTACGATGATGGTGGCGACTGGCCCGGAGCAGCGGATGGTTCAGGGCCATCACTGGAGATAATCGATGTAAACGCAGATCAAAACGACCCTACCAACTGGTTTGCCTGCCAAACCTTTTTCGGAACCGTAAATGGCGAGGACTTTTCTTGTACACCTGGTTTTTTGGGTGGGTATACGCCTCCGTTTAGCATTAACAGTGGATACATTATTGATAAGGACTACTTCGCCTTGCGCTTTAACCGAGAAATAGATCCCAACGAAATTGATAATTCGGATTTTGTGGCCTCCTTTCCTGGTCAGTTAGAGACCTTTGTAACCTTTGGAGACAGTGCTATTTTTAAGTGGAGTGAAGATTTTCCATCAGGAACTGCGCACACTTTGGTAATCGATGGTTTAGAGGGCTTAGATAATACCGATCAACTCGCACCTTTTGTAATGGACATAACCGTAAACTTCAGTCGTCCGCAACTAGTGGTTACAGAAATTATGTACAATCCACCCGAAAGCGGAACCGACAACACCGAGTTTATAGAAATATACAATGCTGGTTCACAGCCTGCGCAACTGGGAGGCTTAACGTTTGAAGACGGCTTTGATTTTGATCTGCCGTTTATGTCGTTAGCACCGGGCGAATTTTTATTGATTGGAGAAAATGAGCAGGAATTAGAAGCACTTTTCCCAGGAACCGATTTTTATGAATGGGATGGCGCTTTGGGCAATGGAGGTGAAACCTTGGTGTTGGAAAACTCGGCAGGTCAAACGGTTTTTAGTGTAAGCTATGATGATGCGGACGGTTGGCCTCAATTGGCAGACGGATTGGGCTCTAGTTTAGAGCTAATTGAGACCCGCGTAAACGGCCAGAATGCTAGCGATTGGCGCGCAACCCCCAACTTAACCGCAACTGCGGGTAGCCTAAAATATTATGCCACACCCGGAAGCCTTCCTTTTCCAGTACGCACATTGGCCAACATCATTCAAGACAGCGTTTTTCAATTTGAGAATAACGTGATCTCCATTCCTGTGGGCATTAAAAACAACGACAAAGGCCTGAGTTTCGATGTGCGCTTAACCGATGGAACTGCAGCGGGCAGCGATTATCGTTTGCTCTCACCCAGTAGTGTAAGCTTAGATGCTGGGGTGAAGCAATATTCCATTGAAATAGCGCTTGCTGAGGATAAGCTAAAAGAAAGCATGGAGCACTTCACTGTATCCATTTCCAACCCTAGAAACGCGCGCATAGTATCTCAGCAAAGTACCGTGTATATTGGTGATGCGAACCAAACCAGCCCGGAGCTGTGTATCAATGAATTTTTAGCGGTAAATGCATCTTTTGCCGATCCTTTTGGAACGGTAGCTCCGTGGGTAGAAATACACAACCCCAACAGCACGGGCGTAAATCTCAACGGTTTTTCACTCACTACCTCTGTGGAGGGGGCACCGATAAGCAAGACCATATCGGGTCAACTTACCGTGCCAGCCAATGGCTTTGTGGTACTTTGGTTGGATAGTTTACCAGCCAACGGCTCCAATCACCTCAGTACCACTATGGATACCACAGGGGGCACATTGGTGCTTACCGACCTCTTTGGTACCATTGCAGACCAGTACACCTACAGCGTGCAAAGTGCCGATGTATCTGAAGGACGACAAACCGATTGTGGCGAACCCGGAGCAAAATTTGGCAATCCAACTCCAGGTACGAGCAACACAGGCGTTTCAATAGAAGAATGGAAGAAGAACGCAGCACTTGGGTTTTGGCCCAATCCGGTACAAGATGTAGCCCACCGCAAAGCTCAGGATGCTACTAAGCAGTGGGTTGTGTACAGTGTGGATGGACAACAAGTTGCGCTTTGGCTAGCCGGTCAAACCCAGCTCAATACCACAACGCTGCACCGGGGGGTGTATTGGATAAAAGACGGCAATGGTAATTTTATAGGAAAAATGCTGCGCCAATAAGCAAGCTCTCATCGCAGTTTTTTACCATTAAACTGGTAGCAAAGTGCGTTACTCGGAAATACAAAAGCCACGGACAAAAAAGGTTGATCTTTGAAAGTTGTCCGCTGGCTTTTTCCATTTAAAGGCCATCGGTAGAAGATATACGTTTGTTCATGGAAAAGTAAGGGATACAACCCTACCAAAGATATTTCTCTACGTCTTCCATGAAAAGCTATAAATTAGAACCCACTAACTAAAGTGCCTTATATTTTCACATACATGCGCATCATTTTTACCATTTTTCTCTCCGTGGTTTTCGCTGGTACGTTGGCAGCCCAGTGCGACTTAGAAGTAGAAATAAAAGCCAACCCAGGAGCCGACTTATGTTTGGGTGAATCTGTTCAGCTTATAGCCGTAACCAACCAAGAGGTGGAAATTCCTGCCGACTGTGAAACCGTAGCCGATTTGAGTTGCGAAGTAGGTAGTGTACCCTTTTCTGCCAACCTGGATAACGGAACCAGTGTGAACTCTCAAGGAGCATCGCTCCCCGATGTTTTTGGTGATATCAACGAAGGGGCTGTTCGCAGCCAGATAATTTACCGTGCTAGCGAACTCATTGCTGCCGGATTTGAAGGAGGGAAAATACGTGGGCTGGAATTTGAAATTGCCTCGGTAGCAGGTGGAGGAACCATATCCAACCTGGAAATACAAATGGGCTGTACGCCCGATGCAGATTTTGGATCCTCATTTACTACCACTCCTTTGTCCACGGTTTTCGATAAAAAATCCGTTTCAGTAGCTACGGGGTATAACTCCTTTACTTTCGATAGGGCCTATAATTGGAATGGAGTAGATAACATCATTATTCAAATTTGTATTCACGAGGCCGCTGGCCAACCGGGCAACTTTAAAAACTATACGCGAGATCAATTTTTATCCTTTCCTGCATTGCGCGCAGCGCGAAAAATTATCTCCGATGGTGGATGTACCTTTACCGATAATGCCAGAAACTCCAACCAGCGACCCAATACGCGCTTTATTACCTGCAAGCCCGAGCTAAAAGACTTTACCTATAGCTGGACCCCCGTGGCGAGTCTTTCCGATGCTACGGCAAGAGACCCACTGGCCAGTCCAACCGAAAACATTACCTACAGCGTTGAGGTGTTTGAAACCAACAACCCAGGTTGTGTAGCTACCGATCAAATAGATATTAATGTCATCGATCCGGGTGATTTTGAGCCCAATGCCAATACACCCCTTTGTGAAGGCACCAACTTGGGGCTAAACTCCAACACCGTTGCCGATGGTTATCTGTGGGTAGGTCCCGATGGATATACCAGTACCAATGCCAATCCTATCATCACCAACGTTACACCAGCAGCTTCCGGAACCTACACCGTTTTTGTAGACAAAGGAATCTGTAAGGCCAGTAAAACGGTAGATGTAGAGGTGGAAAGTCCGTTGAGCGCGGGCACTCCGCTTCCAGACCCTGTGTTGTGTAACAATTTGGCTTCGTTCTCGCTTTTTGACTTGTTGGACGGACAAGATGTAAATGCTACCTCAGAGTGGACCGACCTGGACGGCTCTGGAGTTTTAGCTGGAAATAATATCCAGCCGATAAATTTGCCAGACAACGTGTTACCGCAGACTTTTGACTACAAGTACAGTGTAGAAAATTCATGTGGGCTCGAGGAATCGTTTGTACAAGTGACCATACACCCAGCTCCAGAAGCAGGGGATGATGGTGTGGGTGCTGTGTGCAACAACGATAATAGCCTTATTGACTTGCGAGCCTTGCTCGAAGGTGACCCAGATGGCGATGGTGTTTGGATAGATTTTGACAACACGGGAGAAATGAACCCTAACGGAACCGTAAATCTGTTTGGTTTCGATGCTGGGCAATATGAATTCTTTTATAAGGTAACTGGGCCTGGGGCATGTGAGGCAGACTCCAATAAAGTTACAATAACCGTAGAAAACTACGAAGTAGCCGGAACTGGTGGAACCGCTCGTGTTTGTAGAGGAGAGTCGTTAAACCTCTTCGATTTTCTCACAGGAAATGCAGCAGGCGGTTTGTGGGTAGATGTAAACGGCTCCAACGGTTTGGTAGATCCGGTGAATGGTGCAGTAAACACTACAACCATGCCTCCGGGTTCGTACCAGTTTAACTATTTGATAGACAATCCCGACCCCTGTACCGATGAGTTGGCTACGGTGGAAGTGCAGGTTACCAAAAAACCAGAGATAGTAGATCCTACCACCTTTTGTAACCAGTCTGAAACCTTTTACCAAGTGCGTTTTGAGGTGCAGGATGGCGATATCAACACCTTGGATGTATCGGTAACAGCGGATAACATCGATTATGGTTTTGATTTGGAGCAACTGGGAGGCTCCTGGTTTGTAACCACCGATCCCATTCCCGAAGGAGAGGAAGTATTTATAGAAATTAGCGATGCCGATGCGTGTGGCGTTTCTACTTACAGTATTCGTAAACGTTGTGGTTGTGTTACCGATGCGGGCGTTATCAATGTAGTTCCTACCCAAACCATATGCGAGGGCAGCGAATATACCGTGAGTTATGTAGGCGGCTTTATTAGCGATGGTGATGATATCAATGAGTTCATTTTGCATGACAATCCTACCGATGCCATCGGGACCGTATTCGATAGAAACCAGACTGGAACCTTTGGTTTCGTGGACGGCCTACAGGAAGGCGAAACGTATTACATTTCGGTAATTGCAGGAACCGCCATTGGCGATCAGGTGGACCTGGATGATGATTGCATCGATGTGCGCGAAGGGCAACCCGTGCGTTTTATAACGCTGCCAGAAGTTTCCTTAAGCAGAACGCCCGATACAACATGTATTGGTGGTGATGTAACCTTATCGGCCGCGGGTGTAGACGGTACTGTGGACGACTTTACCTGGGTAGGCCCCAATGTGACCTCCAATCAGTTGGAGTTTGAAATTCCTGGAATCAATCCAGCCGGAGTAGGTCAATACAACTTTACCATTGAAAAGGGAATCTGCGATGCTACCTTTTCTATTGATGTTCCCGCTTATCCGGTACCCGAAATTTCGGTGCCAACCAACTTTGTAGCTTGTGAAGCAGTATTGGATTCTATACCTATTGAATACACGGGGGTAACGGGGACGGCCCGCTTCTTGGTAAACCAGAATTTAGTGAATGTACCTTTGATATCTGGAACTAATTATTTGCGCAGAAGCTTTACAGAGGCTCAAACCGTAGAGTTGCGCGAACTGGATTATCCTACAGGGTGCTCCATGGATGTCAACAAAAACATCAATGTAACCCTGGAACAAGCTCCAGATATCACGTTTGAATTGGCCTCCCCCCAAATTATTTGCTCTTCGGCCGATCCGCAAGCGCAAATTCAATTTAGCTTCGATCCACCGAGTGCCACGGGTAACATCCAATACGAGGTGAGTGGCTTTCAGTTTACTGAAGAACCCGAAGTGGGTAATGATAGTGTGTTGACTGTACCAGCCATTTTTGAAGGCCCCAACACATTTAGGGTACGCAGATATTTTTCTTCGCCCAAAGGATGCTCCTATGCAGCAAACTTCGGAAGCGTTACCTTCTTTAATTACCAGGAGCCTCAGGTAAGTTTTGAAGCAGAGAACACGAAAATCTGCCGGGGCGATACCGCATTTATTCCTATTTCGGTTAGCGCATCAGATACCGTAATTATTGAGTACAGTGTGGCGGGAGTGAGCCAATCTTTGGTTACTACAAAGGACACCGTTATTCCAGTATTTGAGAATACCGATTTTGTTTTTTCCTTGGATACCGTCTATTACAATACAGGCAACGGCTGTGGCGGGCAACTGAACCTCGTGGATACCTTTGAGGTAAAGGACCCGATAAACTTTGCAGCAACCGCAGTGAAAAACGATTGTAAAGACAATACCAACGGTCGTATCTTACTACAAGCCGATGGTGCGGGTACGGCATTTAGCCTGGACGGAAACACCTATTTCCAGCGCGAATCCTTTGATAATCTAGCTCCAGGGGAGTACACGGTTTTTGCTAGGGCAGAAAGTGGTTGTATTTCGGTACGTACCGTATCGGTTACCAACAAATCCAACCTGGAATTGGATATCAACCAAAGCCCAACTACTTGCGGAAATATCAACGGTAGCTTGCAGGTAACTGCACTGCAAGGAAGTGAACCCTACATTGTAGAAATTGGCGGGATCCAGTTTCCCAATGGTCAACTTCGCGAGAACCTACCCAGCGGTGCGTACCCAATTTATGCTTACGACAACTTACTGTGCGAAGTGCGCGATACCGTGGTTATTGGCCCCTCTACTGGGGTAGATTTTGTAGCTACGGAAAACGGGCCGCTAGACTGCGATTTCCCAGACAATGGGGTGATTACCGTGGATGCCACGGGAGGGTCGGGGAACTACACCTACCAATTGAATGAGCAGCCCCCGCAGGCCTCCAATGAGTTTAATGGCTTGTTTGCCCAGTTCTACACCGTGCGCGTTATTGATGCCGATGACGGTTGTATCAAAACCAAGCGTGTGCGCATCAAACCGCGAATTCCTTTTGCGCTTAATGCCAAAATTTTAAGAGGGTTAAACTGTAGCTACAGTGAGGATGGCCGCATTGAGGCTGTGGTACAAGGCGACCCTAGAAACTACAGCTACTCTTTAGATGGAGTAACCTACAGCAGCCAAAACGTATTTAATAATGTAAAAGAGGGGCAGTTTACCTTGTTTGCAAGAGAAAATAGCGAGTGCAGACGTGAGCAAGATTTCCGCTTTAACCTTACAGCGCCACCACCTGTTCAAACCAGAGTAAATTACACCGAAGATGTGATATGCTGGAACGGTACTGACGGTTTGGCGGGTATATCGGCTTCGGGTGGAAGTGGAGCACCTTATAAATACAAAGAAGCGGGAGACGGTGGTTTTGTAAGTTCCTCGCTATTTGCCAACCTCGGACAAGGGCTACACACCTTCGTCAGTAAAGATGTCAATGGCTGTTTGGACACCATACGCGTTCGCATCAATGGACCAGATACCGTACAAGTAACGGTAACCAAAATAGACTCGGCCGATAGCAAAGCTACCGTGCTTTTTAATGCGACCAACACTTTCCTCATTACTGAGTATAGTCTGGATGGCGTCAACTACACCTCCAACCCCGTATTCCCAGCATTAGAACCGGGTACCTATACCTTGTATGTGCGCGACCAATTGGGTTGTATTACCCTATTTACCTTTAACCTTACGGTAACCGGTATTTCGGAGGTGGCAGCCAAGCAGTTTAGTGTGTTCCCCAATCCTTTTGTAGGAAACATTACCATGCAGTTTAAACAGCCGCTAGACCCCGATGCAACGGAAGCCGTGCGGCTTTTTGGTATCAACGGACAGCAAATACCGATATCGGCAAGGCAAACAGACGGCAATACCTTGGAGCTGCAGTTGCCACCCGAAACCGCTCCCGGCATGTACTTGCTGCAGTACCAAGACCAAACCGTGCGGTTGATGAAGCAATAAAAGACGATTAGATTTTTGAAACAAAAAAAGCCTCAGGACTGTGTTCTGGGGCTTTTTTTTATGGTGATAGCCCGATGCGCTCCGCAGGATTTGTAATCCTGCAAGGTTAGCTCGTTATGCACTGGCCCGTAAGCAGGACTTTCTGCTGTTGCTTATCGAACGAGTCGTCCAGTAACATAGATGCTTGCGCAAGTACGCGACTGCATCCAAGAGCCATTCTTGATGGGTTTTAGGAAGGTGTCATTTCCTGGGAGCGTCTTAGTACTAAAAAAGAATAGCGGTGTTTTTCGCTGTGCGGGTATGTATTGCAAGGAAACCAAAACCATCCCAGGAATTTTTATCAGGTATGGGGCTAGGTCTATGGTATTCCATCCAGCAACGATAGAAGTGCGCACAATAACTGGTTGCGCTATACACGTTTCTGATATTTTGCCCGAGTCCTTTTGAATACGGTACGCAGAAACTAAAAAGCTAGCTGAATCGACCGCGGTATTATTTAGGTGAAAGTGAATACTGCTGAGAAAAATGGAATCTTGTCGAAAGCGAACCAGCTTTCCAATTTGATAATTGTTCAGACTATCGCTGCCAGAGGTGTTCCACTCCATGTAAAAGATTTTGGAAAAGCCCGTAGTCCCAGCCTTGCGGTAACGCGACTTTTTGCGCTCAGCAACTACTTCTATTTCATGTAAAGCGATCCTATTTTCTGACAGAAAAACACCTTGAAGCGTTTGTAAATCTCCTAAAGATAAAGTCATTGATTCGTATCCTAGAGCTGAAATAAATATGGTATCGGTTGGATTTAAGCCGGTTTCATCTATTTCAAAGTAGCCGCTTAGATCCGTTTGCGTTAAATATCCAGAGCTCGCAATGTAAATATTAGCATGATGAATCGGTTGTAACTCCTCGTCAAATAGGTAATAAGCATGCCTATCCGTGTGCAGCTGTGCGGGTAAACAAATAGGTATGGAGAAGATCAGTACGCAGACAAGCCATTTCATTACCGGATAGTTTTAAAATTCTGGATAAGTTAAGCCAAAAAAAAGGGGAAACCTGCATTCAGATTTCCCCTTTTAAATAGTGTATTCAGCAATCTACAATGTGGGATAATTCGCTGGGTCTACTTCCGTCATAAGCGCATATACCTGCTCAACCATGTCCTTGATGCTAGGTTTAGAGAAGTAGTCGCCATCGGTACCGTAAGCCGGGCGATGGTCTTTGGCGTTGATGCAAATAGGCTGTGAATCCAGACTGAAGTATCCACCCTGATCTTGCATAATTTTCTTGAGGATGTATGCGCTGGCTCCGCCATCTACGTCTTCATCCACAATAACCAAGCGACTGGTTTTCTTAAGCGATTCGCCTATAACTCCGTTGATATCAAAGGGGAGGAGGGTTACCACGTCTATGAGTTCGGCATCAATGCCCAGTTCCATTAATTCTTGGCAGGCTTTCTCCGCTAGGTTGCAGGTAGAACCGTAAGAAACCACGGTAATGTCGCTTCCTTCTTTTACTATTTCGGGTACCCCAAGTGGTGTAGTAAACGCGCCTAAGTTCTCGGGCAATTGCTCTTTGGTGCGGTATCCGTTTAGTGGCTCTACTACCAGGGCAGGATCATCGCCCTGGATGAGGGTGTTGTACAATCCGGCAGCGGTAACCATGTTTCTCGGAACGCACACGTGCATTCCGCGCACCGCGTTGATAATGGCTCCCATGGGAGAGCCCGAGTGCCAAATTCCTTCCAGACGGTGTCCGCGCGTTCTAACAATCAACGGAGCTTTTTGCTGTCCTTTAGAACGGTAGTGTACCGTTACCAGGTCATCGGAAATAATTTGCAGCGCATACAGCAGGTAATCTAAGTACTGAATTTCGGCAATGGGACGCAGGCCACGCATGGCCAAACCAATACCTTGTCCCAGGATGGTCGCTTCGCGGATACCGGTATCGGATACACGCAGCTTACCAAACTGCTCTTGCATGCCTTCCATACTTTGGTTTACCCCACCAATTTTTCCAGTGTCTTCACCAAAGGTTACAATTTCTGGATGCGCCTTAAACAAGGCCTCAAAGTTTCTTTTTAATACTACACGACCGTCTACTTTCTCATCGCTAAAAGCGGGTGCTGTGGCGGCCACTTGTAGCGGACTGTGTGCACTTTGTGAGTACAAGTGCGAGGAATAGCGGTCTGCGTTGTTTTCGTTTTCCGCAGTCAACCAGTTTTTAAGCGCGTTGCGCTCGGCCAGGTTTTCTTTACGGGTGATCAGCAAGGCCTTTCTGGCGGCATCAAAGTTGGCTTTGCGGTAGGGGTCTAGCTCTTTTTTAAGATCCTCAGCTAGGCTGGATATGCGGCTTCCGTTATCGCTGGTTTTCGCCAGTTGGTTAAGCAAATCAATAACGGTATTGCGCTCTTCTTGTATGGGAGTTACAAAGGCTTCCCAAGCCGCTTTTTGCTGTTTGCGTACCGATTTTTTCGCCTCTTTGGCAATGGCATCTAGTTCTTCCTCGGTAGCAATGTTTTTGCCTTCTACTTTAAAGTTTAGGATCCACTCGCGGAACTTGGCAATGCAATCGTACTCTTGCTCCCAGTTGAGGCGTTTTTCGTCTTTGTAACGCTCGTGCGATCCGCTGGTAGAGTGGCCTTGCGGTTGGGTAACCTCTTCTACGTGTACCATCACCGGAACGTGCTGCTCGCGCGCTATCTCTGTAGCTTTTTGGTATGTCTGGATAAGGTGGGCATAATCCCAACCTTTGGTTTTTAGTATTTCTAAACCGGGAATGTCTTCATTGCGCTGGAATCCAGCCAATGCTTCTGAAATGCTAGATTTTACGGTTTGCAGGTTTTTGGAAACCGAAATTCCATAGCCATCATCCCAAATGGACATGACCATGGGCACCTGCAATACCGATGCGGCATTTAGGGTTTCCCAAAACAGTCCTTCCGAAGTAGAAGCGTCTCCAATAGATCCAAAAGCGATTTCGTTGCCCTGGCTAGAGAACTGGGTTTTGTCGGCCAGTTCTGCCACGTTGCGGTACATTTTAGAAGCTTGCGCTAACCCGAGTAGGCGCGGCATTTGTCCTGCCGTTGGAGAAATATCGGCCGAGATGTTGTATTGCTCGGCTAGGTTGCGCCAGGTGCCGTCTTCGTTGAGCAGGGGTGATGCAAAGTGTCCACCCATTTGGCGCCCGCCCGAAGTAGGCTCTGCATTAACGTCTGCGTGTGCGTAAATTCCAGCAAAAAACTGCTGCACGTTTAGCAAGTCTAGCGCCATAAGCCACGTTTGGTCGCGGTAGTATCCAGAGCGAAAATCGCCTTTCTGGAAGTGTTTGGCCAAGGCTATTTGCGCCAACTCTTTACCATCGCCAAAAATTCCAAACTTGGCTTTACCGGTAAGTACTTCTTTACGGCCCAGCAGCGATGCTTCTCTACTGATGCATGCTAACCGGTAGTCATTAATTATTTCCTGAATAAAGGGGTTGTTGTCTACTGTGTTGCCCACCTTAGTTTCCTGCGCCTGTTCTGCCATATCGTCCTGTTTTTGAGCCCCGCGAAGATAGGGTTTTAAACACAAAAAATCGAACGCAGGGGTGGCCAGGAGGCCCCAGCCGAGATTACTCGGCCAGGGTAAGTCCGTCCTCGCTCATCAACCAGTATTTTTGAATCATGCGACCATCGTACACGTTTTCTACGTTGTCTATGTCGTAGATAATGCGGTCGGTGCCATCGGCAAGGTAAATGGTCTTGCCCTTAGGAACCATAACGGTTACGCGCACTTCTTGGCTACGGTATTTTAGGCTTTTGTCCCAGGAAAAAGTGGGGTCAAACGAAACGCGGTTCGATTGCTGCTGGTATTGGTAGCGTATGCCTTTGGCTTTTTCTCGGGCTTCGCGCGAGGTTTTTGCTCGGGCATATTTTTCTACCACCACATACCAGTTGGTGTCTAAAGATTGCTCTACATCCACCATGACGCGGCCAGAAATAAGCTCGTCATCGCGCAAGCTTAAAATCTCCAAATGCTTGTTGTGGTGGCCCGTAAGGTCGGGTGAGAAGTAAATATCTTCCTTGGCATGCATGTGTAAGGTATCGGAAGGAAAGGTCTCTAGCATGACCTTCTCGGTTACTTTACCCCGGTTTTCGTAAAAATTTAAGTTGGAAAACAGGAAGGTTAAGAACCCAATAAGCGATACGATAACCACCGTAGGTAAGGTAATGCCTAAGGTTGTTTTGCTGGGCAGCTTGAAACCCAGGGCAGAAAATCCAGCCAAAAATAACGAGGCAACAAAGGCAACGATAAACAAGATGCCCAAGAGTACCATCAGGCTGAAATCTCCAGGCGTTTCAAAGAAAATGCGCACAATTTCCGAATTGCTGAGGTCGCCTAGTTGTCCAAAGTAATCGTGCTTGGCACCAAAGAAAAACACCAAAATAGTAACCATAGAAGCAATAAAGAATCCGGCTCCCAGAATAATGGCGGCTACGCCCAGTACTTTTTTCAGTACCACCCAAATCATTTTAATGAGGGTTACGGCAAAAGCCAGGATTTCATTTAAGGCGCTTCCGATGTTTTCGGCCACTTCAGATTTTCTTCCTCCTTTAACCCCGTTTTTGATGTTGTTAAAGGAGTCTTTTACGTTTTGGCTCTCTTTGCGAAATCGGTTTTTAATGTTCTCCACATTTACCTCTTCGCCTTCCATCTCTAGCTTTTCGGCTGTGGTTTTAGCCTCTGGAATAACGGCCCAAAGGATAATGTATGGCAAAAAGCCCACGCCAAAAGCCAACACGCCAATCACAAAGGCCAAACGAAACACGATGGGGTCGATATTAAAGTAGGAGCCCAAGCCACCGCACACCCCACCAATAACACGGTTATCTGGGTTGCGGAATATTTTGCGTGCTTTTCTGCGCTTTTTGCGTTGCTCGTATTGCGTTTCGGCATCCAGGTCGGGATCCTCGCTTTGGAAATATTCGGGGTCGCCCAGTACATCCATAATATGGTCTACATCGGCCTGTTCTACCACCTCGCGGTTGTCGCCCAAACGCTCTTGAATAAGCTCTGCAATTCTGCGCTCGATGTCGGCAATAATTTCATCTACGTCTTCTTCGCTCGCCAAAAAGGAGCGGATGGCCTCCAAATAGGTTTGGAGCGAGTCGTAAGCATCTTCCTCTATGGTAAAGGAGAAGCCTGCCAGGTTAATATTGAGTGTCTTATTCATGATTGTAGTCGTTTGGTCGTTTTATAAACTGCGTTCTGAAGTTCGTCCCAGGTTGTGTCTAGTTCTCGGAGAAATTCGTGGCCTTCATCGGTAAGGCTGTAGTATTTGCGCGGTGGGCCAGACTTGCTTTCTTCCCAACGGTAGGTGAGGAGTTTGGAGTTTTTTAGCCGGGTAAGTAGTGGGTACAAGGTGCCCTCTACTACTATGAGCTTGGCCTCTTTAAGCTCTTGAATTATTTCGTTGGTGTAACATTCCTTCCGTCCTAAAATGGCCATAATGCAATACTCCAATACCCCTTTCCTCATCTGCGCTTTGGCGTTCTCTATTTTCATATGCTTGCTTGTTAAGGTATTGTGTTAGGCAAATATAAGGGCAAAAGAATGTACTATGCAATACAAAGTACCATATTTACACGAAAGGTGTTGGAATTTTATGAGTGGTAATTTTTATGCTGCCTATTTATAGCCTTACTTTGGGCCACAACTTTACAATGCCATGAGAGTCATAGGTAGAGCAGAGCAGGTGGATTTCCCTTTCCATCATCTGCGAAAAATAAATGCCAAGGTGGATACAGGAGCCGACAGCTCTTCCATACACGCTACCCGCATTCGGGTAAAAAAGGAGGACGATGAAGAGGTGCTCTATGCTTGGTTAGCCGGTGCCGGCCCTTTTCGCTTTGAGGAATTCCGAAAAAAGAAGGTAACCAGTTCCAACGGTAGCTCTGAAGTGCGCTACGCAGTGAAGCTCACCGTACGCGTTGGCGGAAAAAATTACAAAACCACGTTTACCCTCACCAACCGAAACCGCATGACCTATCCTATATTGCTGGGAAAAAAATTCTTGCGCGGCAAGTTTGTAGTCGATGTAGCTCAGAAAAACATATACCAGAAAAAAGATTCATGAAGATTGCTGTTTTATCCAGAAACCCCAAACTATATTCTACCTCGAGGTTGGTAGAGGCCATTGAAAAGGCAGGACACGAGGCTATGGTTGTAGACCACATTCGCTGTGCGCTGGTGGCCGAAGGTGCCAACCCGCAGGTGCTGTACCGCGGCAAAAGCTTGTCGGATGTCGATGCGGTTATTCCGCGTATCGGTTCTTCGGTAACGCATTACGGCACGGCTGTGGTGCGTCAATTTGAAATGATGGGAAAAATTGCGGTCAATCCATCCATATCCATCGTGCGCTCGAGAGACAAACTGCGCAGTGTGCAGATTTTCTCCAAGTACGGGGTGCCCATTCCCAAAACCGTGTTTGCCAGTCACCCGCGTTACATTGATACCATCGTAGAACAAATAGGCGGGGCGCCTTTGGTCATTAAGCTTTTGTCTGGAACGCAGGGCATCGGTGTAGTTTTAGCGGAAACGCGCAAAGCAGCCACCTCAGTGC
Source organism: uncultured Flavobacteriales bacterium (assembly GCA_964627445.1). GTDB lineage: Bacteria > Bacteroidota > Bacteroidia > Flavobacteriales_D > Luteibaculaceae > Luteibaculum. The sequence continues at coordinate 21,703 of CAZVJF010000009.1, read as the reverse complement.
TCGAAGCGTTTTACGGTTTGAATGCCGATATTCTTATCCAGGAGTTTATTAAGGAAGCGGGTGGATCGGATATTCGCGCTTTTGTAGTGAATGGTAAAGTAGTAGGTGCTATGAAGCGCCAGGGAGCCGAGGGAGAATTCCGTTCCAACCTACACCGCGGAGGAACAGCAGAAGCCATCAAATTAACGAAGCAAGAAAAAGATATAGCCATTAAAGCGGCCAAAGCCATGGGCTTAAATGTGGCGGGGGTGGATATGCTACCCTCGAGCCGTGGCCCCTTGGTGCTGGAAGTAAATTCTTCGCCTGGATTGGAGGGCATAGAAAAAGCCACCGGTAAAGACATAGCCGGAAGCATAGTAAAGTACATCGAGAAACAAGCCATTAGCAAACCCAAAACCGACAAAGTAGGTGCGTAAATTTTATATCATTTTAGCCGCTCTAGCTGCAACAGCTGTAGCGTGCACATCATCAGAAGGAACAACCGAAAAACAGCCCGAAAGCAATGTCATTCCAGCGAGTCCGGGTTTTAACGAAGCGGCATCCGATTCCATGGCCATAGCCATTGCCGATAGTGTTTCCTTAGCCATGGGGGGAAAACAAGCATGGGACACCGCACGCTTTTTTGAATTTAACTTTTTTGGTGCGCGCGATTTGTTTGTAGACCGCATCGGAAAAAGAGCGCGTATTACATCCAGCCGTACCGACTTTAAAGTGTTGGCCGATTTTAACCAAGACAGCGCCCGCGTATTTATCTATGGCGAGGAGCAAACCCATCCCGATAGCTTGGCTAAGTTTTTAGACGTGGCCCAAGCCATGGAGATCAACGATATGTACTGGCTGGTTTTTCCGTTTAAGCTAAAAGATAGTGGCGTAACCTTAAAATACGCTGGCGTAGGCCAAACCTTGGACACGGTAAACTGCCACAAGCTACGTCTCACCTTCGAAGAGGTGGGAGAAACCCCAGAGAACGCTTACGTGGCGTACGTAAACCCAGATACCTACATGGTAGAGCAGTGGGAGTATTACGCCAATGCTAGCGATTCGGTGCCCGCCATTGTAAGTCCGTTTGAGAACTACCAGGAGTTTAATGGAATAAAGATTTCTCTGGATCGGGGTCGCTATAAGTTTAAAGACGTTTCCGTGTACAGTACCATTTCAGATTCAATGGAAACGGCCATTTATAATTCTTTATAAAGAAGTTTTTTAATCTTAGGGGATAACCAAACAAAAACCCTAAACCCCTTAATGATGAGACTGTTATCCCTTTTTATTTTTCTTTTTTCGCTAACGCTAGTACACGGCCAAAGTTGTTGCGAGCGATCGAGCAACAACGCCTTTGCTATGCTGGGCAACGATGCCGAGTTTGTAGCCGGTCATGGTTACAACAGCGAAGAGCCCGTGCTTCTTAAAAGTGGTACCAATATTAAATTTAAGGTGGCCGGAGATAAGCCTGCTAATGGCTATTTGATACCCGCCAATGGAAAAACCAACAAGTTTTTGTTTGTTTTTCACGAGTGGTGGGGACTCAACGCGCACATCAAAAAAGAGTCCGAGAAATTGTTTGAGGCGCTGGGCGAAGATGTGAATGTACTCGCTATTGACCTCTACGATGGCAAAACCGCGGTTACCGCAGAAAAAGCGGGCCAGTTGATGCAAAATGCCAAGGAAGAGCGCATACGCGCCATTATCGATGGTGCTTTTGCCTATGCAGAAGCCGATGCCGAGGTGGCTACTATAGGTTGGTGTTTTGGGGGCGGTTGGTCCCTACAAGCCTCTATGCAAGGCAAAGACAATGTGGAAGCCTGCGTAATGTACTATGGTATGCCCGAGAAAGACCCCGATCGCCTGGCACAAATACAGGCACCCGTTTTGGGCTTTTTTGCCGAACAAGATACCTGGATTACCCACGATTTGGTAGACACTTTTGAAGATCGCATGCGTGCCCTGGAGAAAGACATTGAAATTCACTGGTACGATGCCGTACACGCTTTTGCCAACCCCAGCAACAAAGAGTACAACGAGAAATTTGCGGCTGCCGCGTTTGTGAAATCGGTGGCGTTTATCTCCAAACATTTATAATACGAGCATAACAGTAGTGCCAAGAAAAAAACCTGCCTTCGGGCGGGTTTTTTCGTTTCATGGTAATGCTGCCAACTTAATTACCTTTGCGCTCGCAAAGATTGAAGCATGTCAGACGATAAAAAAGTAATTTTTTCCATGGTAAAGGTGTGCAAGGACACACCGCAAGGAAAACAGATTCTAAAGGATATTTACCTCTCCTTTTTTTACGGAGCTAAAATTGGGGTCATTGGTCTCAATGGTTCGGGTAAATCTACCGTACTCAAGATAATTGCTGGGTTAGATAAAGATTACCGCGGTGAGGTAGCATGGTCCGATGGATACTCGGTAGGATATCTTCCACAGGAACCCCAGCTCGATGACAACAAAACCGTAAAGGAAATTGTGCAAGAGGGCGTGCAGCACATTGTAGATGTGCTCAACGAGTACGAAGAAGTAAACAACCGCTTTGCCGATGAAGACGTGCTCAACGACCCCGACAAAATGCAGAAGCTCATCGATCGCCAGGCCGAGCTGCAAGACCTTATCGATCGCTACGAAGCCTGGGAACTCGATACCAAGCTGGATATCGCCATGGATGCTCTGCGTTGTCCCGATGGCGATAGCCCCGTAACCAACCTATCCGGTGGAGAGCGCAGACGCGTGGCATTGTGCCGCTTGCTACTGCAAAAACCCGATGTACTGCTATTGGATGAGCCCACCAACCACTTGGATGCCGAGTCGGTATCGTGGTTAGAGCAACACTTAGAGCAATACGAGGGTACCGTGATTACCGTAACGCACGACCGTTATTTCTTAGACAATATTGCGGGCTGGATATTAGAGCTCGATCGTGGAGAAGGCATTCCATGGAAAGGGAATTACTCTTCTTGGCTGGATCAAAAATCCAAGCGCCTGGCCGCAGAAGAGAAAACCGCATCCAAGCGTAGAAAAGTACTGGAACGCGAGCTCGACTGGGTGCGTCAAGGAGCTAAAGGGCGCCAGGCCAAATCCAAAGCGCGTTTAAATAATTATGAGCAACTACTTTCCCAACAGGATAAGGAGCAAATAGCGCACCTGGAGATTCCCATTCCCAACGGTCCGCGTTTGGGGAACGAGGTGGTAGAATTTACCGGGGTATCCAAAGCTTATGATGATCGGTTGTTGTTTGAAAATATGGAGTTTAAATTACCTCCTGCAGGCATTGTGGGGGTAATTGGTCCCAACGGTGCGGGGAAAACCACCATGTTTCGCATGATTATGGGCGAAGAAACGCCCGATACCGGAAATGTTACTATTGGTGAAACGGTAGAGCTCGGGTATGTGGATCAAACCCACGAGGAGCTTGATCCTGAAAAAACCGTTTGGGAAGTGGTTTCGGGTGGAAACGAGATTATTGAGATCGGAGGGAAGTCCATTAACTCACGGGCTTACGTTTCGCGCTTTAATTTCCAGGGGCCCGACCAAAGCAAGAAAATTAAGGTGCTTTCGGGTGGAGAACGCAACCGCCTGCACCTGGCCATGACTCTAAAAACCGAGGCCAACGTGCTTTTACTGGATGAGCCTACCAACGACTTGGATGTAAACACCATCCGTGCTTTGGAGGAAGGGATAGAGAGCTTTGCCGGTTGTGCCGTGGTTATTAGCCACGACCGTTGGTTCTTAGACCGAATCTGTACGCACATTCTCGCCTTTGAAGGCAACTCCGAGGCCTACTTCTTTGAAGGTAGCTATACTGAATATGAGGCCAACTACCGCAAGCGCAAGGGCATGGACAGACCTACCCGAGTGAAGTACAAGAAATTGACACGGTAATATTTTACAGTACTCATCATATATGTAAAGAAAAATCCCGCCTAGGCGGGATTTTTTAGTTGGTAAATCTAGACTTGCAATCCGACACCGAGCTCTACCGGGCGCAAGTCTCTCGATCCTTTAAATGTTTTCGGAAACAGTTACTGTTTTATGAATTTGGATTGAGCAACAAATCCGTTCTGGTATGTTACGTTTATTAGGTAGATACCTTCTGCCAGTGTACTGGCATCAAATAAATTTTTATTGTTTTGAGATTCCACTTCAACCCGTTTACCAGAGACACTGAAAATAGTTAGCTCGGAAATTTTTTCATTGCCACCAATGTGAATAATGTCATTGCCTGGATTTGGGAATATCACCAGCTCTGTGCGGATCTGCTTGCCTTTTGTTTCAATTACAGTTGAATTAGTTAGGCAATTTCTGTCAGTTAGACTGTCGCCAAAAATGCGCCAACCTTTTGCAATAAGTAGGTTTCGCGGACTCTGAGTATACTGGTCATATTTCATATCACGAACATAGAGAGAAATATTGTTACCAGTGTTTTCGTTGTAGGCCCATCCAATTAGGGTTTTACCGTAGTTTTCGCAACTGATTCCTGAGCGATCCAAAGATAGCCCCAAAGAATAGCCTTCAGGAAGTAGGCTTGGTAATTCCCATTCGTCTAAAGGCTGATTAAAAGAGATAGCATCATTGAACATACGATACATTGTAATGACGGAAGAAAGCTCCCATGAATTTAATGGTTGATTAAATGCTGTTGCTTCTTCAAACATGCTGCGCATGGTAGTTATTCGAGTAACATCCCAGGAGTTTAACGGCTGGTTAAATGTTGCTGCTTTTTTAAACATGTTTTCCATATTGCTTACTGAAGAAACATCCCAATCATTTAAGGGCTTGTTAAATGCTGTTGCCTCTTCAAACATGCTTTCCATGTTAGTTACGGAGGAAACATCCCAGTCCTGTAAGGTTTGGTTAAAGGACGATGCACCCTTAAACATGTTTTGCATACTTGTAACGGATGTTACATTCCAGATATTTAAAGGCTGGTCGAAGGATAAAGCATTTTGAAACATACCTTGCATTCCCCTTACCGATGAAACATCCCAAGTACTCAAAGGCTGGTTAAAAGACTTTGCTCCATAAAATGTTTGTATCAAATTGGTTACTGAAGATACGTCCCAGTTATCAAGGGGTTGGTTAAAGCTTTCTGCATCCTCGAACAAATCCTGCATATTGGTTACTGAGGATACATCCCAAGAGTTCAATGGTTGGTTAAAAGATGTAGCATAAGAAAACATCTTGTCCATATTAAGTACGGTTGAAACATCCCACGAGTTAATATTCCCGTTAAATGAAACGGCCCCCGCAAACATTTCCCGAAAACTGCAATTTTCCCCAAGAAGAGGGACGTTGGTAGCTGAAAACGTTGTTAGGTATGAGCAACCAGCAAACATTTCTGCCATAGATCCCCAAATGTTATTTCCCCAGCTAGAAACATCAATTAAGCGATCTGCATCAATGCCTTGAAAAGAGATGTTATGGATATTTTTGCCTTCAGGCGTGAGTATGTGGAGAGAAACGCGAGCATTTTCGTCAACCCCTGTAAACTTTAAACCTATTGCGGTCTCTGATGGGGCAAACTTGCCTGTTCCGCTTGCATTATTTCCTCCTATTTCCTCCCAAGAAAAGGCAATAGAATCAGCGTTTGATGTGCATCTAAACGAAATAGAGTCTTTCCCACTTCCCTCAGCCAGTGGTAGATACCACACAGTGATAAATTCGTTTTGGCCCTTTATGGAAAGGGAAATGAGAAATATGGAGAGTACAACTAAAAGTCCTTTTGTGAAATGCATAATGGATTTTAGAATATGTTGGATTTGTAATTCAATACAAGATAATGATAAATGATTAATTGATCGAATTTATATTGAGATGTTTACTAATGGAGTCAGTTAGTAGATACGTTTTTGGTGATTGGAGTGAAATCCGTTTTTAGTTTGCGAAGCTCCTATTACAGTTTAAAGCGGGTACAATACATATTTCGGAGACCATTTTCCTTCATGGAAATCACTATTGTCTTTTACAGCATTTACTTGTCATCCAGAACAAATACCTTTGCCGCCATGTGGCCGTGGCTTATTTGTGGAGTGTGTGTTTTGTACGTTGTCCTGGTTTTCTTTAGGAAAAAAGGCAAGCAGCAGCGCCAGCCCGGCACCAAACCCTTTGATTTAGATAAAGACGAATGAAAGTAGGAACACCCAAAGGAACCCGCGACTTTTTACCGGAAGTAGCTCGTAGACGCGAGTACATCTACCATACCATCAAGAAGCATTTTAAGCGTTTTGGCTTTCAGCCCATAGAAACGCCCGCCATGGAAAACCTTGCTACCCTTACCGGGAAGTATGGCGAGGAGGGCGACCGCTTAATTTTTAAAATCCTGAATAGCGGTGATTTTCTTAAAAAGGCCAACCCAGAAGCCTACGAGAATAAGGACTCACAAAAAATTACGAGCTCCATTTCCGAAAAAGCCCTGCGCTACGATCTTACCGTGCCCTTTGCACGCTTTGTGGTGCAACACCAAAACGAACTCACCTTTCCGTTTAAGCGCTATCAAATCCAGCCGGTGTGGCGTGCTGATAGACCCCAAAAAGGCCGATATCGCGAGTTTTACCAGTGCGATGCCGATGTGGTAGGAAGCGACAGCCTTTGGTACGAGGTAGAGTTGGTGCTGCTGTTTGACAAGGTATTGTCGGAATTGCAACTGCCTGGGTTTACCATTAAAATAAACAACCGCAAGGTGCTTACGGGCTTGGCAGAGCTCATCGGTCAGCCCGATAAAATTGTAGATTTTACCGTAGCGCTGGATAAGCTAGATAAAATTGGCAAGGAAAAGGTGCTGGAAGAAATGGTGCAGCGCGGCATAGATGCCGAAGCCCTGCAAAAAGTAGATGCTATTTTCTCCCTTCCTACCGAAAACGAGGCCCGCTTAAGCGTCATGAAGGAGCTTTTAAAAGATTCCGAGATCGGGCTCAAAGGCATCGCGGAGCTGGAGTTTATCTTGCAACATGCCGAAGCCGCAGGCATAGAAAAAGCTACGCTGGCCTTAGATTTTACCCTGGCCCGGGGCTTGGATTATTACACCGGAGCCATTTTTGAGGTAGCCGCGCACGATGTGGTTATGGGAAGCATTTGTGGTGGCGGCCGCTACGATGACCTCACCGGTGTGTTTGGATTAAAAGGGCTCTCGGGTGTAGGCATTTCTTTTGGTGCCGATCGCATTTATGACGTATTGGAAACCCTCAACCTATTTCCAGCCGATACCGCCATACACACGCAGGTGTTGGTAGCCAACTTAGACGAGGAGCATGCGCCCAAAAACTTCGCGCTGGTGCAGCGTTTGCGTAACGCAGGCATCAGTACGGCTCTTTATCCCGATGTCGCCAAGCTGAAAAAGCAAATGAAGTATGCCGATGCCAATCAAATTCCCTTTGTAATCTTGGCAGGGGGTGAAGAATGGAATTCGGGCTTGTTGAGCTTAAAGAATATGGAAAGTGGGGAACAGTACAAACTCAACGAAAAGGAATTAGTTTCGCAATTAAAAGCGGAAAACCTTGGATAAGTTTATAATTGCTCAGAAGGATTATACGATAGACGAAATATATAACGCTAGAAACGCGGTTTTGTCTATAGATGACGGCACCAAAAACCGGGTGCAGTACGGTAGGGATTTTTTGGATAAAAAGCTGGCCGAGTCTAAAGAGCCCATTTATGGGATCAATACAGGCTTTGGCAGTTTGTGCAATACTTCCATAAACCCCGAAATGCTGGCTGAGTTGCAGGTAAACTTGGTGCGTTCGCATGCGTGCGGAGCGGGGAAACCGATATCCAAGCGCATATCCAAACTTATATTTCTATTAAAAATTATAGGGCTTAGTAAAGGCAACAGTGGCATTAGTCTGGATTTACTAGAGCACATGGTAGCGGTATACAACGCAGGTGCCATTCCGGTTATTTATGAATTTGGTTCTCTGGGCGCCAGTGGCGATTTAGCACCCTTGGCCCACCTGGCTATGGTATTGATAGGCGAGGGCGAAGTATGGCATGGAGAAGAAAAAATACCCGGTGCCGATTGGTATAAACAGCAAGATGTATCGCCCATTGCATTAAAAGCTAAAGAGGGCATTTCTTTACTCAACGGTACGCAGTTTATGAGTGCTTTTGGGGTGGATGCGTTATACCATGTACAGCAATTGATGAGGTTGGCCCATGTAACCACGGCTGCATCTATGGAAGCGTTTTCAGCGCGTTTGGCTCCGTTTAAAGACGAGCTGCATGCCGTGCGTAGAAACGAAGGGCAGCGCGCTGTGGCCAAGGAGATACGGGCGCTCTTGCAAGACAGCAAGCTGCAGCAAGAGGTGAAACGTTTTGTGCAAGATCCATACAGCTTTCGCTGTGTACCACAGGTGCATGGGGCTAGTTATACGGCACTACAGCACGTGCAATCGGTAGTAGAAAATGAAATCAATGCGGTAACCGACAATCCTACATTGTTATTCGAAGATGATAGCATTGTTAGTGGCGGTAATTTTCATGGACAACCGCTGGCATTGAGCTATGAATATGCCTGCATGGCCACAGCCGAGTTGGGAAGTATATCGGAAAGAAGAATATATAAACTCCTCTCTGGAGAGCGCGGCTTGCCTGCTTTTTTGGTGGAAAGTCCGGGTATTAATTCGGGGTTTATGATACCCCAGTATACAGCGGCTTCATTGGTAAATAGAAACAAGCAATTGTGTACACCCAGTGTGGTAGATACCATTGATTCATCCAACGGGCAAGAAGACCATGTAAGTATGGGCGCCAACGTTGCAACCAAGTGGCATCAAGTGGTACAGAACGTACACGAGATTTTAGCAACGGAGCTTTTGGTAGGCTTTCAGGCTTTAGATTTTTTGGATGCGAGCCAAACCAGTACCGTATTGTATGCTATATATAAAGACTTCAGGAAGGAAATTCCTTTTGTAACTAAGGATGCATTTTTACATGAATGGATGCAAAAAAGCTTAAAATTCACAAGAGTTCATTTTGATTTATATCTTTGAGGCCTCAAAAATTAGAAGAAAGCCACTTAAAAACCAATCATTATGGATAAGTCTAGCGTCATTCATTTCCTAAGAATCCAGGAGGTTCAACTAGAGAATCAATTGAAAGCCTTGCGTCAAACCATGGCGCTAATAGAAGGTAGCAACGGTCAGGTACCCGAGCATGTGAGTGCTACAGTAGCTAAGGTAGCACAGGCTCAGCCTGCAGCAACCCAAGAAGCTACTGCGGAAGCCCCAGCTGCTGTAGAGGAGAAGAAAGAAGCAGCGCCACCCAAGCCAAAGAACAAATTGGTAGGTAAGGGTATGGTAAACGGTCGCAAAGTGCGCGATGTAAAAATACCGAAAGAGTATACCGTGAACTTAAGCTACACCAAAAAGCTAGCGTTCTTATTAAAAGAGTTTGGACCACAAACCTCACAAGACCTTACCGATAGAGTCATCAAATTTGAGCCCAAAGAAGACCGCGAAAAAGTAGAGACCAGCGTTAAAATTACTGCTTCTGCTATGTTCCGTAAGGGCCTAATTAACGCGAAGCGCAAAGGACGCGCATACGTGTACTCGGTGTAAGATTTTGGGGCGGGAGGATTTTGAGTATCCCGCTTTACAAAAATTTAATTTGGAGATATAGAGTTTTAATTACATTTGCCCCATGAAATTTTCAGCACTACATCATCACCACGGTTTTCAACTGCACAGGTAGGTGAGTAGTGTTTGCATGGAATTGTAAGTAAAACACAAAATATAGGCTCGCCATTGGCGGGCCTTTTTTATTTATGGAAAAAACAAAAGTTGCTATTCAAAAAGGTGGACGATTGAGTGAAAAGTCCATAGACTTACTTCGCAATTGCGGGGTAGACCTAAACATGGGGCACAACAAGCTGAAAGCCACTGCGCCCAACTCCAATCTCGAAGTCCTGTTTCTGCGCGATGACGACATTCCCAAATACGTAGAAAATGGGGTAGCACACTTTGGTATTGTAGGGGAGAACGTAGTAGCCGAAGACCAACGCGATGTAAACATCGTATCGCGTTTGGGTTTTGGAAAGTGTCGCCTATCCCTGGCAATTCCTCGCGGTGAGAACTATCCAGGACTCCAATATTTTGAGGGCAAACGCATTGCCACCAGCTATGGCGGTTTGCTCAAAAACTTCCTCGAAGAAAACAACATTAACGCCTCCATCCACAGCATTTCGGGATCTGTGGAAATTGCTCCGGGAATTGGCCTAGCCGATGGCATCTTAGATATTGTTTCTACCGGATCCACCCTGGCCATGAATGGTCTTAAAGAAGTGGAAACTGTAATGCGTTCGGAGGCGGTTATGGTAGCCAGCAAGGAACTGGCACCGCAGCACCAAGAGGTGTTAGAGCAGTTATTGTTCCGCATCAAAGCCGTGCACGAGGGTAAAAACAACCGCTACATCTTACTCAATGCACCCAACGATAAACTGGATGCCATCGCTAGCGTTTTACCCGGTATGACCAGTCCTACTGTAATGCCTCTATTAAAAGACGGTTGGAGCTCGGTGCACAGTGTGGTAAAAGCCAGCGAGGTTTGGGATATTATTGACCAGCTGCACAACCAGGGTGCAGAAGGAATTTTAGTAGTGCCGATAGAAAAAATGTTTGCATAAATGAAAACCTATATCAATCCGCAGCGCAGCGATTGGAAAGCGCTTTGCACGCGTCCAGCCGTCAACAAGCAAGATTTGAATGCGCTGATAAAAGACATCTTTTTTGCGGTGGAAACCCGTGGCGACCAAGCGCTGATGGAATACTGTAAAATGTTTGAGGCTGCGGTGCCGCAGCAGTTCGCATTGCCAGCAGACACCATTGCCGCCCTGGCCGAAGAGGTATCGGAAGGGCTCCAGGATGCCATCATCCAGGCACGTGACAACATTTGGAAATTTCACGAGCAACAAGCCCAACCCGTAACCAAAGTAACGGTGCAAAACGGGGTAGAATGTTGGCAAAAACAAGTGCCCATAGAATCGGTTGGATTGTACATTCCTGGAGGTTCAGCGCCCTTATTTAGCACGGTGCTGATGCTGGCCATTCCTGCAAAAATTGCAGGGGTTTCTAAAATCAACCTATTTACACCGCCCAATGCCGAGGGGCGCATTCATCCTGCCATAGCCTTTGCCGCACAACTGATCGGGGTAGATGCCATATACACTTTGGGCGGAGCGCAAGCCATAGCTGCAGCAACCCTGGGTACAGACCAAATACCGCAATGCGACAAAATTTTTGGCCCCGGAAACCAATACGTTACCGCAGCTAAAATGTACGCGCAGCAACTGGGGGTGGCCATAGATATGCCTGCGGGTCCATCGGAAGTGCTGGTGTGGGCTGATGATGCTGCCAACCCGCAGTTTGTAGCTGCCGATTTGCTCTCGCAGGCCGAGCACGGTGCCGATTCGCAGTGCGTGCTTTTGGCTCAGAGTGAGGCTTTTGTCGGTAAAGTAAATGCAGCCATTGCGGAGCAGTTGGCGCAGTTGCCCCGAAAAGATATAGCTACCCAAGCCTTAGAAAATTCGGTAGCGGTAGTGTTGGATAACGCGGAGTCGGTAGAATTCTGCAACACCTACGCTCCCGAGCACTTAATTATACAAACCGAAAATGCCGAGCAATTGATCGACCACATCGTAAATGCGGGGTCGGTTTTTGTAGGCGCTTTCAGCCCCGAGAGTGCAGGCGACTACGCCTCGGGCACCAACCATACGTTGCCTACTGCGGGTTTTGCAAGAGCCTATTCGGGAGTAAACCTGGCCAGCTTCTGCAAACAAATTACCTTTCAGCAATTGAGTAAAGAAGGATTAAACGCACTGGCAACATCGGTAATTACCATGGCAGAGAGCGAGGGCTTGCAAGCACACGCCAATGCGGTGAAAATACGATTGGAAAATGGCAATTAAACCTTGGGTACTTCCACACCTGCAAGAGCTAAAGCCTTACAGCAATGCGCGGGCAGAGTTTAAAGGCAAAGCCAGCATTTGGTTGGATGCCAACGAAAATCCTTTTCCTCGTGAGGCGGATGAAGCGTACAACCGCTACCCCGATCCTTTGCAAAACGAGTTGAAAAAGGAGCTGGCCCAATTGTGGGGCACACAGCCCGAACGCCTGTTTTTGGGCAACGGATCGGACGAGCCCATAGACTTGCTCATTCGCTTGTTTTGTGCTCCCGGTCAGGATAGCATTATGGTTTTGGAGCCTACGTATTCCATGTATCGGCAGTCGGCACAAATCAATAATGTAAAGTGCTATGGCATGCCCTATCATGTAGATTTCGAGATCGACATGGAAGCGCTGAAGGCCAATATAGTCGCGCATCAACCCAAGATTTTGTTTTTGTGTTCGCCCAACAACCCATCGGGTACCTGCATTGAAGCTGAGGTGGTAGAAGCCGCCTGCCAACACATGGAAGGCATTGTAGTGGTAGACGAAGCTTACATTGATTTTGCGCCCCACAAAACAGCCTTGGCTTTGCTGGATCGCTGTGAGAATTTGGTCATCCTGCGCACGCTAAGCAAAGCCTGGGGATTGGCTGCACTGCGTCTGGGAGCGGCCATTGCCAACCCAGAGCTTATTGACTACCTCAATGTCATTAAGCCACCGTACAACATCAACAAGTACACCCAAGATTATATTTTAGACTGGATACGAAACCAGCAAGATCGCTTTGCCGAAGAGCGCAAGCAACTCCTAAACCAGCGCAAAGTGCTTTTTGATGCCTTGGATGCCATGAGCGTGGTAAAACGCATATTTCGCTCCGAGGCCAATTTCTTGCTCATTCGCGTGCAAGATCCCAAGCACCTCTACGATTACCTTATTGATAAAGGCATTGTGGTGCGGAATCGCCACAGTCAAATTCCCAATACCCTGCGTATTTCGGTAGGAACGGAGCAGGAAAATGCAACGCTGCTGCAAGCCATGGAAAACTACAGCGAACCCGAAACGCCAGCCAACAACGACTAACCATGAAACAACGCATACTATTTATAGACCAGGATGGAACCCTTATTGAAGAAGTTCCCAAAACGTGGCAGGTAGATAGCTGGGACAAGGTCTTTTTTATGAAAGACGCCCTGTATTACCTGGCCAAAATTGCCCGCGAGTTTAACTACAAACTGGTGCTGGTTTCCAACCAAGACGGCCTAGGCACCGAGGTTTTTCCCGAGGAACCGTTTATGTCCATCCACAAGCACATTGTGCAGACCTTTAAGTCGGTAGGCGCGGAGTTTACCGGCATCCATATCGATACCAGTTTTGAGCACGACCCTGCGCCCAGTCGCAAACCCGGTACGGCTATGTTGGTCGATTATATCAACAATCCAGACTACGACCTGGCCAACTCTTTTGTAATTGGCGACCGCGTTACCGACATGCAATTGGCCGCCAACTTAGGCGCCAAAGGCTTCTTTCTAAACAGCGGTAGCGGTTTTACCTTGGATGAAGCCAGTTCCCATTGGATGGACCAACACCCCGAAATGCAGTTTGTAGGCGGCTGGAATGAAATTTACAAGCAGCTAAGCGCAGAAAAGCACCGCAAAACCCCATTTGAGCGTAAAACCAAGGAGACCCAAATTGTGGGCATCTTGGATTTGGATGGAAGTGGCGATGCGGTCATCAAAACCGGTTTGGGCTTTTTCGATCACATGTTAGAGCAAATAGCCCGCCACGGTCAGCTCGATTTAAAACTGCACTGCGATGGCGACTTACACATCGATGAGCACCACACCATAGAAGATTGCGGTTTGGCCTTGGGTACTGCGTTTAAAGAAGCGTTGGGCAATAAAAGGGGCATAGAGCGCTACGGTTTTGCTTTGCCCATGGACGACTGCAAGGCCGAGGTGCTGTTGGACTTTGGCGGCCGCCCCGACTTTGTATGGAAGGCCCAGTTTAAGCGCGAAAAAGTAGGCGATATGCCCACAGAAATGTTTTCGCACTTTTTTAAGTCCTTTTCCGATAATGCCCAGTGCAACCTACAAGTACGTGCCGAAGGCGAAAACGAGCACCACAAAATAGAGGCTATTTTCAAAGCCTTTGCCAAAGCCATAAAAATGGCCAAAAGCAAATCGGGTAACCCCGAAATGTTGCCCAGCACCAAAGGCGTACTGTAAACCGCCAACCGCCAACCGCCAACTGCAAACTGCCAACCGCAAACTGAGAACCGCTAACTGATAACTGAAACCCCACTTTGAACACCGTCATCATAAAATACAATGCCGGCAACACGCAATCGGTATACAACGCGCTACAGCGTTTGGGTGTAACGCCCACGGTAAGCGATGATTTTGATACCATAGCCAAAGCCGATAAGGTCATTTTTCCGGGCGTGGGTCACGCCTACTCGGCCATGGCCTATTTGAAGGAGAAGAAGCTAGACCAGCTCATCCCCCAGCTGAGCCAAGATGTATTGGGCATTTGCCTGGGCATGCAGTTGATGTGCAGCCACTCGGCCGAGGGCGATGTAGACTGCCTGGGTATTTTTCCGGAGCGCGTGGTGCATTTTGGTCCCATAGACGAGAAAGTACCCCACATGGGATGGACGCCCATACGTCCCGATGCGCAATCGGCCCTGTTTAAAGACGTGCCTTCGCAGTCGTACACCTATCACGTGCACAGCTACTATGTACCCGAAAGCGAATACTGCATTGCCCGTGCGCAACACGGCCTTAGCTTTTGCACGGCCATGCACCGCCAAAATTTTTATGCCGTGCAGTTTCACCCCGAGAAAAGTGCTGACATCGGCAGTACGATTTTGAATAACTTTTTAGCCCTGTAACATGGAATTGATTCCAGCCATAGATTTAATAAACGGCAAATGCGTGCGCTTAACGCAAGGCGATTACCAGCAGAAAACCATTTACAACGAAAATCCCGCAGAAGTGGCCAGAAGCTTCGAAGATGCGGGCATCAAACGCTTGCATTTGGTGGACTTGGATGGCGCCAAAGCCAAAAGTCCGCAAAACCTAAAGGTGTTGGAAAACATTGCTACGCAAACCGGCTTGCAGGTAGATTTTAGCGGAGGCTTATCCACCCAACAGTATGTAACGGATGCCTTTAATGCTGGAGCCACTTTTATTGCTGTGGGCAGCATAGCCCTCAAAAATCCAGCCGAATTGGAACAATGGATCGCAGCATGGGGAGGCGATAAAATACTGTTGGCAGCCGACTGCAAAGATGGTTTTGTGGCGACCCATGGATGGCAGGAAGGTTCGTCACAAGAGGTGATTCCCTTTATTGCATCTTGGGTTTCGGCAGGATTGCGGCAAGGATTTGTAACCGATATTGCCAAAGACGGCATGCTGCAAGGCCCTTCCCTGGAGCTCTATGAACAAATACGCAGCGAGGTAGCCGATTTTAAACTGATTGCCAGCGGTGGCGTACGCAACATGGAAGACATTGCCAAGCTGCAAGCGCTTGGACTGTCGGGCGCCATCGTGGGCAAAGCCATTTACGAAGGCAATATTACGCTGAAAGACTTAGAAAATTATCAGTTGCGTGCTGCGCAATCCACCCAATCCTAACTAAAAAAGAAACCCATCGCATGCCTGCAAAACGCATCATACCTTGTTTGGATATTAAAGACGGCCGCACCGTAAAGGGCGTAAACTTTGTGGGAATTCGCGATGCCGGAGACCCCATAGAACTGGCCGCACAATACGCCCAGCAAGGAGCCGATGAGCTGGTGTTTTTAGACATTACCGCCACGGTAGAAGGTCGCAAAACCTTTGCCCAACTGGTAAAAGACATCGCCAAAGAAATAAACATACCCTTTGCCGTGGGCGGAGGCATAAGCAGCGTGGCCGATGCCGAACTGCTGCTGCGCAACGGTGCCGATAAAATCTCGGTAAACTCGGCCGCCATTCGCAACCCGCAATTGATCAACGACTTGGCCGCTGCCTTTGGCGACCAATGTGTGGTAGTGGCCATAGACGGCAAAGAAGACGAAAACGGCACCTGGCACGTGTACACCCATGGTGGCAGAAACAAAACCGAGCTCGAAGTGGTGG
This sequence comes from uncultured Flavobacteriales bacterium, assembly GCA_964627445.1. GTDB lineage: Bacteria > Bacteroidota > Bacteroidia > Flavobacteriales_D > Luteibaculaceae > Luteibaculum. The sequence continues at coordinate 5,715 of CAZVJF010000009.1, read as the reverse complement.
CCTGGGCCCAGGAAGCCCAAGAGCGTGGGGCAGGAGAAATTTTAATGACCTCTATGAACCACGATGGAACGAAGGCCGGGTTTGCCATTGATTTGTGCCAACAATTGGGCGCGGTATTGCGCATCCCCATTATCGCCTCGGGAGGCGCGGGTACGATGGCGCATTTTTCGGAAGCGCTATCGGAAAAAGCCATTGATGCCGCCTTGGCCGCCAGCGTATTCCACTATGGCGAAATTCCCATTCCCGACTTAAAAGCCTACTTACACCAAACAGGCGTATCCACCCGAATTTAAAAAGCACATTCATGAAACTAACAGCAGACCAACTACAGGAAATTGATTTTAAATGGGACCCCCAGGGCTTAATACCAGCCGTGGTGCAGCACGCCCACAGCGGGCAAGTGCTGATGCTGGGTTACCAAAACCTAGAAGCCCTGGAGCATACTTTTAAAACGGGTTTTGTAACCTTTTATAGCCGCAGCAAGCAACGCTTGTGGAAGAAAGGGGAGGAGTCTGGCAATGTGCTAAAGCTGCAACAGGCCAGCCTGGATTGCGACCGGGATACCGTGCTTATAAAAGCCATACCCGCAGGGCCTGTTTGCCACAAGGGAACGCCTACCTGTTTTGATGCCGAAGAAAAAGAAGGACTGCTGTTTTTGGATCAGCTGGAAGGCGTGATTGCCGACCGTAAGGCCAATCCTACCGAAAAATCGTACACCGCACAGTTGTTTGCCAAAGGGATCAATAAGGTGGCGCAAAAAGTAGGGGAGGAAGCCGTGGAGGTGGTCATAGAAGCCAAGGACGATAACCGCGATTTGTTTTTAAATGAATCGGCAGACCTGTTATACCATTACCTGGTGCTGCTACATGCAAAAGATGCTAAATTGGAGGATGTTTTGGACGTGTTAAAGTCTAGGCACGGATAGTTTTCGTAACTAGGTCAGACCCTACCTCATTATGCTGAAAAAAATCATTCTTATTGCTGTAATTCTGGGTGCTATAGGCGCTGGTTACGGTTATTATTTATATCAAAAAGAAGTGCCTGGTTTGCAGGAAGTGGAAGCCGATTACAGCCTAAATGCTCCCGAGCTGTTTAGTGCCTTTGACGCCAGTGAAAGCGAGGCCATGGAGAAATACTCGGGCAAAGTGGTATCGGTAAGCGGAACGGTAAACTCGGTAGATAAGAAGGGCGCTGTAGTGAATGTGGTGCTGGCCTCGGATTCCGATTTTGGAGCCGTGTTGTGCAAGTTAGATTCCAACTATGCCGATGTCAACATCCAGCCGAACCAAGAAATAACCCTCAAATGTCAGTGCAACGGTTACCTCATGGATGTGGTAATGAACCGCTGCGTGATTGAAAAATAAATCCCTACGATGAAAAATGCAATAACCCTTTGCTTGGGTGTGCTGTTGACGCTTTTTGCGACCGCCCAAGACAAATACATGACGCGGAGTGCCGAAATACGCTTTGAATCGAATGCCGAAGTGGATGACGATGTTCGCGCAGTGAATAACCAGGTTGCCGTGGTTTTTAGTCCCGATAATGGCAAGCTGGGCTTCCAGTTGCTCATTAAAAGCTTTGAGTTTCGCAAAGCGCTAATGCAAGAGCATTTTAACGAGAACTACATGGAGTCTGACAAGTACCCCAAAGCTACATTTAAGGGTACGGTAGAAAATATTTCGGAGGTAGATTTTTCGGATGGAAAACCCCATGAGGTAACAGTGACGGGCGATATGACCATACACGGAGTTACCCAAAACATCAGCGAAAAAGCGACCCTTCAACTAAATGGCGATGCGTTTGTTATTACTACACACTTTAAAGTACCTGTGGCCGATTACAACATTGAGATTCCACAGGTGGTTTCAGATAAAATTGCAGATAAAATAGACGTAGATGTTAAAGCAGAACTTAGCAAAAAATAGTTGGATGCTTGCGGCCGCAGCACTCCTTGCCATAGGGGTACTGAATACCGCATGCGAAAAAGAAAGCAAGGAAGAGCTTGCACAGGTAAACGAAAACACCGGAGGTGGCGGTACCGAATGCGATACCAGCAGTGTGAGCTACGCCACCGATATCCAGCCTATATTTAATAGAAGCTGTGCGTTCTCGGGGTGCCATGTAGGAAACTCAGCTCAGTTTAGCAACGGGCACGACTTAAGCAGTTACGAACGTACCCAACAAACCACCGGCTCTGCCGTACTCCTGGGTTCTATAAAACACGAGAGTGGTTTTTCTAGAATGCCTAAAGGAGGTGGCAAGTTGCCCGCCTGCGAAATTGCGCTAATTGAAGCCTGGATTAACGCGGGCAGACCCAACAACTAAAACTCCATGCGATACGCGCTCCTTACCCTCTTATGGTTCCCTATATTGGCTATGGCTCAAGATGACGATATGTTTGGCGAGCTGGATAAAATGACAGCCGAGCAGCAGCAAATCACCACGGCCACCTTTAAAGCCAACCGCATTGTAAACAGCCCTTCGGTAGAGCTGACCAAAAAAGGCGATCTCAACTTCTTGGTACAGCACCGCTTTGGAACCATCAATAACGGCCTCTACGACCTCTTTGGCATAGACAACTCCGAGGTACGCCTGGCCTTCGACTACGGTATTACCGACTTTCTTATGGTAGGAATAGGCCGCAGTGGTGGTATAAAAACCTACGATGCCAATATAAAGGCCCAAGTCTTGCAGCAGCAAACAGGGCAAAAAAACATTCCGGTAACGGTGGCACTGTATGGAGCCCTGGCGTACGATTTTACGGAGCAAATTGCATTGGAGCTCGATGGCACCAACCGCACCAGTTACGTATCTCAGGTCCTTATCGCCCGCAAGTTTAGCGAAAGCCTCTCCGTGCAATTGGCACCCACCTACGTACACAAAAACCTGGTAGACAGTGCAGCCTTCTCCAACAGCACCGTGGCCTTGGGCTTGGGCTTTCGCCAAAAGGTAAGCAAGCGCGTATCTATTAATGGCGATTACGTGTACCGCTTCGAAGATGCTGTGCCCGGCAACACCTTTAACTCTGTAGCCTTAGGCGTAGATATAGAAACGGGTGGACACGTTTTTTCGCTGCACATCACCAACTCGCGCGGTATGGTAGAGCGCTCCTATATTACCGAAACCACGGGCGATATTGCCGATGGCGACATCTACTTTGGCTTTAACATCAACCGCGCTTTTACCCTGAAGAAGCAAGACCCGGCAGAAGATTTTTAGACGGCAATACTACAATAAGGCCATAGCGTAGTACGTACTACCGACCTCAGGCTTAGCTTATATTTGGTGTAATCTACGGTATACGTTATATTTTTTAGTACTATTAGAAGCCCATAGCGCAACCTCGGTTGTGTTATGGGCTTTTTTAATGCCGAATATGGAAATCCCTCCATCCACAGCGTACGGGCGCATTTTCTTACAACGACTTTTGGGAACGGAGCGCAGCATTGCGCTTGCGGAGGCATCTTCTTTTTATGGAAGGATTGCGGTGGAAAAGGGGGGAGGGTACCCAAATCTCTTGCAAAAAGTGCTTGACTATTTTGGGGTGGATTATGGCCTTAAAATATTGAATAACAGGAACTTAAAAGATTAACCGACAAAGGTGTGTATCAGACCATGTGTTGATACACAAACGCTGGCGTGCATGCAAAACAAACAATGAACAGAGTTAACAAAATATGGACAGACTTAAAAGATTTGACTACTGACGCACAAGTTTTAAGCTATTGGGACAATCGACAAACCAGGATTTTGGAAACCCTCAAAACTGCTGAATCAAACTTTGAGACGGCAACAAATATCCTTCACCGACTTGCAAAATCGCTCAATGACAGAGAAAGGTATTCTGCTGTTTACTACTTGTACAAATCAGGATACCAAACCATAGAAAATAAACTCACTCAGTCTGACCAATTAAATGAAGTCAAATACGAACTTGGACGTGGACTTCATCACAACCGAAAATATGACCACTCTAAACGACTGTTTAATGAATTAGCATCTACGGACTTTGACACAAGTAGAATTGACGGATGGTGGACTCAAACGGCTTTTGCAAGTACAAGAGACAAAATTTGGATAAAAACAGATGTACTTCCAACGATCGTAAGATTTGCGATTATGGTTGCCTACGTTCTGATAGCTATTAAAACAGAAGAATTTTTAATTTCAACGACAGTTTTTATAATTCTCTTTGAGCTTTATGAGACTTGGTGGTATCAATATCGAATTTCAAGCTATTTAAAAGAGTATGAAGACTTACCAGGGATATTGGACATCAAAAAAAACATTCGGCAAAAGATAATGATTGAGCTGGGAATTTCACTTTTATTTTATCCAATTTATCTTTTGAAACAAGAATGGTTACTACCATTGGTTTTGATTATCGTAATTTATTTTCAGGTTTTCCACTATGGATTGAACCTATACTATTTGCCGAAATTGATTGGAGAATTAAACAGAAAAAAAGCACGACACGCCAACAGTGTGTATACTCAATAGGGGTTCTGTGGGTTAGGTTCTTTCAGTGGGTTTATATACTTTGCTACGGGGGACAGAGATTCACTTCGTACACCCTACTGAGTATACACTTAGCGTTGGCGTTAATTTAAAAATGAAATACACTTTCACGTTAATAGCATTCTCACTCTTTCTGACTTCATGCAGAGAAAATTACCCCAAATTTGGAAACGGATATAAAATTTCCGGAGAAGGAGGTTATACTTCAGCATTAGTGGACTCTTCAAACACAGTATTAGTTCCAGAGTATATTCTGGAATATGCAGTGGACTCCAACTTCATTCTTGTAGCACAATCTCCAACAGACAGTTTGCCCAAAATGGACTTCATTTATTACTCGGACAAAGACAGGAAAGAAATCGCAGCAAATAGAAGTGTATATCGACAATACTGGATTATAAATAAGACTGAGCTTAGCATTTATTCCTTCGACTCAATCCAAAAATCATCTAAACGATCAAATGTATATGGACCATTTACGAAGAGTGAATATTCTCAGACTCGTATAAAACTTCATATACCTGAAACTACAAAACTTGAAAACGAATAAAAAAACTAACGCCAACAATGATCTGAGCTGAAATCTAAGCTTTGAACTCATTTTTAACATTTCATAGATAGTACTTTTCTAGGCACGTAATTCGGGTCGTAGATCATGCCGCTTTGGGCTTTGGCAAAAGCCTGTTTCAGGAGCTTGTTGCAGACCGCAATTAATGCTAGTTTTTTGCTTCTTCCTTTGGCAGGGCGTTTATGGGTATGGCTAGGGCGCAGGATTGGAAATCCTGCGTAGCGAGAAACAACCAACACGGGTTTATTAGATGCGCCTTCGGCCTTGGTTACGGGAGGGCAGAAAAACCGTAAAAAAGCCTTAGTAAAACCATGAAGCGACAGGGGAGATCACATGGTTGCACTTGGATTTTTTAGGTTTTTCAACCGAGTGGAACCCAGCCTTGATCCCGATAGCTATCGGGATTGCTCCACTTTGTGTCAAGACAAAGTGAAAAAAGATTACGCCTACGCGTAAACGTTGGGTGGCATCTGTCAGTCATTTTTGAGCTACTGTTGTACAAAAAATTAAACTCCAACGGCTGCCTTTTTGAAAGAGAATATCAATCAGAACCCCTCAAAACAACAAATACAGCCTATTTTGTGCTACATTACTGGTTTTTGCGGGGACTCCCGATGTGCACAATTAAA
>CAZVJF010000008.1:0-139663 GCA_964627445.1 uncultured Flavobacteriales bacterium | reverse complement strand
TATTCGATGTACTACTTCTTTCCCAAAACAATTATTTCAAAGAACTTTTCTCTTCCTAAAAACCTCAACGCATCTCTGCGTCTCAGCCCCGTTCTCTCTCCTCCTCATCTCTCACTATCTCCGAAAACGGGAGCGCAAAGGTAAGAAAGGAATTCAATTCAAACCAAACTTTTAAATTAACAAGTTATTAACAATCGTTTAACTCGGTTAAACTTTGGTTCAGAATTGGAATTTCAAAAGAACGTTTTTGCCCGAAAGCGGCCGCAAATGTACGTCCTCTTTTCCTTTCCTTCCAAATAAAAATGAAAAAAAATTACCCTTCCCCGAACTGCAGATCGAACAAGGTCTTGTAATGTCCTTGATTTTCAAGCAATTGAAAGTGGGTTCCTTGCTCAATTATTTTTCCTTTTTCCAGAACAATGATCTTATCGGCCTTCTGAATGGTGGATAAACGGTGGGCTATTACTATAGAGGTTCTCCCCTTAGTAACCTTATCAATAGCTTTTTGAATTCGAATTTCGGACTCGGTATCAATGGAGGAAGTGGCTTCATCTAGTATTAACAAGCTTGGTTTATACACATAAGCCCGGATGAAGGCAATTAGCTGCCGTTGCCCTACGGAGAGCATTCCTCCTCTTTCTTTTACATCGTAATGGTATCCTCCCGGTAATTTAGATATAAACTCGTGTGCCTCTACTTCCTTAGCCGCCTCGATTACCTCCTCTAAAGTAATGTTGGGATTGCGCAGGGTGATGTTATTGTATATGGTATCGGAAAACAAGAACACGTCTTGCAGGACTACCGCTACGTGCCTACGCAAAAAGCTGAGTTCGTAGTCGCGTATATCCTTTCCATCCAGCAAAATTTGGCCTTTTTGGAATTCATAAAGGCGCGATATGAGGTTGATAACGGAGGTTTTTCCCGCACCCGTAGCTCCGACAAAAGCCACGGTTTGCCCGGAAGCTACCGAGAAATTGAGGCCTTTTAGCACATATTCATCATCTACATAGGCAAAATGCACATCCTTAAACTCGATGTTGCCCTGAACGCTTCCTGTACCTATTGTTCCTTTATCCTCGATGACCGCTATCGTATCCAGTAAGTTAAAGACACGCTCGCTTCCCACCATGCCCATTTGCAGCACATTAAAGCGGTCTGCTAGCTGCCGAATGGGGCGAAATAGCATATGTATCATTAAAATGAATTGGAACAAAACACCAAATGTGACCTCATTGCTGATCACGCCTTTTACCCCGTACCAAACCAATAAGGCTATGGATACGGCAGAAAACAGCTCTACCAGCGGGAAAAATATGGAGTTGGCCCACACACTGTGAATGTGCGCCTTCATGTGGCTTTGATTTATTTTTTTGAAACGCTCAAACTCTACATCCTCTCGGTTGAATATTTGAACAATACTCATGCCCGTAACATGCTCTTGTACAAAGGCATTGAGCCGAGATACCTGCTGACGCACTGCTGTAAACGCCTTTTTAATGGCATTTTTGAAAATGTTGGTAGCCACCAGCAATAGCGGAATGGATGCGATAGATAACAAGGCTAACTCCCAGTTTACGTAAAACATGTAGGCTACCACTACGATGAGCTTCAGGATATCGCCTATGATGATAAGGATACCCTGAGAGAAAATTTCGCCAATGGTTTCTATATCCGAGACCAAGCGAGTTACCAAGGTACCAATGGGTGTTTTATCGAAGAACTTCAGCCGAAATTTGCTGACGTGATTGAACAAGATGGAGCGAAGATCTATGGTAACTGATTGCCCCAACCAGTTTGCATTATAGGTTTGAAAGAATTGGAAAATAGACTCTACCACCAACACCACTAAGGTGAGTACAATAATGGATAGTAAGCCCGCCTGGTCGGATGTTGCGATGTACTCATCTACCGCATTACCAATAAGCATAGGCTTTACCGGTGCTAGAAAACCTAAGATTATGGTGAGTACGGCCGTTGCAATAAACCGCAGTCGGTAGGGTTTTACAAATCGCAGGACGCGATTGAATAAGCCAAAATCGAAAGCTTTTCCCGATACACTTTTTTTAGCCGCAGCTACTGCCTCTGCCATTCGGTTAGGTTTGGATATTTAATATTACTAAGATACAAGCCGCAAGCGTTTACCGATTCTCCTGCCCTAGAACGCTCACCACTGGCTAAAATTTCTTTTATTTCCTGGGGCGGAATTTTACCTTTTCCTACGTCCAGCAAGGTACCTACCATGGCGCGCACCATGTTGCGCAAAAACCGGTTGGCCGTTACCCGGTATACCCACTGCTCATTTTCTACACTCCATGCAGCATGGGTTACGGTGCATATATTAGTGGTATTGCCGCCATGTTGTTTTTGAAAAGCGCCAAAATCGTGTTCACCCAAAAAGTACTTTGCTGCTTCGTTCATAGCCGCTAGATTGGGTTGCACCATGAGCCGCATAGACTGCCCCGTTAAAAACGGATTTTTAGCTCCGTGGCAATAGTACGCATACGATCTTTCTGAAGCATCGAACCGAGCATGGAAATCTGCAGCCACTTGCTGGATACTATGAAAGGCAATTTCTTTCGGCAGCACTGCATTGAGTTTGTAACACAAGTCGGTTTCGGACAGCTGGGTTTCCGCATCAAAGTGCAACACATAGTAACTGGCATGCACACCGGTATCTGTTCTTCCACACCCTGTAACGGTCACATCCTGCCGCAACAGCATTTGTAAGGCTTGTTCTATTTCGCCCTGAACAGAACGTGCATTGTTCTGCCGTTGCCATCCATGGAAGGGCGTTCCTAAATAGGATATTTTAGCCGCATATCTCAACACCTTGCAAAACTACGCTAGTTATGGAAATCGCGATTATATCAGACACGCATAATTACTTGGATAACAAAATTTGGAATTATCTGAATGGCGTAGATGAAGTTTGGCATGCTGGGGATGTGGGAACCGAAAGTATTCTGGACCAACTTGAAAAGGTGGCTCCCCTACGTGGGGTCTACGGGAACATTGATGGTGAAGATGTGCGAAAACGCCTGCCCGAGTTTACCTTATTTACGCTGGAGGGTGTAAAAGTAGGCATGGTACACATTGGTGGCAAACCCTACCGCTACCCAGCCAAAGTAAAAGCTTGGTTGGAAGCCCACAAGCCAGATATATACATCTGTGGACACAGCCATATTCTAAGGGCTGAGCGCGACAAAAAGCTAAACTTGCTTTACTTAAATCCAGGCGCGGTAGGAAAACATGGGTTTCACAAAACCAAAACGTTTATGCTACTCACTCTGGCAAACGGAAAACCCCAAAACTTGCGTGTGGTAGAGTTGGGCCCTCGAGGAAAAAGTGACTAGCGAATTCGATCCAAGCTACGCACCAACTTTTCATCTTTCTTAATGGCGCGATTGGCCAAGATGATAAATGCAATAGCAATAACAGGCAGGTAACTTCCTATTTGATAAGACACCGTAATATCTGCATACTGTGTCTCTATGTATTCCTTTACATTACTAAGATAGAAGTACATAGCTACGGTAACCACTAAAAGGGAGAAATAAACCACATGCCCCAAACGAATTTGTAATACGCGGTTGTTATATCTGGTAACAATAAAGAGCGTGAGCAGGGCCAAAATATTTACTGCAACAGCACCAAAAACAACGAAATACTGCGGCGCATTGGTCATATCTGGTCCTTCAAGTGCATAAGGCATTACCGTCCAAACCATACTGGCTTTTTGGAAGGTAGCGATAGCAAAGAAATTAAAACATACTTGTGCGAGCACGGCAAGTAAGAGGTATACACTTTGGATGCGTTGTAGCATGGTTAGGAATTTGGGCAAATATATACGTCCACAAAAGCCTGTTAAAATTTAATCGCGAAAAATGCTTATATTGTGGATTCAGACGGATAAAAAGAGTATAATTGCATCGTCTCAGACTCAGTTCTCAGCTCTGAGAATCACTATCCCACTTTTTTTACATCGAGATAGCACACATCAGTTTCATATTCAACTAGTTTATTTATTTAATGTACGACATCGAGCAGCTTAAAGCCAAGAAGATTCTTGACTTACGAGAAATTGCAAAGGAGCTAAAGATTAAGGGTACCGGCCTAAAGAAAACCGACTTGGTTTACCGCATTTTAGACAAACAAGCCGATGACCCTACTAACGTTAAAGCGGTATACCGTGCTTTAGAAGAAAAAAGCAAAGCTGCGGTGCCTGCAGCTTCTAGCGAAGGAGCACCCGATAAATCGCCCAGGCGACCTCGCACCCGAAAACCAGTAGCAGAAAATACGCCCGAAGGCGACAACCCTGCCGACCTTTTTAGCAAAGGGGAGGATAAAGGTGCACCACGCAAGGAACAGCCCCCCAAGGCAGACAAAAACACACAAGACAACAAAGCACAACAACGCGAGCCAAAGCAACAAAACAACGACAGAAATCGCGACCGTAAGGACGGAAAAGATCAACGCGATAAACGCCAAGACAACCGTCAAGACAACCGGGATAGCCGAGATAATCGCGATAACAGAGACAACAGGGATAACAAAGATAACCGAGACAATCGCGGTCCAAGGCAAAACCAAAACAAAGGCGACCGCCACAACAACAATAACAAGCAGGATCAAAAAAGTAACGATCCTACCGACCGCTTCGACTTTGAAGGTATAATTTACTGCGAAGGCGTGCTGGAAATGATGAATGAGGGATACGGTTTCCTACGTTCATCCGACTACATGTACTTGCCTTCTCCCGATGATGTATATGTATCCCAAAGCCAAGTAAAATTGTTTGGTCTTAAAACCGGTGATACGATACGTGGAGAAATTCGCCCTCCCAAAAACGGAGAAAAATATTTCCCCTTGGTTAAGGTGGAATCCATCAATGGACGCAAGCCCGATTTTGTGCGCGACCGCATTCCATTTAAATATTTAACCCCACTATTTGCAGAAGAGAAGCTGCAATTGGCAGACGACAATGCCACCACATCCACCCGAATTATGGACCTTTTCTCTCCTATCGGAAAAGGACAACGTGGATTAATAGTAGCCCAGCCTAAAACGGGTAAAACAGTACTGCTTAAGCAAGTGGCCAACGCCATTGCTGCCAACCACCCCGAGTGCTACCTTATAATTTTACTTATCGATGAGCGCCCCGAGGAAGTAACTGACATGAAACGCAGCGTAAATGCTGAAGTAGTGGCCTCTACCTTTGATGAGCAAGCTAGCAACCACGTAAAAATTGCCAACATTGTGCTAGAAAAAGCCAAGCGCATGGTAGAATGCGGGCACGATGTGGTTATTCTTTTGGACTCAATTACCCGTTTAGCACGAGCCTACAACACCGTACAACCTGCATCGGGTAAAGTACTTTCTGGTGGTGTGGATGCCAACGCATTGCACAAACCCAAGCGCTTTTTTGGTGCGGCCAGGAATGTAGAAAATGGTGGATCACTTACCATCTTAGCTACAGCCTTAACGGAAACGGGCTCTAAAATGGATGAGGTTATTTTTGAAGAGTTTAAAGGTACCGGTAACATGGAACTGCAGCTCGATCGTAAATTATCGAATCGCAGACTCTTCCCAGCAATTGATTTACAAGCCTCAGGTACTCGAAGAGAAGACCTTCTTATGGATAAAGAGCACTTGCAGCGCATGTGGATTTTACGCAAGTACCTTGCTGATATGAACCCGATAGAGGCTATGGAAGACATTAAAAAGCGTGTGGAGCAAACGCGCAACAATGAAGAGTTTTTTATCACCATGAACGGATAAAGCCATGATGCTTACCCTATTTTTTGCTTTAAGTGCCATTCTTATTCGATTGGCACTTTTTTATTTTGGATACGAATCTGCAGAAACCAGCAAGTATGTTTTTCTGGTACACATACTGTTTATTTTGCTCAGCATTTTCTTCTCGGTACTACAATTTCGTAGGTTTTTCCCAGAGAAAACGGGGTTTACCACCTACCTGAAGCATGGATTAAAAGGCGGAGCGGTATACTCGGTTATCCTTACCGCTTTTCTTTGGGTTTTCTATGGAGCTATTAACGAGGATACGTTTACCGCCAAACGTGAGAATTTAATTGCCCAGCAAATAGAAAACCAAGACCTGGCTGAAGCCGAGCAAGTAAAAGCACGCGAAAACATAGAGAACTTTTTCACTCCGTTTAACTACAGTACCATAAGCTTTCTAGGGTTTTTATTCATTAGTGTTTTCTACTCGGTGGGTGTAGCCTTGCTATTTCACTTCATGCCGAGATTGCGAGTGTAGTATATGGTTGCCGAAGACCTTTTGCATATTCTAGAGCCTTTGGCCAACGAAGCCCATGCGTCCTTCATCCAAAAAACAGCTCCTACCCAGAATGCAGTGTTCGGCTTAAGCATGCCGCAACTCAAAAAGGAACTAAAACCTGTTTTTGCTAGTCTTAAAAAGCTACCGCCCAAAACATACCAAACTACGTTATCCTCTTGGGTGGATGCACAGATATTGGAATGCAGCTTGGCAGCATTTTTAGCCTTAGATGCCAATAAGAAACAAATCGGCAACTTCTCAAAAGCAGACCTGCTATATCTCAACCAAAATCTGGACAACTGGATTTTAATTGACTACTACGGTACTTTGGTAACCGGCTACGCTTGGCGAAAAGGCATCCTACATTTCGAAGACATTAGTGGCTGGATGACGCATGCTAATATTTGGCAACGCAGATTAGCCATTACCTCTTGCATAGGATTGGACCGCGGCTTAAAAGCAAATACAGAAAGTAGCCCGTTTATTGCCGAAGTGGCACTGCACCTGGCTACAGAACCAGCTCCCGTCATATACAAAGCTATTTCCTGGATGTTACGCTTTCATATTTCCAGAGATCGCACTTTTGTTGTTGATTTTATGAAACAATACGGCACTCGCTTTCACACTTCCGTGCAACGAGAGGTGATGGCGAAGTTGGAGACGGGCAAAAAAGCGTAGTCCTCAAAAAACTACTTGTATTTGGCCACAGCCGCTTGAAACAAGTTCCCAGAGCTCATCAGCAGCAAAACACGGTTGTTTTCATCTAGCTTTTCCAGGTTCTCGTACACTGCCGTCTTATCGTTAAGCACGGTAATATTGCTATTTGCAAATGCTTCTTGAACCTCGGCTACCGATAAGGGAGGCATATTTTTATGCTCCAAAACCTTGGGGTCAAAAAATACAATGGCCTCCTCTACCCCATCCATAGCGCCTTTGTAAAAGGGGATGAATTTTTTATCCAGTGAGGAAAAGGTATGCAACTCCAAAATGGCGGTCATCTTTCTTTTTGCATACTTCTGGCGTACTGCAGCAACAGTGGCTTTTACCTTAGAGGGCGCATGGGCAAAGTCGTAATACACGGTAAAATCCTCGTCATTTCGTATTTGCTGTAGCCTGCGCGCTGCCCCCTGATAATCGTGTAGCGACTGGTAAAACGCTTGTCCACCTATACCCAACTCATGCATGGCCAAGCGGGCACTCTCGGCATTGGCAAGGTTATGGGCTCCAAAAAAAGGCACATCGATATCTTTAAAGCAGGTACTTTTTAGGTTGGATCCATTTTCGGTCTCCTCAAAATCTAAGCTTCGGTAGCCCACGTAGCGAATGTTGGGGTTGGGCCGTTTCGCTACTAACTTTTGTAGCTCCGCATCCCCTTCAAAATAAATAAGTACGCCTCCGGGTTGTATGTCGCGAATTAGCATCTCGAAACTGCGTACATACCCCTCATAAGTAGGAAAAACGTTGATGTGGTCCCAAGCCAAGCCTGTAATAATGGCCACATGCGGCTTATAATGCAAAAACTTAGAACGCCTATCTAGCGGTGAACTTAGGTATTCATCGCCTTCAAATATGGCCGTTTGTGCTTGGGGGTTAAAACCTACCATGCAATCGAAACCCTCAATATTGCTTCCCACCAGGTAGTTAAACGCCTCGCCCGTTTTCCTAAAACTGTGCAATAGCATACTCGTAATGGTGGTTTTACCGTGACTTCCCGCCACCACCACACGCTTGCATTGTTGGGATTGCTGGAACATAAACTCGGGGAAACTCAATACAGGAATCCCCAATGCTAGCGCTTTTTCCAATTCTGGGTTGCCAGGCCTGGCATGCATACCCAAAATCACCGCATCCAGTTCGGAGGTAATTCGTGCTGCATCCCAACCCATTTTTTCGGGCAATAGGCCATGCGCTTCCAGCCTGGACTTCGATGGATCAAAAATTGCATCATCCGAGCCGGTTACGGTTAACCCTTTGTTTTTTAGAGCGATGGCCATGTTGTGCATCACCGCTCCTCCTACGGCAATAAGGTGTACGCGCTGCGCTTTTTCTAACATGGCAGTAAGAAAGTAATTTTCTGTTGTTTGGCATCCCTATTTTGTATGTTGGCTGGAAAATATTGCCCTATGAACTTACACGTTATCGATACCGGATTTTTTAAGTTGGACGGAGGTGCCATGTTTGGCGTGGTGCCTAAAAGCCTCTGGAATAAGAAACATCCTGCCGATGAAAACAACATGTGCACCTGGGCCATGCGCTGTTTGCTCATAGAAAACGGAGACCAATTGGTACTTATTGATACCGGCATGGGCAACAAACAGAGCGAAAAATTTTTCTCCTTTTACTACTTACAGGATACCATTACCCTACACGATTCGCTCGCCAAAAAAGGCTTTCACCCCGATGACATTACCGATGTTGTGCTCACCCACTTGCATTTTGACCATGTGGGTGGAGCCGTAAGTTTGGATGACCAGAAGGAGCGCTTCTATCCTACCTTTAAAAATGCCAAATACTGGACCAATGCCAGCCACTGGCAGTGGGCCAACGAGCCAAACGCCAGAGAGCGTGCTTCTTTTTTGCAAGAAAATTTTGCCAGCCTAAAGGCCAACGATCAATTGCATTTTGTACCCGAAACCGATTGGATGGGCAAAGGCCCTTTTGATTGGATGGACATGCTGTTTGTAAATGGCCATACCGATAAGCAAATGATTCCGCTTATCCGCTACCAAGATAAAACCATTGCCTACATGGCCGATTTACTTCCCTCGATACACCACATACCCGTGGCTTGGGTAATGGCGTATGATACGAGACCCTTACTGACTTTGGAGGAGCGCAAGCGTTTTTTGCCGCAAGCCGTAGAAGAAAATTACTACCTGTTTTTAGAGCACGATGCCCACAACGAAGTGTGCACGCTTCAAAACACCGAAAAAGGCGTAAAACTTCAAGACACCCACCGCTTGGCCGATATTATATAAATGTAAAGCCACAACACGGGTTAGCCTTTGCCGTTTCCCATTTATGAAAAGCGTTGTAGCCTTAGTTTTTGTGTTGACCTCTGCGCATTGGTGTAAAGGGCAATTTTTGGTGGATGGATTTCAACAGCAGCCAAAATCGGTTGTTGCAGGACTTTCTACCGGTATCAATACCTGGTCGGAGTTTTATTCTGCCGAAGGCAAAGTGGGCCTGGCACGAGAAACATGGATTAGCTCTTTGTATGCTTCGGTAAATCCTATAAAAAGTCTCCGCATTGCAGCCTCCATCCCCTATTTTGAGGTAAGAGATAAAGGCATAAAAAAATTTCAGGATGTTTTTGTGCAGGCACAGTATATGCCATACAACTACAAGGGAATCACTCCATTTTTACTGTTTGGCTATGGTGCACCCTTAACATCCTACCGTACCGAAATTGGAAATGCCATAGGTCAGCAGGCTGTATTGCGCGGCTACGGGGGTGGTGTGCAGTACACAGCTAAAAAATGGTTTGGTTCTGCCATGTTTCAATACCAAGACAAAAACCTGCCCGTGCCCGATGCGCGGCAATGGCAATTGAGAACAGGTTACTTTGCCGGAAAGTGGTTTTCAGCTTTGCGCTTCGACTACCAAGCTAGTGTTGGCGGCAGCGATTATCGCGATGGCACCAACAGGCCGTTTGTAACCCTAGGGGCTGGTTTCAGCAAGCTTAGCCTGGATGTGTTTTATCGTTTGCAAAAAAACCTGGGTGTTTCGGGTTCTTTTGGTCAGACCTTGGATGGGCGTAATGTAGGCACCGCCACAGAGTATTTTATAGGTATTTTTTGGAATGGGTCGCTACAACTTGAGTAACAAAAAAAACGCCCCCATTGCTGGAGGCGTTTTGCACTGTTATCTTATAGAGAAACGATTATTTCTTCTCGTTCTCGTCTGTTACTTCTTCAAAGTCTACGTCCGATACTTCTTCGTCTGAGCCTGAAGCGTTTTCTGCTCCGCCCGCTGCATCGCCTGCTGCGCCACCTTGTGCGGCTTGCTGCGCTTGATACATTTCTTGAGAAGCTGCTTGGAATACCTCGTTCAACTTATTAGTAGCTGCCTCTATTCCAGCGATATCGTCTTTGTTTTCGTAGGCTTTCTTCAGCTCTGCCAACGCATCTTCGATCGGCTTCTTTTTGTCTTCTGGAAGCTTGTCCCCAAACTCTTTCAACTGCTTTTCGGTTTGGAAAATTAAGCTATCTGCTTGGTTTAGCTTCTCTACTTTTTCTTTAGCCGCCTTATCAGAATCTGCATTCGCTTCAGCTTCCTTCTTCATTTTCTCGATTTCAGCATCGCTTAATCCAGAAGAAGCTTCAATGCGTATCGACTGCTCTTTGTTGGTTGCTTTGTCTTTGGCATGCACGTGCATGATACCGTTGGCGTCAATGTCAAAAGACACTTCAATTTGCGGTACACCTCTAGGTGCGGGTGGAATACCATCTAAGTGGAAGCGACCGATTGAGCGGTTGTCCTTAGCCATTGGGCGCTCTCCTTGCAATACATGAATTTCAACCGAAGGCTGGTTATCTGCAGCAGTAGAGAACGTTTCCGACTTTTTAGTTGGAATGGTGGTATTGGCATCGATAAGCTTGGTCATTACACCGCCCATGGTTTCAATACCTAAGGATAGTGGAGTTACATCCAGAAGCAATACATCTTTAACCTCTCCGGTTAAAACTCCACCTTGGATTGCAGCTCCTAATGCTACCACTTCATCGGGGTTTACCCCTTTAGAAGGATCTTTTCCAAAGAAGCTCTTCACCGCATCTTGTATGGCTGGAATACGTGTTGATCCACCCACCAAAATAACTTCATCGATATCTGAAACGCTTAGCCCAGCGCCTTTAAGCGCTGTTTTACAAGGCTCTATGGTTCTTTTAATCAACTCGTCTGCCAGTTGCTCAAACTTAGAGCGCGACAAGGTTTTCACCAAGTGCTTGGGTATACCATCTACCGGCATAATGTAAGGCAGGTTGATCTCGGTAGAAGTAGTGGATGAAAGCTCAATTTTTGCTTTCTCAGCAGCTTCCTTTAAACGTTGAAGCGCCATTGGATCTTTGGTAAGATCTAAGCCACCGTTTTCGTTCTTAAACTCTTCTACTAACCAGTCTATAATTACCTGGTCAAAGTCATCACCACCAAGGTGTACATCACCATCGGTAGATTTAACTTCGAATACACCGTCTCCAAGCTCTAGTACAGAAACGTCATGGGTACCCCCACCGCAGTCAAAAACTACGATTTTGGCGTCCTCCGATTTCTTATCTAAACCGTACGCTAAAGAAGCTGCAGTAGGCTCGTTAATGATACGTCTTACTTTAAGACCCGCAATTTCACCCGCTTCTTTTGTTGCTTGGCGCTCGCTATCGTTAAAGTAAGCAGGTACTGTAATTACTGCTTCACTTACTTCTTGTCCCAAGTAATCTTCTGCTGTTTTCTTCATTTTCTGAAGAATCATGGCAGAAATTTCTTGAGGCGTGTACAATCTATCATCGATACGTACACGTGATGTGTTGTTATCTCCTTTTTCTACTTTATAAGGAACGCGATTTACCTCTTTAGAAACCTCATCAAACGATTTCCCCATAAAGCGTTTGATGGAGAAAATAGTTTTATTAGGGTTGGTAATGGCTTGTCTTTTGGCAGGATCACCAATTTTGCGCTCGCCACCTTCTACAAATGCAACAATAGATGGAGTAGTTCTACGGCCCTCGCTGTTGCTAATTACAACGGGTTCGTTACCCTCCATTACAGAAACACAAGAGTTGGTAGTTCCTAAATCAATTCCAATTATCTTACTCATAATGTGTTGAACTTTGTCCGAATTTCGGTTGCATAAGGTCAATCACTATGCCAAGACGATTTAGGCTGAAGATTTGGCAAACTGTGCCAGCATGAAGAGACAATTATGCCATTCTGGCAAGACAGTTAGTCGCAAGCGCCTTGAGGAAATGACAAAACTAGCTCGGGTTGGTTGGAGCAAAATTTCAATCCTTGCGTAAACTCGCCATTGATCATAGCCACCAGGGTATTTTTAGCGAATTTATGTTCCCGAGTTTTAGAGCTAGAACTTCCAAAAACACCCAAGGCTGGAGTGCCGTCTTCGTAAAAGACGTTGGAGTAGGTTACAATCTCTTGCCCCAATCCAATAGCGGTGTTGGTAGACTGCTCATAGATATATAAGTCTTCCGATATACCATCAAACTGGTACGAGGGGTCAAGGATTTCCCTACGAGTTACCTCTGGATTCTCATCAATAGAATTCGCAAGGCGCTGCAAGAAAAAATCGCCACTCATATTGGTTTCCAACTCTATGCCTGCAATAGTAGCTTGCAACACTCTATTAAGCACCGTTACTTCAAATGTTTTTCTCACCGGAGCGGCATTGGTGTAATACTCCATGTAATCCATCCGTATAGATGCCTCGTAACGTCTACCATTTTCCGCTGAATTAAAGCTAAAACGGGTGTCTACGTACTCTGCTGGATCACCACCTGAGATATCGTTATTCACAAATTTCACCTCGCTGATTAACAGGGGAAAGTCTACATCCAAATCACCTACGATAGGTGTTTCTGCCGTTAAGGTTTCTCCATTAAAAACAAAAGACAATCGTGCCGAGGCGTAGCGAATCAGGTCCGATTCGTTAAATGTATACACCACATTGGGCGCAGTGTAAAAATCTCCAGGCTGGCGTGGTTCTAAGGTATCTCTAGTCAGCATGGTAGTCTTTACAACCGTTCCATTCGTGTTCAAGAATTCTACCTGAACATTGGAAACCTCAATAGCCGTTGAGTCGGCAATCTGAGCTGCTTCCAGGTTATCACCTTCGCCTTGGAAAGTGCGGTTTATTTTAATGTAGTGCGTGGTATCATTGGTATTGAGTACCCCAAAAACAACGGGGACTGTTTTGTACGGTGCGAACACCTCAAAATCTTCATCACATCCAAAAAAAACAGTGGCAACGGCCGTAATAAGTAAGAAAAGTCTCAAATTCATAAAGCGTTGCAAATTAAACGTAATTTTAGCGAGCAAAAGGAGATAATTCTATGTCGATCCACGGAAAGGTAAAACGGGTTACTACGCACGTACTGCAGGAAATGAAGTTAAAGGGTGAAAAAATTGCCATGCTAACCTCCTACGATTTTTCTATGGCAAAAATTGTAGACGAAGCGGGCGTAGACATTATCCTCGTGGGTGACTCTGCCAGTAATGTCATGGCTGGACATGAAACTACTTTACCCATTACCTTAGATCAAATGATTTACCACGCAGCCTCAGTTGTGCGCGGTACCAAACGCGCATTGGTTGTGGTCGATTTACCCTTTGGTTCCTACCAGGGAAACTCTAAAGAAGCTTTAAACTCCTCCATCCGTATCATGAAAGAAGCGGGTGCGCACACTGTAAAGCTAGAGGGCGGACAAGAAATTATAGAATCTATAGATCGTATTCTATCGGCTGGAATTCCCGTCATGGGACACTTGGGCCTTACGCCACAATCCATATACAAGTTTGGAACTTACACTGTGCGTGCCAAAGAAGAAGAGGAAGCCGCCCAGCTCCTGGCCGATGCCAAAGCTTTGGAGGAAGTGGGCTGCTATGCTATAGTTTTAGAGAAAATTCCTGCCAAACTTGCTGCGCGTGTGGCCGAAGAAGTAAAAATCCCAGTTATTGGTATTGGAGCGGGTAACGGTGTAGATGGCCAAGTGCTGGTATCGCACGATTTGTTGGGAATTACCCACCAGTTTAATCCCCGCTTTTTAAGACGCTACCACAACTTATACGATGAGATAAAAGGCGCTGTATCTACCTACGTAGATGATGTGCGCTCCAAAGATTTTCCCAACGACCACGAGCAGTATTAGGCCATGGCTTCTATGCCAGAAATACTGTACGAAGACAACCACATTATTGCTGTAAACAAGCGTGCCGGAGATTTGGTACAAGGCGATAAAACGGGCGATGTTATCCTCCCCGATTTGCTTAAATCGTACTTAAAGCGCAAGTACAACAAGCCTGGCAATGTGTTTTTGGGTGTCACCCACCGACTAGACCGACCCACAACAGGCGTTGTTTTATTTGCCCGAACTAGCAAAGCCCTGGCACGATTAAATGACATGTTTAAGCAACACCGGCATGAAAAAACGTACTGGGCTGTGGTGGAAGGCACCATAAAACCAAAGGCAAAAGCCTTGGAGCACTTTCTCAAAAAGAACCCTTCCCAGAATAAATCCTACGCTTCGCCCAAAGAAATTCCTGGAAGTAAAAAAGCCTTGCTACAGTATAAAACCTTAAAGGTTCTGGACCGCTACACTGCGGTAGAAGTAGATTTACAAACGGGACGCCACCATCAGATACGCTGTCAGCTAGCGCACATTGGGTTCCCCATAAAAGGCGATGTAAAGTACGGTGCCAAGCGCCCCAACAAAGATGGATCCATAAGCCTGCATGCCCGATCCATTGCTTTTACACACCCTGTTTCTAAGGAAGCCATTGTTATTACAGCGCAACCTCCGAGCAATGATGGTGTTTGGACGCCACTCCTTGGCAAAACTGACCGATAGTTTTCTTAACTTTTGGGCATGAAAACAGCAGATCAATGGTTTTCTGAGTATGGCGAGAGTCACCAGAACCCAACCAACAAGGCCATTCACTGGATTTGTGTACCCACTATATTTTTCAGCATTGTAGGTTTGCTTGCGGCCATACCGCATGGCTTTTTAGACGCTATGGTTCCCGAAGCCTGGCAGCCCTACGTTAATTTTGGCACGCTGCTTATTCTGGTGGGGTCTATCTTTTACCTCTTTATGTCTTTTCGCCTGTTTTTGGGACTCATATTTTTCTCGGCTCTATGCATTATGGGTGCTGCCGCTCTAGAGCAAAGTTCCTTATCATTAGGCTGGATTTCGTTTGCGCTTTTTGTTGTTGCCTGGATAGGCCAATTTATCGGACACAACATAGAAGGCAAGAAACCCTCCTTTTTTAAAGACCTCCAGTTTTTACTAGTAGGACCTGCCTGGCTGATGCACTTTATTTATAAAAAACTGGGGTTAAAATATTAGACGCCTACCACACTCAGCACCAACAGCTAGTAAGGATCCACATCGATAATTACGCGCACCGACTTAAAGCTTTTGTGCTGTTTTAGCGCGGCTACGGTTTCTTGGATAAACAACTTGGCACGCTCTAGGTCAATTTTGGCATCCAGCTTAATTAAGGCCTCCATAATGTATTGGTTTTTAATGCGCGCTATGGCAGGAGCTTCGGGGCCTAGAACACGACTTCCCAACTTGGTTTTTAACTGCTGCACAATGTGCACGCTAGCATCTGAAACCACATTGGCATCTCGGTGCTTAAAAGTTAGTCCTACCAAACGGCAAAAAGGAGGATACACAAAACTCTGACGCTCTCGCCACTCATTGCGATATACGGATTTTATATCGCCTTGCACCACATTTTGGATTACTGCATGCTCAGGATTAAAGGCCTGTATAATTACTTTTCCCCGGCTTTTTCTCCTTCCTGCCCTACCCGACACTTGGGTCATAAGCTGAAAACCACGCTCTGCCGCTCTAAAATCTGGGAAGCTCAAAATTTGATCGGCACTAAGCACCCCTACCAAGCCCACATTGCCAAAATCTAGGCCTTTAGTAACCATTTGTGTTCCAACCAGCACTTGTATTTCCTCGTCTTGGAAATCGTGTATTATTTTCTGGTAGGATTGTTTTCCCCGGGTGGTATCATAATCCATGCGACCAATAGTAACACCTGGTAACAGCAGAACCAGCTCGTCTTCTATTTTCTCGGTTCCAAAGCCCACCATAGTAATATCAGTGCTTCCACAAGCCATACAGGTTCTTGGTGGTGGCATTTTATAGCCGCAATAGTGGCAGGTAAGTTGATGTCGGTATTTGTGGTAGGTAAGGCTGATGTCGCAATTCTTGCACTCGGGCACCCAACCGCAGGTGTTGCACAACCAACGCGGAGCGTAACCTCTGCGGTTTTGAAACAAAATTACCTGCTCGCCTCGTGCTAGCGTCGCCTCCATTTCTTGAAATAAGAACCCAGAAAGTTCTGCACGAATATTCTTGTCGCGTTTGGCAATACGCATATCGGCCACCAGAATTTCGGGGAGTACGGCATCGCCATACCGCTCGGTTAACGATACGTAGTGATATTTGCCATTTTGAGCATTGTAAAAACTCTCCATGGAAGGCGTAGCCGAACCTAATAAAATGTTAGCCTGGTGCAGTTGGCCCAACTTGATGGCCGCATCGCGAGCCTGGTAGCGCGGAGCGGGGTGCTGCTGTTTGTAGGATGGATCATGCTCCTCATCCACGATAATGAGGCCCAAATCATGAAAAGGCAACAGTGCAGCACTACGAGCTCCTACTACAATCTTGACTTCCTCATTTTCCAGGATTTTATACCACACCTCGGCACGCTCGTTGTTGGTAAAGCGCGAATGATATACTCGTAAATGCTTACCAAAATACGCTTCCAACCTACCAGTTAACTGACTGGTAAGGGCAATTTCTGGCACCAAATACAACACTTGCTTTTGCTGCTGTAGGTAGTATTCTATGAGTTGGATGTAAATTTCGGTTTTTCCACTACCCGTTACCCCATGCAACAAGGCAACTTTATTCTGCGAAAAGCCCTGTTGAATCTGATCTGCAGCGGTTTGTTGAGACTCACTGAGCACCACCTGCTTTTTACTCGCTGCTGTGGCCACAATACGATCTACTGCCTGTTTTTGTACTTGGATAAAACCTCGTTTTTCTAATCCATTCAATGCAGAAGCACTCAGGCTATGCTTTTTGGTGAGCTGTTGCTTGGTAATCCAGGCGTATGGATTGCGTTGCTGCAACAGTACCATAAGGCAATCTTGTTGTTTTGGGGCTTTATTCAGTGTATTCAAGGCATCGTTTAAACGAGCATCGCCTTTAAGTTGAGGCGATAAACGGACAAAAGTTTTCAGAAGCGGCTTATAGCGCTCATGCACTTCTTCTTCCAAAGCAACGGCACCTTTTTCCAACATGGATTTCACTACAGGGGTTACCGTCTTTTTATCGAGTAGCTCTGCAATTTCCGAGACCGACATCTTCTGCTGTATCCAAAGGGCATCATACACCCGGGCCTCCTCATCGGTTAGGTGTTGTTGGTCTTCTTGGTCCAACTCTATGGGTAGCACCTGTGTCTCAGAAGCTAAGCGTAAGGAAGCAGGCATAGCAGCCAACATTACTTCGCCCAATCCACACAAATAGTAGGATGCTAACCACTGCCAAAAAGCCAATTGCCGTGCAGTCACTATAGGTGCCTCATCCAATACTGCATCCAAATACTTGGCTTGGTAGTATTGTGGCGCTTGCGTATGCACTGCTGCCACAATGGCTGCATACATTTTACTGCCTCCAAAACTCACCAA
The DNA here is from genome assembly GCA_964627445.1 of uncultured Flavobacteriales bacterium. GTDB lineage: Bacteria > Bacteroidota > Bacteroidia > Flavobacteriales_D > Luteibaculaceae > Luteibaculum. The sequence continues at coordinate 121,928 of CAZVJF010000008.1, read as the reverse complement.
TACGCGTTTGCCAGTAGCTACCTCATTAGCCAGCTCCTGTGGTACCCTGTATGTGTATGTTTTGGGCAAGGCCAGTGGCAAAATAACATCGGCAAAATAAGTGGTGCGCATGGCCGTAAAGATGGCTTCTTTATGTTTTAATGAAAAACCTGTGAATTTAGAGGCCGAAAGATACACTAAGCCACCTAGAATACTACTTTTGCACCGCAATGGAAAACCCAACAATTGCTTCTAAGAACTGGTTTGAGGAGTGGTTTAACAGTCCATTTTATCACACCCTATACCAGCACAGAGACGATAATGAAGCCCGTGCTTTTATAGAAAACCTAATGGGTTTCTTAAAGCTGGATAAGCAGTCGCATATTGTTGACCTGGCTTGCGGCAAAGGGCGCCACGCGGTAAATATGAACCAAATGGGTTACCAGGTAACGGGTTTAGATTTGGCCGAAGACAATATTGCAGAAGCCAAGGTTTTTGAAAACGACAGGCTCAAATTTTACCAGCACGATATGCGCCATCACTTCCCGAACTTAAAGGCGCATTTGGTTACCAATTTGTTTACCAGTTTCGGCTACTTCTCCAATGCCGCAGACAACCTAAAAACCTTAAACGCAGTGCGTAAAATGCTGCAATATAAAGGCATTCTGGTTATTGATTTTTTAAATGCTACGAAGGTGGTGCACAATTTGGTTGAGGAAGAAACCAAAACAGTAGACGATATTACCTTCCACATTGAACGATACCACCAAAAGGGAAAGATTGTGAAAGAGATTAAGTTCGAGCACCTGGGGAAACCCTATCACTTTTACGAGCGCGTGCAATCCTTAGAACTCAGCGATTTTAAATTTTTACTGGCCAACGCAGGTTTCAAAGTAAGAAACCTATTTGGCGACTACAATTTAAACCCGTTTCGTGCCGATAGCTCAGATAGACTTATCATTGTAGCTCAAAAGCGCTAGTTATTGTCAACCGCACAAATTTTATTGCTCCTTGGTATTTCTGTATTGCCTGGAGCTATTATTTTCCACTCCTCTAATACACATTTCAGTAAGGGTGTAAAACCTCTACTGTCGCTCTCGGGTACGTTTTTATTGGCACTTTCTTTTTGCCATCTACTGCCAGAGTCATACAAGTCTCTAGGTTACGAGGCAGGAAACTTTGTGCTTGTAGGCTTTTTTATGCAAGTAATCTTGGAGTACTTGACACGTGGGGTAGAACACGGACACTATCACTCACACGGGCAGTTTTCGCAATACTTTCCCATTTTAGCGATTGCCGGTCTCACGGTGCATTCGGTTATAGAAAGCATCCCCATGGTGCACAACCACAGCCATGGACATTCGCACAATAACTACTTGCTAGGCATATTGATGCATAAAGCTCCGATCGCTTTAACGTTGGCTTCCATTTTAAAATCGAGCCCTTTAGGCATTAAGAAATCTTGGATTTGGTTTTCACTATTCTGTATTTCTGCGCCAGCCACTGTACTTATTGGAAACACCTTCGGCTACGACAATCTGATACGCGAAAGTTGGCAAGCGCGCTTTACCGCTGTGGCAGTGGGAATTTTCTTGCATGTAAGCACAACCATACTATTTGAGTTAGAAGACGGACACAAGTTAAAACCCTCCAAGCTTATCGCTATTTTATTGGGTTTGGCTATTTATTTTCTAACCGCATAAGGTTTGCTGATATTACCATTAATTAAAACAATCTAAATTCTTTCTGTTTTCGGTTTGTGCGCCCTACTTTTGGTGTCACAAAAATTAAACAACAACACAAATTATGGCTGTATTAGTTGGACAAAAAGCTCCTAATTTCTCTGCTGCCGCAGTAATTAACGGAGAAGAAATCGTAGAAAATTTTTCATTAGACCAGTACATTGGTAAGAAGTACGTTGTGCTTTTCTTTTACCCAAAGGATTTCACTTTTGTATGCCCTACTGAGTTGCACGCATTTCAGTCAAAATTGGCTGAATTTGAGGAGCGCAATGTAGCTGTAGTAGCGGTATCTACCGATACCGAGCAAAGCCACTGGGGTTGGTTGCAAGTAGATAAGGATAACGGTGGAATTAAAGGAATTACCTATCCTATAGTTGCCGATACCAACAAAACCATTTCTACCAACTACGATGTTCTTGCTGGTGAGTGGGACTACAACGAAGAAGGTGAAATGATTGCTCACGGTGAAATGGTTGCTTACCGTGGTCTTTTCTTAATTGACAAGGAAGGAATGGTACGTCACCAATTGGTAAACGACCTACCTCTTGGAAGAAACGTAGATGAGGCGATCCGCATGGTAGATTCGCTTCAATTCTTGGAAGAAAAAGGAGAGGTTTGCCCAGCAAACTGGAAAAAAGGTGAAGACGGATTAAATGCAACCCACAGCGGAATTGCAGATTACCTTGCGTCTCACTAAGCACGAGCCACCATATACTTATACAGAAAAGCCACCCCCTGGGTGGCTTTTTTTTATGTTGTGATTGTTAGCTCTTTAGCGCTAGCGATGCATCAAAAAACAAACTTAACCCCTATCCCAGGATCGAGGCCAAAGTGGATATTACCTCCCGAATGTATTCCCAACAAAGGTTTTAAATCGGCACTTATAGCAATGGGTATGGGCTGGATTTTATACTCCAAGCCGACAATACCGTCTACTCCCAGTGCAATACCATCAATGCGGTTGTTGTAGAACCAAGCATCTCTTCCGTTTCTGCCGCTGTTGTCCCAAACTGCAATGTGTCCTCCTGCACCGTAATACCAGTTTAATCCGGGCTCACCCGCACTTTCGTGTATTTCCAGCAAAACAGTGGCTCCAAAACCGTTATTCCATAGTCCTACAATTCCTTCTATTGCCTGGTTGGATGCGATGAAGTGTTTTACGGTAATTCCTGAGGTTCCACCAGCACGAATACCCACCGCGGTTTGGTAATTTGAACTCGTATTTTGAGCGTTACTCACCACAGCAAGAAAAAGAACAAAAAAACTAAAGAGGAAATTTTTCATAGCCTGGAGGTTTGGGGTTTAGAGCATGTTATTGTCAATGGAATCCTGAAAGGCATCTTCCATGGTTTCTTTCATGGACCGGAACTCCATGCCCAGTTCATTTTTAATCTTGGAGTTATCGGCACGCCACGGCACGTTTACGTTGTTGCGAATAAATTTGCGTGTAAATAACTTGTTTACCAAAGGCCCAACCAACAATAGCAGCCACTTGGGTAGCGCTTTTTTAGGTAAGGGGTATTTTTCACCATACTTGGGCAGCAGTACTTCTGCCATTTCTAAAAAGTTGGTATTGTGAGCCGAGGTAATATAGCGGCCGTGCGCCTTAGGCATATATCCAGCCTTAAAGTGAGCCTCTGCCACATCGCGCACATCTACCAGGCCGATGCCCATTTTGGGTGCTCCGGCTTTCATTTCGCCTCCACCCAACATCTTTAAAATATTAATAGACTCTGAAGTAGCTCTCGGATTTAGTGAAGGTCCCATCACCAAACTCATGTTTACAGTAACCAGATCCCAGCCGTCTTGCTTCTCTGCAACCTCCCAGGCCTTCTTCTCGGCCAAAGTTTTGGAATATGAATAGGGTTGATAGTGTAAGGATGCCGTTTCATTCCAAACCGCTTCCGTTATTTTACCGCCCGGAGCATTTACCGTGTCAATGGCATCGGTATAAATAGCCGCACAGCTGCTGGTTACTACCACGCGCTTTACAGACTCCACCGCATTGGCGGTTTCCAATACATTGGCGGTACCTTTTACGGCAGGGTCTATGAGCTCTTTTTGTGGATCTTTTACACTCGTAGTAAATGGAGAAGCCGTGTGGTAAACCAACTCGCAACCCTCCATGGCTTCTTGATAGGCGTTGGGCGTAAGCAGGTCGGCCGCGAAAAACTTGAGTGTCCCTGGGGCATTTACTGCGAGGGACTCCAAATGACCTACTTTTTTCTTGTTGGAAGGGTTACGAACTGCAGCATGTACAGTGATGCCTTCGTCTAACAGTTTTTTCACGATCCAACTCGCTACATAGCCGTTGGCTCCAGTTACTAATACTGGAGCGTTTTTATTGATCTCTTTCATGGTAAGGTACCTAGGGTGATGGATCAAATATGGGACAATCCCACGGCAGACACTAATTATTTTCCGATAAAAAATCGTATTCCAAGGGATTGAGAAAAAACAGTGTGGGCTCAAAATCCACACTTACTAAGCGTAAGAATTCAGTTACTCAAAAAGCGTGACGATCATGCTACGGATCAGTATATCGCAACACATTGCCACATACTTTAGCAGTAACCAAAAAGGGCAAAAAAGCTCCTATTGAAAAAGCATTTCGCATCTCCTTTGGCTCTGTAAAGAGTATGGTTTTCTTCTTCTTATTTTATTGGTGTGCGAAACATGAAAAGCTCCGGAAACGGAGCTTTTTTTATGGCTGTGTTTTTAGCCACTTCATAAAGGCGGGCTTCCTTCTTGTGGAGATGGGAATGGTAGCCTTGAAATCGCTGGTATCCAGAGTTTTTCCATCGGAAGCGATCTTTTCAATAAATCCACGCTGCACCAAATACGAGTGGTGTACCCGATAAAACTGCTCGTCTGGCAATTGATCTACAAAAAACTTGAGCGTTTTGGATACCAGTATCTTTTTTTCGCCTCTCAAATACAAGGTAGTGTAATTGTTGTCAGCCTCTAGGTAAACCAAATCCGACAAAGCAATGATCTCCGTTCCTCCCGAAACCGGAATAATCATTTGCGCAGGTTTTTCCATGTTTTTACGGAGCAGCTCCAGCTGCTGAATGCGCAGCTCCATATCTTTATTGCCCTGCGCTTTTTCTATGGCTTTTACCAGGTCGGATGAGCGATAGGGTTTTAGTAAGTAGTCTACAGCGCTGTATTCAAATGCCCGGATTGCATACGAATCGTAAGCAGTCGCAAAAATCACTTGAAAAGTGGGCTTTTCGTAATGTTCTAGTAAGGCAAAACCTCCGCCATGCGGCATTTGTACATCTAAAAAAATCACATCGGGGTTGTTTCTATCGATAGCCTCTATTCCCGCCTGCACCGAGTTGGCCGTGCCCACCACTTGCACGGTTGGACAATACTCCGCTAGCAAATATTGGGTAGACTCTACTGCTGCCGGTTCATCATCAATTAATACCGCGGTGATTTTATTTTCCATGACTCAACTTAAATTTTAAGGTTACCAGCACACCAGCTACAACTCCATTTTTTTTAATGGTACTCACATCTACCTGAACCTGTTGATGGTAGGCAGTTTGTACTAGCTCTAAACGCTGTTTGGTAATATCTATTCCAAAAGACTTTCGCTTGCGGGGATCTTTTTTGGGTGACTTCTCAAAACCCTTACCATTGTCTTGTATTTGACAAATTAAGTACGCTCCTTCTAGAAAGCAGCGGATATCAATTTTGCCTTGCCTATCGGTAAGTTCTTTTACTCCATGCCACACCGCATTCTCTACAAAAGGGTGCAACACTGCAGGTGGTATTTCTATGGTGTCAGCCTCCACATCCGGAGAAATGGCGATATCGTAATCAAACTTGTTGTGCACCCGCATACGCTCAATATCCAGGTAGTTCGCTATCATATCTAGCTCCTGCTGAAGGGAAATGGACTCTTTAAATGAGTTGTTTAGTATGCCACGGGTTAACTCAGAAAAACGCACGATGTACTCATCGGCCTTTTCCTTATCGTTTTGCAAAACAAAGTTGCGAATGGAATTGAAGGAATTAAAAAGAAAATGAGGGTTCATTTGAGCAGCTAGTGCTTGTCTGCGTACATCCAACAACTCCGTTTTCAGCTTGCTTTTTTCTCGTAACTGCGCAAAACGAAAACGAATAACCGCAGCTATTAAAAACCCACAGAACAATAAAAACCACCAGGTTTTCCAAAAGGGAGCAATAACTGAAAAGCTAAAGGTGGCCGACCGCGGTGTCATTCTAGCAGACGGATCAAACACGCGAACCTCAAACGTATAATCACCATCTTCTAATTTTGGAAAACGTACTGAGCGACTTTGAGTTTTTCTCCATACAGGGTCTAGCCCCAGCATCCGGTATTCGTAGATGATGTTGCCTAGTTTTTTAATGTCTACTGAGATGTATTCAAACTCCAGATTCGCATTGTAATCTATGCTAGCTTCTTGACTTGTAGCAAGCGCAGTTTCATCTACTTGAATTCCTAAAATTTCTGTGGAGCAATTTTTTTTATCCAACTGCTCATAGCGCAAGTCTACGGTATTAATACCTTTCGGTGTAGCAAACCAAACACTGCTATCTACCCGGATCACATCATTAACTTGTGCAGAAAGTAAGCCGTCTTGCGGGGTGTAGTTAAAGATATTATAACCCAAATAGGAAGAGTCAGTGAAAGTAACATGACTAACTCCTTTATTACTATACACCCAGATGCCTTGCTTATTATCCACGTAAACCCCATTACACAAATTACTAATTAGGCCATCTGCCTCAGTAATTTGAAGGATGGAATTATCCACTCTTACAAATAAGCCTTTTCCCAGTGAAGCGATAGCTAAAAACTCATCTTGGTGGTGTGCTATTCCTTTTACCCTTCCAAACATATCCTTTCGATATGTGTGCCATTTTTCTTCAGAATCCAGATAGCCCAAACCAAATAATCCACCAGACCAAATCGTATCCCTAAACCGAACCATTTGTTCATCGGTGCTAATACCAACACGATAGCTACCCTTTCGTGTAGACTGATCTATGACACCGTTAACTAAAGTGCCGGCCTTTGCCTTACGGTGCAGCCAAATATCGCTGCTAGCTGTGTTGTAGAATTGGGCCATTCCTTCGTATGGAAGACGATGCTTTTTATTTGATCTAAGGGTATAAACGTAGGTACTATTTCCAGAGGATACTAGCAATGTATCGGGTCCAACAGGATGCAAATATTCTATCTCCAATTGGGTAACACTCTTATTCTTGAAGCTCCAATCCTTTAACACCTTGGTCAAGCTCCCAGAACCGTAATAGCTCACCCATAAACATTGATTGATCTGGTCTGGATAGAACGCACGAACCGCATTTTTCACCAACCCGTCGGCTTCGGTTCGTTTATTAATGTAATCGGATTTGGCATAGAACACACCTTGGTCTCGGGTAGTTGCCCAAAAGCTCTGTTCTTGAGTCCAGGTACAAGATGTTACAAACTTATTCTCTAATGCGGGGATAGGCGATATCAAAACGCTTCCAGAAGTGTCCATTTGGATTAAAGTCGCACCATCTTCGCGCACAACATACACACCACGAAGACTATCTACATACACGCCTAAACCGTTTTCTATGTTATTTTCTTTCTCAATATGACCCAGGGAGTCTATAAAATAAATAGAACCCACCTCATGAAAAAGAAACACACCGTTGTTCAGTTTGGTAGCCATCCCCCTATCTTTGCTAAACCCTTGGTTAAGGTAGTGCACATTATAGGTGGTATCCATGTATTGATAGCGACAGAGATAACCATTTAATACCTTTAACTGATTTACCTTATTGCCTCTCGAATATTTCCTAAAAAAAGGATAACGGTAAGTGACCTTATATTCGGATCGAACCTCCAATTCTTTTATCAAGCGCAACTGGTCGGACCCATCATAATGATATGTAGAGACGTTGTACCTGTAATTTAAAACTACAGTATCCTGTTCTATTTTGAATATGTATTTGTCAGTCTGACGGTCGCTCAAAATATCTTCAGCAAAGGCTACTACCCTAATTTGCGTTGTCTTCAAATCAAAAAAACTCAGCGCATTTCCCAACCCTGTACACCATATCCTGTTGGCTACGGTATCCTCATACAATTGAAAAATAACGTTGTTATGAAGACCGTCTGTCGTAGTGAAATTCTCAAACTCATACCCGTTGAAACGAGAGACGCCCTTGTCGGTAGCAAACCAAATGTAGCCTTGCTCATCTTCAATTACATGGTACACCTCGTTGCTGGGTAAACCATCGTCCACCGTAAAATTGATATAGTTGTTTACCTGGGCAAAGACATCAACGCCCAGTATGGAAAACCCACCACAACATATCCAAAGTGCTACCTTAAATCCCAATCCTCGCATTACTCAACAAAAAAAGCCACCCGAAGGTGGCCTTAAAACTAAAGATTATTTTAAGCGATAACCGCTTAGCCCATAAAAGGATAACGGTAATCGGTAGGTGGGTTGAAAGTCTCTTTTAAAGTACGTACCGAAGCCCAACGCAACAGGTTTAGATAAAAGCCCGCTTTGTCGTTGGTTCCCGAACCACGGGCACCTCCAAATGGCTGCTGGCCTACCACCGCTCCAGTTGGTTTATCGTTAATGTAAAAGTTACCCGCGCTTTGTTCGAGCATATCGGTAAGTTCTGCAATAACGTAGCGATCTTTAGCAAAGATAGCCCCAGTAAGCGCATACTCCGAGGTGCCATTCAAAATCTCAGCCGTTTCTTTCCACTGGTCTTTTTCGTAGACATAAATGGTAAGTACTGGGCCAAAAATCTCCTCGCACATGGTACGGAACTTGGGATCTTTAACCACCACTACAGTGGGTTCTATAAAGTATCCTTTGCTGTCATCGTAGTTTCCTCCTGCAATAATCTCTGCATCGGGAGCCTCTTTGATGTAATCGATGTAGCCCGCAATTTTATCAAAAGCGCGCTTGTCAATTACGGCATTAATGAAGTTGTTGAAGTCTTCTGTTGGCCCCATTTTAAAGGAGTTCACTTGCGCCAGCAGGTGCTCTTTTACATCCTCCCAAAGATTGTTTGGAATGTAGGCTCTGGAAGCAGCAGAACACTTTTGCCCTTGAAACTCAAATGCACCACGTGCCAAACCAGTAGCTACTTCCTTGGGGTTGGCAGTATGGTGTGCAAACACAAAATCTTTACCTCCCGTTTCTCCAACAATGCGAGGATACTGCTTGTAGATGTCTATATTGCTTCCTATCTCTTTCCAAAGGTGCTTAAATACAGCGGTAGAACCGGTAAAATGCAAGCCCGAGAAATCTGGGTGCTTAAATACCACCTCGCCTACATCAGGACCATCGGCTACTACCATGTTGATTACTCCATCGGGCAAACCAGCTTCTTTAAAAATCTGCATTACCTGGTTGGATGAGTATATCTGCGATTCTGCCGGTTTCCAAACACAAACGTTACCCATTAAAACCGCAGACATGGGAAGGTTTCCTGCAATGGCCGTGAAATTAAAGGGTGTTATAGCAAAAACAAAGCCTTCTAGCGGACGGTACTCTAAGCGATTCCAAATTCCTTTGGCATTCTCAGGTTGCTTTTCGTAAATCTCCGTCATAAACTCTACGTTATAACGCAAGAAGTCTATCAATTCGCAAACGGCATCAATCTCAGACTGAAAGGCGTTTTTACTTTGCGTAAGCATGGTTCCCGCATTCATCTGATAGCGATACTTGGTAGATATAAGCTCTGCCGCTTTTAGGAAAATGGCAGCGCGGTCTTGCCAAGCCATTTTGCACCACGTTTCGCGTGCTTGCAAAGCTGAGTCTATTGCTTTAGAAACATGCTCTTTGGTGCCATAAGAAAAGTGCCCCAAGAGATGCTGGTGGTCATGCGGTGGGTTCATGGGCCGCTTGTCTTGCGTTTCAACCTCTTCCCCCCCAATATAAAGTGGTACGTGTACTTCTTTACTGCGCAATTCGGCAAGCGCTTCCTCTAATTTTTTGCGCTCTGGCGTGTTGGGCGCATAATCGAAAATGGGTTCGTTAACCGCTTTTGGTGGTTTAAAATAAGCGTTAGCCATGTGTAGTCTCTTTTTAATTTAAAGCTGTTGGATACTGAAAAATTAAGGTGGGCACTTTTACCTGAAAAGTAACCCCCGTTTTTGGGTCTTCAAAGGTGTAAAATCCATCCATTTTACCAAATGGTGAACGCAATTGGCAAAAGGACCGATACTCGTGAAATTCTCCCGGTGCTATAACAGGCTGCTTCCCTACTACTCCTTCGCCCTCAACGGTTTGCTCGCCAGAGCCTGGGTCATAAATATCCCAGTGTCGCGAGAGTAGCTGTACCGCATGGGCACTGCGGTTTTTAATATGTATGAGGTAGCTAAAGAAAAAGTAAGGCGCTGTAGGATTGCTCTGCTCTTGCTCGTAGTACGTTTGCACCACTACCTCTACATCGTAGGCCTGTCGTATGGTCATGCTATTTTAAAATGCTATTTACCGATGTAAAGCCCACGCAGCGGTCGGCCTGGTCGGTAAGTGCGCGGTAATACACGCATATTTGGTACTGGTTCTCTGTTTCCCAGTGGTTGCCTTCCTTATAGGGTTCCACAGGGTAATGCTCTTCGTAGAGGGCGTAATAGTAATTATAAAATCCTTGTTTAACTAAGATTAACGCCTCGTACTGCTTGCGCTCTTGGTTGTACTCCATCCGAAATCGAGGATCTTTTCCGCCCAGGTTAAAATCACCCATAACATAAAGCTCCCCTTCGTTTAAAGGATAGTCGGCAGGAATGCTGAAAAAAGTTTGCAGGTAGTCCGAATCATAGGGCGGCTCAGTGCCTTGGGCATTAAAGACTACAAAGTGGCCATTAATATCATTGTAGTTGGTGTAGCGCTGGTTACTGCGGTCGGCATCTCGGTAGAGTTGCACAAAGAAGGGTGTTGCTGATTTATCCATACGATAGACGCGCTCGCTGTTAAAGCTGAGATCGCGCAAGTCGAAATAGCGATACTCATTTCCAGCCAAAAACACATTTCCGGTATCGTAATCAAAGACCAACTCCTTGGGGCGGATAAACCGCGCCTCCAACCGTTCAATAGCCGTACTCCAGTCGCCATTTTTTACAATGGTAGCGGTAGGACGCATCGTTCCAGGACCAACTTCGAGCCCGCTGTGATACACGGTAAAGTCAATTTCCTGGTGCGTATTTCGCATATACATTCGGTCGGGTTGTTTGGCATTGGCCACTACCTTGTTTGTTTCTTCGTACACCACCACTCGCTCCTGAAAATACAGATCGTCTTCGTCATTGGTATTAAAAATGCGCACGATGTAATTTCCACTGTGCAAAAAGCGCTGGCCATTGCCGGGTATGCGAAACTGATAGTTGGTAAAAGGTACAATGGTGTTGAAGGAATAATCGAAATTGGTAATGGCATCTTTCCAAAAGCCATCGTAGAATTCGGTAGGACGTAATGCAGAGGGTTTCCAATCGGCATTGCAATGGATGATCTCGTAAGAAAGCTGCGGTGCCTCTTCCCCAAGAACATCGAAAATAACCTCCAATTGCAGGTTACCCGTGAGGGGAATAAAGGGTTCTGAGATTTCTACACCTACAATTCCGGTTTGCACCGTGTACACGTTTTTGTTGAAAACTTGATTGCGTAGACCTGAGTTTTGACCCCATGCGGATGGAAATGCGAAAAAACCGGGTAGCAGACTGAAAAGGAGAAAAACTTTTGGATTTAAAAACTTCACAAAGGGTAAACGGTTATTTGCCGTAAAATTACACGGGAGAAAAAAACAGACAATGAGCAGCTGCTTATCCTTGATGATTTAAACAAATTTATATTTTTGTGCTCCCAAAAAATAGCCTGACAACTCAAAGTATGGCCAAAGTACTGAAGATTAAGAAAGGGCTGGATATAAACCTAACAGGTACTCCTGATAAGATTTATGCCAGTGCGCCTCAGCCCAAGGTTGTGGCCCTGAAGCCCAGTGACATTACAGGTTTAACCCCGAAACTTGCGGTAAAAGAAGGAGAAGAAGTATTGGCTGGACAGCCTGTATTCTACGATAAAGATCGACCTTCTGTTAAGTTTCCATCGCCCGTTAGTGGTGAAATTGCGGAAATTATCCGCGGGGAAAAACGCAAAATTCTAGAGATTAGAATTTTAGCCGATAAAGAAACACGCTACCACAACTACGACATACCTACCGTTAGCAAAGACAACGTGGATGCCGTAAAAGAAACACTACTAGCTAGTGGTCTATGGAGCTTTATTATTCAGCGTCCGTATGCAGTGGTAGCCAATCCAGAAAGTAAGCCCAAGGCTATTTTCATTAGTGGATTCGATACCAACCCTTTGTCTCCAGACATCGATTTTAGCATGTTTGAGCAAGAGGCCTTCCTGCAAAAAGGACTGGAGGTAATTTCTACCCTAACTGAAGGAAAAGTGCACTTGTCATTGAGCGCAAAACCCGGTTTTGGTGAAGCATTTAAGAATTTAAAAGCACCCAATTTAGAGGTGCATAAGTTCGATGGCCCCCACCCTGCTGGGAATACCGGCACACAAATCCACCAAATAGACCCTATTAACAAAGGCGAAGTGGTTTGGACCATCAAACCTCAAGAGCTGGTTTACATTGGGCGACTATTTACCAACGGTAAAGTAGACCTCAGTAAGATAGTTGCTGTTGGCGGTAGCTTGGTGAAAAATCCTAAGCACTACAAAACCATTTTGGGCGCTCCAGTAAAGGATCTTCTAGATGGTAACGTAGAAGAAAACCAAGACAAGCGCATTATTTCGGGCAGTCCACTTTCTGGCCTTATGGTTTCTCAGGAAGGATTTGTAGGATACTACGACTATCAGGTTAGCGTGCTTCCCGAAGGAAACACTCCAAAATTCTTGCTTACCGAGGGTTGGTTGAGTCCTGGCTTGAAGCGCTTTTCAGCTTCTAAGTCCTACCCTACATGGCTAATCGGGAAAGGAAAGGAGTACGATTTAGATACCAACCTAAACGGTGAGGAACGCTCGTTTGTGGTATCGGGTCAGTACGAGAAAGTTTTTCCTTTCGACATTTATCCAGTTCACCTCATTAAGGCGATTTTAGCCAACGATATCGAGCTCATGGAGAACCTCGGGATCTATGAAATAGCGCCAGAAGACTTTGCTTTATGCGAGTTTGTGTGCACCAGTAAAATAGATGCACAGCAAATTGTTGCAGACGGTATCGCGAACCTTAGAGCCGAAATGGCGTAACCATTAACTAAAGAAAAAAACCAACTATATTTTGAAGGCGTTACGTAACTTTATCGAAAGCCAGCAGCCCAAGTTTGACAAGGGCGGAAAGCTCGAGAAATACTGGGTGTTTTTTGATGCGCTGGCAACTTTTGCATTTACTCCTGGTCATTCTACTCCAAAAAAAGGAGCTCACATTCGCGATGCCATTGACCTAAAGAGAACCATGATGATGGTAATCTTGGCCTTGGTACCCTGTTTAATTTTTGGAATGTGGAACACCGGCCACCAACACTTTTTGGCTGTAGGTGAAGCCGCAACCTTCTTAGATAAAATCCTGTTTGGAGCCATCCGCGTACTGCCAATTGTGGTGGTATCTTACGGTGTTGGCCTAGGTGTGGAATTTATCTTTTGCATGATCAAGGGCCACGCAATCCAAGAAGGATTCCTGGTTTCTGGTATGCTAATTCCTCTTTGTTTACCCATAGACATTCCACTTTGGATGGTAGCCGTAGCTACCGCTTTTGCAGTACTTATTGGTAAGGAAGTATTTGGTGGAACGGGAATGAACATCCTAAACGTAGCGCTTACTGCGCGTGCGTTCTTATTTTTCGCCTATCCAACCTACATGTCTGGAAACAAGGTATGGATTAACACCGCAGATAAAACCCCAGTAGATGGGTTTACTGGAGCTACCGCATTGGGTGATGCCGCAGCCAAAATGGATATGGCAGCTTTCACGGAAAAATACTCCCTAGCAGAAGCTTTTATGGGGTACATTCCAGGTTCTATTGGAGAAACCTCCACACTTATGTGTCTTATTGGCGGTGTAGTGCTGTTGTTTACCGGTATTGCTTCTTGGAGAATTATGCTTTCAGCCTTTTTGGGTGGAGCAGTTATGGCAACGATTTTCAACTTAGTTGCCCCAGCAGACAATACATTGATGCAACTATCTCCATTGTACCACTTGTGTTTGGGAGGATTTGCTTTCGGTATGGTGTTCATGGCTACAGACCCTGTAACGGCAGCGCAAACCAATAAGGGTAAAATTATCTACGGATTCCTCATCGGTCTACTATCCATTATGATACGTGTATTCAACCCCGCGTACCCAGAGGGAGTATTCTTAGCAATTCTATTTATGAACGTGATGGCACCTCTGGTAGACCACTACGTGATTCAAGGAAATATTAAAAAACGTTTGGCTCGCGTAAAGCCAGTTAAAGCTTAAGAAACCATGGCAGTAGATAAGAACAGCAACGGATTTACTTTTGGTTTTGCCATCATCATGGTAATTATTGTAGGGGCAATTTTGGCTATCGCAGCCATGTCGCTTAAGCCTGCACAAAAGGAAAATGTAAAGCGCGAGAAAATGAAAGACATTCTCGCTGCTATCCGACTCGAAGTTTCCATGGATGAAGCACCAGAGTTGTTTCAGAGTTACGTAAAGGAACGCAAAGTGATCGACTACTCTGGAAATGTAATTTCCACTAAGTCAGGCGAAGTTGATCCCAACGACAAAAAGGATGCATTTAACATAGAAGTTAAAAAGGAGTACCGTTCTATTGACGACCCGGCAGACCGAAACTACCCACTTTATGTATGTGAAAAAGACGGAAAGCGTTATGTGGTAATGCCCCTTGTTGGAAAAGGACTTTGGGGACCTATCTGGGGTTACATGGCCTTAGAAAGCGACTACAACACGGTGTTTGGTGCTTCATTTGATCACAAAACCGAAACGCCAGGTTTGGGTGCCGAGATTAAAGAAGACTTCTTCGAAAAGCAGTTCAACGGAGAAAAAATCAAAGATGATGGTGAATTTGTTTCCATCAAGGTCGTTAAGGGAAGCTCCGATCCGAGCAACAAGCACGCAGTAGACGGTATTACCGGAGGTACTATTACATCCAACGGTGTACAAGAAATGATAGATCGCACCCTAGCGGTGTATAACACATACTTTTCAAAAGCCAGCTAATACATTTGCTCATGAGCGATACAGCAACACAAGAGGCAGCAGAAGTAAAGGAAAGAGAACCGCTTTTCTCTGCGAAAAACAAGAAACTTCTTACCGACCCACTAGACGATAACAACCCGATTACCGTACAGGTATTGGGTGTGTGCTCGGCACTGGCGGTTACCGTGCAGGTAAAAAACTCCTTCGTAATGTCCGTTTCGGTTATTGCGGTAATGATACTCGGAAACTTGATCGTTTCGCTAATGCGCAACGTTATCCCATCCCGTATACGGATTATCGTACAGCTGGTGGTAGTGGCATCTTTGGTAATTCTGGTAGACCAAATCCTTAAGGCTTATGTATACGAGGTTAGTAAACAGCTTTCAGTTTTCGTAGGGCTTATTATTACCAACTGTATAATCATGGGTCGTTTGGAAGCGTTTGCTTTAGGTAACAAACCTTGGCCTTCTATCCTAGATGGTTTAGGTAATGGACTGGGTTACGGGCTCATCTTGGTAGTGGTTGGATTTTTCCGCGAGCTATTTGGTTCTGGAAAAATTTGGGGCTACCCAGTTTTTGAAAAGCTTGGATTGTACAGCATCGGGTATGAAAACAACAACTTCATGATCCTCCCTCCTATGGCTTTGATCATCGTTGGTATTTATATCTGGATACAACGCTCGAAGAACAAGCAATTAATTGAAACCAATTAATAGGACCGCAAAATGGATTACGTAAACATATTTGTTAAGTCGATCTTTATCGACAACATGATTTTCGCATATTTCCTAGGAATGTGCTCGTACTTGGCTGTATCCAAAACGGTAAAAACTGCTGTGGGTCTCGGAGCCGCGGTAATCTTTGTACTGGGAATTACAGTACCCATCAATTACTTATTAGAAAATTTTGTCCTTAAGGAAGGAGCGCTTTCTTGGATGGGTACAGAATATGCCTCTTTAGACCTTTCCTTCTTAAGCTTTATCATGTTCATTGCAGTTATTGCCTCCATGGTACAGTTGGTAGAAATGATTGTAGAGAAGTTTGCTCCTGCCCTATACGGAGCACTTGGTATTTTCCTTCCACTTATTGCAGTTAACTGCTCTATTTTGGGTGGATCACTCTTTATGCAAGAGCGTCAGTACGCGAACATCGGAGAGGCTACCGTGTTTGGATTAGGGTCTGGGGTTGGTTGGTTTTTAGCTATTGTAGCCATTGCCGCGATCCGCGAAAAAATCCGCTACTCAGACGTTCCCGCTCCGCTTAGAGGTTTAGGAATCACCTTTATCATTACTGGGCTTATGGGAATTGCCTTTATGAGCTTTATGGGTATTGAACTTTAATAGTGACTTGAAATCATGACTTTAACTTTAATAACAACCATTATCGTCTTTCTATTTGTAGTGCTGTTCCTGGTGAGCATGCTACTATACGCAAAGGCCAAATTATCTCCGTCTGGAAATGTAACCTTGCTTATCAATGGTGAGCGCGAGGTTGAAGTTCCTGCAGGCGGCACTTTACTTTCTACCTTAGGTAATGCTAAGATCTTCCTTCCATCAGCTTGTGGTGGCGGAGGAACTTGTGTACAGTGCAAATGTCAGGTTCCAGAAGGTGGCGGTTCTATTTTACCCACCGAAGAACCTCATTTTACTCGTAAAGAGATTGCCGATAACTGGAGACTGGGTTGCCAGGTGAAGGTGAAAAACGACATGAAGGTGGAAGTGCCTGAAGAAGTTTTTGGTATTAAGAAATGGGAAGCTACTGTGGTTCGTAACTACAACGTTGCATCCTTTATTAAGGAATTTGTTGTAGAGATCCCCGAGGACATGGATTACAAGGCGGGTGGATACATCCAAATTGAAATTCCGAAGTGCGAAGTTAAGTACGCTGATATAGACATTACAGCGCACCCCGAAGAGCACCCAGGTCAGCCTGATAAATTTAAACTGGAGTGGGATAAATTTGATCTTTGGCCACTCGTAATGCGCAACAATGAAACCGTTGAGCGTGCATACTCTATGGCCAGTTACCCCGCTGAAGGTCGTGAGATCATGCTGAACGTGCGTATTGCTACTCCACCATGGGATAGAGAGCGTAATAAATGGATGGATGTAAATCCAGGTATTGCCTCTTCATACATTTTCTCTCGTAAGGAAGGAGATAAAGTGACCATCTCAGGACCTTACGGTGAATTCTTTATCAAGGAAACCGACTCCGAAATGCTATACATTGGTGGTGGTGCTGGTATGGCACCGATGCGCTCGCACTTATACCACCTATTCCGTACTGTGAAAACAGGACGCAAAGTATCGTACTGGTACGGTGGACGTTCTAAAAGAGAGCTTTTCTACATAGACCACTTTAAAGCATTGGAGAAAGATTTCCCCAACTTCAAATTCTATATGGTACTTTCCGAGCCCCTCGAAGAGGACAACTGGAAAGTAATGAAAGATATGGATGACGAAGGAGACGGCTTCGTAGGTTTCGTACACCAAGCGGTTATCGACCAGTACCTTACCAAACACGATGCTCCAGAAGATATAGAGTTCTATTTCTGTGGTCCTCCTATGATGAACCAAGCAGTTCTTAAAATGTGTGAGGATTGGGGTGTACCCGATGAAAACGTAGCCTTCGATGATTTCGGAGGGTAAAACATACTCAAAGCCCTTCCGTTTGGAAGGGCTTTTTTATTGAAAGGCATTCACCACTACCCTTATATCTTTATACGCCATGTTGATGTATCGCGTTTTCTGGAGTTGCGTTGTTATTTTAGGCATTACAGCGTGTTCGCAACAAACTGATACGAAAAAACAGTTTTACGGTAATGCTCAAGGCACTACCTACCAAGTAAGCTATTACGGCTCCAATACTCCATTGAAATTGCAAAGAGGCATAGACAGCCTACTTTTGCGTTTGGATTACGCCCTATCTAACTACCGGCCTCAATCACAAATTTCGGCTCTTAACGAGAGTACGGATACGCTATTTACGCTTGTAGATAGCTGTGGTTTCTGGAAGCAGGTTTGGAAAATTAGTGAAGTAGTACACCAGCAATCGCAAGGAGCATTTGATCCCAGCATCTACCCCCTGGTAAAAGCCTATGGTTTTGGCCCCAACCAAAGACCCCAATTAGACAGCACCGCCAATCTAGATAGCCTTAAAGCCCTGGTAGATTTTAAGGAATGGAAGCTTACTTCAGGGCCATCCAACCAAATTACTATAACAAAGCCCCTTGCTGCTCAACTAGATTTTAATGCCGTAGCACAGGGCATGGCCGTAGACCTAATGACAAGTTTTTTACAAGAACAGGGCATAACGAGTTACTTCGTGGAACTTGGAGGCGAAGTAAAAGTTGGCGACAAAAAGCCCACTGGCGATTTTTGGGTGCTGGGAATAGAAAAGCCACAATCTGAGGAGAAACGCGTAATACAAGACACAATACACGTTGCAAACATTGCCATAGCTACATCGGGCAGCAACCGTAAGTTCTACGAAGCCAACGGAAAACGGTACAGCCATACCATTGACGCAATTACCGGTTTACCCGTTAGCCACGAAATATTGAGTGTAACAGTAAAAAATCCATCGTGTGCCTATGCCGATGCATGGGCTACAACCGCATTGGTTTTGGGAGACCGCGCACCCGCAATGTTTGAGAAAAATAAACTGGAAGCTCCGATTCTAATCCGGTAGCCTTTTAGAAAACGACCTTAGTTGTCGTTGCTTTTGCACTGTTCTTCGGGCTTTGCACCGCATAAGCTGCAGGCCTCTCCCTCTTTGTTTAAGAAAGGGCTTTGACTAGCACATGTACCTGCAAATTTCCCATCCTTCTTTGCCCATATCTTGATAGCAATTCCTGCAAAAGCAAGGGCCAACATTCCTATAGCAATCAATATCAACTTCATACACCAACAGTAACGAACCAGCACATCTAAAGTTGTGCCTTGCAAAGGTACAGTCTTTGTGGCAATGTCTGGAAGGAAAAATACATCCTACATGTACTAACCCATAAGCGTATTATTATTTTGTTAAGCGTTAATTGGACACTACAAAGCCAGTTATCCAGTATACACATGGCATACAAGCCAACTCTTCAGTACATATAGATCATAATAGCATTTTTAGTATTCTTAACGCACTAATAAATACCTTCCATGCCTCACTCAAACACTTTATGAAAAGGAAAATATAATTAACAGTTTTTTAGAGTGACTGATTTGTACTACTTTAGTCAAAATATTTCACTCATGAGGAAAGTATTCGCACTATCATTACTAGCAATTATTGTCTTTTCAACCATAGATGCTGCTGCTGGCGGAAGAAAACGCAAATACCGAGGTCGTAGAGGCGGAGACCGCATAGAACAAGGAACTTCCTTTATTGACGCTAATTACGGTTTTCCGAATTTGTTTACCACTATGCTTAGAACTACGTTTGAGACACCCGGAACCGATGATTTTAATGTAACAAGTTTTGGTCCTGCCGAAATGCGCTATGAATATATGGTAAACGACAAAATTGGTATTGGTGCCATGGCTAATTATTCAAACAGTGGCATGTCATTCACCGACAGTTTCAGTGACTTCGATAGCGGAGAAATGAATACCTACAACTACGATATTGATATCACACGATTACGATTCTTACCCAAACTAACCTTTCATTTTGGAAACGGAAGAAATTTTGATGCATACACCTCTGCTGCCGTCGGGTACATCAACTGGAGTTTTAGCGTAGATACCAATGATCCAGAATATGGAGAAGACGAGGTTATTGAGGATTTAGGAAACGTAAGTGGTGTAGGATACCGCGCTACCGTAGGTATGCGCTATATGTTTGGTTCTTCTATTGGAGCAAACTTAGAGTTTGGCCTTGGATCAGGGGCTCTTATTAATGGAGGTGTATCTATCCGATTCTAAGTCCTAAAAATTAGTAATTAAAAAGGCTGCTCTGGGGTTACCATAGCAGCCTTTTTTCGTTTCTGATGGTTCCGTCATCGTACCACAATAGTCCTAACCCACTGTTGCTGCTTCCCGGTTACTTCTAGAATATAATTTCCAGCGGCCATCTCCTGGTTAAAGTTTACCACGATATGATCTCCTTGCTTTTCGGTAGTGATGGGGAAATTTCGTCCCCAAATATCCAACACCCGAACCGAACCAACCGCCAAGTTCTTGGTGAGCTTCACCGTGAAACTGCCCGCGTCAACTGGATTTGGTATCACCGTTATTGTTGCTTCAATGGGCGCAAGGCTAGCCACGGAAACCTCAGATAAATCGGGTGGGCTTTGCGGTGCAGGATCTGCTTGAAAATCTTTACCTGGACTTGGAGCAAGATTGGGAATCCGCGACCAAATTCCCGTTCCGCTATTGGAGGTGTAGGCGGCTGCCATTTCCTCCTCACTTTCTACCGTTATTTTTTCACTCACCCAAAATTCCCCGACAAGACGCTCCGGAGTAATATCTATAATACCATAACCATGGTCTGCAAAATTGCTGTAAACGTGGTGCAAATTGGTTTGGTTGGATGCCTCTGCTGCGGCATTTGCGGCTACACGAAACTGTTCATCGGGCTTTCCACCTCCTTCAGCGGCCAAAATTTCGTCTAGATTTTCTCGGGTTAGTGAAGAAGGTAAAAGTTCCACGCCTACTGCATCGCCACCCGTAACCGGATTATAGGCCAAGGGGTTTGCAGGGTCTTCTGTTAAATCGGCAAAAAAGGCCAGGTGGGCATCGCCACTAACGGTACAGTTGTTTTTAAAACCGTTTTCTCTAAGCTTATTAAATAAGGCTCTGCGCTCGCCCTGAAAACCATCCCAAGCCTTGGTATTAAAAACATTTCCAAAATCATTTAGACCGGGAATATCCACATCGGGACCCCCCAAATCTGGCACACAACCCGCACACCAAGGCGCCATCATTTTTTGGGTTCCAAACATGCGCCAGTTGGCCGTAGAATTGTCTAGGTTATCAAAAAGCCAATCGCGCTGCTCCCGGCCCATATAGGTTCGGTCTGCATCATCAATTACATCGTCATTGATATTGTTGGCGTTGCTTCCAGAAAAATCATCGTGGTAGCTGTAGCAATCTAGCATGTACAACTCCACCAAACTCCCAAAATTTAACTTGCGATAAATCTCCAAAGTATCCACCAAGGGCACTGGATTTTGACGAATAGGGATCCACTCGTTAAACGCCTTGTTGGCCCCGTTGTAGCTTACCGTATCATCGGCATAATCATCCACATCGTGGTTGTCCCATATTACAATAAGTGGATGTTGCTGGCGCATGCGAATGGCGTCCATATCTAACTCATAATAATGGTGGCGTGCGCGCCATTCTTCCAAGTTTTTTGGTGTTTCCGGATATGGATCGGGGATGCGATTGTTACCATTTCCGTCCACAAAATCATAGATATAATCTCCGGTATGGATTACGGCATCCAGATCGTTGCGCTCGGCCACACGAGCATATCCATTAAAGAATCCACTGTAAATGCTACTGCAACTCATGGTTGCCGCCCTAAAGTGGCTGTAACTGGTATCGGTTGGAAGTGCCAGGGTTTTGGTCCTTCCAATTAAGGATGCTCGTCCAAAGCGATCGGCAAAAACGTAGTAGTAATAGGTATTGGGTTGCAGGTCTTGCAAATCTACCTTTACCGTATAATCGTTGAGTGGGGAGGCTATAGCCACCCCTTCTTGCACCACATTTTGCAAGGCGGTATCGGTAGCCACCAAATACAATAAAGAAACGGGCTGATTGCTCGGGTTATCGTCCGTGTAGCGCGTCCAAATGATGGCACCCTCTGTTGTGGGATCACCACTGGCAACTCCATGGTAAAACGGAGCTAGATCTTCGTTTTCTTTTAAACCCGCTCTGCGGTTTTCTTTGAAAGATTGGGCTTGCAGTTGGACAAAGAATCCAGCCACTACCACCAACAGCAATGAGAAGCAATATTTCATGGTAAGCTTGAGTTGAAGCCCGAAAGTACATCGGCAGCATTACCAGAGTATTAAGGCGTGTTGTTTTGGCAAACTTCAATGAGTCCACCCGAAAAATTGCTAATGGTTTTTTCTTGCGGTTCTGGGCAGTAGGACACCGTTCCCCTGCCGTAATTGCGAATTTGCAAGATACCTAAAGCTTGCACCTGTACACTGGCCCCCGTGAGGTTGGACACATCCATAAAATTGGCTTCTAAATCAGAAAAATCGGTAACCCCATGGCCGCCATTGTATATGGACACGTTCTGTGCCCTACCCGATACTGTAATTTTTGATGCCCCTGCGTGTTGCACCATACGCAAGTTAGATCCCACATAGGTAAACGCAACAGAACCTGCGTTACCATCGGTTTCAAAAAACATTTCGGGATTCCTAAGTGTATCGACAATGGCTACGTTTTCAGTTCCTTTATGCTCAAAATGAGCCAATTGATGCAGCGGCATAGTGATGGTCACCTTGGGCCTATCCTGCTTTTTGAGCCACCTGCAACTGTTGGCGTTATCTACTTGTAGGACGCCATCGCTTACTTGTAGCAGCAACCCATCCTGTAGGTTTTCAAAGAAAGCAACGTGCGCACGAAAGGTGTCTCCGTCTACCAATTGCAGTTGTACATCATCTTGCAGAATAATTTTTTCGAAGGCATCCAATGCAAACGTATCTGTTGTCCAAGCACCAGCCGAGGAAAAACAATTTTCTTCTTTTCCACAAGCAAAAACCATGCTCAGCATGACAGCTATTGTTATTGCACGCATCATTCTGATTTACCTAAAAGTTTATATCCCACCCCTACTGCCATAAAATCGGCAACGGTAAGCTGAGACCGCAGCATGACACGCAATTTTACTTTGGGTGTTACGCTGTGTTGCACCATCAACTGGTTAAAACGACTATTCTCTAGCGCCTCATCGGACTTCAAATACCAACCCTGGTCTAAACTCACTGTGGTTTTCCCTACTCTAAAATCCATACCAATGCCTACACCAATTTGCCAGGGACTTGTGGACAAACTAGAGGGAACAATTGCAGAATCTAGCACCTGGAAAGATCCATTTTGCGTGGGTATGGTGCCGTTATACGTAGTGTTTATAAAACCGTGGTAGGCAAAAAGATGCTTGGATTTTGGAGTATACACAAGCTCTGCCGTGCCCAAGGCATAATTTTCTCCTGAAAAGTCGTTGAGCTGTTTGCTTCCCAAGATGCCAAATAATACCAGTTCCGATTCGGGATAGGTATAATCTGTAGATTGGGGTGGATGGACTTCGGGTTGCAAACCAAAAGTCAATCCCAAAGCGGTATAGTTTAGGCCCAGATTGGGAGTCTTAAAACTAGCATTGCTGTAATGCTGAAAACTAAGTACCCAGCCCAAACGGCTACGCTGTATGGCAAATTGCTGCGATAGCCGGAAAAAAATAGACGCATTAAAATGCGAGCCAATGGCGATATTTTCTGGGTTTTCTTGAAACTTAAATTTCTCCGACAAATACGCCACGCCTGCGCCCATGGTAAGTCGCAGCGGATTTGCACCCGAATATAAAGCAGAACGAAACTGATAATTTACGGCCGTTGCATGGCCAAGCGCATCGGTATTACCTAAATTCTGCCACTGCACACTGAGCCCAGATTGCGGCTTGATAAAAGCGCCACTCCAAGCCCGTTGGCTGTTGTTTTGCCACAAGTTTACGTTGACGTGCGTGGTTGCTTGCTCTGGTAGCCCCTTCATGGTGGGGCGGTGCGTTACCAAAAAACCCCGACTCAATTGTATCTCCACCCCTTGAGCCATGGAGCCTAAGGCCAAGAGACATCCCAACAAGAAAACCAAGATTTTTGGCATAGCCTCAAAAGTAAAAAATAAGGTGCTGCACCTAGGGTACCGATTGTAGTTCTTACGTAGCTTTTGCTTGGATTTTTACGATGTATTCACAGTACGTGGGCCTCCAAACTACCTGCGAAATGGTACCTTTAGCCCAAATTTTTGAGCATGAATAGCCGCGACCAACAGCTACAAGCTTTTGACCGATTATTAACCATAATGAATGAGCTGCGCGAGCAGTGCCCGTGGGATAAAAAACAAACTCTAGAAAGCCTACGCCACCTGAGTATTGAGGAGATGTATGAACTCTCGGACGCGATTTTAGATGGCGACTTGCAAGAGATAAAGAAAGAGCTGGGCGACCTACTGCTGCACATGGTGTTCTATGCTAAAATTGCTTCGGAAAAAGGTGCCTTTGATATTGCCGATGCCCTAAACTCCGTTTGCGACAAGCTGGTGGACAGGCACCCGCATATTTATGGCGATGTCACCGTAAATAGCGAAGAAGAAGTAAAAGCCAACTGGGAAAAGCTAAAGCTAAAGCAAGGCGCTAAGGGGGTTTTAGCTGGCGTACCCAAATCCTTACCCTCTATGGTAAAGGCTGCCCGCATCCAAGAAAAAGCAAGAGGTGTAGGTTTCGACTGGGACCATAAAGACCAAGTATGGGATAAAGTGCAGGAGGAACTCAACGAGTTTAAAAATGCCACTACCGCTGCAGAACGTGAGGCCGAGTTTGGCGACTTGCTCTTTAGCCTCATCAACTACGCGAGGTTCGAGAATATTAACCCTGATGAAGCGCTAGAACGCACCAACAAAAAGTTTATTGAGCGGTTTAACTACCTCGAAAAACAAAGCAAAGAAGACGGCAAAGAGCTGGGCAAAATGAGCCTGGAAGAAATGGATAGCTACTGGAACCGAGCTAAAGAATTATAAGAAATATCTATCTACCAATAATTATTATAGATTTTGAACATACGTTGATCCAACGTAATTTTGATCCAAAATAAAAGTCATGGCAGTAACACAAATACAAGACAGTTCATTTATAGAAAACATAAAGGGAAAAAACGCAGTGATAAAATTTTATGCTGATTGGTGTGGAAGCTGCAAACTGTTTGCCCCTAAATACAAGCGCCTGAGCGCAGACGAGCGCTTTAGCGACATTAACTTCCTGGAAATTAACTCTGAGGAGAACCCCGAAGCTCGCGGTGCGGTTGGCGTTAATAACCTGCCCTACTTTGCCGTATTTAAAGATGGCAAACTGCTAGAAGGTGCTACGACCTCCAAAGAAGATGCACTGGTTGAAATGTTGGAAAAAGTAAACGCCTAATTCAATACCCATGAAAATAGCAGCCATAAAGAAAGCGGTATCTGATTTTAGCCTAGAGGATTTACAAAAAGGAGAACAAGAACTCTTGGACCAAGGCAGCACCAACCTCGCTGTAGATGGAGAAGATGAAGGTGAGGTGCTTACCCATATCATTGCCGCCATTGAAATTAAAAAAGACATAGCGAACGGCACCGAAGAAAAGCAAGCATTGCGTAATTACACTCAGCGGGTACGCAAGAGTATTTCGTAGCAGAACCAAGCCCAGATTTAAAAAGGCGGTGTGAATAAGATCTACACCGCCTTTTTCGTTTCTGATAAATGCTGCGTAATTTTAGGCTATGAATTGGGATCCGAAAAATCTAAAGGCCTGGAAGGCAAAACTACCCTACTGGGTAGCCAATAAATATTTTGCTACAGTACTTCTATTCTTGGCTTTCATTGCGTTTTTCGACTCCTATACGGTGTTCGACCTCTTTCACTGGCGCTCTGAATTGCACGACCTGGAAGAAGAAAAAACCTACTATCAGAACGAAATTGCCAAATTGGAAGCCGATGAGGCCAACCTCACTTCCGACCCCGAAAATATAGAGCGCTTTGCCCGCGAAAAATACTACATGAAAAAGCCCAACGAGGAAATTTTCCTTATTGTGCGCGAGGATGATTAGGGTAATGAAACCCCGTTGTAATCGTTCGGGTTTACCATGGGTAGGCTAGCCCCAAAGCTTTGGTTGTATGCGCTTAAGAACTCGTTGGCCAAAAGAGCCGCACCTCGGGGTGTTGGATGAATTCCATCCAATGAAAAGAATCCTCCCGTAACAAAAGTAAACCCCGTATTTACCCCGTCCCAATTGATTCCTTCATTTTGCAGTGCATTAAAAAACGGCTGGATATCCACCACTTTCCAGTTCTTTTCTGCGGCCACCTGGCGAATAATGCTGTTGTATCGATTGCGTATTTCTTCAATCTGTGCTATTTCATCGGCTAGCAGCACATCGCTATTGGAAAGCGGATAGACACTTCCATAATTTTCGCAACGGATAGAGTCTAAATTGGTCGTCAGCAAAATGCGTTCGTTGGCTCGTATCTGCCTTGCAAACAATCCATCCTGTACCACAAAAAAGTTTTCTCCCTCCGAGAAACTAACATTGGGATTTAAGATATAAATCAGGTTCAACTGCCGTGCTTGCTCTTCATTGAGGACCAGCGCATCTCTGGGAATAATCTCGAAAAAAGGAAAATCCACAAAACGAGGTAAGGTGGCAATCATACCTGCTCCGGGTAAGTCTATCGTATCGAGCAGCTCACGCAAGTTTTCCTCGAAAATAAAGTCGGGTGTGGGTACTATAAAATCCGATGTAAACGGAGATCCCCCAGTTTTGGCCCATTGCAGCACGTCGTTTAATCCTAACCAAACCAGGGCAAAACTAGGGTCTGTGTTACCCATAGCCTCCATCACCGTACTGGCCGAGGCCGGTTTCATTCGCGCCCAATAGGGGTTTTCTTCGGCATAATCTTCGTTGTCGATAACCCGCAACGACAAACCGGGAACTCCCATATTGTTGTATGGGTCGTTTGCTAAATTTTCGTTGTTTCGGGCATCTATGGCATTATTTTCAACGGCAGGAATTAAGCTCGTGTCTCCATTGCAGTCTTGTACATACGACAAGCGCAGGCGGTTGCCCAATCCTTCCTCATCGTACATGGCTGGAAAAGAAAACTGCTGGTCCCGGACCAAGCCAAATTGTTGAGAAAGGATGCTAGGAAAGGCATTAAACTGCCCGGAAAAATAAAGCTCGTTGTTTTGAAATCCGGCCATCCACTCATCGCCATAAAAAACAATGTTTTCTGTATTCTGGTCGCCACCGTCAATCTCAAAACGATTACTCAATGCTGCGTCATCTATTTCTGGATCGCAAGACACCAGAAATAACACCAAGCCCAGTACACCAAGCTTATAAACTGTATTCCAAACCAATTCCATATACAAATGCACGCGATTTATAGGCGCCACCAAAATTCGAGGGTTCATACACCGCCTCTACTTGCTGGCCTTCCACCCAAACAAAAGAAGCATCAACAGAAAGACGTTGCACCGGCTTAAACGACAATCCCAGATGAAAGGAATTGCGATCACTGTCGGGCGTTTCGGGGCTGTAGAAACGAATGTCTACCGGAGTATTGTCTTGACTGTAGCCCATGCGCAGCGTCAATTTCTCACTTTGCTGGTACTGTACACCAAAACGAAAGGTTTGCGTATCGCGCCAATTTCTGGGTTCTGAAATATCTTGCAGGATTTCGGTTTCCTCAGAAAAATTGATTTCTAGATTTTCGTAGGTACTCCAGTAGTTAAAATTAATCTCTCCGCTTATCCAGATGCGCTCTCCAACACGCCCGCTTAATCCCACATTGGCTATAGCAGGCACGGAAAGCCCCGCGCTAAATTGCTGGTCGGGCAGTTGATCTCTTGCGGTGGGCGGCACGTTAAAATCAGCCTCCCCATCGCGAACTTCATAGGTATGCGCGCTGCGGTAGGAAGCACCAAAATGCAAGAACTCCGCGAGCTCAATGTATATTCCTAGGTTATACCCCACAGCTGTTTCATTTCCACGCAAAGACAAACTTCCAGAGTTGTTTCGACTGTCTTGAATGGGTAAATCACGATTCAATTCCAGCGAACCACTGCCCAATAGTAAGCCCACACCAAAACCCACAGGACCTATCTGATAACTTACAGTAGGCTGCAGGTACAATGCCCGAAGAGAAATGTCCGTCACCAAAAAGCGACCACTCCAGCCTTCTTCATACTCCAGACTAGATCCGTAGGGTGTATTAAAACCGAGGCCCACTGCCAGTCCATTTTTAAATTTAGCAGCGCCATAAAAACTTACCGGAGTGCCTATCTGCGGTACATTTCGATATGTGTTCCCTGTGGTGGGATTAAAATATACCAGACGACCATCTACGGCATTAACATGAGCCGAGAACGAGAAGCGGTTTTCCTGAGCACTCAATAAGCCTGGATTAAAAAACATGGACGAAGCCCCTTGATACAAACAAACTCCGGTATGTGCCATGCCCGTTTGCTTATTCCCTTGCAGTGCCACTTGATATCCGCCCGCATAGGCATTAACACCAGCAAAAAGCATAAAAACTAAACAGCAGCAAAGCCAAAAACGATGTAGCATAAAAATTAAAGAGGGATATCTACCAAAAGTAAGACAATATAGACAGTTTTTACACGCTAAAGTATAAAGCTTACTCCTACTGTATTATTACTACAGCAGCTGATTATGTATCTTGCCGGCTCTTAGCGCAATGCATTTATGACACTATCTATGGATGGATTTGAAGCAGCCTCGAAACAGCAGTGGAAAGAAGCCGCTACCAAGGAATTGAAAGGAAAACCGTACGAGGAAAACCTGATAAAGCACTACCTCAACGATGTTTCATTAGAAGCCTACCAAAACAACGAAGATCTTAACGCACTGCCCATACCGGTGGCTGAGGTGCAAAATGCCGTACAGTTTTTTGCAGTTGCTCAAACGCACAAAGGCTACCGCATTCCCAACATGGAGGAACAACGCGCCAATGCTGTGGCACTGGCTGTGCTAAAGCAAGGTGCCTCTGCCCTGTTTTTCGAAACCACTACCGAGACTCAATACAGCACCTTACTGCAAGGCATACAGCAAGATCTTATCGCCTTTTCTTTTCCCTATTTGGGTCGGCAAGCAGCCCTGGATACTTTAGAGCAGTTGGGTGCCAATACCCAGGTATCCTTTGTTTGGGATGCGCAGGAAACTGAATTTACTGCAGACCAGCTCAAAACAGATTTGCAAGCCTTAAGCACCGCGGCCAAAGCCAAATCGATTACCATTGGTTTTTATTTATCGCTAGATCGATTAACCAGCGCGGGCGCTAATTTTAGTTTGCAGTTAAGTGCTTGCCAGGCGATTTACCACGATGTGGTTTTGGCTCTGGCCCCTACCCCCGAATTGCTCAACCACGTAAGCTTCCACCTACCGCAAAACGTGCTTTTGCTCCCCGAGATTGCTAAAATGCGAGCGTTGGCATGGATGCAAGGCCAAATATTGGTAGATCACAATCTAGATTTAGAAAACATCCAATACCCAGGCAACTTCATCTCTTTTAATCCGGTGTATCTGGGCAAACAAGATCCACCCACCAATTTGATACGCCTTTCTAGCTTTGCTTTTGGGGCTTTTGCTTGCAACCCAGGCGTTATTGCCCTGCAAGCCTATTGCGAAGATGCCACCGTGGAGCAGCACCAAATATCGGCCAGCATCAATACCATTTTAGAAGAAGAATCGCATGCCAACCATTACCTGGATCCTGCAGCCGGTAGTTTTTACTTGGAGGCTTTAACCCAGAAACTGGTAGAAAGTACTGAAGCGCTTAGCAAAAAACTCCCGGTAAGTTGGGTAGATATGCGCGACAGCGAATACTTCCAAAAGCAACTCAAAGAGCAAGCAGAACGCTTACAACAATCGGTAGCCGAGGTAGACTTTAAGATGATTGGCGAAAACCAATATCCACCCGAAGGCAAAGAAGCCATTACCGAACTGCAGTTAAATACCCAAGCCTAAAAAAGAGTACCTATGGCGACCACGTTTCCCAACAGACATAGCAACAAACAATATACTTCTGCCGAAGAAATTAAGGTAAGTGCCCAACCGGGCAAGCAAGATTTTGACCACAGCCGTTTTGCTGCGGGTGTAGCTCCGTATTTGCGCGGACCCTACGCCTCCATGTACAGCATGCGCCCCTGGACCATACGCCAATACGCTGGTTTTAGTACAGCCGAAGAAAGCAACGCGTTTTACCGCAGAAATTTGGCGGCAGGACAAAAAGGACTTTCCGTAGCGTTTGACCTGGCTACCCACCGAGGATACGATAGCGACAACCCCCGCGTAAAAGGCGATGTGGGTAAAGCCGGTGTTGCCATAGACTCCATTTTAGACATGCGGATTTTGTTCGACCAAATTCCGTTGGATAAAATGTCGGTATCCATGACCATGAACGGAGCCGTGATTCCCGTAATGGCTTTTTACATTGCCGCTGCCGAGGAACAAGGCGTGGACCGCAAAGACCTTTCGGGAACCATACAAAACGACATCCTTAAGGAATTTATGGTGCGGAATACCTACATCTATCCGCCCAAACCCTCCATGCGCATAATTGCCGATATTTTTAAGTACACGGCACAGCACATGCCGCGTTTTAATAGCATCAGCATCTCGGGCTACCACATGCAAGAAGCCGGAGCCACCAACGATTTGGAGCTGGCGTATACCCTAGCCGATGGACTGGAGTACATCAAGACCGGACTTGCCGCGGGTCTGGACATCGATGCCTTTGCGCCACGCTTGTCTTTCTTTTGGGCCATTGGGATGAACCCCTACATGGAAATAGCCAAAATGCGCGCTGGCCGTGTGTTGTGGGCCAACATGGTTAAAAACTTCGACCCCAAACTGGCCAAGTCTATGGCGCTGCGTACGCACTGCCAAACCTCGGGGTGGAGCTTAACCGAGCAAGACCCGTACAACAACGTATGCCGCACCACCATAGAGGCTATGGCAGCTGCCTTCGGAGGTACACAATCGCTGCACACCAACGCCTTGGATGAAGCCATAGCCCTGCCTACTGATTTCTCGGCACGCATAGCACGCAATACGCAATTGTTCTTGCAAAACGAGAGCGATATTACCAAAGCTATAGATCCATGGGGAGGAAGTCATTTGGTAGAGCAACTCACAAACGACCTCATGGAGAAAGCCCAAAAACACCTACAAGAGGTAGAAGAATTGGGTGGAATGGCGGCCGCTATTGAAACGGGTGTGCCTAAAATGCGCATTGAGGAGGCTGCCGCTAAAAAGCAGGCGAAAATAGATAGCTACAAGGATATTATTGTGGGGATTAACGCCTACCAAACCGGCTCGGAAACCGAGATGGAAATTTTGGAGGTAGACAACACCAAAGTAATTCGCGAGCAGCAAGAAAAACTAAACAAGCTTCGCAGCGAGCGCAATGCCGATGACGTACAAGCCGCGCTACAGCGCCTAGAAGACATTGCTGGCGGAGCCGATGGCAACCTACTGGACGCCGCGGTAGATGCTGCTAAAAAAATGGCTACGTTAGGCGAGATCTCTTCGGCCATAGAAAAACACTATGGCCGTTATACCGCAAACATAACCAGCATCAGTGGCGTGTACGAGAAAGAAGTAAAAGACAACCCCGAGTTTAAAAAGGCCAAAGAGCTGGTGCTACAATTTGCCGAGTTGGAAGGACGTAGACCCCGCATTATGGTGGCAAAAATGGGACAAGACGGCCACGATCGCGGTGCGAAAGTGATAGCCACTTCTTTTGCCGATTTGGGCTTTGATGTGGATATGGGTCCGCTATTCCAAACTCCAGAAGAAGCAGCCAAGCAAGCCATAGAAAACGATGTGCATATTGTGGGCGTATCCTCTTTGGCGGCAGGACACAAAACTTTGGTACCCGAGCTGATTGCAGCCCTTAAAGACCGCGACCGCGAAGATATTTTGGTGGTGGCCGGAGGAGTTATCCCGAAACAAGATTACGATTACCTGTATAATGCAGGCGTAGTGGGCGTTTTTGGCCCCGGTACCGTTATCGCGAAAGCCGCCACCGACTTATTGGAATTGCTGATTGAAGGGAAGCAGTAGCGTTAACGGAATACTAGGATTATTAGGCTCATGTGTTAACACAAGCGCTTTGTTAACTTAGGTTTTATGTTAGGTGTTTTTTGTTTAGAGCACTATTAAGTGAAAGTGAACCCTCCTTGTTTAACGCTCTTCGGTAGTATTACTGAAACAGCATGGCATGCGAGCCCACACGAACCAAGGTGATTTCTTTTGGACTTTCTATTTGAATCCAGATAATGAGTAAATCGGGTTTAATGTGGCATTCCCAATTGTCGGCAAAGTTTCCCTTCAGCTTATGCGGTTTCATATGCCAGGCTATGCCAGATACTCCTTTTTGCTGTAGCGTCTTTAAAACAGATTTCACAAGCTCAAAATCCTTTGGCCTCGACTTTATCTTCTTCAGGTCTTTTTTGAAACGCGTTGTAGGTATCAGCGCATACATTACAAATCATTGAGGAAGCTATCCAGATCGTTAATGGGCTTTAAGGATTTTCGGTTACGAGCTTCCTCAATTGCTTTTTGAGTTTCTTCATTGGGGATGTCGCCCACCTCGCGATATAGAAGATACTCGATATAATTATTCAAGCTTCTTTTTTCCGCTGCTGCTCGTTCTCGAACGCGCTCCAGCAACTCTTTTTCCAGGCGTATGGCGGTTTGAATTTTCATAGTCCGTGTTTAAGGTACTAAAATAACAAGGTGTTATACAAACGTTATACAAATCTTCTCTGTTTCAGAGATTGCTACGAATGCAACACACAAAATCCCAGAAACTAGACTAGGCTACGTTGCAAACCAACCTCGTAGCCGCATTAGCATTCTTTCCAAAAGTACCTCGGTGAGCAGTATGCTCAGAACAACAATAAGGATTACATCCACCCACAAAAATGCAAACGCAAATGCATCTTGCAAGCCCCCCAAAACAAAGACCCTAACTAAAACAGATAAAGAGCACAACACCACGAGCGACACACCAAAAAGCTTTTGTGCGATCACCCAATGTGCATTGCTTTTCAATGATTTCTTGGTGCGGTAACCGACCCATAAGTTTTTAGGAAAAGGGAAAACAACACTCAAGATGCCGTAAATCCAGAACAACAAAATGGCATTCAAAAATTCTATTTCCATGGATTGGCTTGTATAAGCTGAGAAAAACCAAAGTATAGAAATTTGGGATACACCATGCTATTCTGAAATCACGGGTACGAACAGAAACAAAAAAGCCCTGATGTAGGCTACATCAAGGCTTTCTTATAATCTTATAGATGAAAATCAAACCGGCTGTCGATCCTTCCTAAGTCTACTTCCTCCCTACCGGAAAGTCTCGGTTTGATTTTCGAACCGGAACGAGTTTCGGTTGCACTTTCGTTTGAGGTTGTAAACTTTGCTTTACGGTATCTAGAATCTTTGAAATGATTTTCATGGATGTTCGCATTGGTTTCTTCGCAATATGCAACGGTGTTCTGTAGTAAAGGTTCACGTATCGATGAAGGCCTTCGATAATAGGTTTAGCCGTTTATGCACCGCCCTTACACCGTTATCGGCCGTATGGATTGCACAAACTGGTTGATATTCTCGGCTATGCCACGGTCTTGGTCTAACGCCTTTATGAAGGCCGAGCCAATGATGCCGCCATCAAAGTACTGTGCAACGGTATCGAAATGCCCCGAAGAGCTAATTCCAAAACCAAGATACTTGGGCGCTCCGTAGTCGTCTTGCTGCGCTTCTTTGAAGTAGGCCAAATGCTCCTCGCCAAAGCCCGAGGTTTTCCCTGTGGTACTGTTGCTAGATACCACATACACAAATGCAGGCTCCGTAGCTTTAATCTGCGCTTTGTATTCGCTGGTGCTGTCTGGCGTAACCAAAAAGACGGGCTTTATGCCTGCTTTTTTATACAAGTGCTCGTAGTGTTTCTGGTAGTAATCTATGGGCAAATCGGGGAGGATGTATCCTGTAATGCCGCATTGCGCACTTTCCTCCAACAACGCCTCCATGCCAAAGCGCAAAAAGGTATTGAGGTAGCCCATAAAATACAGCTCGGGGTGGTTGGGGTTCTTTTGGTGAAAAGCCGCTACCTCTTGCAAAATGTGCTTCATGGTAATGCCGTTGGCAATGGCTTTTTTGGAACTCTCCTGTATCACGGGACCATCGGCCAGCGGATCGGAAAAGGGTATGCCAATTTCTATAAAGTCTGCCCCAGATTGTGACAGTTGCTCCAGTATGGGCTGGATGCTGTCTAAAGTGGGATATCCTGCCGTAAAATAAATGCCAAGTTTGGCCATTAGTGTTGTGCTTTTAAAAATTCTTGATAGGTTGCCATGTCCTTGTCTCCCCTACCCGATAGGCAAAGTACGACCACATCGCTGGCTTGCAAGTTTAGCTTGTGCAACGCAGCCGATGCGTGGGCCGTTTCCAAGGCGGGTATGATGCCCTCGAGGCGCGACATCTCCAAGGCCGAGTCCAGTGCTTCTTGGTCGGTTGCCGAAACAAACTGAACGCGCTTAGTTTTAGCCCAGTGGGCATAAGCAGGTCCAATGCCTGGATAATCCAACCCAGCAGAAATACTGTGCGGTTCTACAATCTGGCCTTCGGGGGTCTGCATCAACAAGGTTTTGGCTCCGTGTATTACACCCTCGGTTCCTTTTACCAGAGTTGCAGCCGTTTTACCGGAGTCTACGCCCTCACCCGCAGCCTCTACCGCTACCAGGTTTACGTTTTTGTCTTCTAAGAAATGATAAAAAGCTCCGGCCGCATTGCTTCCGCCTCCAACACAAGCCACTACGTGCGTGGGTGCGTCTATGCCTTGTTCTTTTTGCAACTGCTCTTTAATCTCGGCAGAAATAACCGATTGGAAGCGCGCTACCAAATCGGGATACGGATGCGGTCCTACCACAGAACCTATAATGTAATGCGTTTCGTTGGGATGGTTAATCCAGTCGCGGATGGCTTCGTTGGTAGCATCCTTTAGGGTTTTGGAACCGCTAGTAGCAGGTCGCACCTCGGCTCCCAGCATTTTCATCCGGGCCACATTGGGCGCCTGGCGCGCTATGTCCTTCTCGCCCATGTATACGATGCAATCCAAGCCACGCAGCGCACATACGGTAGCTGTAGCTACTCCGTGTTGCCCGGCTCCGGTTTCTGCTATGATGCGTTTTTTGCCCAAAGCCTCCGCCAATAGTATTTGGCCTATAGTGTTGTTTACCTTGTGGGCTCCGGTGTGGTTTAAATCCTCGCGCTTTAAGTAAACCTTGGCTCCCAAAGCAGCGCCCAATCGCTTGGCCTCAAACAAAGGACTGGGCCTACCCACAAAGTCTTTAAGCAGTTGCCTCCATTCTTTTTGGAAGGATGCACTGCCCATAATTTCCAGGTACTGCGATCGCAACTCGCGCAAATTTCTATTGAGCATTTCGGGCACAAAAGCGCCACCGAAATCTCCGTAATATCCCGCCTCATCTACGAGATAGGGATTTCCAAATTTTAAATCTAATTCTGCTATCATGTAGTCACTGCCTGTGCAGCCAGTTTTTTAGTTTCCGAAATCAGTTCCCGCACCTTGTCCAGGTTTTTTACGCCAGGTGCATCCTCTAAGGCCGAGTTAAAATCTAACCCCACACAATCGGGATGCTGTTGCGCCAATTGCCAAGCCTGTTCAAAGTTGTCTAAACCCAAACCTCCACTCAGCATAAAAGGTTTTTTAAAACGGTGGGCTTTTAACAAATCCCAGTTAAAAGCGTAGCCGTTTCCACCAGGCAATTTCCCCGCAGCATCAAACAACAGCAGGTCTGCTACCTCCTCGAAAGCCGAGGCCGCTTCAATATCGGCATGGGTTTTTACCGGTAAGGCTTTTATTAGCATCACATCCAGGCGTTGCTTTAATTCCTTTACCATCTCTGGGCTTTCCTTGCCATGCAATTGCACAGCCGCCAAGTTATGGTTGGATACCGCCTTAGCGATTTCGCTTACCGTAGCATCCACAAAAACACCCACTTTTTGGGTTTGGGTGGATGGAAGTGCTGCTGCGCTATTATACCGGCTCGATGGTTTCCAAAAAATAAAGCCCAAATAATCGAGCTCCAGCGCATCCAATTCCTCCAGGTGCGCCACTACACCACAAACCTTTATGTGCAGCTTTTTACCCAACATGTAAGGATTTGAATTTCTCCGTCATGAGTGCTTCCCCAATTAAAAAACCATGGTATCCAATTTCCATGAGTTTTGCAATCTCCTCCTCACTTTGAATGGCGCTCTCGGCAATTTTATACGCATTGGATGGAAGATCGTTTACCATGTTGTAAAACCGCTCCTTATTGGTTTCCAGGGTTTTAAGGTTTCGGCTGTTTACACCGACTATGGAGGCCCCTTGTGGGATGCGATCCATTTCCGACTCATCGTGGAGTTCCACTAAAACCCTAAGTCCTAATTCTTCTGCTTTATCGTGAAAGCCTTGCATTTCTGCCTTGCTTAAAGCGGCTGCTATCAGCAAAATGATGTCGGCACCATAGGCCTTGGCTTCTTCTATTTGGTATTCCGAAACCACAAAATCCTTCCGCAAAACCGGCACCGCTGACGCTTGACGCACGGCTACTAAATCTTCCAAACTGCCGCCAAAATACTTGTGGTCTGTGAGCACTGATATGGCCGATGCCCCCATACGCTGGTAACGCGATACCACATCGGGGATGTTGGCGTCTAAGTTTATGTTGGGATTGCTGGGCGATTTGCGTTTAAACTCGGCAATAACAAAGGGCTCCCCTGACTTAAATTCCAACGGTTTGCGCGGTTCGTTATACAAAGGTTTGCTGCGCAAGGCTTCTACAGAAACTGCCTTTTCTGCAGCCGCTACCTCAACGCGCTTGTGGGCCACTATTTCTTCTAATACCGTCATGCCAAAACCATTTCTTGCAATTGCTTAAAGCTTGCTAACGCTTTTTTACTCTGTAAACTTTCTTGTGCCGTAGCATAGGCATCCGCCCAACTCATGTTGCCGCGGTACACCTTAATGGCCGCTGCCGCATTGATACAAACTACGGCATTTTGCGCCTCGGTAGCACGACCTTCCAGCACATCTACAAAAATACTGGCTGCTTCTTTTACGCTATCGCCCGAGGCTATTTCTTCAGGTTTCAGCTTGCGGCCAATAATTTGTTCGGGGTACAGCGTTTCCTCACCTGTGGAGCCGTAAATCTTTACTGGACTGGTTCCCGAGATTTCGTCATATCCAGCCAAAGCATGCAAAATCATATAATCCTTGCCGCTTTTTTGGAATACGTAGTTGTAGTTGCGCGCCACCTCCAGGTTAAACACGCCTACCAATTGCTTTTTGGGATTGCTGGGATTTACCATAGGCCCCAATACATTAAAGAAGGTTTTTACGCCCAGCTCCTTACGTACAGGTCCCACATTTTTAAGTGCCGGGTGAAATAAAGGCGCGTGGAGAAAACAGATACCTGCCTTTTCCAGTTGCTCAGAAAGCACACTGGGATCCGTAGCAAAGGAAATTCCTAAATATTCCAACACATTGGAAGAGCCCGATACCGAACTCACACCATAATTCCCGTGCTTGGTCACGGGTATACCAGATCCAGCCACCACAAAGGAGGCCAGCGTGCTGATGTTAAAGGTGTTTTTTCCATCGCCACCGGTACCGCAGAGGTCTATGGTATCGCCCTGGTTTAGGGAAACGGGATTGCATAAATCCAACAGGGCCGCTCTAAAACCAGCCAGCTCTTCTACGGCTATGGGACGCATCATAGTAGCGCTAATGTAGGCTGCAAGCTGCACCGCACTGGCGTTGCCCGAGGCCATTTCTTGCATGGCATCGTAGGCTTCTTGGTGCGTTAGATATTGGTGTTGTAGTACTTTTTTTAGGTAAGTCTTCATGATGCTTTATGCTTTGGCCAGTACCAATTCTTTCACGGCTTCCAACCAGTTGCTCAACATATTTTTTCCGTTGGGAGTAAGGATGCTCTCGGGGTGAAACTGCAATCCCCAAATGGGTAAAGTCTTGTGACGTATGGCCATCAAGGTGCCCGAGCTTTTCTCTTCAGCAAGAATTTTAAAGCTATCTGGCAGCGGTTTGCACACCTCCCAACTATGGTATCTACCTACGGTATTCTCAGTAGGAAGGCCTTTAAAAATCACATCGTCTTCTACGGTTACGGCCACCGAAGCCGTGCCGTGAAAAACGGTATCCATATTGTGGATGCTTCCACCAAAAACCTCCGCCATGGCTTGCATGCCCAAACAAATACCCAGCATGGGCTTGCTGTTTTGGTAGGTATCGATGATTTCCATGAGCAGCCCAGCATTTTTAGGTACGCCTGGCCCAGGAGAAAAAACAACAGCATCATAGGCGGCAACATCTTCCACGCGTAACTTGTCATTGCGTATTACCTCCACCTCCTGGTGCAAATCATACAGGTAATGCTCTAAGTTGTAGGTAAAAGAGTCGTAATTATCTAGCAACAAAATTCTCATGACCCAAAGGTTTCGTTGGCCAAACCAATGGCGGCTTCAATGGCGCCCAGCTTGTGTTCTACTTCCATTAATTCGTTTTGCGGTTTAGAGGCATCTACTACCCCTGCCCCACCGCGGTAATGCATGTGCTGCTCGTTGCAATACACCGAACGGATAAAAATAGCGTGGTTAATCGATTGATCTAATCCTATAAAGCCAATGCTACCCCCGTACATTCCGCGGGGTAAGTTCTCTAAATCGCGAATGATTTCCATAGCACGAAATTTAGGAGCTCCGCTTAAGGTGCCGGCAGGAAAGGTTTCGCCCAAAACGCGCAAGGGACTAATTCCCTTCTTTAAGGTTCCGCTTACCGAACTTACCAGGTGAATAACATGCGAGTAGTAATGCAGTTCGCGTAGCTTGTCTACGTTTACATCGCGGGCTATTTTACTAAGGTCGTTGCGTGCCAAATCTACCAGCATAATATGCTCTGCGGCCTCCTTGGGATCTTTGGAGAGCTGCACTGCCAACTCGGTATCTT
This sequence comes from uncultured Flavobacteriales bacterium, assembly GCA_964627445.1. GTDB lineage: Bacteria > Bacteroidota > Bacteroidia > Flavobacteriales_D > Luteibaculaceae > Luteibaculum. The sequence goes on along the minus strand of CAZVJF010000008.1, from coordinate 83,202 downwards.
TATCGTCTTGCCCCGTTCTAGGTACAGTACCTGCAATGGGAGCGATAAACACTTTGTTGTCTTCCATTTTCACCTGAGATTCAGGCGATGCGCCCAACAACTTAAAATTGGCGATATCGAAATAAAACATGTAAGGCGATGGATTTACCGAACGCAAAGCCCGGTAGAGGTTAAACTCATCGCCCTGATAGGCTCTTTTAAACTCTCTAGATAGAACCACCTGAAATACATCGCCTTTGCGACAAAATTCTTTGCCAGCAAGCACGGTGTTTAAGTAGGCATCATCTTCACAATTGGGAATACGCTCCTCTTTAATGGAGATGCCATAACTGGGAAAGGTTTTTATATCCAGTGTTTCCCGAATTTCTTCCAGGTTACTTCTATCTGCTTGAGCACTAAAGCAGTACAAGGTAGCAATGTGGCTAAAGTGATCGAAAACCAATACGTTTTCGAAAATGGTGTAATGCAACAAGGGTACTTCTCGGGTGGCATCTGGGCTGTAATCGATATCCTCGAACAAGGTGATTCCTTCAAAACTTAGCATCCCAAAAAAACCATTGGGAAAATCGGTTTTACTTCCCCCCTCTACCGAATACGAGGCCATAATTTCCTCAACCGCTGTAACCGCTTCGTCTTTGTTGGAAAACTTAGTTTCGGTTAGCTCTCCCGTAACCGTGTTGCTCTGGTGTAGATTATAGTTTGCATCAATCCAAACGCTGCAAATGGGGTTAAAGCAGAGGTAGCTAGTGGCATTATCTTGGTTGTGCCGATCGGCACTTTCCAACAAATAGCTGTTGGGATAGATATCTCGTAGCTTCAAATAGGCACTTACCGGAGTATAGGTGTCGGCCACCAAATTTATCTTCGATTGATAGAGTTTCATTGCTTAATTTGATTCAAAAAAAAAGGCGAATTGCTGCTCACAATTCGCCTTTACAAGGTAATGTTAAAGTAGCAGCTTAAACTTCAGGAAGTTCGCTGCGCCACTTTAAAGTATTTACCATTGTGTAATCCATAATCCCTGCAGCAAATATAATTCTATTTCATAAACCACAAACTCTATTTAAAGAAATTTTAATCTGTTAATTTGCTATTACCTTAATTTAATTTGCGTTCTACTTCTGCGATAGTTATTATAAATTTGACCGATGCCCAGACTTGCTACCCTATTATTCTGCTTTTTCCTATTATTTCCAGTTCTTATTTGGAGCCAAACCCCTCCACCCGATGCATTTATAACGCGCTACGACATTACGGTTAACCCACCTCAGAACAGTCGCAGTTATAGCACCATTACCCGAAACGACAAGGTAGTGAGCTTAATACCAGGTGTGGCTAGCGGAAACTTTACTTCCGATATCAACCTGTTTCTTCACGATCACTTGGGCAATTTTGAAGCCGCTAAGCAACTGCAATTTCCAGACCCTGTAAGCCTCGACTTCACTTACAATAGTGGCAATGGTATTTTGCTGGGTGGAAGAAAGATCAATGACCTTGCTCCCGTTCAAGGCGATAGCCTAGACGCTTTATACTTAGCCTTGTTTAATGCGGACACCGTATTAACCCGACAAGCAGAAATACGCTTTTCTAATGGTAGCGTGGAAGCCGCAGGAACCCCTTTCTTAAGCGATTCAGGTAATTATTTCATTCCGCTTACAGTGTTCCGAAACGATGTTGCCGTTTCCAACGAGTGGCAAGTACTGCTTTCCCTAACCGACACCCTCACTATAGACACAGCACTCTTTTTAAACCCTAGCTTAGAGCCAGGAATTACCGTACCGGCAACCGATAGCAGCCTATACTGGTGGGATAGGGATAAAATCATACACTTTAACGACACCTTGTTGGCAGAGCAAACGTGGCGCTGCGCAGGCCCTAACTGTTTTGAGCGCTTGCTGGCGGTTATTCCACTTCCACAACAACGGTGGCTTTTGGCAGGAACGCCTTTTAACCGCCCCGACACCGCGGTTGCACTCAAAGTGTTGGATGCAGATTTTAGAACCTTCCGAAACCTAGGTTTAGCACAAGGACGTTTTGGCAACCTTACCTTGACCCGAGGAGGCGATATCGTTTTAGCAACCAGCACCAACAACAATCCCTGCTTTTTTAAAGTAGATACGGCCCTATTACAAATAACCGATACGGTTCGCATTCGCGATGTTCAGTTGGAACTAAGCAGTGTTTCTGCCTCGGGTATTTGCGGCGGTAAATTTTTAATGGCTGCGGTAGATATCAACCTCAACCAACCGGTTTTTAGCAAACTCGACACGGGTCTACAAAGTTTTTGCGCAGACACGGCAGCCGTAGTAACCACATTTAACAACGGATTGCGCTACAATCCGGCTTTTGCTTCCAACATCCAACCTGGTATAGCATACTCGCTACCCTACAGCATACAAGAGCAGGTGCTCAACCCCAATCCAACCGAATTCTGCAGTAACAGAAACTGTAATCTGGTGTCGCTTCCACCTGAAGTTTTGGTATGCGCTGCCAGCTCCTTTCGCATTGCACCCACCCTTTTCCGAGACCCTTGTGCCGAGGAACAACCCGCTAGAACCTACGATTGGAACGCGAATAACCTTGGACAGGCGTTTATTAACGTAACCGAAACAGGGCGCTACACCGTTTCGGCAAACGAGGCGGGTTGCCCTACGGATGTAGAAACCATAGAAGTAACCTTTGATACGGTTTTTATAGATCTGCAAAGTCCACGTATCATCTGTACCAATGACAACGACAGTACTACGCTGGCTTTAAACCCACGCGACAGCATTACGGATATTTTATGGTCTACCGAGGACACCACGCTAAGCATTACCGTAGGCGATATAGATACGTACAGTGTTAGTGGTGTTACCCCCTTGGGTTGCAGACGAACGGCAACAGCCGAAGTCACGGAATTTTGCGCACCCGAAGTTTGGGTTCCCAACGCTTTTACCCCCAATGGCGATGGCACCAACGACTTTTTCCTTCCCGTAACCGTGTTCGTAGAAGACTACGACTTTAGAATTTATAACCGCTGGGGGCAAGAAGTATTTTTTAGCGATACCCCAGGAGAAGCTTGGAACGGCAAAGGCCCAAAAGGCACAGATTCCCCGGTAGGAATTTACGTTTGGCGACTGGAAATAGACAACTCCTTCAACAGCCAAATTAATAAGCGCATAGAAGTGGGCCACGTAGCCTTGGTGCGCTAGTAAGCCTCGCGCGCCAGCACCTCCTGGATAGACATTTTGCGAAAGCGCAACCACAGGATAAACCAAGAAATAAGGGCCGCAACAAGCAGACCTCCCACGCAGGCAAACAAGGATAATATTTCGGGCCACAACGCCAATTGTAAACCGTAGCCAGCGAGCACACCATTTTCTAAAATCCAGCTTAAGCATGGATAAAAAACGGCAATACATAGCACAGCAACCGCTATCATCAATAGTGCTTCGGTAAGGATAAGTCTTTGCACTTGACCCGAAGAGTAGCCCTCCAATCGCAACAAAACAGCATCGCGTTGGCGCTCTTTAAAGCGCGACATAAACGCGGCTACCATGGCCAGCACACACACCAAATAAAACAAGCCCGAGAAAAAGCCTAAGGCCTGAAATGCGCCCGAGGTTAACCCCAATAAACGATCGACCTCGATACTCGGAATAGCGGCCTGCAGCGTAGTGTTCTCATTAATAGTGCGTGGAAGCTGTAGCTTACTCAAGGCATTTTTGCACCGAAGTAACAAGGCGGTTATTTCTTGTTCGGAATCGTGGTTGTGACCGTGGCTATGCGCGTCCGTAATGGACTGCACCGCTGTAAACAACACGTTGTCGGCTGGGCAATTGCAAGGCTCCAAAATACCTTTTACCAAGTATGGGTGCGCATCGTGGTGATGTTCCGCTGCCGCTTGCGACATGCCGTGTTGGGTAACCACTTCATCGCCCAGGTTTAAACCGCGCTGGCTGGCAACTTGAGCCCCTATGACCAACTCAAACGGAGCTTGATAAACAGTTCCACTTGCTATTTCTGCATGATAAAACGACAAAAACGCAGTATCGCTTCCTACCAAACGGTGGCCCTGGTAGCTATTGCCCAAAGCCAGCGGGAGTACGCTTTCTACCATAGGGTTCCTTGCGTACTGTTTAGCAACACCTGCGGGAATATTGCCCGTAGGGTTGTCCATAAAAAACAGGGTAGACAAGATGAGCTGCAAGGGACTCCCCTTAGCTCCAACCACAATATCTACCCCCGATATATTTTTAATCAGTTGCTTTTCGGTTTGGGTTTGTAGCTGCTCTCCCAATAAAAAAGACAATCCTGCCAAGGTGGCAAACAGCACCACCAAACCGAAGCCCCATACATTTCGTACCGCTTGCTTTAAGGCAAAACGCAGTGCATTCATAGCTTCATCGTTTTAGTAAAACCCCATTGCTCCAGGCCCACATCATGCGACACTGCAATAACCGAGGTTTTCGAATCTGCCATCAGCGGAAGCAGCACTTCCTTTACCCGTGCCGCATTTTCGGGGTCCAGGCTGGAAGTGGGCTCGTCTAGTAGCAATACGGGTTTCTTAGCCAAGACGCCTTTGGCAATAGCCATACGCTGCAGTTGTCCCAGACTTAGCGCTTCTGGGTATTTATCCAACAGCTCGGTTACTCCCAGAACATCGGTGGTTTCTTGTGTCCCGGATAGCGGTATTCCAGCCCATGCCAGATTTTCTTGCAGCGTAAGCGATTTTATGAAAAATGGGCGCTGTGGCACAAAGGCTACTTTGTTTTTGCGGAGCGCATTTCCTGCCGATTCTTTTAAGCCTTGCATAGTTTCGCCCAGCACCCACAACCCTGGTTTTTGAGCGGGGAGTACGCCTAAAATAAGGTGCAGTAAAGTACTTTTTCCAGATCCTGAACTGCCTTGAATAAGCAAGTTTTCTCCAGGCAATAAACTCAAATTGGGATATTGGAGTACCCCGCCACCTGGGTATTGGTGCGAAAAATCCTGTAGTAAAAGCGTGGTGGTCAAGGCCGTAAATATTTGCGTTTCAAAGGTAGTGGCTCGGGAGGTTTCCACAAACTTGCCCTTTGCGGCTATTCACTTAAATTGCCCAAAATTTTTTTCATGCCACTGATTACCAACGATGCCGTTGTCTTAGGACTGCTTATGGCGCTGCTAGGTTTTGTTTTTTACACCAACCAATCGCAGCACAAATTCTGGAAAAAGTTTTACAACGTAGTCCCAGCCCTCTTACTATGCTACTTCCTTCCAGCCATCTTTAACAGCGTGGGTATTATTAGTGGCGATGAAAGCAACTTGTACTTCATTGCATCGCGGTATTTGCTGCCAGCTGCCCTTATCCTGCTGTGTCTTTCTATAGACTTGCAAGCCGTGCTCAATTTAGGCCCCAAAGCCATCATTATGTTTGTTACCGCCACCCTAGGTATTGTTATTGGAGGACCAGTTGCACTGGCCATCGTAGGCTCTTTTGCCCCTGAAGCCGTGGGCGGTGAAGGTGCCAATGCCATCTGGCGGGGTTTGGCCACGGTGGCTGGAAGTTGGATTGGAGGAGGTGCCAACCAAACTGCTATGAAGGAAATCTATGGTGCCAGCGACACCTTATTTTCAGCAATGATCGTGGTCGATGTTTTTGTAGCCAATATTTGGATGGCCTTTCTGCTGTACTGGGCAGGCCGTAGTGAAAAAATTGACAAGCTGCTAAAATCCGATACCTCGGCCATAGAATCGCTACGCAAAAAGGTAGAGGATTACCATGCACAAATTGCCAAAATTCCCACCATGACCAACTTAATGTTGCTGTTGGCACTCATCTTTGGTGGTGTGGGTATCGCGCATTTGCTGTCGGACAGCATTGCACCCGGATTAAGCGACTTTATAGCCCAAAAAACCAGCGGGAATCCCGATTCGGGCTGGAAATACATTACCTCCATCGGAAGCGGGTTCTTTTGGCTCGTGGTTATTGCTACCACTATAGGCGTAGTACTATCGTTTACCAAGGCTCGTAACATGGAGGGGTATGGCGCTTCTAAAATTGGCGGCATTTTTATTTACGTCTTGGTGGCTACCATCGGTATGAAAATGGATATAGCCGAGCTTATTAGCCAATGGCAAGTATTTAAGTATCTCATTTTGGTCGGATTAATCTGGATGGCCATTCACGTAATCGTATTACTGGTTGTAGCCAAGTTTATCCGCGCCCCATTTTTCTTTGTAGCAGTAGGGTCGCAGGCCAACGTAGGTGGTGCGGCATCGGCACCTGTTGTGGCCAGTGCTTTTGCTCCTGCATTGGCACCTGTAGGCGTTTTATTGGCTGTTTTGGGTTACGCTTTGGGAACATTTGGCGCTATTTTGTGTGCTACATTGTTGCAAACTGTAGCGTACTAATACCATGTTTAAAATTGCCTGGCACCGCGATTACGCCCATGCCCTACCCCCAGGACACCGCTTCCCCATGGAGAAATACGAGCTCCTACCCGAGCAACTACTCCATGAGGGCAGCGTAGAACACGCTAACTTTTTTGAGCCGGGATTGGCCCAAACCAGCGACATCCTGCTAACGCACGATGCTACCTATTGGGAGAAGCTGGCCACGCAATCGCTGTCTAAGTCAGAAATCCGCAGAACTGGTTTTCCGCTAAGTCCGCAACTCATAACACGAGAAACGCGCATTATGCAAGGCACCATCGACTGCGCAAAATACGCCTTGAATTTTGGGGTAAGCATGAATATTGCTGGTGGTACACACCACGCTTACAGCAATTTGGGTGAGGGTTTTTGCTTACTCAACGACAATGCCATGGCCGCCAACTTTCTATTGAAAAACGGCTTCAGCAAGCGCATATTTATTGTGGATTTGGATGTGCACCAGGGCAACGGCACCGCAGAAATTTTTAAAGACAACCCCAATGTGTTTACTTTTTCCATGCATGGTAAAAACAACTTCCCGTTGCGAAAAGAGCAATCGGATCGAGACGTGCCACTGGAAGATGGTATAACAGACGAGGCCTATTTAGCACTACTAGACCGCGAGTTTAAACGGCATGCCGATGCTTTTGAACCCGATTTTATGTTTTACCAGTGTGGGGTGGATGTCTTGGAAAGTGACAAACTGGGCCGCCTGGGTATGAGCATCCAGGGTTGCAAAGAGCGCGACCGCATTGTACTGCAATACTGCAAGGACAACGACATACCCCTATGCTGCTCTATGGGCGGAGGTTATTCTGAAAAAATCGCATTGATTATTGAAGCGCACGCCAACACCTACAGGTTAGCACAAGAAATTTTCTTTTAATGGCTGGACAGGATAAAAAAGCACTGCGCAAAAGCTACAAGCAAAAAAGGCTGGCGCTGAGCGCTGCATCCTTTAAAACCAAGGAAAAGCAGTTGCAAGATCACCTGGTAACTTTCCTTACATCCTTCCAAACCATACACCTTTTTCTGCCCATTGAACGCTTGCGCGAATTCAACACCTTTCCGCTACTCCAGCATCCAGCCTTAACAGACAAAACCTGGTGCACATCGGTAGTGCAAGGTGAAGCTTTGGTCCACACAACCATTCATCCAGCCAGCACTTTTGAAAGCGATGATTGGGGAATTCCTACCCCCACCAAAATCCAACCGATAGCAACTAGCGCTATAGACGTAGTTTTGGTACCGCTGCTCGCTGTAGATTTCGATGGCAACCGCATTGGTTACGGCAAAGGGTACTACGATGGTTTTTTAAAAGACCTCAACCGCAAGACTACCGTGTTTTGTGGAGTTTCTTTCTTTCCTCCCGTAGACCAAGCCATAGCACACGAAACCCACGATGTTACGCTGCATTGTTGTGCCACACCGCAGGGTATCCTTACTTTTACAGCTCATGAGTAAGGAAAACGATGCACGCGCCAAAGCGCTCCAACGGCTAAAAAACAAGAACCGCAAAGGCGTTTCGCCTAAAGAATTGGTAGCCCAACTGCGCACGGGCGATATCAATGCTCTGGCCCAGTGCATTACCCTTACTGAGAGCCAACTTCCAGAAAACAAACCCCTCGCCAAGGAGATTTTAGAGTTGTGCATGCCTTACTCGGGCAATGCCATGCGCATAGGTATTACGGGCGTTCCGGGTGTGGGAAAAAGCTCCTTCTTAGAGGCCTTTGGCATGTACCTTATTGAGCACTTTGAGAAGCGCATGGCGGTTTTGGCCATCGACCCTTCTTCGCATGGTTCGGGAGGAAGTATTTTGGGCGACAAAACCCGCATGGAAAAACTGAGCATGCACCCCAATGCTTTTATTCGTCCTTCGCCCGCAGGCACCTACCTGGGAGGCGTAGCCGGTAAAACGCGCGAATCGTTATTGCTTTGCGAGGCGGCAGGATTTGATATCGTGTTTATTGAAACGGTAGGTGTGGGCCAATCGGAAACTACCGTAAAAAACATGGTGGATTTTTTCTTGCTTCTGATGCTTTCGGGTGCTGGCGATGAATTGCAAGGCATAAAGCGCGGCATTATGGAAATGGCGGATGCTTTGGTGGTCACCAAAGCCGATGGCGACAACATTAAACAGGCCAAACGGGCGGCTACGTCTTACAAGTCAGCCCTGCATTTAATGCCGCCTACCCACAAGGGTTGGACGCCCTGGGTGGGTATCTGCTCTGCCCACCAAAGCGAGGGCATGGACCCAATTTGGAAAAAAATCCAGGACTATTTTGAGGCCACACAAAGTAACGGTAGCCTGGCTCAGTTGCGGAAATCGCAAAACCTCAACTGGTTTGAGCAGTGCATAGAACAGCAATTGAAAGAATACTTGCTAGGAAACCCCGAAGGCAGAAGCCTGTATCAAAAACAACACGACAGAGTACTGCTAGAGGAGTTACTGCCCCACCATGCTGCACAAGAACTACTGCAGCACCTTTTTAAGCATTAAAAAATGCTATTCATCTCTTTGCGCAAATGAGCAACGGCTATTTCCACCGCGTTGTAGTCTTCAGTAGCAGCCAATTGTAAAAGCAGCGTAGTGTATTTATTGGCACTCTCTTCATGGTCTACTTTTTCACCTACCATATTCATAATGGCTATGCCTTGCTCGCGGGCGTTCACCACCAGTTTCCAGGCGGTTTCGGAAACGTAGAGCTGCTGTGAGAGATTGTGCTCGAATTCACCCCGAATTTGCTTCAGCATTTCGCGTTGCAAGTACTGCGCATTCATACCGGGCTTGGTTACGCGCATTACCAAATTGTTTAAGCGTATGCGCTCTAAAAGGATCACCAAACGCTCATACGCCTGCAACTTTACTGGCAGCACCGTATTCCTTGCGTTTTCTTTCAGTTTTACCTGCTGGCGTTTTTGCTCTTGCTCCATAAATTGGCGCACCAAATACAAACTTACCCCCGCTATGGCTGCGGTAGGAATTACACTCAGCAAGACTACAATCCAAACTTCCATCCTAACATTTACTTGTGGCGAATGTAGCAATTGCGGCCAAATCCTATACTGGCATAGGCTTTTTTATAGCTTTGCGCAAAGGTCGAGATCATGCAAGAAACCAGCGCATTTATCAATAGAATTGAAGAATCTGAAACCCTTGCCGCTGCGCGCATCGCACGCGAGTTAAAGCAGCAGGGCAAAGACGTTATTGCGCTTAACTTGGGTGAACCCGACTTTCCCGCTCCCGATTTTGTGAAGCAGGCGGCCATAAAAGCCGTGGAGGACGACTACTCCAAATATCCACCCGTAAACGGCTTACTGGAATTGCGCGAAGCCATATGCAACAAGTTTAAGCGCGACAACGCCCTGGAATTTACCCCCAACCAAATTGTAGTGTCCACCGGAGCCAAGCAGAGTTTGGTAAACGTGGTGCTATCGTTGGTAAATCCCGAAGACGAAGTGGTGGTATTTACCCCCTACTGGGTAAGCTACAAGGCCATGGTAGATTTAAGCGGTGCCACTTTTGTCCCGGTGAGCGCGGGCGTGGAGCAAGATTTTAAGGTAACGCCCAATCAATTAAAAGCTGCCCTGAGCGAGAAAACGCGTTTACTGATGTTTTCTTCGCCTTGCAACCCTACAGGCTCGGTATACAGCCAGGAAGAATTGGAAGCCATAGCCGAGGTCCTCAAAGATTACCCGCGCGTGGTGGTAGTTTCGGATGAAATTTACGAGCACATCAACTTTACAGCAGCGCACTACAGCATTGGACGTTGTGAGGCATTAAAAGATCGCGTGGTAACGGTAAACGGGGTATCGAAGTCCTTTGCCATGACGGGCTACCGCATAGGCTACATCGGTGCACCGCAGTGGATTGCCAACGCGTGCAACAAACTGCAAGGCCAGTTTACCTCGGGTGCCAATGCCGTAGCACAAATGGCCGCCAAGGCTGCCGTAGAAGCCAACCCAGAGCAGGTGTATTTTATGCGCGATGACTTTAAAAAACGCAGAGACCTGGTAAAGGCTGGATTGGAAAAAATTCCGGGCTTTACCGTAAACCAACCCACGGGCGCCTTTTATATTTTCCCGGATGTAAGTGGGCTTTTGGGCAAAACCACTCCCGATGGCAAAACCCTGCATAACGCTGGCGATTTCTGCGAATACATTCTGCAAGACACCTATGTTTCCTTAGTCACTGGTGCTGCTTTTGGTGCGCCCAACTGCATTCGCATTTCGTACGCCACAGCAACCCCCTTGCTTAAAGAGGCACTACAGCGCATTGCAGCTGCGGTGGAGAAATTGGGATAGCGTAGTGCTTGAGATTTTCAGCGTTTGATGTGGACTGCGCGGGAAACTAGGCTTGTCTTTCTTTTAGATTTCGAGGTATCTTGTTCTTAAAGGAGTATTGGTTTTTATTTTCGGGATCATACGTATTGTAGATCACCCAGTTTAAGTTTTCTTCAAAGTACAGGTTTAGTCCAAAGCTCATAGACTCTTCCTTTTTCAGCACTAACTCTTTGTAATTCAGTAAACTTTTCCCAATGTATCGCTTAACCTGTGGATAACGCTTCTCGATGGATTCGATAGGATACTTAAACGTATCATTACCAGAAACCTCGACATACTCAAGGAGGTTATTTTCCTGAGCAAGAAACGTCATATCGTCCGTAGAAACAATGCTAATCCAAGTCTCCCCAAAGTGCAAGTAGGTCTTTATTATTGGGTCAATTAACCTACCGTTCAGAAGGAATGTTTCTACACGTGCATCGATTAATTTCCTTCCTAATGATTTATCTAGCAGTTCCTTTCCTCTCATCTTTGTTAGCAATTACAAGAAACTTCCTGTGGTAAATACACAGCAAAAAGCTAATGTTAACACACTAATTACAGTCAGGTAATCACCTTGATTCTTCGCAGTGTACCATACACCGATTACCAAAAAGCCAATTTGAGCGATTTAAAAAGATATTGTTAACAGCTCTTTAAAAAAATCAACAAAAAAAGTATCTATTTTGTATTAGTCCAATAAAAAAAGTGAGAGGAAGCACAACACAACTGCAAAGTGTACAACCGTCAACACCCTATTTGTTACTAGTTGTATCATGTGATTTAATGTTTAACGCGCGACCAGCAAAGTCTTAATTAACTCAGACCTTAATGAATCCATTGCACCAGTAAACTATCTACCTCTTTTGCTACCGAATCCCCAAAACCCACTTTTGAAAATAATATATTCCCTTCAGGGTCAATTATATAACAGGTGGGGAACGCTCTGATATTATATACTGTTGTAACATTACTATCTACGAATACTGTAGGATAGTTCATGTTATTAATCTCAATAAACTCTTTAAGCTTCTCTTCATCTTTTAGCTTATTATCATAGGGATTAAGCCCCAGTATAACCAGATCCTCCTTTGAATAGCGGTCACGTAATTTACTCAACCATGCTATAGCTTTTATACATGGATAACATTCCTTATACCAAAAGTCAATGAGAATATATTTATCACTAAATTTTTTAAGACCAATTGAATCTTTCAATTGAAAATGAAACCCGGTAAAATACGGTGCTTTTTGACCCGAGCTAAGAGGCTCCATCTCTTTTGGGTCAGGTTCTTCATACGATTCAATTTCGTACTCAGTCTTGAGATTTTCAAATGCTAATCGCAAATCCACATCTGTAACCTCATTATACTTCTCATTCGAAAAATGCCATTCATTGTATTGCCACTGGTTTTGAAATTTGATCGAACGAATGACACTCTTTAATTCCCCCCCTTTATTAAAGAAAAATGTTTTACGCTGTTTTTCAAAAGGCATCGCATCCTTAAACCTAAAATCTAACGCATCGCGCTTAGAATCTCGGAAGTTTGTGTCGGTAAAGGTGACCCGCGTGGTGGAATCCTTTACATACTCTGACAATTGATTTGGCTTTAAAAAATAGGAGTTCAAAACACCAGAAATAACATTACCATTTATTGCCCAATCTTGTCCTTGATGCGGAAAATATTTCGTGATTTTCCGCTTATTGTGATTTATCTTATAGATATGTTCTAAGTCATAATATCGGTCAATATTGCCATTTTCTATCCAAACACTCCCACCAAAAATTGTGTCGGTCTCATGCCGTATTAACCGAACTTTAGCATCATAAATTAGAGTATCGTCATCAGAACTAAAGTATTTTACCCTGTAGTTAACATCATACTCCCAAGATTTAAGTTTACCAACCTCTTTCTCAAATTTTCCAACTATCCGTTCAGTCGATTTTTCTTTTTGACAACCCAATAAAATAATTGGTAATAAAAAGCAGCTTAAATAATTTTTCATCGGTGAGTTTTCATGTAGCCGTTTAATATGCGCATACATTGTGGTTTTTAGATTGGATTATAATTTCATCATATACTTTACTCCCGCACCCGCTTCACCTCATACAAATCAGGGCCCTTTTCTGGGAGTTCCTTGGCGTCTATCCGTTTCGCAAAAACAGTTACTTCTTGGTTTAGGTATTGATCCAAATCTACCCGGTCGCTAACCAGGACATACCTGTTATTATCCTGTACGAGCACATGGCTCCCATATTGGTAGGTGGTGATCCCTTGGCGCTCTACAACTCCTTTTTCACGTATGCGATGGTCCAAAATCTTATGGCAGCTGATCACGTTCAGTGCAAGCAACAGTATGGCTGCAGTTTTCATCCTACCGTTTCCAATCTAAAATTGACACATACTTACACAAAGGAAAAATCCGTGCTTGCGGGCTTCTTGGGCTGCATCGTTCGATGAAAAACAACGCTGCAAACCGTCCTTGCATCCATTACCTTCCAAACAGCCTTTGGCTCCTGCCTTAGCTCCTTTCTCTACAGTTGAAATCAGGGTACAAACGCCATCGCTTCCAAAAGCATTCAATTGGGCCTGTACGGCAGTTGGCAGCTCGGAGATACGTCCGGTAATGGAAGTCATCGGTACCAAACCCTCCTCGGGTACGGGCACGGCCATGCTGTTCACATTTCCCTGCTGCTTGTTGTAATCGTACAACACGGCCATGCGGTACAGCGCATCATAACCTGCTGCCGATATGTGCGTGGCGATCGTTTCCATTTCGTCTTTATTCAAATCGATGCGCACCCCGTTAAAGGATACCAGGTATTCTCCGGAATTGGAAATGCTAATCGTTAGCGTTTTCTCGTTTTCCATATAGGCAATTACCTGGCCCTTGTCGGAAGTTACACTGGTAAACATGTATTGATCGCTATCCAGGCTATTGGGTAAGCTTGCTGGATTGGGTTGTCCAAATACTGTGGTGCAACTCAATATAATCGCAGCTAGTACAATGTGGAAAGCTATTTTCTGTAACATAGAAACTTTTTTTTGGTTAAAATATCAGTTTATCCCTAGAATTCATAGCATACTATTTCATAATCATGAAACGGATAACTTTCATCCTTATTTTAATACAGAATCCTAAAATCCCGCAAACCACTACTTGCGTGTTTTAGAGCGTACATTTTCCATCCTATCAACAAAAAAATCGTGCGATTCTCGTTAAAACGATGCAATACGTACTTTTGCCCGAAACGAAGACTGTTGCCACAACCAAATACCATTACCGGCTGGTTTAATTCTTTTAAAAACTACAGCGTTGCTGTGGTGGGCGATGTAATGCTTGATGCGTACATCTGGGGAAAGGTAACCCGCATTAGCCCCGAAGCTCCGGTACCCGTTTTAGACATCGTAAAGCGCGAAGCACGCCCAGGCGGTGCCGCCAACGTGGCGCTAAACGTTGCGGCTTTAGATGCCCAAGCTACCATTTATGGGGTTACCGGGAATGACGACCACGCCAACACCTTTCGCTCCCTCATGGAAGCCCACGGTATTGCAACCACAGGCTTAGTGGCCGATGCCAAGCGCAATACCACGGTAAAAACCCGCATTATAGCGCAGGGCCAGCAAATGTTGCGGGTGGATGATGAAAACAAAACACCCATATCCGATGAGGTGGCCAACACCTTGCTGCAACAGCTCGAAAAAGACATCCAGGCGAAAAAAGTGGATGCCATAATCCTGGAAGATTACAACAAGGGCTTGCTTACTCCGTACCTCATCCAGGCTATTATTGCACTGGGCCGCAAGCACATTATCCCCGTTACGGTAGATCCTAAACTGGACAACTTCTTTGCCTACGAAGGCGCCCACCTGTTTAAACCCAACCTTAAGGAGTTGGCAGGTGGATTAAAGACCAACATAGACGCAAGTTCCGAAGCTTCGGTAGAAGATGCATTAGAAGCGCTTTGTGCACAGATGAACATCAACACCGCCATGGTTACGCTAAGCGAATATGGCGTGCAGTGCAAAGCCGAGGATTTTACGGGTCGCATTGCCGCCCATCGCAGAGAAATTGCCGATGTATCGGGCGCTGGAGACACCGTAATTGCCGTAGCCACGGTATGTTTGGCCGCCAAACTACCCAGCCTGGTTATGTGCGAACTAGCCAACCTAGCGGGCGGTTTGGTATGCGAGGAAGTAGGCGTAGTACCCATAAGCAAAGAGAAACTGCTAGAAGAAGCCATCGAAGTACTGCATGGAAAAGCTTAACGCTTTACGCGAGCGCATAAACATCCTGATTTACGGGGTTAAAGAAGAAACCCTCCGGCTCTTTCGTGCATTGAGTTTGGTGGTATCCTTGTGCGCGGTGGGCCTCATTACCTACTACTACGGTTTTCCCCTAGACACGGCTACCGACCAACTCATTTTTAAGCTCATTGAGGTAACCTTTGGATTTTACATTTTTCACTACCTCATTCGTTTATTCTTCGATTTCCACCCCAAGGCGTTTTTAAAAGAAAATTGGCTGGAAGGCATCATTATGCTGCTGCTGGTGGTAGAAGGCATCTCTAAAAATGTCTTTGGGGTCATCCTCCTCGAGAAAATCTTTGAGGGCATGGGCATGCGCAACATTACCGATGTATCTACGGTATTTGTGCAAGTGTACCTGCTTAGTGCTGCACTGGTAGAGCTTTCGCGGTCTACCAAGTTCAACCGCAACCGTACCAAACTGCACCCCTCGGTTATTTTCATTTTTGTATTCCTCTTTCTTATTTCGGTAGGAACGTGTTTGCTACTCCTCCCAGAAATGACGGTTCAGGAAGGCAGTATGGATTTTTTAGATGCCCTTTTTACCGCAGCCTCGGCCTCCTGTGTAACGGGGTTGGCCATTTACGATACAGCCGAATTTTTCACCTACAAAGGGCAGTTTGTGTTGATGCTGCTCATAAAACTGGGCGGGGTAAACATCATTAGTTTTGCCACCTTCACCGCCTTGTTTTCTAAGCTGGGATTTGGCGTAAAACAGCACGAGGTTATTGAGGATTTTATGAGTAAAGACTCGCTCCTCAGCTCCAAAGGCTTGTTTGGAAAACTCATTATCGCCACGCTGCTTATAGAAGCTGCCGGTGCTGTTTTTATTTACCTCACCTGGAATTCAGACATCGAGTTTCAATCGAACGGAGATAAAATCTTCCACTCGGTGTTTCACTCCATTTCTGCCTTTAACAACGCGGGCTTCTCCACCTTTACTTCGGGGATGTACAACCCCCAGTTCCGGGTTTCATACCTGGTGCACATCATTACCGGTATTTTGGTTTTTGTAGGAACCATAGGCGTTACCACCATTTTAGAATTGTTCAGTGTGCGCGAGTTGCGCAAGCGCCTAGAGTTTCCCTGGAAAAGACTCAGCGTGAGTTCCAAAATAAACCTCTACATGGGTTTCATTTTGCTGATTGCAGGTGCTGCCATTTTTATGTGGCTGGAAAAAGACAACACCCTAGCGGGACAAAACACTATAGAACGCATTATTACCAGCTTCTTTTCTTCGGTAACCACCCGGTCGGCTGGATTTAACACCATAGATTTTAACCAGCTTACACTGCCCGCTTTAATTCTGGTACTCACCCTTATGTTTATTGGAGCGGCACCAGCTTCCACCGGTGGTGGTATCAAAACCAGTACCTTCTTTATTTTGCTGAGTTCTACCGTGGCCACCATTACCGGGCGCCATACCATAGAATTTTCTAAGCGCACCATACCCACCGAGTTGGTAAACAAAGCTCTCTCGGTAGTGCTCTACGCTTCGGGCATGATCTTAATATCTACCTTTTTCCTCACCATAACCGAGGCCGATGCACTGGCCGCAAAAGAAGTTACCTTTGCGCAGCTCTTTTTTGAGGAGGTCTCTGCTTTTTCTACGGTAGGATTGAGCATGGGCATGACTCCGCATTTAACGGAAGCTGGCAAAACCATTATCATCATTAACATGTTTATTGGGCGTATCGGAACCTTAACCGTAGCTTACATATTCACCAAAAACCTATCTACACTAAAATACCGCTACCCCGAAGCGCATATTTTGGTCGGATAACATTTATGATTACACCGTACGAAACGAGCAGCTCTAAGAAATCGCAAGTGGCAGAGATGTTTAACAACATTGCCCACAGCTACGATTTTCTCAACCATTTTTTCTCTTTAGGCATTGACAAACTATGGCGTAAAAAGGCCATTAAAATGCTGGCGCCTTACAAGCCCAAATCCGTTGTGGATTTTGCTACCGGAACGGGCGATTTTGCCCTGGCCGCTCTCAAACTCAATCCCACCAAAGTAATTGGTGTGGATATCAGCCAAGGCATGCTGGATATAGGCAATCGAAAAATTAGGGACAAAAAGCTGGATGCTACGGTGACGCTAATTAACGGTGATGCGGAGAACCTGCCTTTTGAAGACCACGCTTTTGATGCTTTTACCGTAGGATTTGGCGTACGCAACTACGAAAACCTAGAAGCGGGCTTGCGAGAAATGCTCCGCGTGCTCAAACCCCAAGGCGTAGGCGCTATTTTAGAGTTTAGCAAACCCAAGCGCTTTCCACTGCGCCAGCTGTACTTTGCCTATTTCCGTTGGATTATGCCTACGCTGGGCAAATGGTTTTCAAAAGACAAACGCGCATACACCTACCTACCCGATTCGGTTATGGCTTTTCCCGAAGGCGATGACTTTAAAGCCATATGCGAAAAAGTGGGCTTTACCCACATAAAAACCAAACCCGTAACCGGGGGAATTGCCACCATTTATTTGGTTCAAAAATAATGGTGTAGCTTGTACGTTATGGCTACAATGAGGATAGTAAGAGCGCTAATTTTTACACTGGCACTGTGTACCACATTTGGCGCATGGAGCCAGTATGGGGAGTCGTTTAAAAAGCCGCGCTATGTGGCCGAGAACCTGCCCAATTTCGATTACCGCAAGTACCACTTTGGCTTTATTATTGGCCTAAACGGCTCCGATTTTAGAAGCGACAAGCTGGCCAAAACCAATTTCAATGACAGTATCCTCAGCATTGTAAACCAACCATCACCGGGTTTTAACTTGGGAATTGTGGCCACCTATGCCATCACCAAAAACTTTCGCGCACGCTTTGTACCCTCGCTATCTTTCCAAGATCGCAAGTTGGTGTACACCCTGTTAGACGATGACGGCACCGAAGAAGTGTTTGAGAAAATTACCGAGAGCACTTTTATTGAACTGCCCCTTTACCTCAAATTTAGAACCAACCGCATTGGTAACGCTGCACCTTATGTTATTGGGGGCGCTAAGTTTATGATAGACATGTCGTTTAAAGAGGAAGATCCTACATCCAACCTCAAAGACATTTTAATAAAAACCGAGCGTTACCAGATTGGTGCTGAGTTTGGCGGAGGCTTCGATTTTTTCCTGCCCTACTTTAAGTTTGGTATTGAGCTCAAGATGGCCGTGGGCATTCAGGACTACCTTATTCAGGACAACACCGTTTTTTCGCGCCCGCTTGAGGCCCTTTTTCCTAAATCCTACATTTTAACCTTTACTTTTGAAGGTTAGATGGATTTTTTAGAACTCGTAGTTCCGGCACACCAATTGGCGGGTGTGGAAGATGTTGAACAGTGGTTGCAACACCATTTTAAAAATGCCGACCTGCGCATCAAAAAGTGCAGTTTGGATGCGCGCAAAAATCCACCCAAATACCGCATACGCTACTACAACCAAAAGCAAGCAACGGAAGCCACCTCCAAGCCCTACGCCCTTCAAAAAATAAATAGCCATGCGCCACGTGTGCTTATTGTTGGTTTTGGCCCTGCGGGTATGTTTGCTGCCTTGCAGTGTATAGAACTCGGCATAAAGCCTGTAGTAATAGAGCAAGGGAAGAATGTAAAAGAGCGCAGGCGCGATTTGGCCCAGATTACCAAAAACCACCTGGTAAACCCCTACTCCAATTACTGTTTTGGCGAAGGCGGTGCGGGCACTTACTCCGATGGAAAACTCTACACCCGCTCCAAAAAACGAGGCGATGTCTTGCGCATTTTTGAAACACTGGTAGCCTATGGAGCACCCCGAGAAATTTTATACCAAGCGCATCCACACATAGGCACCAACAAACTGCCCGGTATTGTTGAAGCCATGCGCGAGGCCATACTGGACAGTGGTGGAGACATCCACTTTAACACCCGCTTTACTGGCCTGGTTACTGAAAGGAACAAGGTAGTAGGCATCACTACCGATCAAGGTACTTTTCATGCACCCGCCGTTATTTTAGCACCCGGCCACTCCGCTACCGATGTATACCAATACCTCGTAGAGCAAAAACTCACCATAACGCCCAAAGCTTTTGCCGTAGGATTTCGCATAGAGCACAACCAAAGTTTTGTAAACCAATGTCAGTACCACGGCAATACCGAGGGGCTCCCTCCTGCCGCATACAGCTTGGTACACAATGTAAAAGAGCGCGGTGTTTTTTCTTTTTGCATGTGCCCCGGTGGCATTGTAGCGCCTTGTGCTACAGCCCCCAATCAAATTGTAACCAACGGGTGGTCGCCCTCTAAGCGTAACAATCCGTTTGCCAATGCAGGCATTGTAACGCAGGTGTTTCCCGAAGACATGGAAAAATACGGATTTCAGGGTCCTTTGGCAGGCATGGAGTTTCAGCGCAGCATCGAAGAAAAAGCCTCGCAGTGGGCCAAGGGAACGCAGCAAGCTCCCGCCCAGCAAGCCCAGGATTTTATTGCCAAGCGTAAAAGTAACAACGTAGGCGCTAGCAGTTATTTACCGGGGATTTTCCCTGCCAACTTTTGGGATTTATACCCCAATGACATTTGCCAACGCTTAGCCGAAGGCTTACGTGCTTTTGAGAAAAAAATGGGGGGATTTTTACGCGAAAACCCTGTGCTCATTGGTCCTGAAACCCGCACCTCGGCTCCGGTGCGTATTCCCCGTTTAGAAGATTGCCAACACCCCGATTTGCACGGGCTCTTTCCGTGCGGTGAAGGGGCAGGCTATGCGGGTGGAATTGCCAGTGCCGCTATGGATGGCGTGCGTTGCGCACAACAAGCGGCAAAAGTGCTACGCTAAGATTTTGGCCGCAAGAATTCCAAAAGCCACAGCCACGTTTAAGCTTTCGGCACCTCCTTTTTTCGGTATGGTTACCCTTTGAAAACCCGGTGGCAACTGCGTTTCATCCACCCCATGACTTTCGCTACCCATTACCAAAACGCCTGCTCCAGGATAGCTTACTTCACCGTAATGCTCCCCCTGCATAGCCGCGGTAAACACGGGCTTTTTTGATTGGTTTAAATGCGCTGCAATAGCAACCGCTTCTTCGTAAATGGGCGTTACTCTAAATATACTGCCCATGCTGGCTTGCACTACCTTGGGGTTGTAGCAATCTACACAGTCTTGGGTGCACCACACTTTTTCCACACCAAACCAATCGGCAATGCGCAGTATGGTGCCCAAGTTACCCGGATCGCGAACGCCCTGGAGCACTACCTCCCACCCCTTAGTTTGCGTTGTCTTAAATTCTGGAATACGAACTTTAGCCAGCACACCCGGGCTAGTACTCAGCAAACTACAGCGGGCAATTTCCTTAGGGCTATGGTAGGATATGGCCACATCTCGGTAGGCATCAAAAAGCGCTTGGTGTTGGTTTTCACTCCACACCTGCGTTACGGTAAAACCATCGGACTCCAGCGCTTCTAGCACCATTTTTTTGCCTTCCACAATAAAAGCACCTTCGCTTTTCCGGTACTTTTTTAACGCAAGCCGCTTTATTAATTTACTTTGTTGGCTAGAAATTGGATCCATCAGTAGGTTATCGTATTGCAGGCAGGCAAAATACATAGAAAATGGCGTAGCGTCTTATGGATAGTTACAGGAGCGCTCTTGCTCCCTTCGCTGTTTACCGCCTGTAAATCTACACGTAGACTCAGCGAAGACGAATACTTACTTAAGCGCAATCGGGTAGTATTTGAAGACAAGTCTTTTGACTCCGATGAATTAAAAGCGCTGATACGGCAAAAACCCAACCGAAAAACGCTCTTTATCTGGAGCATGCACTTGCGTTTTTACAACTCGGGCCTGGGTAAAAACCAAGATTCTTGGCTCAAGAAGTGGCTGCGTAAAATTGGGGAAGAACCGGTAATTTACGAAGCCAGCGAAGCCGAAAGTAGCGCAAACCAACTGGAGAAATACCTCTTTCAAAACGGCTACTTCAATGCTGCGGTGAGTGATACCCTGATCTACAACCACAAGCAAAGAAAAGGATTCTGGAGCCGCGCCCTCAACCCTTTTCGAAACAAGAAGAAGGTAATTACCGAATACCACGTTACCCTAAAAGAGCCGTATCTGGTTAAGAAACTGGACTATGTTTTTTTGGACGAGCGCTTGCAAACTGCCTTTAAATTTCTGGATAAAAAAGCGCTACCCGAAGTGGTAGACGATCGCTACAACTACAAAATTCTCGATCAACACCGCAGTGTAATATCCACCCATTTCCAAAATACGGGCTACTTCGATTTTAAGCCTGATTATATTAACTACTCGGTAGACACCACCATCGGTGACCACGAAGTAGCCCTAACCGCAAGAATATTAAACCCTGTAACCACCACTGAAACTGGTGAGAAACAAAAACTGGTGCATACCCGCTATACCGTTGGCGATATTTATGTGTACCCCAACCACAAATTGTTTTCCGAAAACAATTACCAAGACACCCTCATAGCAAGCAAAGTCAACTTGGTCTATAACCCACCCTTGCGCATCAACCCCAAGTTGCTGCCATCCAAGATATTTTTGGACAAGGATACCGACTACCGTATAGATGATGCCCGAGCCACCTACCGTAACCTTAATAACATGGGCTTGTATAAGTCCATTAATATCGATTTTGAATCGAGGACCCCACAAGAAAACAACCCGTCTGAAATACTGGACACTTACATTTATCTAAGTCCACTAAAACGTCATTCTCTCACTTTTGAAACACGGGTAGAGTCGCGTGCGTACACCGGGCAAACCGATGAAAACCAAAATGTTACCAACTTCAACTTTGGGGTATCGGGCAATGTATCCTTGTCGCGCATCAATGCTTTTAAAAACGGAGAAACCTTAAAACTTTCATTTTCGGGAGGATTGGAGCCCTTCTTTTTGAGCGACAGCAGTGCTGCAGATAACTTCTTTAATACCGTGGAGTTTGGCCCTTCTCTGCAATTGACCTTCCCCAGATTTTTGCTGCCCATTAGCCAGAGCAAGTTTCCCAAATCCAACCGACCCCAAACTACCTTCTCCATCTCCTATAACCTGCTGCGTAATGACGACTTCTTTCGCAGGGCAACTAAAGTTGGGTTTAACTACAGCTGGCTAGAGTCGGAGGAAAAATTTCACCGTGTAGCTCCCATAGAACTCTCTTTTGTGGACGCCAGTTTAAGTGGAAGCCTACAGGCCAGGTTGGATGCCTTAAACAACCCCTTTTTGAACAATACCTACAGCGATCAGATTATCCTGGCTTCTAATTACACCTTCACCTATCGCAAACCCACCGATGGCTCGCAAACCAACGGATGGTATAATCGTGCTAAAATAGAGGGAGCGGGAAACTCGCTAAGAGCCATAGCCGTGTCGCTTAATAGTAGACACAAACCCAGCGACTCCTACCAATTTGCAGGGGTAACTTTTGCCCAGTACTTATCCTTAGAAAACGACTTTAGATACTACCGCGAAAATTTATTTAACCAAACCCTCGCGGTGCGCTTGTACACTGCTTTTGCCAAACCCTTTAACAACCTCAACGCACTGCCTTTTGAGAAAAGCTACTTTGCGGGCGGTAGTAACGGGATACGCGCCTGGCGTGCCCGTGAGCTTGGACCGGGTTCCTTCCTGGACACTACTTCTTTCTCGGGGTTCTTAAATCGCATTGGTGAAATACGCATCGAAACCAGTGCCGAGTATCGTTTTGATATCATCTCTTTTGTAGAAGGTGCTCTGTTTATGGATGCCGGAAACATCTGGGTATTTGAAGAGAATGCAGACCGAGAAGGCACGGAATTCGATGAGGAGTTTTATAAGGACCTCGCATTGGGCGCGGGATTTGGACTGCGCTTGGACTTCGATTTCTTCATCATACGCTTCGATTTGGGCTTCCCCTTGCGAGACCCAGCACTACCCCGAGGCGAAAAATGGTTTTACCAAGACAAGGAAGAATACAACGCCTTGGTTGCCCGGTTTAATCAGCGCAACGAACTCACCGGAGCCAATGCTGTGTCGCGGTATCGCGAAACGCCCAACTTCAATATTGGTATCGGTTATCCATTTTAACCCGCTTTATGCGGTAGCATGTTTATCGTTGAAAAAACAAGATCCTCCATATTGATAAAAACGCTTTGAAAAAAGCGTTTTTATCAGGGTAACCCTGACAACGCTTGGCTTTTATCAGCCCACAGGGTAAATTATGCTCAGTGCATAATTTGAGTTTAGCGTGGGCTGTTGGTAGTTTTTTATAGTTTTGCCCCGTTCAGAAAACGAGAGTTTCCCATGTCTTTAAGCAGAATAGAAAGCTTGCTTGGCAAAGATGCCGAGTCTTTATTAAACCATACGTGCAATACCATATCCAAAGACCACTTGCACGCTGCAGGTCCCGACTTTGTTGATCGCATTTTTGCACAAACCAACCGCAGCAACCGCGTTTTAAATAACCTACAACGCATTTACGGCCACGGTAGATTAGGAAATACAGGGTATGTATCTATCCTGCCTGTAGACCAAGGGATAGAACACTCTGCGGGTGCATCCTTCGCCCCCAACCCTATTTATTTCGATCCAGAGAATATCGTAAAACTAGCGATAGAAGGTGGGTGCAATGCCGTTGCTTCTACCTTTGGTGTTTTGGCGTCTTGCTCTAGAAAATACGCGCACAAAATTCCTTTCATTGTGAAACTGAATCACAATGAGCTTTTAAGCTACCCCAATAGCTTCGATCAAATTATGTTCGGTTCGGTTGAAGAAGCCTGGAACATGGGCGCTGCGGCAGTAGGGGCTACCATCTACTTTGGTTCTGAAGAATCATCCAGACAAATACAAGAAGTAGCCGCTGCATTTGAGCGCGCGCACGAGCTGGGTATGGCTACCATTTTGTGGTGCTACCTGAGAAACAGCGATTTCAAAAAAGACGGTGTAGATCATCACACCTCTACCGATGTTACTGCCCAGGCCAACCACTTAGGGGTAACCATACAAGCAGATATCATCAAGCAAAAACTTCCGAAAACCAACGGTGGGTATACCGCCATTAACTTTGGTAAAACCCACCCTTTGGTATACGACAAACTAAGCTCGGATCACCCAATAGATCTATGTCGCTACCAAGTAGCGAACTGCTACATGGGCCGCATGGGCTTAATTAACTCGGGGGGAGCCTCTGCGGGCGAGACCGACCTAGCAGAAGCTGTTGCCACAGCCGTAATCAACAAGCGTGCGGGTGGACAAGGACTGATCTCGGGAAGAAAAGCCTTCCAAAAACCGATGCAAGAAGGGGTGGATATCTTAAATGCCATCCAAGATGTGTATCTTGAACCTGAAATAAGCTTAGCTTAAAACATCCTTTATGGGTTGGTTTAAAAGAATTAAGCGAGGTATTACCACCTCAACAACAGAGAAAAAAGAAACTCCAGAAGGACTGTGGTGGAAATGCAAAAAGTGCAGCCATGTAGTTTCTTCGGAGGATCACATAAAAAACCTCAAGGTATGCGAAGATTGTGGTTTCCACGATCGTATGGATGCCAACGGGTATTTTGATCTGCTTTTTGATGGAGCCGAATTCAATGAGTTTAACGAGGACATGATCTCGGCTGACCCCTTGCAATTTGAGGACACCAAAAAATACACCGACCGTATTTTAGCAACCATTAAAAAAACGGGCCTAAAAGACGCCATTCGCACTGCGCATGGCAGCATAGGCAAGCACGAAGCCGTGGTTGCCGCCATGGATTTCGACTTTATTGGTGGTTCTATGGGATCGGTGGTTGGAGAGAAAATATCTTTGGCCATAGACAAAGCCATTGAGCTGAAAGCTCCGTTTATCATCATCTCCAAATCGGGTGGTGCACGCATGATGGAAGCCGGTTTTTCGCTGATGCAAATGGCAAAAACCAGCGCGAAACTCACCGTATTGGCCAACCATAAATTGCCCTACATCTCGGTACTTACGAATCCTACCACAGGAGGCGTAACAGCCAGCTATGCGATGTTGGGCGATCTTAATATTGCCGAGCCTAAAGCACTCATAGGATTTGCAGGTCCGCGTGTGGTAAAAGAAACCATTGGTAAAGATTTGCCGGAAGGATTTCAAACCTCGGAATTCGTGCTAGATCACGGTTTCCTGGATTTTATTGTATCGCGTCAAGACCTAAAAGAACGCTTAACACAATCAATTTCACTGTTTAAGTCGTAGCTATAGAATTTATACTACCTTTGCAGGCCTAATACATAACACTCACGAAATAGTTTTGGCATGTATTTAACATCAGAGAAGAAGACGGAGATTTTTAAAGAGCACGGTAAGTCTGATAATGACACCGGTTCTGCAGAGGGGCAGATAGCATTGTTTACCCACAGAATTGCACACCTAACGGGGCACCTGAAAAAGAACAAGAAAGATTTTAGAACGCAACGCGCACTTATTGCTTTGGTTGGTAAACGCAGATCGCTGCTTAACTACCTAAAGAAGAAAGATATCCAAAGATATCGTGACATAGTTGCTAAATTGGGTCTAAGAAAATAATTGAGACCATTGCAAGTACATACATAGACTTTACAAAAAGGGGCAAATACATCGTTGCCCCTTTTTGTGTTTACATACATATACACACAAACGAGAGATAAATTAGATGAAACCTACAGGATTTTCCCGAACCATTACCATGCCTAACGGCAAAGACATTCGTGTTGAAACCGGCATACTTGCCAAACAAGCCGATGGCGCTGTTGTAGTACGCTGCGGAGACACCATGTTGCTTGCTACCGTAGTAGCCACCAAAGACGCAAAAGAAGACGTTGATTTTCTTCCCCTTACGGTAGATTACCGGGAAAAATTTTCTGCCGCTGGTAGATTTCCAGGTGGATTCTTTAAACGTGAAGCAAAACCTTCGGATGCAGAAGTATTGGTATCGCGCCTTATAGACCGCGCGTTGCGCCCCATGTTTCCTGGCGATTTCCACGCGGAAACACAGGTAATGGTAAGCTTACTTTCTTTCGATCCTGAAGTGAGCCCCGATAGCTTGGCTGGTTTTGCAGCGTCTGCGGCCATTGCCGTTTCCGACATTCCTTTTAACGGCCCCATTTCCGAAGTGAAAATCGGTCGCGTGGATGGTAAATTCATCATCAACCCCAGCGAAAAAGAGCTTGCAAAGTCCGATTTGGACATGATTATTGCAGGTTCTAAGGACAGCATTACCATGGTGGAAGGTGAGATGGAGGAAATCTCTGAGCAAGAAATGCTCGAAGCCATCAAAGAAGCACATAAAGTAATTATAGCCCAGTGCGAGGCCCAAGAAGCACTAGCTGCCGAAGTCCCTGGTACTTCTCCAAAAAGAGAATACAACCACGAGAAAAGCGATAGCGACCTAAAAGACGCCATCCGTAAGTTTTGCTACGATAAAGCAAAAGCTGTAGCGCAAGAAGGTATTGCCAACAAGGAAGAGCGCAAACGCAGATTTTCTGAAATTCGTGAAGCTTTCCTAGAAACCTTAACGGACGAAGAAAAAAGCGAAAAAGCATTCTTGCTACGCCAGTATTTTGGCAAGGCCGAAAAAGAAGCCATACGCGATGTTGTTTTAGACGAGAAAAAGCGTTTGGATGGAAGAAAGCTCGATGAAATTCGCCCCATTTGGTCGGAAGTAGATTACCTTCCTGGAGCACATGGTTCTGCCGTATTTACCCGTGGCGAAACCCAATCGCTTACTTCGTTAACTCTAGGTTCTAAGCTCGATGAGCAGTCGATAGATACGGTAGTAAAAGTAGGTAGCGACCGTTTCTTGTTACACTACAACTTCCCAGCGTTCTCTACCGGAGAGGCACGCCCAAACCGCGGACCTGGAAGACGCGAAATTGGTCACGGTAACCTGGCTATGCGCGCATTGAAAGAAGTGATTCCAGCCGAAAATGAAAGCCCATACACCATCCGTTTGGTGTCTGACATTTTGGAAAGTAACGGTTCCTCTTCTATGGCCACAGTATGTGCCGGTACGCTAGCACTGATGGACGGTGGTGTTAAAATTAAGCGCCCTGTTTCTGGTATTGCCATGGGACTAATCACCAACGAAGACAGCAGCAAATACTCGGTATTGAGCGATATTCTTGGCGATGAAGACCACCTAGGAGATATGGACTTTAAAGTATGCGGTACCGAAAAAGGTATTACTGCATGCCAAATGGACATCAAGATCAACGGGCTAAACTACCAAATGGTAGAAGAAGCTTTAGAGCAAGCCAAGGCAGGCCGTCTGCACATTTTGGGCGAAATGATGAAAACCATTTCTGCGCCAAGAGAAGACTACAAAGAGCATGCGCCTCGTATTGTAAGCTTTGAGATTCCTAAAGAAAACATCGGTGCTGTTATTGGACCGGGTGGAAAAATCATCCAGGAAATCCAAAACGAATCGGGTGCTGATGTAGCCATTGAAGAAGCCAACGGAAAAGGCATTGTTCAGGTTATTTCCAATAACAAAGCTAGCCTAGATATGGCGGTGAACAAGATTAAAAGCATTGCCATTCCTCGTGTAGTAGAAGTTGGAGAAATCTACGATGGTAAAGTAAAATCCATAATGCCTTACGGTGCCTTTATAGAGTTGGTTCCGGGTACAGATGGACTGTTGCACATTTCTGAGATTGAGTGGCGCAAGATTGAGAACGTAAAAGACGTTTTCTCTGAGGGCGACACCTGCCAGGTTAAGGTAACCGGCAAAGATCCGAAGTCTGGAAAACTAAAGCTTTCTAGAAAGGTATTGCTAGAGAAGCCGGAAACGGACAAAGTGTAACACCCGTGAAAGAAATGCGTTATTAAATATATTGCGCTATTTGCTTTTACACCCCATTTTAATTAAGTATTAACTTCTGAGCCGGACTACTGCGGTAGTCCGTGCTCCCTATAAACAAAACCCTTTTTCATGAGGCAGCTGAAAATTGTTAAGCAGGTTACCAACCGCGAAACCGCATCGTTAGATAAGTATTTACAGGAAATTGGTAAGGTAGAATTAATTACAGCTGAGGAAGAGGTAGAACTAGCACGCAGAATTAAGAAAGGCGATCAAGTAGCTTTGGAAAAACTTACCAAAGCCAACTTGCGTTTCGTGGTTTCTGTATCCAAACAATACCAAAACCAAGGACTTACCCTCCCCGATTTAATTAACGAAGGGAACTTGGGCCTTATAAAAGCGGCACAGCGTTTTGATGAAACGCGTGGATTTAAATTTATCTCCTATGCCGTATGGTGGATTCGTCAGTCTATCCTTCAAGCGTTGGCAGAGCAGTCGCGTATTGTGCGTTTGCCACTCAATAAAATTGGTTCCATCAACAAGGTAAACAAAGCCTTTTCTGAGTTGGAACAAAAATATGAGCGCGCCCCAACCCCAGCCGAGTTGGCTGAGATCCTGGACATGTCTATTGACGAGGTAAAGCAATCGCTACGCAACGCGGGTCGTCACGTATCGATGGATGCCCCGCTGAAAGACGGAGACGACAGCAGCTCGAACATGTACGATGTATTGAGCAGTGCCGAAAGCCCCAGCCCCGAGCAAGAGCTAATGCACGACTCACTCCGCAAGGAAATAGACCGCGCACTAAGCACACTTACCGCACGCGAAGCCGATGTGATTCGCTTGTACTTTGGTTTGAGCGGGCAACACCCCATGACCCTGGAGGAAATTGGTGAGAAGTTTGACCTTACCCGCGAGCGCGTACGCCAGATTAAAGAAAAAGCGATACGCAGATTAAAGCACACCTCGCGCAGCAAAATCTTAAAATCTTATTTGGGATAAACCCAGATTCTAGCAACACAAAAAGGCACCCTCGTGGTGCCTTTTTTATTGCCTTGTAGTTTTTAGCGCTTCTGCGAAATAGCTTACTTTTGCCGCATAGCTCCGTAGTTTAATGGATAAAACATAAGATTCCGGTTCTTAAGATGGGGGTTCGATTCCCTTCGGGGCTACTACTGTTTTTTTTTGGTGCTAAGAGTCGGTTCCTCTTTTGCCCTAATCCGACTCTTAAGAAGATCGCTTTCATTCCAACATTCTCCCCTTACTTCATATCTCGTCTATTTTACAGGATTTACATGTAAAAAACGATTACCGGCGCACCACAATAAGCATTGAATTCTATTTCATCTTGCAACTATATTTAGTTACATTGCGTTTATGTCAAGGAAGGAAAAGCTGGTAAAGCGGTTTTTATCTCAGCCCAAAGATTTTCATTTCGAAGAAGTTGTAAAGCTCCTCAGCTATTATGGCTTTGAGGAAATAAAGAAAGGAAAAACAAGCGGGTCACGTGTAAAATTTAGGAACCCTTCGGATGCCCACATCAACCTGCATAAACCGCATCCTAGTGGCCTTATGAAAACCTATCAACTCAAGCAAATTAAAGAAGTATTGGAATTATGAAATATCTAGAGCACAAAGGATATACAGGTAGCATTGAATACAGTGCTGAAGACAACTTACTTTTTGGCAAAGTACTCGGCATACAGAGTTTAATATCCTACGAGGGTCTTACGGGTAAAGACCTGGAAAATAACTTTAAGGAAGCCATTGAAGACTACCTAACCGACTGTACAAGCAATAACCAGAAACCCGAAAAGCCCTTTAAAGGGAGCTTTAATGTTCGTGTTTCCTCTAGCCTACACCAAAAAGCAGCACTTATGGCTATGGAAGCCAAGATGTCACTAAACAGTCTGGTTGAAGAATCCTTACGTTCTAGGGTACTTGGAGAAGAAACGAGGTAGTAGGCCAGACATTGAACTGGTCTTGATTTAGATGGCAAAACCCAGCAGACGGAGTTTAATTTACAGCAGACGGAGTTCGGTTAACACAACCTTTGAAACTATTTAATCAGAATTAATAAAATTCGGGAATAATTTTTTTAATCTCCATTTCCGCATTGACAGGCAATTTCCTAGATTCATAATCTTTAGTGTCGGAAACTATTTTCTTCGCCCGATCTACTTTATCAGCCTTGTAGGTAGCGAGGTTCCATGTAGAGAGACTTTCAATAGCCGAATAGAAATACTCCTTAAGGTTAAAACAAGACCAGTAAGATATTGCTATCAAATCTTTTTCCAGTAGAAACGAATCGTAGATATAACCGTTTTGAGCGTTCCAGTATTTAACTAAACGAATGGTGGGTTTAATTAGGTTGTAGTTGTTTTGGTTTACCTGGCTTAATTCACTATTAAAATCATTGGGATCAGTGGTAATCCAATTTTCGGATGTAAATACTGAATTTGTAGCAGGGATGCGTAAACTCCACAAATCTCGATATGCAGGAACTAAATCAAATTTGATGTGATTAAGAGATAATACAACGGTTGGATGGCTTTGTGATATTTCAGATGAATAATATTTGTTTTGAGCAAAACGCTTTAATCGATCAATAAATGTTTGAGGCTTATAATCGTTTGCATTATCAAAAACAATCATGTAATCAATATCTGATTTTGGATCGGCTTTTCGTGGTAAAATTGTACCTCTGGTTGACGAACCAAATCGTACTTGCTCTTTAATATCAGCCCCGAAAAAATCGATTAACCGGTTTTGAAGAGTAGAAATAGAAATTGCAATACTTGCCTTCTCAGTGGCAGTTAAAACAAGTTTAGAGGACGTATCGGAAAGGTGAGATAAAACAGACATAGATTAAATACTAAGCTCTTGTTCAGTGTATTCAGAAGTGAAACCCTTTGTAAAATTGTTTCGAGCCTTGATGTAGTCTTCATCAAGAGTTATTGGAGCAGAATTACACTTGTTGGTGTATTTTTCTGTAAGAAGCTGTAATTCTTCCGAAAGTTGTTCACCACTACACAAACCATCCAAAAAATTGGCTTCGGTGTTACGTATAGTTTTAAAAATAAGGTTTAAGTCGTTGGCAATATTTTCGTGTTTATTAGCTAAGTCTACCTTGCTTTTGTAGTCTGAAAAAGTTGTAGTGTACAGCATTAAAAAGCCACCAAAAGCACCAAGAATATTCACTACAACTTGTAAGGTCTCGGTATTAGGGAGTTTATCCCATAACCCCACATTCATAATGGTACTAAATGAGGCTAGGAGCGTTCCGATTATTAGGGATAATTTAAAACGGTTACCTTCTTGCTTAATTCTTCGGGCAGCATTAAAGTGAGTACTCTTTTTGAAGTGGCAGTCTACCTTAAGTTTTTTTAAAGCAGTAAGTGTATGGGGAGTAAGAGAGTCATTCATAATTTAAGAGCTTGGTACTGTGCTTAAATAACTTCCCATGTAGCATTGACATTGCAGCCTGAAGGAGATTTGTCAATAGAATATTTTATGATATTTATTTCATGGCCTAAAAGCTGCATTTCCTCGCTGTTCATTTGGTTATGTTGTGTTAAAATCAAGTGTTTTAACATTGCGATTATCTGAAACTTTTCAAACTCGCCTCTAAGAATTCCCTCAAAAGGAAAAGTTTTGCCTTTAATTGTTTCTTTTTTATCATCGGTCATATCTATCTCATTTTGAGTTTTGCTGCCTAAATTAACCCATCAATAGCGTTGGTTTTTATCTTGGTATCCAGAATATTAACCGAAATTGTTAATATCAGCGCAGCTGTAGCTTCTGATCTAAGCTTGCTGCTCCAGTATCTAAATAAAATTGCGTTGCAACGCCTAAGACCATTGCACTCATACGCATATGAGTTATTACTCGAACAGATTAGGAATTTGGTTTCAACATTATTTGTAAAACGTACATGCAAAGATGTATTAACGATTGTACAGTCGCCAATCCCACAAATAAGAAAGAGAAAAAAAGGAAGATGTTTTTAGCACATTTCAGTCTCCTTTCTTATGCCTATGCGGCTTTAATGAAGGGGTATTGCCCGGTTCTCTTTATTATCTCGCTGGCGTCTGTCGGGTTTACCCGTGGACTTAGCAATACGTTTTGGCCCGGGCTTAATCGCTGTTACTTTTACTGGCATCGCCTCTTACTTTTATGGTTTAACGGGTTTGTGTGTTGTTATCCTTTCTGCTCCTCGCCAATGAATGGCATACTTGTGTAGGTTGTAATCTGCAGTGGATGCAGAATCCTGTTGTTTCTCGGCTTGTTTAGGTTCTCGGTTATTCGGTGCTTTTTTCATTTTTAGGTTCCGTTTATCCATGTTTACGTTGCTGTATTGAGGCGTAGGCCTTGAGGTTATTGATTTTTCTTAAAGCGAATGAACAGTCCTCTCTTTTTTGATGCTGTTTTGGGGTCTATCGCATCGGACTGCACGCCTTTGAATTTCTCCACCGTACGCAGTGTACCTAAACCCAACAAACCACCTAGCACGGTTAGCAATTGCCCGGTTTCTAGCTCTGGAACCGCATCTTTACTGAATTGAAAAATGACTATGATTAAATCCCGCAATATGAAATTGTATGCCAAAGCCGAACCACAAACCCACCCAATAAATGGCCGCCAACCTGCAACAAAAACACTTTTATGCTTGGCTTCCTGGAGGTTTATCCCCATTTGCTTGAGGCTGAGGTCTGATTCCATTTTTCTCAGATCGATTTCAGACTTGATCTGCTCCTCTTTGCTAAGCGTTAAGTCATCTAAGGTGTCTCCTATCGTTTTTATAATCGTTCCAATACCATTCATTCCTCTAATACATTTAAGGTTCTTTTGATCCAGCCTCGTAGAAATCGTGTTTGGGACCGGTTTCTATCGGTAATTTGGATGTAGCGCTTAATTTTTGCGATGGCAAATTTGAGTTCGAACTCTTCCGGGTCGGCACTGTTGAGCGCAGCCAACGATTTGGGGCCTATAATGCCATCGGGGGTAGCTCCCACCGCTATTTGTGCCAGTTTGCCACTGGTACGGGTACCTGCGTTTACGGCAAAATCGAAAATGTTGTAGGCTACTATCTTGTTGTCTACCTCCTCCAACTGGAGTCTATTCCAAAACTGGTCTCGATAAAAATCGCGCACCAGTTGCGTTAGATGCGGGTCGTTTTCTTTCCCCGCTTTTACAATGGGCCATCCGGGCCAATCGGGCCAAAAGTTTTCGGCAATGCCCGCAAAGGTCCATCCACCCCGGTCGCCTTCGTTTTTGTGTAGCACAAAACCGCCTTCGTTGCGCATCATTTTTTGGAAGGAAAACTCGAAATGGGTGTCCATAATCAACGCGTTTAAAACGGACAGCATGGATTGCCGAATCCGCTAGCTCAAACCTAATTGTTGAAGCTGTTTCTAAACGACACAAAAGTGTGTCGACTAAAATGGTTTGGATTGAAACGGTAGACCTTTTTGTCAGAACGATGCGGACGGTTTTCCAGAACTAGATCAGTTTCAGCTATCTGAATAGCATAGAAAGCTTCCTTAGCTCCGCTTTTACTTTTAGCCTTTTCCAAATCTTCTTTTAGGATCGCAATTGCGGCTTGCTTAGTAACACCATCATTGAACTGGACTTCCCAAGCAGTTGTGAGGTGTTTTAGCTTTTTCCATTTTTCATCTTCCAGTATCTGGTAGAATGTTTTACGAGTGTCTTCATCGCTACCAGGGAGGTCAATCGTTATAAGCGCGTTGTATTCCATGATCTTTTGGTTTTTGTGCTGTAGCTTAAGTATTGGCGGGAATTCGTGCTTTTTTGGGTAAAAAAGCCACGGTTTCCAGTGGCTTTTCACTACTGTAGCGAGGGATTTTGTGGAGGGTTAGTCAAAACAGTAGCTTATCTGAGATTTTGCGTACGGCACAACCTTCGCTTCAATAATCAGTGAATTGTTCATTAATTCTAGGTTGTATCCGAACTGAGGACATCGAATTTCTCTTAAATATTCTTTTTCATCAGGGATTTTGGCGTTTCCTATGTTTTAGCAACAAAAGTGTTTTAACTGGTCTCCCCCTGATCAATGTTCTTTTTCAAAAATCTACACTATTTAAAAGGCCTCCACTTGCGATTCATGAACAATAATGTAAGCTTCTTCAAACTCTACCTCATAACCATTGTCGCCAAGTATTTTGGTTATTTCACCTCTACTGCCACCCGATATTGCGATTCCGTCCTGGTTAAAATCTTCCTTCAATCGCACCTTATCCGAGAGCCTAAAATCTGTTGCAGCAAGGTGATGGTTGGTGCCTAAGGGTTTTACAAATTGATTGGAAACAATGAGGTAGACATCGGCAAATTCCACTTCTACCGTGGTATCAGAGATGATTTTAGAAATCGTTCCAATGGCGCCTTTTTGAACAACTACGTTTCCGTCATTGTCGCGCGATTCATGAACGAGTTTTACTTTAGTACCTACTTGAATTGTCATGGTGTATATGTTTCTTTAAGTTGTTGTAATTCGTTTTTGTATGCCTTTAGCAGATCATTAATTGCGGTTAACTTTTCTTTATCTGGCTTGGGTTTCAGGTCTTTGTGTAAACTAGATATCTGCCCTAAGTACTTTCTGTGGATTTGCTTGGCGTGATACTGATACTCGGTAAGCATATTTTGCAACTCTTGGGGATTAACGGAGGGAAGTTCAATGTCTCCTAAGCCCAGGTCTTCTGGCAGCGCTTGTCCTTGTTGCAACAAACTCGTACCTGCTATATACTTGGTAGCCAAGTTTGCTACCCGTGCACCCGCTTTAATGGCTTCATCGGCATCCATGCGTACGCCTTTTAAGACAAACACCCCGGGCTCTATCATTTTTACCGCCACATCGGTATTTCCAAAGAATGCCGAAACGGCTACGCGATTTACCCGGGACTTTTGCTTAGAGCGCATATCGCGCTTTACATCATCTACATCACTAGCATTCAACTTTTGGGTGTAGTTGTATCGATGCCAATACGTTTCGGGAGAACGAGCTACTAAAGAAGCCATTACGTCATTAGTAATGGATTGACCAAACATGCCTGAAGCTACCTCGCTGACAATTTCCTGGGTTTTTGACGCTAGTTGATTCGCTTGAATTTTTTGCCGTTGCTTTTCCGTTTTTCTTTTGCGGACTAGGTTTTCTTCATCACCACGGTACTCAGAAAGGCCTTCTGTAAAAGCCAAAATGAGTTTTTCAGGCAATTCAGATATGGCATTAAGTTCACATTGGCCAGCCCGAACCAGTCCAAGAATGCGCTGCCTGTCTACTACGCTGGTGTTATTTACTGTAGCTTCCCTGAGGTTCCTCGCCAAAGAAAACAGCGAATCTGCATTATTTACAAGGCTGGAAAGCTTACCATTGAAGTCGGTTTTTATCGGGGAAATAGATCGTATGTCTATAATTACCTGTTTCCCGTTTTTATAATATTTTTTGTTGTTAAACGAATCAATGAAATCCCCAAATTGCTGAGCAACCTGGGTTTCTAGCTTATGAAGTGATGCAGTTGACCCTTTGGTATTTAAAAATGTGGAAACATCTTGCAGGAGGCGTTCCTGATATTCCTTGGACTGCACAATGGCATCTCTATCAAAAATATCTACGGTGATCTTCATCCGTGAAAAACAGGAGCTGAGAACCAATGCGACAAAACATGCGATAACGAGGGATAAACGATTCATTGTTCGCCTCCCAACCCGTTTAGTAAAAAGTTCTGGATGTCTTCTACGGTTTTGGCTCCGGTAACCTGCCCTCGACCCACCGCTACGGTATTGTAAACTTTTCCTAAGACCTCATCTACCGTTTGTTCGGTAGCATCTAAAGGCAAAGGCGTACCGCTTACCAAGCTGTTCAATTCGTCCACGATGGCATCGTTGCTTTCTATACGCTCAAACAATTTGGCTTTGGTGTCGGCTATTTTCTGGGTGGCTTCTGAAAGCGACACCTTGTTGAGCAGGGCAAAAAGCTCCTGGCTTTGTGCCAGTCCCGATATTTCCTGGCTTACTACATCTGAGTTGGTAGAAAGTATTAAAACCAAATCGGATTCCTCTTGCTTACAACCCGAAGAACTGATGTGCTCAATTTTTGAATTGCCACGCTGCACATCACCGAAATAGTTGTTTACCGCTTGCTCATCAAAGTAGCCGGAGATGTACCTGGAGCTGGATAAAAACGCATGCTGCTTTATGCGAAGCCGGTAGTAATTGTCTCCTTCTTTAAAAAAATGAAGCTCTCTGGAAGATTGGCAGCTAAATAAACCTAAGGCAAGAAAAATAGCTGCGAATACACGTATAGTAGCCATAAAAAATATTTGCTACCAAACTACAGAAGCAAAATCATTCCATTTGACACTAAAGTGTGAGTAAAAAGTATCTTTAGTGGCGATTTCACACTTTTGTGTGAAATTGCATTTTAAGCGTTTTGTAAGCAATTGATTTTCAGCACTCTGCAAAATGTGAGAATTTTAATTTTGCATACCTATTTTTAGGATACGTATTTGCGCCCAAATCAAAACACAGTTAGTATGTCTTTAAAAGAACATCAGATTACCCTGGAAGAAGGTGCAGCGCTTACGAAAAACTTTAGAACCCTGCCTTTAGCCCAATTGGCCAGCTTGCTAAACACCAAAGCTTGTTCTATCGCAAAGGATGCGCTTCAAGCCCTTATGGACCAAGACGGATGTGTATCGGTCCGTTTTTATTTTGGTGTGGAGTTAAAGTTGGTTCCAAATCTCACCCTGGTTGCAGTAGGTGTAGATAGCAACGGCAATGATATTACGGAAGGCATAATTTTGGATAGATTCAAGGGGTGTCCTCCGGACTACCCGGAAAATAGTCCATTGATTAGCTAATGTCCAACTGGGCTTTAATAGGAGCAATATCTACCCTCATACCAGTATTTGGTGGCATTTGGAAATTCAGAGCGCTCTCCAAATACTGGCTATGGGTAGTCTTTTATACAGTTCTATTACAAGTCTTATTCATTATATTTCATTTCATTGAACTGAATAGTAGCTATTTAAATCAAATAGATTATTTGGCAACACTTGGCATTTTATGGATTGGAATAGATTACCCAAAAGGAAGGAACTTAATTACTGCCCTATTTTGTTCTTTTTACCTAATCCTCGCTATAGCAACTGCCTATTTCGGTTTAGGTAACACAGACTATCGACACACCATCTTGGGGCACTTTTTTATTATTGTAACGGCCAGCCTACTTGTATTCTACACCACGAAAGAAAAACCAACATCATTTTTATCTGAAGAAAGATTTTGGATTGGCGTAGCCTTCACATTGTACTTTTTAGTAGCTCTGATTGTTAATATCGCTATGTGGAAAGCCTACCACAACGACAACCATGAATTATTTATCTTTTTAAGACCTTTGGCATTTCTTGCGGGTATTTCGTTTAATTTCATTTTGTTTATCCCCGTGGTTGTCGCATGGTACAAGAAGACGTAATAACTATCATAGTAACCAGCTTCTTGGTCTCTTTTCTTGTGATTCTTGGCGCAGTGCTATTATTAGTTTTTGTTCAAAAGGAGCGCAGACGAAAACAGCAGGAAATTTTTCAAGCGGTTTTAGAAGCTCAAACGCAAGAACAAAAACGGGTAGGACAAGACTTGCACGATGATGTAGGTCCCATGCTGGCCGGAATATACAATCAGCTGGAGTTATATGCCTCAGAACAACAACCCAAAAACTCCGTACCTGGAAAATTAAATCAGATCTTACAACAGATTCAAGACACCAGCAAAGCCATTCGGAAAGCCTCACATGAACTGATTCCTGTGAATTTTGACTCGATGACCTTGGCCGAGGCACTGGAAGACAACCTGTTGCCTATGAATACCCAAAATTTCCAAGTGCGCCTTCCAGACCTTGCCCCAAAAACCAACCTGAGCAATAACCAAAAATCTCAGTTGCTTAAGATTGCCAAGGAATTGGTGCTTAATGCCATTAAGCACAGTGCAGGCACAGAGGTGATTATCTGCTTAGCTCAAGAGCAGCAAGAAACTACCCTATCGGTTACCGATAACGGTAAGGGCTTTCCTAAATCGCTCCAAACCCATGGTAGCGGTGTGGGCTTACAAAACATCAGCAACAGACTAACGCTGATCAAGGGCACCTTAAAAACCTCTAGTTCGCCAACGGGTGGAGCGCATATTGTGGTAACCGTAAAGAACTAAATGCCATGCGCACAGAAAACCTTTCCGTATTAATAGCAGACGACCACCCCATCATCGGTGCCGGGTTTAAAGCATTGTTAGAAAAAGTAGCCTCGGTAAAAAAGATCGTTTGCGTTGCCAACGGAAAAGAAGCTTTTGACAAAATACGATATCAACGTTTTGATGTACTTTTCCTAGACCTAGACATGCCCATTCTAGATGGTTTTGGTCTCATAGAACTATTGAAGGAAGAACGAAATCAACTAACCCACTTTCCAAAAATCATCATTGTATCCGTACACCAAAACTTACATCGCATAAAAAAATGCTACCAAATGGGGGCCGATGGATATATTCACAAATCGGTGTCTATCCAAGAACTCAATCGGCTTTTTAGTATTTTATCGGAAGACGAGCTCTTCTTTGCTTCCGATATCCGGAAAAACTTAATGGATTATTTTTTTGGCGTGGCAAAAGACCGCTCGAAGCAGTTTCCTTCTCGTTTAGATCCGAAAGATTTAGAAATTATTCGATTAACTACGCAGCAGTATACGCTCAAGGAAATTGCTACTACTTTAGAATTATCGCTAGACACCATTAAAAGCAGGCGCAGTAGCTTATACCGAAAGCTGGGCGTTAAAAATATGGTAGGAGTCACCGTGGTCGCCTTGCAAAATGGCTGGATCATGCTCAATGAGATCACAGAAGTGGACCACTAGGTGGAAGATTGTGGAGCGCTATCCTTCACTTGAGCTAAACTTCTCCCAGGCATGATAGACCCGCCTGGGAAGTATTGCTTACTTAAATCTTCCAAACCTTAATCCCACGCCTTCAACAAGGCCGCTACCTCGCTTTCTGTGGTTTCTTGTAACGTTATACCCACAGTGCTGCCGCCCGAAGTGTTGTGCTCTGCAGTGCCTGCATACAGCGAAATTCCCTCAAAAGCTACGGCAACCACAGCAATATCCAGGTCTACAGGAATGTTACGCACTACGTATTTGTTTTTCTCTACCCGATAAGCCTGCATTACCGAGCGGATATCTTTGAATATCACTACAACAAAGGCATCATCGAGCACCAGATCTTCGCTGTCATCAAAGCGAAAAACCATATCTTTTTTTGCCGCGGTGCTCGACCAAAAGGCATCGCAGTTAATCCAGTTTAGACCGGTACTGTTGTTAAACTGCGCCTGTATTTTACAAACCCCTTCGCAATTAAAATTGCTATCTACCTCAACCGAGTCTATATTATCGATAAGCACAGATAGGCTTCCTTGGGAGGTATCCGCCACCTCCCAAATGGGTGTTCCGTTGTCTCGTGTTGCCGGCACAAATAGTTGCAATGCCTCGCTGCTATCCGACATGCTCGGGTAGGGATATTCCAGGGAAATGCACTCGGTACGCAACTCCGCACTGTCTTTATCCAATAGCATAATATGAAAGGCACCTGCAGACTCTAGCAGATCGAATTTCGTTTCCGTAGGACGACTCGTAAAAATAAAGTCACTGGGCTTGGTCAGCGGCAAAAACTTCACCATTGCACGCCCCTTATACGGGCTACCATCTAAGCGATACACCGAATCTGGATAAAAGCTTACGGTGTATTCTCCTATTGCTACCTCCTGTTTGGGGGGATTGGCCGAAGAGTCTAAAATCACATTAAAGTAGCCAGGCTGTGGCTCGTACAAGTCAAAAAATTCCTGGGTAGTATATGCCCTAGAAGAAGGAACATACTCGCCATTTACATCGAGTTTTTTGCAAGCTATGGCTACCACAACCACTAGAATATAGAAAACTAAAAAACGCATACGGGTATTTTGAATACCCTACAAAGGTAATCCCTTTCCAGATAAAAAACTTCGAATAAAAGTTAGTTGTATTAACGAATCACAGCCACCTTCCCATTTTTACCTGCGGCTACACATACAGAATCGCGGCAGGCCACTACATTCCAGCCTTTTTCTTGGGTAAGATATTCAAAGCGTTTGCTGCGTTTTGGAGCTACTTGTATCCCCAGGTCGCCCACACCAATCAAATGTGTTTTACCCATAAATGCCAACCCAGAAATGTAGCCCTTGGGCGCTTGTGGCAATTGAAACCATTGCGTTCCCAAGTTATCAGAAAACAGGAAATTGCCTTCGCTGTCTTGAATTTTGGCATAACATCCACCGCCAACCATAATGTTATCGCCCCGCTGTGCCATGGTAAATGCACCACAGCCCTCCCCTGCTTTTAAGGGCAACATTTCTTTTTTCCATTGCCCTTTGCTGGGCACACCGGCATGCACAAAACTACCTGCTGCCCCACCACTAATAAAAATGAGCCCCTCCTGTATTTGTACCATATTGGTGTTGGATGCAGCATAGGCTACTTCGCCTTCCACAACCTTTGGAGATGCGGCTGCCGGCAGTTTCTTCCAACTGGCACCAAAATCCCGGGTTTCGTACAAGCAAAACGCCCCCTCTCGCGGATCGCCCAGAACATAGCCCAAACCGGAGCTATCTACCGTAATCGCATCAAAAAATGCGCTTTCAATGGTGTCTTCGTACACCAATTCCCAATGGGCTCCTGCGTTGATGGTTCGGTATATTTGTGCGGGATATCCAGCCGAAGCCACTACCACTTCATTCTTATTTTTAGCGTACAAAGCGCGGTAATCTAAGGTGTCCACGGGTGGATTTACCGTAGTCCATTGCTCCAGGTTATCGCTGTAAAAAATACTTCCTGCACTGCCCGAAACCCAGGTTCTACTTTCACCAAAAGCTATGGCTCGAATACTGGCCGACTCTGGGAGTTGGCTGGTTTGCAGACTCACCTGATTGCGAACACAGGCGATGCTACCCATAAGAAGAAAGAGACCGAAAAGCTTTTTCATAAAAAGGATGGTGGTGTTTGGCTGCAATAATAACTCAATGCTGCGGGATAGGTTTATTTTTCTTAGCAACAGCGGGTGGCATATTTTCTTTGCTAGTGATTAAATGGGATAAAAAAACCGCCCTACGGATAGCAGGGCGGTTTTGTATCAACTCGGCAAAACGAAACGCTAGGCGTTTAAAATAACCCCTACGGGACAATGATCTGAGCCCGTTATCTGGTCCATGATAAATGCGTCTTTAATATTCGATTGCAGTTGCTCGTCTACCAAAAAGTAATCGATACGCCAGCCTACATTTCTTTGGCGCGCTCCACCTCTAAAACTCCACCAGCTGTATTGCACTTTTTCTGGGTGGACGTGGCGGAAGCTATCTACCAAACCTCCGGCTAGATAGTTGTCTATGCCGTTGATTTCCTCTTGGGTAAATCCAGCCGATTTGTTGTAGTTGGCCTTGGGGCGTGCCAGGTCTATTTCCTTGTGCGCCACGTTGAGATCGCCACAAAGCACAACGGGCTTTTTCTTACGCAAATCCTGCAAATGTCCTAGCAAGTGAGCATCCCAGGTTTGGCGATAATCTAAGCGTTCCAACTCGCTTTTTGAGTTGGGCACATAGGTGTTTACCAAAATAAAGTCTTCAAATTCCGCATGAATTACACGGCCCTCGCCATCGTGAGTGTCGTTATCCAGATTTTTCCAAACTTGAAGTGCGGCATCGTTTTTAACGGCAAAAGCGGTACCCGAGTACCCTTTTTTATCGGCCTCGTTGGCATACACCGTATAGCCTTCCAGCTCTTCCAAAGCCGCTATGGTTTGCTCCTCGGTGGCCTTGGTTTCCTGAAAGGCAAAAACATCGGCATCCATATCTTTAAGATCTGCGATAATGCCTTTTTTTACCGCAGCTCGTATGCCGTTAACGTTCCAAGAAATACATTTCATTTGTGCTTATCTTTCAAAAGCCACGGAAGAAGCTCCTGCAAAAGCGGTTTGATAATCGGGTGCCATATTTCCACCCAAAGTGCTGTTGCGAAACCACATTATTTTACCGCCCTCGTTCGCTCTTTCTGCAACAATAATTAAATCTCGGCTTGCATCGTACGCCACATCCACAGGATTTCCGAGTTCTGTTGCAGATCCAGAAATAACGGTTTGCTCAAATGCGGCAATAACCCCGTCAATGCTGGCAACAGACCAGTTGGGTATAATGTGTAATCCACCATCGGTTGCACTCGAAGCCGCACCAATATCGGTAAGTATCATCAGGTCTTCACTCGCTTCATAATGTATACCATGCGAACGCACCATCCCTGTTATGGTAACCGTTTGCGGTAGAGGCAAGGTGCTGTTATTGAAATTAACGTTGCTATACACGTTAACCCGGTTGGCCTCATCTACCACCGCATACAAGTCGTTGCCATCTAAATCTACCCCCCAAACCTGAAAGGTTACCTCTTTTCTGGATAGAAAAGATACACTATCGCCATTGGTTTGGTAGCAAGAAAAAGCACCAGGATTTACGTCATCGGCTAAAACCAGCACCTGATCGTTGAACGCCAAACCGCGTGCATTGTTAATGTTGACGGTATCCTGGCTTACCGTTGCCACCTCATCTAAAGAAGGTTTCCGTACCTGGTTGGATACGTTACTGTAGGCAACAATCGCATTGTCGCTACGGTTGGCTTGGTAAACGCGGTTTCTCGTGTTATCGAAAACAATGCCGTCTGCATCGTCATGGCCCACACTCACTTTGCGCACACGCGCTTCCGAATTGGAGAGAATTTCGGCAAAAAACACTTCGCCACCCGTGTTGGTAGAAGCAATGATTTCTGGGTTGAAGGGAGTGCCAGGACCCTGGCGATTTTCATTATCATC
This sequence comes from uncultured Flavobacteriales bacterium, assembly GCA_964627445.1. GTDB lineage: Bacteria > Bacteroidota > Bacteroidia > Flavobacteriales_D > Luteibaculaceae > Luteibaculum. The sequence goes on along the minus strand of CAZVJF010000008.1, from coordinate 40,481 downwards.
ACAAGCAAAAAATGCCAGTGCTAGCAGAGGAAACAAATACTTTTTCATCGTTGGTGTTTTGGTTTGGTACTACGTACGAAATAGCAAAGCTAAAAGATGGAGTTTAATGTCCTTGCAATTGCTTATCCCACTCTGACCTAAAAACCAAAAGCTGCTGGTTGATCCAATCTTGTGTTTGCTCTTTTAAAGCGGTACCATCGCTATGCAGCAAAGGCTGGGAAAAACGCAACTTCACGCGTATAGCTTTCTGACCGAATATTTCAAAAAAGTGGGGTAAGAACAGATCGTCATCCACCCAGGCAATTTTTGGGTTTTCGTACTCTATGGCCAATGCGTAAACTGGGAGCTGTGCGCTGGCAACGGTATTAAACATTCCTGGTTTAAACGCCAATGTTTCAGGACCGCGATGCGTGGTACCCTCGGGGAACACCACAACGGAAATGCCTTCTTCCAAACGCTGTGTTAATTGCTCTCGTGTTTTTTGCCGGCTGGTTTTGCTGCTACGCTCCACCCAAACGGTACTCAGTGCTTTTCCTCCCCAGCCCACAATGGGCCACTTGCTCACCGATTTTTTAGCCACAAAAACTACGGGAGTTTCCGAGTCTATAAACAACACATCTACGTAGGAGCGGTGGTTGGCCATGATAACGCCCGCAGTGGTTGGCTTGGGCCCTTCCAGTTCCACTTTTATATTTAAACCCCAAATCATTAGTTTTTTCCACGCTACGTAGGCACGGTAGGAATATTTAAAATCCATACCTAAAAGCTTGGGTAATAAGGCCCAAAAGGTGTACCATAAGGAGCCAAAAACAAAAAGGAAAAAACGAAAAACTACACGCAGTATCGCCATCGGGCGAAAGTAACCACTTCGAAATAAACCCATGTTAAATTAGTTTTACTTTGGCGCCTCAAGTATGCAGTTTACGGTAGTCCCCAGACATCATATTGATACCCAAAAATGGGATGCTTGCCTAGCGCAAGCCCCAAACAACCTAATTTATGCGCAAAGCTGGTACTTAGACGCAGCCACTAACAAGCGCTGGGAAGCGGTAGTTTGGGGCGACTACCAAGCCGTTATGCCGCTGCCTGTAAATCGCAAACTGCTAGGCTGGAAACAAGTCTACGTAGCTCCCTTAACCCAGCAGTTGGGCATCTATGCTGCAGCCATTTCTAATAGCATGATAGCCGATGTGTTGCAATTGGCTCAATCCTGGAAATACGCGCGGTTTGTAACTAAAGTCAACGCAGCGCACTTCCAGCAAAACGAAACCCTTTTTACCGCACGCACCAATTATATTCTTCCGCTCTCTACCCACTATGATGCCTTGCATGCGGCATACCACAAAACCCTACGAAAGCGGTTGCGACAAGCAGCAAAGGTTTGCCTCCTAAGGCCCGCAGATAGCATCGTTGGGGTTATTGATTTTTACAAGGAACACCTGGGCAGCGTAGTACCCCTGGCGGCTACTGAATATCAAACCATCTTGAAAATTTTTGAATGCTGCTGGGAGAAGGACGCCCTTGCCATGTACAAGGTGGTGGATGCCGATGATACGGTATTGGCCATGGGCATATTTTTTCTATTTGGTGAGCGCGTTTACAATGTTTTCGGGGCTTCCTCAGAACAGGGAAAAAAGACCTACGCCATGCACTTTTTGCTGGACGCGGTAATCCGTGAACACCACCACCGCTTTACCTACTTCGATTTTGAGGGATCGGACATCCCCGGTGTGGCCAATTTCTTTAAAAGCTTTGGCCCCGAAGCTGAAATATATGGGGAACTGATTCAACGCAGAATTTAGCGCAGTTATGCGTTTGGCACGTACCTTGGTATTGGTATATCTAAACACAATCCAATGAAAAAATTAACCCTAGCCTTCGCAGTGTTTGTACTCACTGCGTTATCGGTAAGTGCACAAGAGTACAAAGTAGTAACGGTGGTTGAATCCATTGTACCCATGGGACTGGGCCGTTCTAGAATTGTTGAGTCGGGTGAAGAATTGAATGCCGCAGCAGCTACAACAGAGCGCACCGAAGGCAACGATTCTGACATGGGCAAGGTGCGAAGGAAAGACCTGAAAATTGATGATTTCCAAGAAACCAAGCTGCTGAACTTCTACTCTGGCGTGGGAATTAACTTTAGAAACATTGCCAGTAACGATGCCCTTATTAGCTCTAAAATGACAGAACTGGCAAAAGAAGGCTGGAAATTAGCCTTTGTGACCAGCGGTGTTGAGAGTGAGGCGGGTAAAGATGATGGAAACGGCATTTACATTACCCGATTTATTTTTCAGCGGTAGTACAGTTTCGCGTTCCATTAAAGAGTCTTTGCTACTTTAGCAAGGACTTTTTTTTGTCCGCTAATGAACCGTATTTTCATATTGCTTTGCTGCCTTATTAGCATAGCAAGTTATAGTCAAAGGTTGGAAGACATTGTACTTTGCTACCAAAGTTGGCATCCTGTACATGCCAATGCAACGCCATACTATAAAGATGGATTGGCCAACAACTTCATTGAACAAGATCGCATAGTACCACTTCAAAAACACCATGCAAATCTTAACGGCATAGAAATCGCAATGCGCATGGAAGCAGCATCCAAGTCCGATTCCTCTAGATTTCGCATTCTAGGAGATTTTGGGCTGGAGTTACAGTCTAGAAAGTTCGCATACAGCCACCGCTACAATAAAAATGGAGACCTATACCTATTTGACCAAGAGCAAACGAATCGTTATTTGTTCCTGAAAACAGGAATTGGCGTATACACTACTATAAGGCAACAGCTAAAAGTAGGTATGGGCATCCATGCGAATATCAGCATTTACCACGCTTTTAAAGAGGAGGTTACTTTGACCAATTTTACAGACAGCCCTCGTTTCCAAGACACCTTCCCTCCCAATTTTCGCAATACAAACACATCCGGAACATATTTCCTAGATGAAATACTACTAGGCATAAACATGAGCGCCACCTATCCCATCATAAATTTCAGGGGTACACAAATTAGAACGCATGTTGAAATTGCGTTTTATCCAAACATAAACGCCCTCAGCAGCATGGTGCAGCAAGATGCACTGGCACTTTCGTGGGGCGTCTCTATTGCACCAAAACATAAAGTAAAGCAAGATTAGCATAGAGGCAAAACCGCGCACATTACTATCTTTGCCGCCTAATTTCCACATGGCATGGCTTTAAAGTGCGGTATTGTAGGATTGCCCAACGTAGGTAAATCCACCCTTTTTAACTGTTTAAGTAACGCGAAGGCACAAAGTGCAAATTTCCCCTTTTGTACCATTGAGCCCAATGTCGGGGTAATTACCGTTCCCGATCCCAGACTGAACAAGCTGGCCGACCTGGTAGATCCAGAAAATGTGGTTCCTACCACCGTGGAAATCGTAGATATTGCTGGCTTGGTAAAAGGCGCTAGCAAAGGAGAAGGCCTTGGAAATAAATTTTTAGGCAACATCCGCGAGTGCGATGCCATACTGCACGTTTTGCGCTGCTTTGATGATGGCAACGTAGTGCACGTAGACGGAAGCGTAAACCCCGTGCGCGATAAAGAAGTGATTGACGTAGAGCTGCAGCTAAAAGACCTGGAAACCGTAGAAAAAAATATGGCCAAGGTGCAGCGTGCCGCGCAAACCGGAGACAAAGAATCCAAGGCCAAACAAGAGGTGTATCTGAAATTAAAGGACACCCTAGAGCAAGGTAAAAACGCACGTAGCCTAGAGCTGGCTGATGACGAGGAGCTTCACGCAGCCGAACTGTTCCTACTTACTCGCAAACCGGTAATGTACGTTTGTAACGTAGACGAAGGAAGCGTCATCGATGGCAATGCGCACGTAGAAGCTGTAAAAAAAGCAGTTGCCGAAGAACAAGCCGAGGTCCTCATGATAGGAGCCGGAATTGAGGCTGACATTGCGGAACTGGAGAGCTACGAAGAACGTCAGGAGTTTTTGGCCGATATAGGCCTGGAGGAAGCCGGAGTAAACAAACTGATTCGTGCAGCCTATCAATTGCTAGAGCTTGAAACTTATTTTACCGCTGGAAAAAAGGAAGTGCGCGCCTGGACCATTACCAAAGGTATGACCGCACCACAGGCGGCTGGTGTTATCCACTCGGACTTTGAACGCGGTTTTATTAAAGCTGAGGTGATTGCCTACGATACCTTTGCAGAACTGGGCTCTGAGGCTGCTTGCAAGGAAGCCGGTAAAATGCGCATGGAAGGCAAGGAATACACCGTGCAAGATGGCGATGTGATGCACTTTAAGTTTAATGTGTAGTCGGCTACTTTAATTACTTGCCGTAGACTTGTTGTCCTAGCTTGGGGCTTAGCGGCTTTTCCTTACAAATACTGCGGTAGCTTACGCAGTTTTTTAAGCAATACCGCTAAAACATTGCGTGTACCGGTATTGACCTCCCACGCTTTTAGATCGAATTTTAAACCCGATTGGCGCGCTTTGATATTGGCATTGCTCATGCCTCCTACCCGCATCTTTACTATAGTTTTTGGCAAATAGTGTAGCTGGATTTTGTGAACGTGAATGGCGCGCAGCATCCACTCGTAGTCGGCCGCAGAGCCTAAATCCAACCGAAACGCCCCTACGCGATTAAAAACAGATTTTTTCACATACAGTGTTGGGTGTGGCGGCATCCACCCCGTTGCCATGGATTGCTGTTTGCCGCTTTTCCATTGCCGCACTCGTTTCTTTAAGTCTTGCGATACATAATCCAAATCGGCATATACCGCATCCATCTCGGGATGCGCTTGAAAACAATGGTAAATATCGCTTAGCGCCTTTGGGTCAGCCAAAACATCATCAGCATGAATAAACCCAATAATATCTTCATCGGCAGCGCTTGCTACTGCTTGGTTTAACGCATCGTACAATCCACGGTCGGGCTTGGAAACTACGGTGCCAACCTTGAGCTGTTGGGCCTTTTCTACGGTAGCATCGGTAGATCCTCCGTCTTGTACGGTGTATACGAAAGGACAATTGATTTGCTGCGCTACCGATTTCACGGTATCTGCAATGGTATCTTGGGCATTAAAGGCAACCGTAAATAGGTGGATTTTCACAGGCCCGAAAATACAATTTGTTACCAACTGCCATACAACGCATTGCCCGCAGCATGGCCCATCTTTCTGGTAATAGTAGGATAGGTATTTTCACTCAAATAAAGCCATACTACAATAGATTCAACGGCAAATACAGTCTACCTGTAGTTGGAATTCCTTCTTTTATCTAAAAAAGTCATTTTTCAGGAATGCAATAATGGCAGTTGCTACCAATGACTTAGTAATTGGAACGACTAGGCTACCTACATTACTTATAGTTTAAGGAAATGCAATTTTGTTGTAAAAGTTAGAATCTGACTCCGATTCAGCGATCAATTATCTAGGTACCTTCAAGCTTCAAATTTTTTAAACACACACCATGAAGCAATTTTTTACCTTTTTCTCCTTACTCCTTTTATCCCTTTACAGTAGTGCACAAGAGTGTGGCTCGCGGTTTATGGAACCTGTTTTTCCCGGGGTTGCGGTTACCGAAGGCGTTGAATACGGATCGGGACGTCAAATCGTAGATGTAGCCGGCCCTACGTTTACCCCTGTGGTAGCCAACCAAACCTTGTTCTTCGATTTTTATGAACCCGTAGGCGATGTGATGACCAAACGTCCACTGATCATCCTAGCATTTGGTGGCGCTTTTGTTTTTGGGACTCGAAGCGATGCGTATATGGTAGAGTTGGCTACACGCTATGCGCAGCTGGGATATGCTGTAGCCTCTATCGACTACCGCTTAACTCGAGAAATCATCTTGCTCTCACCCACCCAACTTTTCCCCAACAAAGCGCCTGAAGCCGTTGCCAAGGGGATGCACGATATGCGAGCTGCGGTTCGCTTTTTTAGGAACACGGTACTCAACGGTAACAACCCGTACCGCATCAACGAGGAACAAATTTATGTGGGCGGCCTTTCTGCCGGAGCGTTTTGCGCAACCCATGCTGCTTATTTAGACAAGGAATCGGAAGTACCCGAGAACCTCCAGGATTTTCTAGAGGCCAACGGGGGCCTGGAAGGCAACAGTGGAACGCCTGGTATTTCTTCTGAGGTAGCTGGAGTAATTAGCTTTAGCGGTGCATTGGGCGAAGCCACTTGGTTAGAGCCAGGCGATGTACCCATCGTGAGTACACACGGAACCGCAGACGAAGTGGTACCTTACGGATCGGATTCCGTTACCATTTTAGGCATCAACTACCCAGTAGATGGTTCCTCGGTAATTCACAGACGTGCCGATGAAGTAGAAGTCACCAACGCCTTTTACACCTACGAAGGTGCCTCGCACGCGCCCGAATCGGGTATGGGAGCGTACTTAGATACAGGCTTTACCTTTAGCCGAGACTTTATGTACGACCGCGTTTGCGAATACCAAAAATCGCAAACGGGCATCCAGGAATGGACCAGCAAAGAGATTGCTGTAAGTGTATTTCCGAATCCTTCCAAGGGTGTATTTACAGTAGACGGCATGCTTCCCAACGACCAAGAGGTGGAGTTCTACAGTACCGATGGAACCCGAGTATTAAAAACTACCCTAAGCACCAATAGCGTTAACGCATCCAACCTTGCCAGCGGCAACTACCGTATGATTGTTCGCGATGCGGATAGAAAAGAATTTGCGATTACCCAAGTGCGGATAGAGTAGGCAAAACTCATTTCAATTTTAAACAAAAAAGCCCGGCACGTTAGCGTAGCCGGGCTTTTTTGTATTCTGAAATGCCTCATAGATGGTGTAGCCTCGTTAACTGCACCAATAGGAATTACATATTCCTCCTATACTGCCCTCCAACATCAAAGAGTGCCGTGGTAATTTGTCCTAGCGAGCAGGTTTTGGTTACCTCCATCAAACGCTCAAACATGTTGTCGTTTTGGATGGCCGCTTCTTGCAGTTGCGCTATGGCCTCGGCTCCCTCGGTAGCGTTGCGCTCGTGCAGCTTGTTTAGGTTTGTTATCTGGAACTCTTTCTCATCGGTAGTGGCGCGAATAACCTCTTTGGGCAATACCGTTGGTGAACCTTTGGAACTCAAGAAGGTGTTTACGCCAATAATTGGAAATTCACCCGTATGCTTCAGCGTTTCGTAGTACAGCGATTCCTCCTGTATTTTGTTGCGTTGGTACATGGTTTCCATAGCACCCAGAACGCCACCGCGCTCGGTAATGCGATCGAACTCCGCCATCACAGCTTCCTCTACCAAATCGGTAAGCTCTTCTATTATAAAGGCACCCTGAATGGGGTTTTGATTTTTCGCCAAGCCCAACTCCTTGTTAATGATAAGCTGTATCGCCATCGCCCTACGCACCGATTCTTCGGTAGGTGTGGTAATGGCTTCATCGTAGGCGTTGGTATGCAAGGAGTTGCAGTTATCGTAAATCGCATACAGCGCTTGCAGCGTGGTACGGATGTCGTTAAAATCGATTTCCTGCGCATGTAGCGAGCGACCGCTGGTCTGAATGTGGTATTTCAACATCTGTGCACGGGCATTGGCTCCGTACTTGTGTTTTAATGCCTTTGACCAAATTTTACGTGCTACGCGACCAATAACGGCATACTCGGGATCGATACCATTGGAGAAAAAGAACGAAAGGTTGGGACCAAACTTGTTAATATCCATTCCCCGGCTGAGGTAGTACTCCACAAACGTAAAGCCATTAGCCAAGGTAAACGCCAATTGCGAAATGGGGTTGGCTCCTGCCTCTGCAATGTGGTAACCCGAAATGGATACCGAGTAGAAGTTACGCACGTTTTGCGCGATAAAGTACTCTTGCACATCGCCCATCAAGCGTAGTGCAAACTCGGTAGAAAAAATACAGGTATTTTGCGCCTGGTCTTCTTTTAAAATATCGGCCTGTACCGTTCCACGCACCTGCGCTAAGGTTTCGGCTTTTATTTTTTGGTATACATCGGCTGGAAGAACTTTATCACCTGTAGTTCCAAGCAACATTAAGCCCAAACCGTCATTTCCTTCGGGCAAGGGTCCGTTATATTGAGGCTGCTCCTGCCCTTTTTCTTTAAATATCTTCTCTAGCTTGGATTTTACCTCTGCCTCCAAGCCGTTTTCTTTAATGTACTTTTCACACTGCTGGTCTATGGCGGCATTCATGAAGAAGCCAAGCAACATGGGCGCAGGTCCATTAATAGTCATAGAAACCGAAGTGGTCGGTGCGCACAGATCAAACCCTGAATAGAGCTTTTTCGCATCATCCAAACAGCAAATGCTTACTCCCGAATTTCCTACTTTACCGTAGATATCGGGGCGGTGATCGGGATCATTACCGTAGAGCGTTACCGAGTCGAATGCGGTAGACAGTCGCGCTGCGGGCATGCCTTTAGATACGTAGTGGAATCTGCGGTTGGTACGCTCGGGACCGCCTTCTCCAGCAAACATGCGGGTAGGATCTTCGTTCTCGCGCTTAAATGGATAAATACCCGCAGTATAGGGGTATTCGCCTGGTACGTTTTCTTGCAAGCTCCATTTCAAAATGTCGCCCCAAGCTTTGTACTTAGGCAAGCTTACCTTAGGAATTTGCAAATGCGATAGTGACTCGGTGTGCGTTTTAATGCGCAGCTCCTTATCGCGTACTTTAAAGATGTACTCATCGGCTTGGTAGCGCGCTTTTTTATCCTCCCAATCTTGCAGCAACTTAAAATTGTGCGGATCTAAATCGAGCTTAATGCGATCGAACTCAGCAGCCAGCACTTTTACGGTGTCCTGGTTTTCACCGGCATCACCAAGGCCATCTTCCAACAGCTGGTCTTTCCCTCCGAAGTTGATGATGCTTGCGTTTAAGGCATATAACTTATCGGCAATTTCTGCCTGCGCTTCGGCCGTTTCATTATAGCTGCGAATGGTATCGGTAATTTCGGTAAGGTAGCGGGTGCGCTTGGGAGGAATGATAAATACCTTCTCCGACATTTCATCGGTGATCTCGTAATTCGATTCCAGCTTAGCCCCCGTTTTTGTAACCAAGGTATCCATGATAGCCTTGTACAGGGTATTGGTACCCGGATCGTTAAACTGCGATGCAATGGTACCATACACGGGCATGTCGTCTGGGTTTTGGTCGAACAACATGTGGTTGCGCTGGTACTGCTTTTTCACATCGCGCAGGGCGTCTAGCGCACCGCGTTTGTCAAACTTGTTTAGCGCAATGATGTCGGCAAAATCCAACATGTCTATTTTCTCTAACTGCGTGGCCGCCCCATATTCGGGTGTCATTACGTACAAAGACACATCGGAGTGGTCGAGAATCTCGGTATCGCTCTGGCCAATTCCAGAGGTTTCCAAAATAATAAGGTCGTATTGTGCCGCTTTCAGAATAGACACAGCCTCTTTTACGTGCTTCGACAGCGCCAAGTTGCTTTGGCGTGTAGCCAAAGAACGCATGTAAACCCTTGGATTTTTAATGGCGTTCATGCGGATGCGGTCTCCCAATAGAGCTCCTCCAGTTTTTCTTTTGGAAGGATCTACTGAAATTACGCCTATGGTTTTCTCGGGAAAATCCACCAAAAACCTGCGCACTAATTCATCTACCATGGAAGATTTCCCCGATCCTCCCGTACCTGTAATACCCAAGACCGGAGTGGTAACGGCATCGGCCATTTGGTGTACGGTATCCAAATCAGCAGCCGCGCCTTCGGGATTGTTTTCTGCCGCAGAAATAAGGCGCGCCAAGTCCAATGGATTTTTATTCTGCAAATGCTTAACCTCGCCATTGAGCTGCATGCCCGTTGGGGTGTCGCATTTTTCCAGCATGTCGTTAATCATGCCTTGCAGCCCCATAGCGCGACCATCATCGGGGTGGTAGATGCGGGTAATGCCGTAATCGTGCAGTTCTTTAATTTCCTCCGGAAGGATAGTTCCGCCTCCACCACCAAAAATTTTGATGTGGCCTGCGCCTTTTTCCTTCAGCAAATCGTGCATGTACTTAAAGTACTCGGTATGCCCTCCTTGGTAAGACGTCATGGCAATAGCCTGCGCATCTTCTTGGATGGCGCAATTCACCACTTCTTCCACACTTCTATCGTGACCGAGGTGAATGACCTCTGCACCTGTGCCTTGAATAATGCGCCTCATGATGTTGATGGCAGCATCGTGCCCATCAAAAAGCGAGGCAGCGGTTACAATTCTAATTTTATGTTTGGGTTTATAAGGCGTTGCAACTTCCATACGTATGGTTTTTGGAAACGCAAATATAAGGGTTGCCGAGGGTTTTCCTGGAATAGGCGTAGATATCTGTTAGTCAGCTAGAAGCGTAGATCAATAAAAATGTAAAACCCTGCCTTAGGGTTTGACCGCCAATTGATTATTTTACCCCGATATTCTTAAACCGTCTGTTTTTCGCCATGATTCGATTTCTGCTGTTGCTGGTATTTGCAACATTTTTTTACACCAAGCTTTGCAGTCAAAACCTTGAGTCAAAAGACAACCGACTCCTAGCATACGGAACGCTGAAGGACAAATTAACAAGCGCCCCGCTAAGCAATGGAAATATTACGCTTATTGCGGAGGAGGATACCATACTACAGCAACCCCTTGATACGAAAGGCCGGTTTGAGTTTGAGTTTTATTACGATTCCAAATACAATCTGTACTTCAACTGCCCGGGCTACCAGTCGAAGTATATTGAAATTAATACCCACAATGTACCCAAGCGAGATAGAACGGGAGGTTTTGGATTTGACCTAGACATGTCTTTACTGCCCTTAAGTGAAGCCCCCGACCCGAAATATTTCGAAAAGCCCGTTGCAAAAGCCAGCTTCAAGTGGAAAGATCGGTCTATTGGTTTTGATTACGATTACAGCAAAAGGCGTATAAGAGAAATAGAGGCAGCCCGGAAGCGTTTAATAAAGAACTAGCGTGCAACCCATCATCCACTACTTCTTCCACCTTGTTTTTCCTGGAATTTTGGCCTGGTTGCTCTTTCGCACGGATTGGAAAAAAGCCTACTTTTTTATGCTCCTCACCATGTTGGTCGATGCAGATCACTTATTGGCCAACCCCATCTTCGATCCCAACCGTTGCAGCATTGGCTTTCATCCCTTACATACCTATTGGCTGTTTCCTTTATACCTAGCCCTGATTTTTGTACGCGCGCCCTGGCGCTACATGGGTCTTGGCTTATGTTTGCACATGCTTACCGATGCGCTGGACTGCTGGATGGCCACAGCATTGTAATCCACTCGACATTTATACCATCTTAGAGCGCTGTTGATACAGCCTCTTTTTATCGGTGTAGGTTTCATTTAGAAACTTGGTGTACACATCCAGCTCATCAGCAACATCCCCTATCGATTTCATTATAAACTGGATGTCCTCTACCTGTAGATCCTTGCTTTCTTTTACCCAAGAGGCCAGTCCCATGGTGGTAGTAACGGGTCTGCGTAGCACGTGAGAGATATCAAAAGCTATTTCCTCCAATGTTTCCTCGTACTCCTTTCGGTCTGTAATATCTTGCACGGTGCCGTACCAACGCACCACACCCGGTGCAATAAGCTTGGGATTTGCGCGAACCTCGTGCCAGGCAATATTTCCGCTAGTTTTGCCCGTACGGTATTCGTAGCTCCAACCCTGTAACCGTTCATAAGCACTGTACATGCACGCTATCAAACCGGGTACATCGTCTGGATGCATGAATTCTGTGATGGAGTTTCGGTTTTCTAAAAATGTTTTTCTGTCCAAGCTTGGAAAAAACTCACTAATGCCTTCGGACATAAACTCAAAAGTAATTTCCTTGCTTTGATTCATAGTAAACTGAAACAGCATACCCGGTGCACTATTGGCTAAAGATTCAATGCGGTCTGCGAAAGCGGCAATTTTCTTTTGCTGGTGATCGATTACATACCGCGACTCAATAAAATCGACCACCTTTTGGGCCAACATCTGTAAGCCTTGCTTTTGCGAGGCGCTTAAGTTTCGGGGTTTGGAATCGATGACGCAAAGGGTTCCCAGGGCATAACCATCCGTGGTGACTAAAGGCGCACCTGCATAAAAGCGAATATTGGGTGAGCCGGTTACCAAGTTGCTATTCATAAATCGGGCATCTTTGCGGGCATCGGGCACTACCAATACTTCCTTGGGTTGTTTTATGGCCTCTTTGCAAAGCGAATCTTCTTTCGGTGTTTGCGAAACTTCCAGTCCAAACTTCGATTTAAACCATTGTCGTTGCCCATCGAGCAAGGATATCAGGGAGATAGGCGTTTCCAGAATGAGCGAGGCTATACGGGTTAACTCATCCAGTTCCTGGTCTGGTGCGGTATCCAAAATTTTATACGACAACAGTTTCTCTACCCTTTGTTTTTCTTGCACATCCATAAACCTTGTATTACGGTTCAACTAACTTGGATTTATTAGCTTAGTTCCAGTGCATCACCAGACTTTCTACACAAGGTTACACTTAGCGCTATGAAGCGTTATTTTATTTCCACCAACGAATCCAATTTCTCTGTTAGCTTCTGTTTTTTCCGATAAAAAAAGAGCAGTGTGCTACACGCTATTTTCATTAAAACTCTACAGATAATAGTACATATCCAAAAAACAACAGCAGGCTCACAGACTACCTTAAAAAATGGTCGCCATCCGTTTAAACTTACCAGTATGGGGATCTACTGCGCCCGTAGACTCGCGATACTCAGACCTTGGCTCAATTGAACCTCGGAGGAAGGCGTTGTAGCATTCTGCTTTTTCTTTCCAGAATACAAAGATGCCAGTTGCCGGGTATAGGTATCTAACTCCTCGGCAATGGCACGGGTGTTTTTTGCAAAAAACCGCAGCTGCTCCACATCGGCATCATCGGTAGTTTCTATGAGGTTCATTAACCCAATAAGCGTGGTAACAGGCCTGCGCAAAACGTGGGATATATCGAAAGAGATTTCATCTAGCAGTTTTTCATACTTCTTGTAGTCCGAGATATCTTTAATATATCCATGCATGTACACACCGCCTGCTTTTTCTTCAATGCGATCTATAGCTACTCGGTGCCAGGATGTTTTGCCATTGGGAGCCAGCACCCGGTATTCTAGGCTCCATGGTTCTCTACTTCCATAAGCCGAAAAGGCATTTTTAATAATTAAGGGGTAATCTTCGGGGTGGATAAAATTAGCTATCGATCGTACGTTTTCTAGAAAATCTTCTCTATTTCCTCCCGGCATGAGCTGCGAAATATTGGGGGTAATTTCATCGAAGCGGATACTGCGTTCCGCATCCATATGAAAGGTAATAGCCACGGTGTCTTCTGACTGCATTCCTTTCTTAAGTTTTAGGTGCACCGCTTCAAGTGCTTCTTTTTGATTTGCTATTAGGTTTTGCGACTCTATGTGGTGCATCACCTTTCGCGCCAACTTTTTAAGTGCCTCCTTTTGGGCCTCCGAAAAGGTTTTAGGTTCCATGGCCAACACACATAAAGAGCCCACCACTTGATTGTTTTTGGCCAAAATCGGAGCTCCCGCATAAAATCGCAGTCTTGGAGCTGTGGTAACTAGGGGTGAAAACCGAGTTCGCTCATCTTCCAAAGTATTGGGTATCACCAATACCTCCTGAGGGGTTTCTATGATGTACTGGCAAAACGAGAGGGATTGCGGCAGCTCGGTAAGACTCGTGCCGTGCTTTGCTTTAAACCACTGCCGCTTACCGTCTAACAGGGACACCGTAGCAATAGGGCAATCGCAAAACAGGGAGGCCATTTCACAAAGTTCATCCAGTACGGGATCGGGTTGGGTATCCATTATACGGAGTTGCTCCAGTGCTTTAAGCCGCTCCTGTTCACTATGTGTTGCTACCATGGGTAATTTAGATGAGTACGGCTGGAAAAGCACTGAGAGCGACAATCGCCAAGAAGCATCTATCCAGCAAATATTTACTTAAAGATAGCTTCCTTCTAACCGATCGACTCTATTATTCTACGAGCGCCACATTAATCACCACCAATTCCACTTTTAAGTTCATCCATACATTGACAATCTTGTACGCTTCACGGCAAAAAAAAGAGGCTGCGGTTTCCGCAGCCTCTGGCTTGAATAGGTTTGTAAAGCAATACTACTCCAATGGTAAACGGTCGCATATTTGAGCCGTTACACAAGCATCCACCTGGCTTAGGTTGCAAATTATCCCGGTACCGGCACCTCGCAACTGCTGGGCGTCATTAGCATTTACTGCGGTTACAAAGCTCTTTACTTCGAGATCGGTAATCTTCATCTTCTTCATGGTGATATGGTTTTGTTTTACCTGCAATGTAAACGGTCATAACCATAATTTACAGCCGTGGAGTTTTTATAAGGAAAGTAAATTGTATTCCTACTAAAGGGAAAGCACGTTAAAATGCACGCTTAGAATGAACTATATGAGGCTCGATCTAGAATTAGGACTTAAACCTCCGAATATCCTTAATGTTTAAGGTTGACAAGTTATTTTTAATGTGCTCCGGTAAGTTCTCATCTAATTTGCTTGTATACAAGGTCGCCAATTGCCGGGTAAAGGTGTCTAATTCTTCGGCAACAGCTCGGGTATTCTTAGCAAAAAACCGCAACTGTTCTGGGTTTACGTCTTCCGAGGCTTCTATCAAATTCATGAGTCCAATAAGCGTGGTAACTGGTCTGCGCAACACGTGCGAAATATCGAAGGTGATTTCTTCTAACAGCCTTTCATAGCGCTTGCTTTCGCTAATCTCATAGATTTCTCCGTACATGTGTACAACACCATTATCCGATTTCTGTGGCTTCACAAACACTTTTTGCCAAGAGGTAACCCCACTGAGCAATAAAACACGGTACTCCAATTCCCAGGGTTCCTGATTATTGTACGCCTGAAAAACTGCCTTGATTAATTTAGGGTAATCCTCAGGGTGGATGTAACCCATCACCTGACGAAAGTTGCCCAGTAGAAATTCACGATCAAACCCTGGCATTAATTTGGAAATACCATGGGAAATATGGTCAAAGTGAATGTTGCGCTTTGCATCCATATGAAACTCAATAAACGCTGCAGGTAACTTATCCGAGTCCTTAGGTATTTGCTTGCGCAAGGCCTCCAGCTTTTGTTGCTGGTCTGCGAGCAGGTTTTGTGCATCAATATGACGCATAACCTTTTTGGCCAAAAGCTGTAGCCCCTCTTTTTGATTTTCTGTAAGTCGGTGTGGTTTGGTGGAAATTACACAAAGGGTGCCCATCACATAATTGTTGTCTGTAACCAAAGGAGCACCAGCGTAAAAGCGTATGGCGGTTTCGCCCGTTACTAAAGGCGAATCTTTTACCCGCTCATCTTCTAAGGCATTGGGTATCTCCAAAACACTGTCGGGATTACTTAACGTGTACTGGCAAAAAGAGATAGACTGGGGTGTTTCTACCATATGGGTACCATACCGGGCTTTAAACCATTGCCGCTTCCCATCCAATAGGGAGACCACGGCAGTGGGAGTTTCACAAAAAAGTGCAGCGGCATGGCAAAGCTCATCTAAGATCGGATCTTGAGGGGTATCCATGATACGAAGCAACTCCAGTTGACGTAGTCGCTCGCGCTCTAATTTTCTTGATAACATAGTCGATCCTGTGTATGGCACTATTCTAAGGAGGGATTGGAGATCCAAGTCACCTAGAACTAGGTTAGGCTAATAGTAGCGGTAAAAGTATGTGGACTGTATTGGGGAGGTAGAATAAATTCTACGAACTACCGTCTTTAGGCTATAAAACGCATTTAACAATTCAAGACTAGTGTTTCGTTATGTTTTAGGAAATCTTGTATTTATTTCTTTACCAATTAAGCGTTTCTATCTATTTTTTAACACAACCCTGGATTCTGCCGAATAAAAATTTATTGCAGGGTTAACTTAAATCTACGTCTGCAGTCTTAGTTTTGCCCGCTATTCCATTACCAGCATCAGATGAAGACTTGCCTAGTTGGCCTTTTTGCCCTGTTTACCACCCTGAGTGTTACCCTTAGCGCCCAGAGCCTTAGCGGACGCGTTATCGACAACAACCAGCACCCTGTAGAAAATGCCTACGTGTACAGTGTAGGTCTCGACCAACATGTACACACCAAAAAAGACGGCTCTTTCGCTATAAATCAAGCACAAGTAAACGACACCCTGCGCATTTCTCACCTGGGTTATAAAACCCAAAGCGTACCCGTAATCTCGCTAGATGCCCCACTTACTATTACGCTGCAAGAGCAATCCTTTGATATCAGCGAAGTGGTCATTGCCCAGAAGTTGGATGCATTAAATGCCGTTGCCGATTTTAATTTGGCTACCAACCCCGTAACCAATTCGCAAGAAGTACTGCGCCTGGTTCCTGGCTTGTTTATTGGCCAGCACGCAGGAGGCGGTAAAGCAGAGCAGATTTTCTTGCGTGGCTTTGATCTAGACCACGGTACCGATATCCAACTTACAGCCGATGGCATGCCCATAAACATGGTATCGCATGCCCATGGCCAGGGCTATGCCGACATGCATTTCATCATTCCAGAAAGCATAGAGAAAATAGATTTTGGAAAAGGCGCGTACTATGGCGACAAAGGCAATTTTGCCACGGCAGGCTATGTAGATGTGCAAACCAAAGACCGCCTGGAACAAAGTTTGGTAAAAACAGAAGTAGGCCAATTTGGTCACAAACGCCTGCTAAGCATGGTAGACGTTTTTAATAAAAACGGTCAAAGCGCTTACATCGCCACCGAGTTTTACGGCTACGACGGCCCTTTTGAAAGCCCCCAAAACCTTTCTCGAACCAACATCTTTGCCAAATACAGTGGTTTACTCAACAGCAGCAACCGCCTGGAGGCCAGCTTTTCCACCTTTACCAGCCAGTGGAATGCCTCGGGGCAAATACCACAGCGTGCAGTGGACAACGGCAGCATCTCTAGGTTTGGAGCTATTGATGATACCGAAGGCGGAAATACCGCGCGCACGAACATCAACCTGGAGCACCACAAACGCATCAACGCCAACACCAGCATTGTAAATCAAGCCTACTACAGTTATTACGATTTTACCCTGTTTTCCAACTTCACCTTTTTCCTTGAGGACTCCGTGAATGGCGACCAAATAAAGCAGCAAGAAAGACGCAACATTTTTGGCGTATCCTCTACCCTTACCCAAAATTTTTCTGGATCTAAGGTGAATGGAACATGGCGCGCGGGGGTAAACCTGCGCAGCGACAACAGCTACGACAACGAATTATCGGAAACGCTAAATCGCAGTACCACACTCAACATCCTACAAAAAGGGAACATTTATGAGACCAACTACGGTGCCTTTGCCGATGCGCAATTCCACTGGGGAAAATGGACCTTAAATCCAGCCGTACGGGTAGACTACTTTAACTTTGAGTACCAAGATGCCCTTACCAAAACCTACACTTTTGAAAGCGTAGAAAAAGCCATTGTTAGTCCTAAAATAAACCTCTTTTATGCTGCCAACCCCAACGTACAGTGGTATCTAAAGGCTGGGAAAGGGTTTCACAGCAACGACACCCGTGTGGTGGTTGCACAAAACGGCAGAACGGTATTGCCGGCCTCCTACGGCTCGGATCTAGGTATATTATGGAAACCCACTTCCAAACTGCTTTTAAATGCGGCCGTATGGCAACTGTATTTAGAACAAGAGTTTGTATACGTGGGCGATGCTGGTATTGTAGAGCCCAGCGGAGAAACCCAACGCCAGGGTATAGAACTGAGTGCGCGCTACGCCTTTACCTCCTGGTTAACGGCCAACGCAGATGTTACCCTTACCGATGCTTTTGCCCTAAACACACCCGAGGAGGAAAACAACATTCCACTAGCGCCCAATGTAACCGCAACGGGAGGATTGGCCGTGCAACACCCCAGCGGCTGGTTTGGCAATGTGCGCTTTAGACATTTAGCCGACCGTCCCGCCAATGAAGACAACAGCATTGTAGCTTTGGGCTACACCGTTTTTGATGCCAACATTGGCTACAAAAGAAAAAGCTGGGCGGTACAGGTCTTTGTTCAAAACCTGTTTGATACCAACTGGAACGAAGCGCAGTTTGCTACCGAATCGCAATTGCGCAACGAAACCGAGCCTGTGGAAGAACTTCACTTTACACCGGGTACGCCACTGGCTGCAAATTTGGCGGTGAGTTACACTTTTTAGAATCCCAGTTTTTTTTTAGCTTTTGGCTGGATAAAAGTCAAACAATGACAGTTAAAAAGCGAATTCTAAAAGGCGTTTATTACGGGGCCTTCCTAGCCCTTGGGATGCTAGGCTTTGACTATCTTACGGATACCCCACACGACATCTACAAATCGCTGTGGTATTTCTTTGGATTTGGTGGCAGTATGATGCTCTTTGAATACATCCGAGATCGCAGGAAAAAGAAGAAGGATACCCTGGCTCAGTAGCGAATGGACTTGACTTTTTCTAGCTTCGCCTTGGCTTCTTAACACCCATGCATGGCGCGGGCCTTATATTGGTATGGTCTTTATTTTTGATCTAGCCAGCCAAAAGAATCTAGAAGGAGCTTCTTTTCTTCGCCACTTTAGACCCTATAATTTTCCGCTTTCGCTCGCTATAAGCATCATTAAGTTTTCGAGTAAACGTGTCTAATTCTTCTGCCACTTTTCGTGCGTTATCTGCATAAAAGTGCAGTTGTTCTGGGTCCAATTCCGAGCTCGCCTGTATTAAATCTAGCAACCCCAAGGTAGTACTTACGGGCCTTCGAAGCACATGAGAAATATCGAAAGCGATGTCCTCTAAAACTTTCTCATATTCTACTTGTGCAGTAACATCATGCACCGCCCCATACCAATGAATGGATCCGCCTGCATCGGGCTCCGGGCTGGCCTTCATTTCGAACCAAAGTTGAGTACCATCTGAAAAGTTGACCGGAAAAACAGATGACCAGGGTTCTTGTAGATGATTTGCTTCGTAGGCGCGCTCCAGGAGCTGCATAAAATCTTCGGTTGTGAGATACTCGGAAAAAGAGGTTAAATCATGAATCGCACCCTCAGGTATTTTTCCGTGGGTAATAAGCTCCACTCCTTTCGAAATAAATTCGGTTACAATTTGGTTGTCATCATCAAATCGGTATTCAAAAAGTATGCTGGGCGCATAGTCGGTAATCTTTTGAAGTTTTCTTGCAAAACCCTCCAAACTTTTTTGTTGCGCGTTGATGGTCGATCTCGAGTCGATGTGATGCATAATGCGCCGGCTCAATATTTTAAGTGCAGCCTTTTGATTGTCGTCCAAATCCATTGCTTCGCTTGAAATAACGCATAAGGTGCCTATGGCCACTTTATTTGGACTTATTAGTGAGGCTCCAGCATAAAATTTGATATGCGGACTGCCCAATACCAAAGGGTTTGATTTAAAGCGTTCTTCCTGAGTTGCATCCTTAACAATAAAGAGCTCTGTGGGCGTCTTTAATGCATGACGACAAAAGGAAATGTCTATCGGGGTTGAAGTTAGGTCTGTACCGTATTTAGCTATAAACCACTGTTGCTCATCATCCAACAAGGACACCAGAGCTATGGATGTATTACAAATGTTGGCAGCAAGGCGACACAACTCGTCCAATTCTAGATCTAAACCACTATCTAAGATTTGATATCGTGCTAACTCCTCTTTTCTTGCTGTACTGCTATTTTTAATTTCTACCAATGCTTTTCTACTCCTTAAATTCATGTCTCATTTGGACTGTCTACACAACCCAAAAAAGCTTTCGAAATTATTCTCATAAGCTAGTTTTAGCAGACCCTATTCTACTAAATCACGATTTCTTCCGATAGATAACATACAAATTTTAGTACAATCTAGATATTACTTTTTTACAACAAACTACGGTACGCGTATCCCCGCTACGAACCCTAAACACCACAGTATGAAAGCAGAATAAAAACCACTGCTTTTATAGCTATTCCTTATGCTCATATATTGCATTTCCTCATAGCACTGGCTTTAGCTTCGGTTCAGCACCGTGCATTTCCTATCAAAACTATAAGCAGACTTCCCTCCAGAAAGAGAAAAACCGTAAAACACCCCAACAAAATGCACGTACCTTTGCCCCCATGCAAATTCCAGCCCAGGCACGCGGCTCTGTTTTTATGTTGGTGAGCACCACCATGTTTGCTCTGGTGAATACCTTTGTTAAGTTCCTGCACCACATTCCAGCCCACGAGCTTATCTTTTTCCGCTCCATCATTTCCCTTAGTTTGTGTTTGATTGCCATTCGCAGACAAAAGCTTTCGGTTTTGGGCAACAACAGACCGTGGCTCCTTATCCGCGGTTTTGCAGGCGTTACTGCCCTTACGCTCTTCTTTATTACACTGCAAAATATTTCCATGGCCAATGCCGTATCCATCCAATACCTCAGCCCCCTATTTACGGCCGTAATTGCCATTTTCTTGCTCAACGAAAAAGTAAAAAACGCCCAGTGGATTTACTTTGCTATGGCCATTGTGGGAGTTATGATTATTAAAGGCTTTGATGAAGATCTCAGTTGGTTTTACCTGGGCCTTGGCGTCTGCTCGGCCCTTTTTGCGGGCCTGGCATACAATGCCGTGCGCAAGTGCAAAGACACCGATGCGCCCGTGCAAGTGGTGCTCTACTTTCCCATGGTGGCAACGCCCATTATGGCCTGCTGGTGTTTGTACGAGTGGGTAACTCCACAAGCGTGGGACTGGCTTTTCCTGGCCATCATAGGTGGCGGCACGCAAATAGCCCAAATTTATATGACCAAAGCCCTGCACTCCGATGCCACCAACAAGGTTACCCCCATTAAATACTTGGGTGCCATCTATGCCATTTCCATCGGCTACCTGGTTTTCGATGAAACCTTGTCGCTCTTTAACTTTGTGGGGATTTTTGTGATTTTAGCAGCCGTATTGCTCAATAGCGGCATACACAAATGGATCTTTAAGCGCAGCCACTAATGTTTTTTATTGCTAGCAAAGTACTCCACTTCCTTATCAAACCCATTCTTTGGGTGTTTTTTGGCGTACTCTATGGCGTTTGGAAAAAACGCGGCAAGAAGCGCTACTGGCTGGGCCTCTTGGTTTTCGCCTACCTCGTATCCAACCAGTTTCTGGTGGATTTGCTTTTTCGCGTTTACGAACCCCCTCCGGCAGTGGTTTCCGAGCTGCCCGATGACCTCAACGGGGTTATTCTTTTGGGTGGATACAGTTCTTACATGCCCAGTGCGCAACGCTCGGTATTTAAAGGCTCGGGCGACCGCTTTTTGCAAATGCTCCACGTACACCGGGCACATAGAGTTAGCCCCGTAATTTTAACGGGAGGATCTGGAAACATTTACAAGCCCGGAGATACCGAAGCGCGTTTTATGCAAGACTTTCTGGAAAAATTAGAACTGGATACCGGACAGTTTGTGTACGACCCCAACTCCAGAAACACCTACCAAAATGCGGTAAACACCCAAGCCATTATACAAGAAAGAGGTTGGAGCACCGAGCGTTGGCTACTGATTACCTCTGCCTTCCATATGCCAAGGTCCGTAGCGTGTTTTAAAAAGGCGGGCATGGAAGTATTTCCTTTTCCCGTAGACCACCGGGCCGGGCCACCCAAATTGCAGTTTGAGTACCTGATCCTCCCCTCGGTAGAAGCCCTCGGAAAATGGGAAATGCTCCTCCACGAGTGGATTGGGTATGCGAGTTATAAAGTGACAGGGAAGGTGTAGCAGCGCAAACACTTGGGATTCTAACCAACACTGAATCCTTACGCGCCATCCTGAAACTTTTTCATTTTGCTCATGTGGTAGACCATTCCATCGGCCAAACCAATTTTGGGCACCAGAATTTTATCAATGTTGGCGGCCTCTAAGGCTGTTTTATAGATTTTACCCGCTGGAACGATAACATCGGCACGGTCTTCTTTGAGATCATAAGTTTCCATGCGCTCTTCCACCGACATGGGCTCCAGTTCTTGCAGTAAAGAGTGTATGTCGGTAAGGCTTACTTCCCTACTGCGGTTGGTAGACGAGGGTGCCAGCTTCACCAGCTTGTTGATGTTACCACCCGTTCCTACGGCTATTAACTCTTTAAATTCCTGGCCCTGCTCCTGTACAAACTCGGCCATTTCTTCCCACACCTTGCTCTTTACCTTTTCCTTGAGCAAGCGTACGGTACCCAACTTAAATGACTTGTTAGCAATGGCTTGCCCCGACTCCAGCACCGAAATTTCGGTAGACCCACCGCCTACATCAATATAGAGATACGTTTTATCTAAATCGAGCTTTTGGGTTTCAAACGTAGACTGGATGAGCTTAGCTTCTCGTGCTCCCGAAATCACTTCTATTTCTACATCGCTTAAGCTGTGCACCAACTCTAGGATGTCGGCTTGGTTGCTGGCCTCCCGCATGGCAGAGGTAGCGCAGGCCCAAAAGTGCTTTACTCCATACACCTGCAACAGCAGCTTGTAGGCATTGATGCTTTTTGCCAGGCGAATTCCATTTTTTTCGGAGATGCGACCGTTATCAAACACCTCGGCACCCAAACGCACCGGTACGCGCACCAGTTGCAGCTTTTTAATGGTGGTTTTTCCATGGGTTCTTCTGGCCTCGGCAATAAGCAAGCGCATTGCGTTGGATCCTATATCTATCGCACCAAACTTCATGTGGACCTCTACATCTTAATTTTCAACTGAACAGCGGTTCTGTAACTGCTAAATAAAGAATAACCGTCAATGTAGCACGTAGATGCAACGCTTTTCTTGGTTGGAATTAGACTGAAGCAGGATTGCAAATCCTGCGGAGCTGCGAAAAGTGAGTATTAATTTGAGCATCATTTAAATGACGCCCTGCTCTGGTTCTCGATATACCACGGCTGCGGGCCGCGGCACTCGAACTGACAAAAATCTGTGGACCTATCGAGACTGTCACTTCGTCCCGATTGCTATCGGGAGTATGTTGAGGTACGAAACACCAATGTATCGAGAAGCAGCGCGAAGCTTAGCATGGAATCCTGCGGAGTTGCGTAGCTCAGGAACTAAACCTCGGCAAATTCCTTCTCGGTTACTTCCTCACCTAAGCGGTTCTTGAAGTACTCGTACACTTCTTCTTGGGCACGCAGCGGTTTGCTGTCGTTGGAAACGTACAAATTGTACTGGTTCTCGTCTATGATGCGCGCCTTTACATTGTCCATTACGTACAACATAAAGGTTTCTTTCAGCACTTTTTTAATCACGGTGTCGTACACGGGCGTAGTAACTTCCACCCTACGATCTAGGTTTCGGGTCATCCAATCGGCAGAGCCCAAATAGAACTCTTCATCGCCCCCGTTACCAAAAATCATTAGCCGGGTATGCTCTAAAAAGCGATCGACAATACTAATGATCCGGATGTTCTCCGACATACCCGGAACGCCTGGTATCAGACTACAAATACCGCGAATGACCCCTACGATTTTCACCCCAGCTTGCGAGGCTTTGTAGAGCTCAATAATCATGTCTCTATCCTGTAAGTTATTGAGCTTGAGGTACACATAACCTTCCTTACCGTTTTTCACGTGCTCTATTTCGCGGTGTATCATTTCCACCATACGAGAGCGGGTGGAAAAAGGAGAAACCAGCAGGTTATCAAACGGTCCTATGCGATAATTCTCCCGTAAGAAATTAAACACGCGGTTCACCTCTTCGGCTATGCGTTGGTCTGCGGTCAGTAGGCTATAATCGGTATACAGTTTGGCGTTGCCCTCATGGAAATTTCCCGTGCCAATGTGGGCGTAGTACTTCGTTTTTCTATCCTCCTTACGTTCAATAACAATAAGCTTGGAGTGTACTTT
This sequence comes from uncultured Flavobacteriales bacterium, assembly GCA_964627445.1. Taxonomy (GTDB): domain Bacteria; phylum Bacteroidota; class Bacteroidia; order Flavobacteriales_D; family Luteibaculaceae; genus Luteibaculum. Next base: position 16,685 of record CAZVJF010000008.1, on the reverse strand, counting down.
TAATCCACCCACACCGGTAAGTACTTTGCAGCCTTCTTCTTGCAAACGGGTACTCCAATACAGGTTGTTCTTTTCATCGAAACGCGCCTGTAACTCCAGATTTACCTCCACCTTTTTATGGTTTTTGGCCGCACTAATCAGTGCATTTATAATCTTGGAGTTTTTAGCTACGCGATACAGGTTGATACGAATAGCCGTCACTTTGGGATCTATGGCCGCCTCACGTAGTAAATCGATAACGTAGTTAAAGGACTGGAACGGATAGGTAAGCAAAGAGTCTTTCTCAGATATGGCCTGGAACATGCTCTTGTACTTATCCAGATGCCTATGCTTAAGCGGTGGTAAGGGAGGATGCACAAACTCTTCTACCCCCAAATTGGGGAAGCTCATAAAGTCTTTAAAGTTATGGTAGCGCCCGCCAGGAATAAGATTCTGGGTTTCCTTAAGGCGGAGCTTTCTCACCAAAAAGTTAAAGAGGTCCTCGGGCATGGTGGTATCGTACACAAAGCGTACAAACTGCCCTTTCTTACGGTTTTCAATAGAGCTCTCCAGTTTTTCCATAAAGGACTTGGACACATCCTCTTCAATATCCAACTCCGCATCGCGCGTTAGCTTTATGGTAAAGGCTTCAAAGTGCTCGTAATCAAAAATGTTAAAGATATCGGGTAAGCTGGCGCGAATAACGTCATCCAGCATAATAACATAGTTGAGATCGCCTTCCTTGGGGAGTACCAAAAAGCGCGGCAATACATCGGTTGGAAGTTCTAAGAGCGCATAATCGGGCGATTTTCCCTCGCGAAACATTTTAATGGCGAGGTAAATCATTTTGTCTTTAATGGAAGGAAACTTGCGCTTTTTATCCAACATAATAGGCACAATGTTGGTACGCACTTTTTCGGTAAAGTACTTCCGTACAAAGAGCAATTGGTCTGGGGTAAGCTGGCGCTCGTTGACCATGATGATGTTTCGCTCACGCAGCTCATCGATAAGCCCTTCGTAAATCTTCTCAAACTTACTCTGCAGCTTTATTACGGTAGATTGTATAATTTCCAAACACTCCTTGGGGTCCATTTCCAAGTAGTTGCGTGCCTCTAAACCAAAACTTACAATACGGCTTAATGTGGCCACCCGAACCTTAAAAAATTCATCGAGGTTGTTGGAGAAAATCCCTAAGAATTTCACCCGCTCTATGATGGGCACAGAACGATCTGCCGCCTCTTGCAAAACGCGGTCGTTAAAAGCCAACCAAGACAGTTCGCGGTTTATTAATTCGTATTGTTTTTTCTCCATAGTGTAAGGGGACTTACAGGCTTTGCAACTTGGCTTCTAGAGCGGCAATTTTGTCTTTGGCATCTTGCTCTTTTTTGCGCTCAGCTGCTACCACTTGCTCGGGCGCATTGTTTACAAAACGTTCGTTGGCTAATTTCTTTTGTACCGAGGTAAGAAAGCCCTTGGTGTAATTTAACTCTTCGTTAACTTTTTCTTTTTCGGCCTCTACATCGATGCTCGCACTGAAAGGAACATAAATGTTAGCACCCTCACAAACAAAGCTATACGCACCTTTTACATCTTCTTGGGTGGATCCAATGCTGCTTAAACCAGCCAACTTGGTAACCACCTCCCACTGCGGTTGGATATTGAGTTTATCCTCATAGAAAAGTTCCAGTTGCTCTTTGTTGGGAATGCCAGCCTGGTTCCGAATGTTACGAACCTGGCTAATAATCTCGGCCGTTACCTGGAATCCTTTCAATACGTTGGGGTCTACAGCTCCAAACGTAGGCCACTCCGATACAATCAAGGCCTCTTCTTTGCCTTTTCTGGCATCTAGGTGGTGCCAAGCCTCTTCGGTAAGGAAAGGCATAAACGGATGCAACAAGCGCAATAAATCTTCAAAAAGGGCTTTGGCAGCGTTGTAGGTATCGTTATCAATTGCCGCTCCGTAAGCAGGCTTTATCATTTCTAAGTACCAAGAGCAATAGTCGTCCCACACCAGTTTGTAAATGGCCATGAGCGCATCCGAAAGGCGGTATTTGCTAAAGTGGTCATTCACTTGAGCCAACACTTCATTAAAACGGTTTTGGAACCACTCGGTAGCATACTGGCTTACAGGATTCATGGCGCCTTGCTTGCGCTCCCAACCTTGAATGAGACGCAAGGCATTCCATATTTTATTGGCAAAGTTGCGGCCTTGCTCGCAGTAGCTTTCATCAAAAAGCAGGTCATTTCCAGCTGGAGACGAAAACAGCATTCCTACACGCACGCCATCGGCTCCGTACTGCTCCATCAGCTTGATGGGGTCTGGAGAATTCCCCAGCGACTTCGACATTTTACGGCCTTTGGTGTCGCGCACAATACCCGTAAAATACACGTTAGAGAAGGGCTTTTCACCCAAAAACTCATATCCGGCCATAATCATACGCGCCACCCAGAAAAACATAATCTCGGGTGCGGTAACCAGGTCGTTGGTTGGATAGTAATATGCCAGGTCTGCATTGGCTTTGCGCGTAGCTACAAAATTGGGATCGAAGGTAGAAATAGGCCACAACCAAGAGGAAAACCAGGTGTCTAGCACATCTTCATCCTGACGTAAATCGGCTTCTGTTTTCGCAATGCCTTTTTCCTTGAGTTGCGCTACCGCCTCGGCAGCCGTTTTGGCCACAACAAATTCTTCCGTTCCTTCGCCATAATACCATGCGGGTATGCGGTGCCCCCACCACAACTGTCTGGAGATACACCAGTCCTTGATGTTGTTCATCCAGTGGCGGTAGGTGTTTTTAAATTTGTCAGGGTGGAATTTCACTTCGCCACTTTCTACCGCATCCAAGGCGGGCTTGGCCAGTTTTTCCATATCCACAAACCACTGCAAGCTTAACCGAGGTTCTATAACCGCATCGGTACGTTCAGAATATCCCACCTTGTTGGTGTAGTCTTCTATTTTCTCTAGTGCTCCCGCTTCTTGAAGTGCTTTGGGTATTTGCTTGCGCACCGCAAAACGATCTTCGCCCACAAATAGCTTGGCTTCCTCGTTAAGGGTACCGTTGGGATTCAGCATGTTGATGGTCTCCAAGCTGTGCTTTTTGCCCAATTCGTGGTCGTTTACATCGTGAGCGGGCGTTACTTTTAAAGCCCCCGTACCAAATTCCATATCCACGTAATCATCCAGGATAATAGGAATGGGTCTGTCAATAAGCGGCACAATGGCCTTTTTGCCGTGGAACTTTGTAAAGCGTGGATCTTCGGGATGCACACAAATGGCCGTATCGGCTAAAATGGTCTCGGGGCGCGTAGTAGCAATGGTAATATGCCCGTCTTCGCCTTCCACCTTATAATTAATGTAGTACAGTTTGCCCTGCACTTCTTTGTGGATTACCTCTTCATCGGAAACTGCTGTAAGGGCTTTAGAGTCCCAGTTGACCATGCGCGAACCCCGGTAAATAAGCCCCTTGTTGTGCAGATGTATAAAGGTGTCAATGACGCTTTCAGAGTAGCCCTCGTCCATGGTAAAGGAGGTCCTATCCCAATCGCATGAAGCGCCCAGTTTTTTAAGCTGTTCCAGGATAATGCCTCCGTGCTTGTCCTTCCACTCAAAAGCGTGGTTTAAGAAGTCTTCGCGCGATAAGTCAGATTTTTTAATGCCTTCCTCCCGCAATTTGTTTACCACTTTGGCCTCCGTGGCAATAGAAGCGTGGTCTGTACCGGGCAACCAGCATGCGTTTTTACCTTGCATGCGCGCTCTGCGCACCAACACATCCTGTATGGTATTGTTTAGCATGTGCCCCATGTGCAGCACCCCAGTAACATTGGGCGGAGGTATAACCACCGTAAAGGGCTCTTTATCAGCGTTGGGTTGTGATTTGAAGTATTGGTTCTCCATCCAATACTGGTACCACTTGTTTTCTATTTCTTGAGGTTGGTATTTTGAGGCAATATCCATGTGCTTGTTTCCTTAAATGGTTGGCAAAATTAGCAATTTAGCCATGGGAGATTATGCCATGAGCTAAGATCATAAATCGGTATTTAAAGAAGAAAATGCATCGTTGAAAGAATAAATCGCTGCACCTGTGTGATTGGGTGTAATTTAGGTAGTGTAAGTAATCCCACTAAAACCGGAATGCTATGCGTACCTCAGCCCCAAAAAATTCTCACAAAAAGATTCTAATCCCACTAGCGTACCAACGCCATGCCCCAAACCCACAAGCGGTTTCTACCAGAACCGCAGTTTTAATAGACGGCAATCGCACCGATCTTCTAGCCCACAAAATGAAGCTGAAAAAAGAAGATTTTGCCGATGCTTATGCCACGTTTACAGGTGGAAAAGCGGCCTTAAATTACATAGCCAAAACCGCCTTACCCAAGCTGAAAAGCGATAACAAAATGGAGTTTGATATTTTCTTAGATCTAGAGACCCCCAGCATGGATGGATTTACATTTCTAAAGCAAGTTGACAAGCTGGTTGAAAAAGACAAAAAGAACTTTAAAGTGTATCTGGTTACTAGCGCTACCAATCCTCTAGTGCTACAGCGCGCAGCCAGCTGCGATCTCGTCTACGGTTTTGTGAGTAAAAACTAGAACAGAATTCCCGCTAAACCGGATAAAGAATGCTCACAGGATACCGGAAAGGGAATTATTGTAGCCTGCAATTTGAAATCGTGCTTGGAAAAATGCAGCCGTTTTGATGCCGTTGCACAGGGTATATTCTGCCAATGACATGATAACCTTTTTGATCCTATTTCTTGGAATTGCCCTGTTCAATAGGACCGCTACACTCAATTCAAAGATAAAATCACCCCGATTAAAGAATAATTGGCGCCAACAACGAAACAGCAGCTATTTTAGTATGGCTACTACAAATAGCCGAGAAAACCAGATATTTTATGTCCATAGCTGCTTCCCAGAATACTGAACGTAGCAACCCGCTTCCGGTGACACACTACCGATCTACCTCAGAAGGTAGAGCTTCTAAATTTGAAACGGCCATTATTATAGATGACAATCGCAACGACCTGCTCTTCCATAAAATGACCCTAAAAAAGGAAGCCTTTGCCAATAACTTCTGCACCTTTGTAAGTGGCAAGGCGGCTATGACTTATTTAAAGAAGACCCTTAAACCAAAGTTGGCCGATAACCCCGATTCGCAATTTGCCATCTTCTTAGACCTTATCATGCCCCGGATGGATGGCTTTGCCTTTCTGGAGCTTTTTGATGAATTGGAACCCGAATTCCGAGAGCACTTTAAGGTGTATCTGGTTACCAATTCCACCAATCCCATGGATTTGCAAAAAGCCTCGAAAAGTGGATCCGTGTATGGCTTTGTGCGCAAGCCCATCACCAAGAAAATTATTGATGTCATTCGATTAAACTGTTAAAGAAATCCTAAGCCGCTTTGCGTGTGGAATTTGGTTTGCTACTTTTACCCACAGTAAAACAACCAAGACATGAAAAAAGTATTAGGATTTTTCGCTTTGATGTTAATGGTAGTTGGTGTAAACGCACAAAACACCGTAGCTACCGGCCCAGAAATTAGCGTAGACAAAGAAGTACACGACTACGGAACCATTGAGAAAGGTGGTGACCCTTTTTGCTACTTCGAAGTAACCAACACCGGTACCGAGCCTCTAGTAATTTCTAACGCAAAAGGATCTTGCGGATGTACCGTTCCCGAGTGGTCTCGTGAGCCAGTAATGCCTGGAAAAACCACAAAAATTAAGGTACGCTACGACACAAAACGTGTGGGTCCTATTAACAAATCAGTTACGCTTACCAGCAACGCGGTTAACGAGCCTACTATGGTTTTGCGTATCAAAGGAAACGTTAAAGCACCTGCAAAAACAGTAGCTCCAGAAAAAGAAATTTCTGAAGGAGCACCGGTAGAGAAAGACTAAATGAAATACTGCCTCGCAGTTTTTATACTTCTAAATTCCGCACTTGGCTTTAGCCAAGCTGCGGAATTTTCTTTTGTAGACGACAAACACAACTTTGGTTTCGTACGTGAAGGTGAGCAGTTGTATCACCCTTACGTGTTTACCAACACAGGCGAAGCGCCTCTTTTTATTACCAACATCAAAGTAAATTGCATGTGTACCCGATATCGCTTTCCCATGAAACCGGTTCCAGTGGGCGGCACAGACACGGTACATGTGTACTTCGACACCAAAAGAAAATCGGGCTACCAAATCCGCGATTTAAAAATAACCGCGAATACCCCCAACAATCCCACCACCATTCGGTTTAAAGCTTTTGTGAGGAAATCGAAGGATTAGGAAGCGGTTCCTTCCTTTAAAAATTCCATTTTTGCGCATCTTTTAAAATTTTGTCATGCCAGGATTATCTACCAAAGGGCAGCAAATGCCCGCATCACCCATACGTAAACTGGTGCCGTTTGCAGAGGCTGCAAAAAAGAGAGGCACCAAGGTATACCACCTCAACATTGGCCAACCCGATATTCCCGTACCCGAAGTGGTTACGCAAGCGTTGGCCAACCCCATAAAGCACATCGAGTATACCCACTCTGCTGGTAACCAAAGCTACCGTGAAGGGCTTACACGCTACTATGCCAAGTACGGCATCAACCTGTCGGCAGACGATATTATGGTGACCACAGGTGGTTCGGAAGCCTTGATCTTCGGAATGCAGTCTTGCCTCAATCCAGGCGATGAAGTAATAATCCCAGAGCCGTTCTACGCCAATTACAATGGTTTTTCGGTAACCGCAGGGGTTACGGTAAAGCCCGTACTCGCCAGTATTGACGATGGTTTTGCGCTTCCTCCTATTGAAGAGTTCGAGAAGCAAATTACTTCCAAAACCAAAGCCATTCTTATCTGTAACCCCGGAAATCCTACGGGTTATTTATACAAGCAGGAAGAAATAGAGCAGCTAAAAAGCATTGTGAAAAAACACGATCTGTTCTTGTTTGCCGATGAGGTATACCGCGAATTTTGCTACGATAACAACACGCCCTACTCTACCCTTAAATTAGAAGGCATGGAGGAAAACGTAGTCGTAGTAGACTCTATTTCTAAGCGCTATTCCATGTGCGGTGCGCGCATCGGTGCACTGGTAAGCCGCAACAAAAAACTCATGGAAACGGCCCTAAAATTTGGCCAGGCCCGTTTGAGCCCCCCCAGCTTGGGGCAAATTGCTGGTGAAGCGGCTTTAGACACACCCCAGTCTTATTTTGATGGTGTGGTAAAAGAGTACACCCAGCGCAGAGATTTATTGGTGGATGGATTAAATGCTATTGAAGGCGTTACCTGCCCCAAACCAGGCGGTGCCTTTTATGCTGTAGCAAAATTGCCAGTAGATGATGCCGAAAAATTCTGCCAATGGATGCTAGAATCTTTTGAAAACGAAGGCGCCACGGTGATGATGGCTCCTGCCAGCGGGTTTTATGCCACACCCGGACAAGGAACTCAAGAAGTGCGCATTGCTTATGTACTGGAGCCCAAAGCGCTAGAGCATGCTATAACCTGCATTAAAGAAGGATTAGCGCAATATAATAAGTAGGCGTTCAGCGACATTTAGACATTGGAAAAACGTCAAGGGTACAACAGGTATTCTTGGCGTTTTTGTTTAAATACCTCCAGTTGCGGCTGCCAGGATAGTCGAATTTCTTCGAGTGACACCCCTTTTTCTATTTGCGCTTGCAGCGTTTTTGTTCCTGCCAATAGGGTGAAAAAGTTGGTAAAAAAGCGTCCTTCGGCTTTGCTGTACGCCTCCACCAGCCACCGCAATTGCAGTCCAGTAATACTATCGGTTGGATATTCCCGCAAATCCACCCCGAAACATGCTTTGCCCTTGTGCTTGGGATTTTTAGCGCCTACAGTAGGTTGTGGGGTAAAGCGAAAGTTGTATCCACCCAAATAAGGAGCTCCAAATACCTGAAATGGAAAGGCGGTACCTCTTCCTACCGAAACTGAAGTTCCCTCAAAAAAACACAAGCTAGGATAGAGCCGTACCGCTTGGTAATTGGGCAAATTGGGCGAAGGAGGCACAGGCAATTCATAGCGGTCTGTTCTTCGGTATTGGGTGCAGGGAATAACGGTGAGCTTGCACTGCACACTATCATCCAGCCAATACTCACCATTGATCATAAGCCCATACTCGCCTATGGTCATGCCATGCAGCACGGGTATGGGATGCATGCCTACAAAGCTGCGGTGCTCCTCTTCTAGCACAGGGCCATCTACGAGGTGGCCGTTGGGATTGGGTCTATCCAGCACCATGACATCCACCCCATTTTTTGCTGCCGCTTGCATGATGTAATGCAGGGATGAAATGTAGGTATAGAAGCGCACCCCTACGTCCTGAATATCAAAGAGAATAAGGTCTACGTCTTGTAAATCTGCCGCTTTGGGTTCTTTGGCCGAGCCATACAGTGAGATGACCGGGAGACCACTTACGGGGTCGTTTCCATCTTTAATTTTTTCGCCTGCATCGGCTTTGCCGTATATGCCGTGCTCCAGCGCAAAAATTTTGGTGAGATTAAAATTGCGTGCCTGTAAAAAGGCAATGAGGTGTTGCCCGTACACCTGGCTGGTAGGATTGGCAACTATGGCAATGCGCTTATTTTTAAGCAAAGGAAAATAGCGACTGGTATCCGCAGCGCCCACACCCATTTGTGCACTGAGGTTTCCCCACAAACCCAACGCCATTGTGGCGGTAAATACTACTTTTATTGCGTAGTTACTCAAAAGAGACAGTACAGACATAGCGATAACAGTTTATGAGAACCTATGTATTTCTCGCACAGCGGTTTTTCACTTCCAAAGAACGGAATTTACGCTATGCAACTCCAATTATTAGAATAGCAACGGCTGGCGTAAGCATTGGCGTATTGGTCATGTTGGTTTCTATAGCGGTGTCGCAGGGATTTAAGCAAGAAATACGAGACAACGTGGCCGCGGCCAACGCCCACTTAAAGGTGCTGCCCATTGGCTATCGCGAAAACCCGGAAAAGGTTACCCAGTTTCCTGAAGCACTGGTAAACACTCTCCAACAACTTCCAGGCATAACCTACGCACACGGCATACTGTACCAACCTGTTTTGCTAGAAAGCGAGGGTAGCTTGCATGGCTTGCTACTAAAAGGTTTGGGTGGAAAAATTCCAGACACTTTTGAATCGCGGTTTCTCCAGGAAGGAAACATGCCACTGAATGATGCATCCGCTAGCGAAATTTGCATCTCAGAAAACATCGCCAACTCCTTAAAGCTTTCTGTGGGAGCCCCGCTCAATGCATACATCACCAACCAGGGCAAAAGCATTCGGAAACGCAGGTTTCGCGTATCGGGGATTTTTAAAACGGGGATCCCGGGGATAGATATGGAAGTGGCATTTGCCAGTTTGCCTGCTATACAAAACTTAAACGATGGCGTGCCCAAGCTTTTTATTGCTCCGGGAGAGAAACAGTTGGAGTTTAAAAGCAACCTAGATGCACGCATAGCACTGTACCGCAACGGAAACCTGGAGCAGCGCAGCGCACTTGCCATACCTAAATCCTCGGTGGGGAAAGATACCCTGGCCATAGCCCAGCAAGTTGGCGCGTTTACAGACAGCCTGGTATTTACTCTATTTGAAAACAACGTGAAGCTACTGCACGATGCTCGCCCAGAATTCATGGCCTACCAAGGTTTGGAGCTGTTTACACCGGGTTTTAAAAATCTGGAGAAGACGGCCGATGCGGTTTACGAAGCCATGCCCTTTGATTACGAATTGATTACCGTAAAAGAAGATTTCCCAGAAATATTTAATTGGCTGGAATTGCTAAACACCAACGTAATAGTGCTGTTGGTAATTATGGCTGTGGTGAGTTTGGTAAACATGGCCTCGGCTTTACTGGTACTCATTATTGAAAAAACCCAGGCCATAGCGTTGCTTAAAACCATGGGTGGCAGCAACCTGTTGATTCGTAAAACCTTTTTAACCATAGCCGGCATTATACTGTACAGGGGGTTGCTGTGGGGCAACATTGTTTTTGGTTTGGTGTATTTCATCCAAACCCATTACCAGATTATGAAGCTGGATGCTAGCCAGTATTACGTTTCGTTTGTACCGCTAGAAATCAATGCATTACAATGGGTAGGAACCAACGTATTAACCCTAGTATTCTGCCTTATTGTTCTAATTTTGCCCACAGTTTTAATCTCCCGGATCTATCCGGCCAAAGCACTACGAATCGAATAATCCCACTTTATGCAGATTGCAGAAAACATTTTAGAAACCATTGGCAACACGCCCATGGTAAAACTCAATAAAATCACCAAAGACATTCCCGCAACGGTTTTAGCCAAAGTGGAAACCTTTAATCCGGGCAACTCCATTAAAGACCGCATGGCTTTGAAAATGATAGAGGATGCGGAAAAACAAGGCCTCTTGAAACCAGGAGGAACCATTATTGAGGGGACCAGCGGAAACACCGGTATGGGCTTGGCCATCGCAGCAGTTATTAAAGGCTACAAGTGTATTTTCACCTCTACCGATAAGCAGTCGAAAGAAAAGTTTGATGCCCTCCGCGCTTTTGGAGCCGAGGTTATTGTTTGCCCTACTGATGTGGAGCCCGAAGATCCGCGCTCGTATTACTCGGTTTCTTCGCGCTTGGTAAATGAGGTACCCAACTCATGGAAGCCCAACCAATACGACAACCTATCCAACTCGCAAGCCCACTACGAAAGTACAGGGCCCGAAATTTGGGAACAAACCGATGGCAAAATCACGCACCTGGTTGTGGGCGTGGGAACGGGTGGAACCATATGCGGTACCGGAAAATACCTCAAAGAGAAAAACCCCAACATTAAGCTGATTGGCATAGACAGCTACGGTTCGGTATTCAAAAAGCTACACGAAACGGGTGAGTTTGATAAAAGCGAAATTTACCCTTACGTAACCGAAGGTATTGGGGAAGATTTCTTGCCCAAAAATGTGGATATGGATTTGATTGATCACTTTGAGAAAGTGACCGATAAAGATGCTGCCATTTACACCAAGCAAATTGCCATGCAAGAGGGCATTTTTGTAGGAAACTCTGCAGGCGCTGCCATAGCGGGTATGCTGCAAATGAAAGACATGTTTAAGCCCGATGATGTGGTGGTAGTTATTTTCCACGACCACGGAATTCGCTACATGGGCAAAATGTTTAATCCTGCCTGGATGCAAAAAATGGGTTATCTGCCCACCGATGGCATTACTGCGGCAGATCTCATTAACTCGGACCAACTGCAGCAGGTATACTCTATCGATTCCAACGCCACCATGGCCGAGGCTGCAAAGATTTTGATTGAAAAAGACTTTTCGCAACTGCCCGTTTCGCGCGATGGCCGTATTGTGGGAACGATCTCAGAGAAAAAGATTTTCCAATTGATGTCTGGCGATACCGAATGCAAGGACCATAAGCTCGAAGAGCACATGGATGCGGCCCTTCCTTTCTTAGACCCCTCGGCTTCGCTACACGATATCCAGGAAATGCTGAAAGAGCACAGCCAAGGCGTTTTGGTGCGCGATTTCAACACCCAAATCACCTACATTATTACCCCACACGATATTTTGAAAGCTAATTTTCAGTAATGCGCATTGTAAGTCTGGTTCCTAGTTTAACGGAGTTTCTGTACGACTTAGGCCTGGACCAAGAAGTGGTGGGTATTACCAAATTTTGTGTGCACCCCAACACGTGGTTTCGAACGAAAACCCGTGTTGGGGGTACCAAAACTCCAAAAATAGATCGCATTCGCGAGCTACAACCCCACTGGGTTATTTGCAACAAAGAGGAAAACCGCAAGGAAGATGTGGAGGCCCTCTCCACCTTTACCCAAGTGTTGGTAACCGATATCAACACCTGGCCCGAGATGGAAAGCGAGCTCCTGCGGCTAGCTGCAACTCTGGATAGAATAAATGAAGCCCAAACCCTGCTAGCCGGCAACAACAACTGGTTGCCCCAACAGGCATCGGCATTGGGAAAACGCGCAGCCTACCTTATTTGGAAAGACCCTTATATGGCTGTTGGAAGCCAAACCTTTATCCATGATACCTTAACCCACCTGGGATTGGATAATGTAATCCACACTGCGTTGGGCCATGCCCGCTACCCCGAAGTGGATCTGGAAGCTTTGCAAGAACTTAACCTCGATTTGTTGATGTTATCCTCCGAGCCGTACCCATTTTCGCAAAAGCATTTACTACATTTCCAAGAAAAGTTGCCCAGCACCAAAATTCGCATTGTAGATGGCGAGTTGTTTTCGTGGTACGGCAGCCGAATGAAATTTTTACCCTCGCATTGGCGCGCACTAAATCTGTAATCCTAGCTCTATTACTCTTATCTCTTTTTTGGGTGGATAAGAGCCAGACACTTCACGCCCAAAGGGTAGCAGTAGTTCTGAGTGGCGGTGGTGCCAGTGCTTACGCGCACATCGGTTTTCTGCGAGCACTAGAGGAAAACAATATTCCCATAGACGCCATTGCCGGTACGTCCATGGGGGCTATCATCGGAGGACTGTATGCCTGTGGGTACACACCCGATGAAATCGAGCGCTTACTGACTTCTAAAGACTTTCAAAACCAGATCGAAGGAACGGCCGAAGCCGAGAAGCAGTACTTTTTTAAGCAGCGGGCCAACAATGCAGGCTGGATCAATCTCCAATTTCGTGGCGATGGAGCGCTGCAAAAAAACCTTCCCACCCATCTTATTGATCCCCTTGCCTTAGATTACGAACTTCTGCGCCTTACGGCCAATGCCAACGCAAAAGCCCACCGCAACTTCGACAGCCTTTTTGTTCCTTTTCGCTGTGTAGCGGCAGATATCGCCACAAAAACTGCTACGGTTTTAGACAGTGGTAGCCTTAGCCAAGCCATACGCGTTTCATCGAGCTATCCCTTTTATGTACGACCCATTCAACGAGAAGGTCGCTTGCTTTTTGATGGCGGCTTGTACAATAACTTTCCCGTAGATGTAGCTATAGAAGATTTTAAACCGGATGTCATTCTGGGGTGCAACGTGAGCTACAACTACGAGGCTCCAGAAGCCGATGATATTTTATCGCAGCTAAAAAATATGCTGGTATCTCAAACCAACTACGGGCTGAGAGGATACACCGGTTTGGTCGTAGAACCCAAAGACGATATCAGCACCTTTGATTTTAGCCGATACGAAGAAGCTATTGCCTCAGGTTACCAGAGTACTCAAGCCAAAATAGACTCCATTCGCTACCTCGTTTCCAAGGAAGAGAGCCCTACGGTACGCAAGGAAAAACGGCTCGCGTTTCGGCAAGGCGACCGCAGTTTTGCGGTACAAGAAATAGAGCTTACCAACATAAACACGCGTCAGGCAAGCTACATAAAGCAAGCCATTGTAAAAAAACAAGTAGCGCCGCAACTGCGCGATTTACGCCCCAATATTTTAGCCTTACAGGCAGATCCTTTTGTGCAATACCTCTATCCTACCGCACGCTACCAAGAAAAAGATAGTGCCTTCACCCTGGCCTTTGATGTTGATCTGGAACGAAAATACTACGCCTCTTTTGGCGGTAATGTAAGCAACCAAGCCATCAACACCGGCTTTGTAGAATTGGGGTACATCCACCTTGGAAAAAGAGGTACGGAGGTAAATGCAAATACCTATTTTGGTAAATACTATGCTGCGCTAGGCATTCAAAGTCGCTTTATTTGGGAGGGTAAATTCCCCTTTTCCATTTCTCCGTACCTGTATTTTAATCGGTGGGATTATTTCCGCAGCCGCACCTCGTTTTTCGAGGAATCGCCTCCCTCTTTTGTCATAGAAAATGAGCGCTTTGCCGGAGCCAAATTTGCCATACCGGAAGGATACGATGGCACCTTATCGGTGGAAGGAAACTACTTTATTAACGCTCCCGACTACTACCTAACGCGAGATTTCACCAATGCAGATACCAGCGACATGACCTCGTTCGAAGGGGCTAGAGCTTCCATTACCTGGGAGCGCAACACGCTGAACCAAAAGCAATATGCCGATGCAGGCAGCAGCCTATTCTTGCGTCTTAGCTATGTAAATGGGGTAGAATCGTACACACCCGGTTCTACCTCTCAGGCACCAGCCATCGCAGACGACAGAAAATCTTGGGTTGAACTAAAGTTCTCTTGGAAACAGTTTTACCCCATCACACAACGCCTCAAGACCTACCCCATGGTGGATCTCCGATTGGCATCGCGATATACCTTTAGCAATTTTAGAGCTACCAAAATATTTCAGCCGCAATACAACCCCTTAACAGAAAGCCCCACCCTGTATCTACCGCGCTACCGAGCCCTTAATTTTGGTGGATTTGGTTTTGGGCTGGAATACAGCTTTACCGATGACTTATCCCTGCGCACCCAACACCACCTCTTTCAACCGGTAAATGAGATAGAGCAAGGGCTCTTAGACCAAACTGCTTTCGGAGATTTATTGGCAGAGCGCTTTTACATTGGAGGGATGGCCCTGGTCTATCAAACACCCTTAGGCCCCATTGCACTCAACCTGAATTACTATGACCAAACCGATAACCCTTGGAGTTTTATGTTCAATCTGGGGTATATTCTGTTTAACCCGAGGAGTTTGTAAAAACCTACGTTAATAACTAATATTTCAGGAAAGATTTTGAAAATCGCTGTCCGGATTTATTGATTATGACTAGGTTATAAAACCCGATGTCTAAGCTACTGATATCAATGCTGTTAACTTCTAGTGAAACTTGCCGTTGTAGATCATGCTCCGTATAAACCGTTTTCCCCAGTTGATCCACTATTCGTATTGAATACGCTTCTGTACCAGGAGCAATGGAATAATGTATTTTCCCAGTATTTGTGGGGTTTGGGTATACATTAAACTGCAACGAATTGCGCGTCTCATCCTGGATACTTGTAGGGTCGTGCTGGAATTCACATTGCTCCGATGCCGGTCTATCGAAACGTCTATATGCATCCCCTTTCTGGATACAGTTAATTATGGAGTAATCATAACCTTCATCAAATTTCAGGAAGTGCACCAAGCCGTTTTGCCCCCCAAAACCAGTTATATAAAATGCATCATGTAGTGACAAATCAGTATTATCTAGTTCCACGTATGAAACCGTTTTACCAAAATAGTTTTTCGGTGTAATCGACTTCACCACTGCTTTGGTGGTAAAATCTTCATTTGCATCTAAAAACCAGTAGGTAATCGTATCGCCTATTGAAGGACTGTTGTAAAACCTGGGGAAAGCCCGGCTCCCCTCAGGTAGCCGCATATAGGTAATGTTTTCCGATGAATCGTCAAAGAAAAAAGCTTTGTTCACAGCACCATATAGGTTGGTATCTTCATGGGAATTCCCATTACCATCCACGGTGCTGAAATAATGTTGGCGGGCAACCAAAACATGATACAGCGTATCATTAATTAATGTGTCTCCATCAAAAAAGTAGTACTCAGATCGTACATCTTTAGGGAAAAAATTTGTTCGATCCCAACGCTCATAAGATATGATGTCCCAGACTAAACTAGTATCAATGATGGAGGCCGGTTGGGCCTTAGTTAATACGGGAAAAAGAAAGGCGAATGGAATCAAATGCTTTCTACCATTAAAAAACTGAATTAATGTACTTCTAAAACCATTTTTCATTGCTAAAGGGATTACTTGGTTTTAATGATTTTACAGTTGGTGTGGTTGCCATGGATATCGCTTAGTACCAAAAAGTATACGCCCGCTTGTAATTGGGAGACATCTACAGGTTTTTCAGCTTTAGTGCTCCGCAACTTCTGCTGCCAAACACGGGTTCCGCTAAGGTCGTAGATGGATACATCCAAAGCGGTAGAGGAATTAGCTTTCAATTGGATAAACAGCTCGTCATCAAAAGGATTGGGGAAAATATTTGCACCTTGGAGATTGTTATTTACTTCTCTTACATGCGTAACATCGTGTTCTAAAGCACAGGGCTCTGCGGTACGGAAGTGTCTGGCTTCTGTGACATTTTGAACGCAATGTATGTTGTGCCAACGGGTATCAAAACCATTTGTTATTGGCTCTATAAGCCCATTGGACGCTCCATGTCCTAATAGATAATACGAATTAGGCAAAGGTCCTAAACCAGTACCTACCTTTTCAAAACTTAGCTTTTTGTAAGACTCACTAGCTGTGTAGAAATAGTGGGATATTTCTTTAACGCGTACGGGCATACTCTGCCCATAAGGAGATTTATAATATAGGGTATCCCCTTCCTGCAGATTTCTATCGTAATTGTACACGGTAAAATTTTGCCCTGTAACCCGCACACCCAACTTGCCATGTACGGTATCATCATGAAAAAAGGCCATTAGTTCCTCTGGGTAAAAGGTGCTATCATTAATGGTAGTATCGGCATCGGAATGATAATAGTAGAACTGCCGGCCCATAAGTTTGTGGTACAGGGTATCATTAATCGTGGTATCTCCTTTAAAATACTGGTAGGTCCACGTTACATCCGCAGGAAAAAAATTCTGCCCGGTATAATCCCAATCGTAATAGGACTCCACTTCCCATATTTTATTGGTATCAATTAAAGAAGGGTATTGGGCTAATACCGCATAACTACTTGCTAAAAAGCTAATAACAAAGAGCAGTGTGTTCATTTTCCGTCCTTTTTCTGCTGTTTTTCGCATTATAAATGATGTCGATTATTGTCTTAAAAATCAATGCGAACACCTACCCTATTACTTCACATCATTCTATAA
>CAZVJF010000007.1:217777-236313 GCA_964627445.1 uncultured Flavobacteriales bacterium | reverse complement strand
TTTCCTTTAAATATACTTGTTTTTTAACACAGTACCTATGAGCAGTAGCGTCCCGCAGGGCGCTATTGCTTATAGGTTTTGTTGGCTGTAGTTTTTATTTTTTCATATTTCCCATTCCAAGAATCAATTCCATTTGGTACTATTTCAAGGAAATCAAATTGACCTTTTTCATTTAAGTTTAAGTCGAATGAAATATGGTGTTCTAAGGAATCCAAGTGAATTTCAATTGGAGAGCTTAAATACTTTTTTCTTTCTCCTAGTATGTTAGTCAGGTCTGCTTGGCTTTTAGGGTCAAAGTAGACATAGACACCGAATCCTGTGTAGTCTCGATTTTTTACTTCAAGAGATTCCAGTTGTCTCTCCAAATTGAATCCATTGATTCGCTTTTGATACTCGACAATGTCACCTAGAATTAATAATTCAAGCTCGTTCAGTTTCATTTTTTAATTACAGCCAACGTTTGTGTATCAGGACAGTGCGCGATACACGCTTTTGTATATACCGCTCTCAATGTACAGAAAAGGCCAATAGCATCAAGCGTTGTAGCAATTCCTAGAATCCAGGCGCACCTAAAGTTTTTTGCAAGAGATTTTGGGTAATGCGCATCGGTTGGGTCATCATCCAACCAAGCCCATTTTAGGCTACTGCAGGAACTTTGACTACCCCGCCATACCATCGGTTAAAAATGGAGGTGGCTACCAAATCTCCGGTAACGTTTACCGCGGTGCGAAACATGCCCAAAATGCGATCTATGCCCACAATAACCAGCAATCCTTCGGCAGGTATGCCACTGCTTTGCAATACGGTGGCCAGCACTACCACACCACCACCGGGTATGGCGGGTGTGCCAATGGAGGCGGCTACTACGGTAAAGGAGAGGAGTACCACATCGGTAAGGGCTAGCTCTATGCCGTACACCTGAGCCAGAAAAATAACGGTAAGCGACTGAAACAAAGCCGTGCCATCCATATTGATGGTGGCGCCTATAGGGATTACAAAATCGCTGATTTTAGACGATATGCCCAGCTTTTCATCGGCTACCTTCATAGACAGCGGCATTACGGCTGCCGAGCTGGCGGTAGAAAAAGCCAGGAGCTGCGCATCGCGTATGTGTTGTAGAAAGTGCCAGGGGTTTTGCCGCGTCAGTAAAGCATACACCAACAAGTAAAACAGGGTTAGAGCCAACAATCCAGCCAATACTACCACCATGTAGTATCCCAACCCTAGCAAGGCCTCAGTGCCTGTGCTTGCCATCATGGCGGCAATGAGCCCAAATACGGCATAGGGTACCAGGCGCATGGCCCATCCTACCACTACCATGCAGATCTTTTGTATGGCTTCCATAAAGGAGATAACGGGGCGGGCCGTTTTGCTGTCGAGTTGGGTGAGTGCTATGCCTATGATAATGGTGAAAATAACAATGCTCAAGAGCTCTCCCGTCAATATAGCCTCTAAGGGGTTTACGGGAATCATGTTGGCGATGCTCTCGGGAATGTTGATGGCGGGTTTGGCCGCACTCTCTACGGCAGGGGTAGCGGCAGTTACACTAAAGGGACCGCTGTTGGATATATAATCTCCTGGCCGCAGGATATAGGCTGCCAGTACACCCAAAGTAATGGCCACCATAGTGGTAAAAAGGAAGTAGAGCAGCAGGCGTACCCCAAAAGATTGTAAGGTGTCGGAAGCGTTGTTTACCAGGCCGGACATTATGGAAGTGAAAATCAACGGTATCATGACCATTTGCACCATCTTCATAAACACTTCACCGGGAAGGTTGAGCCAGTGGCTTATGGAGATGCTGGTTTCCGCTTGGATATAGCCCATACTGGGATTGAGGAAAACACCCAAAAGGGCGCCCAGAGCAAAGCCAATAAGCACTTGCAGCCACAGTTTGTTTTCTACCAAACCGCGAACGTAAACGGAAAGCTCGTTTAAGGAGCGCGCCAAAAGCGTAGGAGCGGAGGTGGGCATATCCAGCGTTTTAACACCAAAATATACACAGTAGATGCTAAGGCATTACACCGCAACTGAGAAAAATTTTAAAGGAAAGCGAGCAATAGCAGTTGGGTGGATGTGCTAAAAGCGCACCTTTTTTACGCTAGAGGTTCCTACGATATCGGAACAGGGAATAGAGCGTGGCTTTTTCTTCTTAAAAGATTTGTTCCAGGCAATAAGCAGGGTAACCTCATGGGCACCGTGGCTGTGGGCATTGGATAGCTTAGACACGGTGAAGTCGTAGTTGTAGCCCACGTGCATATTTAGCCACTGGTAGCCCAAATAGCCAATAATGGCGGCATTGTTGGTATAACCGGGTTGGTATGCTTTAAGGCCAGGAATACCGCGGTAAAAAATACCAAACTCCATAGGACCGTAGTGGTATATGGATCCCACATCGATTTGGTCCCAATTCAACTGCGTTTTGTACAGGGCGGCAAAGGTCATGTACACCGGAGTGGCGCTGGTAGTAACGCTTTGCACGTATTTATCCCAAATAATGTAAGCCGAGGTGCGTATGGGTAACTTGTAGGCAAAATTGGTAAACGACTGGTTGGCACGGTTTAGATGGTCTACCGCTACACCCACTCTAAAATTGGCTGGAATAATTTTGTATTCCACCCCCGCGCTAAATTCTACGTAGCTTACTTGATTTACGTTGAAGCCCTCTACCGAGGCCCCCGTTGTCTCTCGTAAAATTTGGTCGGCAAACAAAAGGCGGTTAAAGTCGATACGCCTGTTGTTAAACGAGGTGCGAATACCAAAGCGTATCATCTGCCGCATGTTAATCATGGCGCCATAAGCAAAGGACAGCGAAGCCGAAGTAAAGGTTAAGGCGCCATCGCCCGCCACATCTTGCAATACATAGGCACCAAAGCCCGAATTTATTTTATCCAGGCGCATGTCGTACAACATGCTGTAGCTTTTATAGTTGTTTTTAATACCTGGCCATTGGTCGCGCATGTGCACTCCCACGCGGTTGTATTTGCTAGCGCCCGAAAGGGCAGGGTTCAGTTGGTATGGGTCGTTGTAAAACTGGGCAAATTGCACCTCTTGCGCACGGCTCCAAGCCGGCACCAGCAGTAGCACCAAGGCTACCCAAAGGCAATATGTGTGTTTTACTCTTTCCAAATTAAGGTTACGTTTCCGCTTTGCTCCAGCGATTCACCCGTTACAAAAGACACATTGATCTTCCATACGTATACATCTTGCTGGGACAATTGACCGCGGTAATAGCCATCCCAACCGCGTTTAATATCGTTAGATTCGAATATAAGCTCGCCCCAGCGGTTAAAGATCTTCATGTTAAACTGGTCCACATAGTCCGTAATGGGGTAAAAGATGTCATTGCTTAAATCGTCTTCATCGTAGTATCCACCATTACCACCTCCGGTGTTGGGGGTAAAGCCGTTGGGTACTTCAAAGCTTATAAAAGGGTTTACCTGAATGCGTAACGAAGTGGAACTAGAGCATCCAAACTGGTTAAATACTTCCAGGGTAACATCGTACAAACCAGTATCAGCAAAGGTCTTTATCGGGTTGGATTCGGTAGATTGGCTTCCATCCATAAAATCCCATATCCAATCGGTGTAATCCTCACTTTCATTAAAAAACTGCACCCGAGCATTGCGAACATCTACCTCAAACTTATCGGCACTGGCCATAGCAAAGGGGCTGGGGTATACCAGTACTTTGTGGGCCGCTTCTGAAGTGGTTTCGCAGCCGTAGGGGGAGGTAATGGTTAAAAAGACATCGTATTCTCCCTTATTCTCATAGGTGTGGCGTAGCGGATTGCTGGTGCTGGTGGTGCCATCACCTAAAATCCAGTCGTACTCTAGTATTCCGCTGTTTTGGTTTACCGTATCTACAAGCAGTATTTCTTGGGGCACACAGCCTTGAATTATGGTATCGGGAAGGAAAATCTTTGGAGTACCTGTTACCGTGAGTAAGCGGTCGTCCGAAATGGTGTCGTTGCACGCGCTATTGATGATGTCGAGCGTTAGCAAAATGGTAGAGTCGGCTTCGTAATTAAAGGGGCCGAGGCTGTTTCCAAAGCCCACACCACTGGGTCCCCAGTTATACTGATAAGGCCCTGCGGTTTCGGTATGGCTGGCGCTTACTTCTATGGTATTTCCCGAGCAAATGGTATCCACAGTGTGGATGCGTACGAACTCACGTTCAGAGTTTCTAACATAGATAGGGATTTCACCTTTATCCGAGAAGCAATCGTTTTCGTCCTTCAGTGTTACCCGGTACACAGACGTTCGGTCGGGACTTACCGTGTGGGTGTATTGGCTGGGTAAATTGTAATTCCAGCTAGGAATAAGGTTGCCGGTACCTCCATTAGCGGTAACACCAATGTTTACCGGGGTGCCCGCACATATGGTTTGTGGCCCCGATACATTTACATCTATGGCAGGAGGTTCGGTAATATCCATAATGCCTTCTGCGGTGCAGTTGGCTGCATCGCGAACTATAAAGCGGTAGGTACCGGGTGCAAGTCCTGCGGCTTTGTAGGCTGCAGTGTCTTCAAAGGCATTGCCATCCCAGCTAATTTGGTATGGCACGGTACCCCCTCGCAGTACTTTTACAAAAACACCTCCGTTGGCCTGACCGTTGCACAGTACGTTTTGCTTTATGGTGTCTACTTCAATGCGGTCGGGTTCGTCAATAAAAAAGAAGCGGCTGTTTTCGCAGTTGTTGACATCGCTAACGGTAATCTGGTGTGATCCGGGTCCCAGATTCTCATAGATTCCCGTGCTGCCAATGTTTCCGTTGTCTAAGTCAAAGGTGTAGTTGGGCGATCCTCCCGTAGCTTCCGCTTCCAAGCTGCCGTCATTGCTGGCGTAGCAGGATAGATCCTGTACGTTTAAGTTTAAGCGCAAGGGGGTAGGTTGGTTTACCGTTATCGTGTCTCGATATCTACATCCCTGAGCATCGGTTATGTCTATGGTATACTGGCCGCTGCTAAGGCCACTTACATTGGCGTTGGTGCCTGCATTGGGAATATTCCAACGGTATTCATAAGGAGGCGTACCGCCATTGGCTGCTGCTTCTACCGAGCCATCGGCAAAGCCAAAGCAGCGGGTATCACGAGCGTTCAGTACTGCTTGTAGCGGGTTTTCGGGTCCCAAAACGCTAATCTCCTCAGCGCGTACGCATCCCAGAGCATCGGTAACCAATACTTCGTAAATACCGGGAGCCAAGTCTATGGCTTTACGGGTTTGCTGTGCTTCGGGGTCGTTCCAGGCGTAGGTGTATGGCGCTTGTCCACCTTGCACGGTTACGGTGGCGGTGCCGTTATTATCGTCAAAACACTGCTCCTCGGTAGCACTCATGGCCAATTGCATGGCTGCATCGGGTCCTGCTATGGTAAAGGGTTGTGTTATGGTGCAGTTGTTAGCATCGGTAATGGTTACGTTGTAGCTTCCTACGGGCAGGTTGCCAACGCTATCGGTGACGCTGCCTCCAGGTGTATTCCATTGGTAGGAGTACGGGGCCGTTCCACCTTGAATGTTGAGTTGGGCCGCACCACTGTTTCCGCCAAAACAAGCCACACTATAGGTGGCAATAGCACTACGTAGTGGAGAGCTAGGGCCAGGAACGGTAATTGGACGCACTTCGGTACATCCGTTGGCATCAATAACGCTTACTAAGTATTGCCCTTGGATGAGATCGGTTGCAATGGCGTCTTTTTGTCGGGCAGGGTCATTCCAAACGTAAGTATACGGTGCGGTTCCTCCACTGGGGGCAGCCGCTGCTGACCCACTAGGATCGTTAAAACAAATGGCGGGTGTTGCCGAGGTGGCCACATCCAGAGGTGTAGCGGGTCCTGCTACGGTTACGGCAATGCTATCCTCGCAACCTTTGTTGTCGGTTACTATAGCCTTATACCGGCCCGAGGGTAAGGTAAATGCGGTGTCTCCAAGTTGCTGTAGGGAATCATCCCAGGCAATCTGGAAGGGGGGATTGCCATGCAAAATTTCCAACCAGGCCTTACCGTTATTGTTGCCAAAGCAGTCTACTGGCTTGGTGTTTCCAATAAGGGTTAAATCGTCATCGGGTTCGGTGATTGCAACTACCGAGTCTGTTTGACAACCATTCGCATCGACTACAACGATGTTGTAATTTCCTGCTGCTAGGTTCTCTTTTTTATTGTTGGTATTGGGTGTGTTGCCGTCCAAACCGTAATTGTAGGGTGCTGTTCCACCAGAGGGATTAATAAAAATGCTTCCTGTAGCTAGCCCTTTACAAAAGACGGGCGTAGTATTTAAGTTGAGTGCTATAGGGCGCGGTTGACGTAAAAAGGTGGAGTCGCTTTTGGTACATCCTTTCGCATCGGTAGTCGTTACCGTGTAGTAGCCCGCACTTAAGTTGGTTACTACGGTTCCAGTGGTTAGGTTGGGGTCGTTCCATTGGTGCGTAAACCCTCCATTTCCTCCGGTGGCCGCTACAGTGATACTTCCATCCGATAAGCCAAAACACGAAACCGCATTTCGATTAAAACTGTGCACTATTTGTTGGGTAGGACCCGCTACGATAACAGAGTCGGTGTAGGTACAACCAACATCATCGGTTACGGTTATTTGGTATTGACCGGGTTTTAAATCGATGGCCTGTGGGGTTGTTTGGCCTTGTGCATCGTTCCATTGATAGAAGTAGGGAGCAATGCCTCCGTTAATCGTTACCTGCGCACTACCGTTTTGGTCTCCAAAGCACTGTACCTCATCAGCGGAAACCGTGCCCGTAAGTTGCGATGAAGATTCCTGTACAAATACCGATCCCACAATTACACATCCTGCCGCATCCGTAATGGTAACATTGTATATCCCGCGCTTTAATGCTACCGCTTGGGCTGTGTTTTGGGCAAGGGAGTCATTCCACTGGTACGTGTACGGTGCTACACCACCAGATACCAGGGCCGTAGCCGTTCCTGTGCTTCCACCTTTACAGGCCACAGGCTCCGAGGTGGTATTGAGCGTAAGCGGTGTGCTGGGCTCAATGATCGCAATGGATTTGCTGAGGCCACAGCCATTTTGGTCGGTAATGGTTACTTCGTAGTTGTTGGCCACCAAACCTGTTGCTGTAGGCGTAGTTTGACTGTTGGGATCGTTCCATTGGTAGGAATACCCTGGGGTTCCTCCGTTTACCGATACCGTAGCACTACCGCTGGCACTTCCTTTACAAGCTACATTACTGCCATTAATTTGTGCACGTAGGGGCTCGGCAGGTCCAGCAACCTGTTCGCTGGCTAGTGCTACACAACCCTGGCTATCGGTAATGCGTAGGGTATAATTGCCGTTGCCCAGACCTGTTGCCGTGGCACTGCTTTGGTTGTTGGCATCGTTCCACTGGTAGGTGTACCCGGGGGTGCCTCCGCCCACATTTGCAGCGATGCTTCCGTTTTGCTCACCAAAGCAATCGTTGTCGGTAGCATTAAGCGTTATGGCAATAGCTGTAGGTTCGCCAATGGTTAGGTTTTCTACTTCCGTACAACCTGCCGCATCGGTTACAACAACTTGGTAATTGTTTGCTGGCAATCCGGTGGCTGTAGCTGCAGTTTGTTCGGCAGCATCATTCCATAAGTAGGAATACGGGGGCGTACCACCTGAAGCGGTTATTTGCGCTATTCCAGTGGCGGTACCAAAACATAGGGCATCGGTAGCGGTACCCGCCAGAGTTATCGCTGTGGGTTCTTCTAAAGTAGCAGTAGCCGAAATGGGGCAACCTTCGCCATCGGTTACCGACAAGGTGTAGGTTCCACCGCCTATGTTAATTAAGTTCCTGGATGTAGCCCCTCCTGGATTCCAACTGTAGGTGTACGGTGTAGTTCCACCGTCTACTGTACTTACTATGCTGCCATCGTTGCTGCCAAAGCAGTTGGGGTCGTTAGCGGCAAGGTTTAAGTTTAAGCGAACTTCTTGGGTAATGTTTACCGAACCCTGCTGGGTACACCCGTTGGCATCGGTTACCGTTACCCGGTAGTTTCCAGGTGGAAGTCCTGTAGCTGTATTGGAGGTTGTGCCGCTTTGGTCGTCCCAAAAATAGGAGTAGGGCGGTGTGCCTCCTGTTACTGAAACCGAAACCATTCCGTTGTTGGCGCCTGCACACACTATTTCAGAGAAGGTGATGTCCAACACCATGTTGTTGGGTTGAGAAATGGAAATGCTGGTACCCAAAACACAGCCATTGGCATCGGTTACTGTTACCGAGTATTCGCCTGCGGTTAAGTTAGCAGCTGTGGCCGTAGTTTGTTGGGCGGGATCATTCCATTGGTAATTGTAGGGTGATGTGCCTCCACTTACCACTGCAGTTGCGCTTCCATTACTGCCGCCATTACAATCTACAGGGTTCGCAGTAATTTGCACCGATAAAGGAGAGTTGGGCTCGGTAACTGTAGCGGTTGCCGTAGTCTGGCAGCCATTGAAGTCGGTTATCTGTACTGTGTAGGTTCCAGCTCTTAAGTTGGATGCTTGTGCGGTGCGTTGCGCATTGGGGTCATCCCATAAAAACTGGTAAGGCGGTGTTCCACCACTGGGTTGAGCTATAGCACTACCTGTAGCAGAATTGTTGCATGTGGCCGCATTCACCACAGTGCTGGCGCTTAAGGGTTGTGCGGGTTGGTTAACTGTGGCGCTGGTAGCAATACTGCAGCCGTTGGCATCGGTTACGGTTACGGTGTACGTACCTGCAGCCAAACCGCCTGCGCGGTCTCCCGACTGCAGGCCGGGGTCGTTCCATTGGTACGAATATGGAGCGGTACCGCCTGTTGCCGCTGCAATGAGAGTACCGCTGCTTTGGCCGAAGCATCCCACATCTATAATATCCGTAATGGCAACCGCTAAAGCTTCTTGGGGTGCAGTAATTTCAATTTCTCCAAACGCAGTACAGCCGTTGTCGTCAATTATGGTAGCACGGTGAATGCCAGCAGCAAGTCCGGTAGCCTCGGCTCCGTTAATGCCGCTGGGCGACCAAAATATGTCATATGGCGTGGTTCCGCCGGTTCCGGTAGCCATACCCGCACCATCACTGCCTCCAAAGCATTGTACATCTTGCGTTTTCTGTACGGCAATGTTTAGTGGATTGGCGGGCTCGCCAATGTTTACGTTGCGCGTAACGCTACACCCGTTGGCATCGGTTACGGTAACCTGATACACCCCCGCAGCTAAACCCGTAGCTGTGGAGCTGGTTTGGCTGTTGGCATCGCTCCATAGGTAGCGGTAGGGTGGGGTGCCACCGCTTCCCAGTACTCCAGCCGAGCCATCACTGGCGCCTTTACAGGATACATTGCTTTGCGAAGAAATCGTTGCATTTAAGGGCTGGTTGGGTTCTGTTATGGTTACGGTTTCCTGTTGCGTACAACCATTGGCGTCTGTTACGGTAAGGGTATAGGTTCCAGCGCGTAAGTTGAAGGCCTCGTTGCCTTGTTGGTTTAAAGCATCATTCCACTGGTACTGGTAAGGGGGGGTGCCTCCTGTAGCGCTTCCTTGCGCGTAGCCCGAAGCCTCTCCGAAGCAGGCTACGTGTTCGATATCGGATATCGCCAAGGAAAGTGGAGCCGGTGCTGTGAGTGTTTCACTTAATGTCGTGGTACAGCCATTGGCATCGGTAATGGTAACCGTGTAGGTTCCAGGACCCAATCCTACCGCGGTAGGAGTGGTTTGGTTGGAAGGATCGTTCCATTGATAGGTATAGGGTGCCGTTCCACCGTTTCCTTCCACGCTAATAAAACCATCAGAGGCGTTCGCACAGGATATATTTTCACGGTCTACCAAGCTGGCGGTTACGGGCGCTGTGGGTTCTGATATGGTTACGTTTCGTGCTGTTGTACATCCGTTAGCATCGGTTACTGTTACTGTGTAGGTGCCTGCGGCCAGGTTATTGGCTGTGGTGCTGGTTTGGTTGGAAGGATCGTTCCAAGATATGGTATAGCCTGGGGTACCGCCCGAAATCGCAACGGTAGCACTTCCATCATTTCCACCCGAACAGCTTACCGGGTTTACTGCTGTAACTTGAATTTGCAGGGGATTGGACGGTTCATCTACCATTACCGTTACTGTGAGTGTACACCCGTTGGCATCGGTTACCGTTACTTGATAATTGCCCGAAGCTAGCTGAGTGGCCGTAGCGTTGGTTTGGCTGCGACTATCGTTCCATTGATAGCGGTATGGCGGGGTGCCTCCGGAAGCATTTACCGTAGCCGAACCTGCATTGCCGCCCGAACACACATTATCTACCGCTGTGGTGGTAGCAGTTAGGGGAACCGGACTATCTATGGTGGCGCTTACTTGATGGGTGCATCCGTTGGCATCGGTAATGGTTACCACGTATGTGCCTGCGGCTAAACCCGAAGCGGTACTGCCTTGCTGAGAACTGGGGTCGTTCCATTGGTAGCTGTATGGCGGTGTGCCTCCCGAAGCCGTTACGCTTGCCGAGCCATTATTTCCGCCTGAACAAGTTACCGCGGTAGCGGTGGTACTTGCAGCAATAGCTTCGTTGGGCTGGGTGATGGTTATGGCAATACTATCGATACACCCGTTTGCATCGCGAACCACCAGGGTGTAGGTGCCAGCACCTAAGTTGGCAAAGTTTTCAGCGGTCTGATAGGGACCTCCATCCAAACGATATTGATACGGAGTAGTGCCTCCCGAAGCGCGACCGGTTATACTTCCCGTATTTTCTCCAAAACAAGCTACGGGCTGTGCAGTACCATCGGCAGCCAAAGCAAATTGAGGTTGGGTGATTTCTATGCTTAAAGAAACTTCGCAGCCGTTGGCATCGGTAACCGTTACTACGTAAGTTCCGGCTCTCAGTTGGTCTACACTGGGGTTATCCAATTCGGGATCGTGGCTCCAACTGTATGTGTACGGGGCGGTTCCTCCCGAGGCGTTTACGGTTATGCTTCCTGTAAACTCGCCAAAACACTGGACGTTGCTTTGCGATACAATGGTTACAGCCAGCGGGTTGGCTGGCTCTTGAACAGTAACAGTGGCCAAAGCTTCGCAGCCCAAGGAGTCGGTAACGGTAACCTCATAGGTGCCCGAACTGAGGCCTGTTGCCGTGGCATTCTGTTGTCCTGCAGGATCATTCCATTGAATTTGGTAAGGTGGCGTTCCTCCAGAAATAGTTACCGTAGCGCTACCATCGCTACCCTGTACGCAATTTACTGAGGTGGTGCTTGTGTTTAAAACAATAGGATTTATGGGGGGAACAGAAAAATTGGCTTGCACCATCTCGCAACCGAGGGCATCGGTTACGGAAACCGTGTAGTCTCCAGATACTACAGTTACCGATGCTGAGGTTTGTCCGTTACTCCAGTTGTATTGGTAGGGTGGCGTGCCACCGGTTACGGTAGCGGTAAGCGTTACTTCATCGTTTTCACTGCATCGAATTTCGTTATCGGAGGTAATCGTTACTGTGGGGCCTGGTGTAATGATAACACGCACGGTATCGCGGAAGATCCCCACATCCGAACCGCATTCGCCTTCGGCAAATCCACGCACTTCATAAAAGATGGTATCTGGATTTACGCCTTGCACATCTACCTCGGGGTTCGCACAGTCGTTGCAGGAAAGGAGGTAATCAAAATCGCCTCGTGCCCCAGGTTGTATAGACTCCCAGGTGATATTGCTTTCATCAAAACCCGAAGAGGTCAATCCTACTGCACATCCCTCTTGCACCGTAACATCGGGGCCTGCTTCTGGCGCGGGTATGGAGGTAATACAAAAGGTATTTTGGTTGGCACCAGGCTTGCAGAATGTGAGTTGGTGTGGCCCGGCATTGTTTAGACAAATGGGCTCGCCCACGGGAGTACGCACGCCACAATCTATTTGGTAGTATAGGGAGCCGCTGGGTTCGGCTCCTTCACAGACTCCGAAATTTATTCCTACCGCATCGGGGTGCAGCGTAATGATAAAGCTAACACAAGGAGCATTTCTACGGGCATCGCAGCAGGTACCATTTCTTTGGACATCGGGGACCAGCCAAGTAGTGTCGGGGTTTGCGCTTAAATCTACCTCGAACTCCGGAACGTCTGGATCGCAATTTTGAGCCAGTCCAATATCAGCATACAAAAACCCTAAAAGGGATACTATTAGTGCTAATATTTTTGGTAAAGTTTGGTTCAAGGTGCGGTGGTTCTTTTTAATTGGACGGAATGTTCTAATGCGCGTTGCTATGCATCCCGATTAAGATCCATTAACAAATTGAACATATTTTACGAGAAAACCAATATTTATTTCGTTAAGGCGTTGTCATATAGCGGTGAAACGCAGAAAATTTGACCAGATAGGCCTCTTCAGGGTAAAAACTATTTGGGCTCAATACAATGACCGGTAGTCACTAAAAAGAATGTTTTTCGTGTATTTTGGAATATTGGGGGGCAAACGTACAAATGGGTGGTAGGGGATATCTGAATAGGAAAGCAGGTTTTAGCGTAGCTACAAAAAAAACTCCAACCCCATTGCCGAAGCAACCGAGTTGGAGTTTTCATTTGGGTTTGCCCTGAGAAAGCTTTGCTTTTATCGGCCCGTTGGGCAAATTATGCGGAAAGCTTAATTGGGCTAAAAATGGGAGGATTAGTTAATGCCTACCAATTTAAGTTCGAAGGTGAGGTCTTTTCCAGCCAAGGGATGGTTTGCATCTACTACAAAAGACGTGGCCTTTACTTCTTTTACTACCAACGGAATTTGCTGTCCATCGGGAGTTTGTGACATCAGTTGCATGCCTACCTCTGGTTTCAAATCTGGAGAAAGTTGCTCATTGGGTACTTCTTGTACCAACTCGTCCTTAGGCTCACCGTAGGCCTCTGCAGCTGGGATGGTTACGGTTTTAGTATCGTCAACTTGCATACCCAATACAGCATTTTCGAAGCCTGGAATAATTTGTCCGGTACCCAAGGTAAATTCTAGCGGGTCTTTTCCTTCCGAAGAATCAAAAACCTCTCCAGTGCTCAAGGTTCCCTTATAGTGAACTTGTACTTTGTCATCTGCTTTTACTACGCTCATAACTTGATATTTAAAAGTGCAAAGTACTGGTTAATTTAAGGACTAGCCAAATGGGCTTTGTCGGGCGGTGGGAAACAACAGGATAGAGGTACAATAAAACCAGAAACTGAGCTGGATTGTGTATAAAGAAAAACCCAGTCAGCGGGCAAGCATTTGCGCGCTGCTGGGTTGGTACATCGGTTAAAATCTGAATTTGATTAGTGCGTCTGCATTTTGCCTAATGTCGTTTTTAGAGCCGCCTTTAATTTGTCGGCTGCTTCTGCAAGGGCTTTTTCTTTTGCGCTGTTTTTGGCTTCAGCCAAAATGGGCTGGGTACCTTGAATGCGGGCTTCTATTTTGCAGAGGATGTCGTCTGGTCCGCCTTTTTGGCCGTTTTGGTCAGAGAGGTGTACCTCTACGCGAGTAAGGTGGCTGCTAAAGTGCTTTAACTCGTGCTGCAGTTTTTCGGTTACCGTTTTTTCGAGGGCTTCCGTTCCTTGAATGTGCTTGTCGGTGTTGAGTTGTATTGTCATAGGGGTTGTTTTTTGTTTTACAATCGTGTATTAAATAGGACTACGGGAAGGTTCTGAATTCCGAGTGTTTCCACCCGTTTCCTATTCTCTTTTAATTGGTAAAATACAGAATTGCCCCAATAGGCAAAGCTCTAGCTTGGGTATTGGTTACAAATCATGTTAAGAGCTTGCTAGGATCAGTAATCCAAACGCCCGAGGTGCCAACGGAAAGCATTTTATACCACACCCCGAGATGCAATCGCTATGTGGGGTGTACCGGTACGGAGAACTCCAGGCGGAAATATTACGGCTTTAGAGTGCCGCTACAAACTTAGCTACACTGTTGTCGAGTTCTTTTTGCAAGTCGCCATCTTGGATGGAACCCTCTTTAAAATTGTCGTAAAATTTGGGCAGGGAGAAGGTGGCGGTAATATCGGCTTTGGCTTTTGGGAAAAAGTCTTTGGCGGTTGCCATTACATTGCCTCCCCCGTATCCACCCGGAGAGGTGGACATCAGCAACATGGGGCGCTCTTTAAAAATATTCATGTCCACCCGCGAACACCAATCCAATATGTTCTTAAAAGCTACCGTGTAGCTCTTGTTGTGCTCGGCCATGGAGCAAAGAATGCCATCGGCTTTTTCCATGTGTGCCCTAAAGCGGTGAGCCGTATCGGGTATGCCCTGGTCTTTTTCGCGATCTATGGAGTATATGGGCATTTCAAATGTGTTGAGATCCAACACTTCCACTTGGGCGTCTGGGAGCAAAGTAGCTACATAACGCACCAGTTGCAGGTTTATGGAGTTTTGGCTGTTGCTTCCGGCAAAGGCTATTATTTTTTTCATGGGGGGCATCTGTTGTTTGGGTTGGAAAATTAGGGATTCGTTGTTACTGTAGATGGCATTGAATGCAAGGTAGTTGATCAGCCGCAGTTGATCACATCCCTTTGGCATAATTGGGAGCAAGTTTCTGGTAGCTAGGGGAAATGACAAGGGCACCAATAGATGGGATATTGGGGTAATGCGTAGCGTGCTACAAGGGCCAAAAAAAACACGCCAGTTCTGTAGCGTGTTTTTGAGGGTTTGTTTGTGGCAACATGGAAAAATGTACATCCTTCCTCGGCCAGCTTTATCGCTGATTACTGCTTAATCAGTCTTTGGTTGGCGGTACCCGAAGTGGTGGTTATCTGTAGGTTGTACACACCGGGTGCAATAGCTGTGAGATCCAGCCTTTGGCCGTTATATAGGGTGTTTATTACTTCTTGTCCTTTGCTGTTGTACACGCGTACATATTCTATGCGTTCTCCACTATTTGTGCTGGTGAGCACCACATAATCGTCAGCAGGCACGGGGTGTAGACTAACATTGGGGGCAGCTTTTTCTGCTATGCCAACGCCAGAGGTAGAAAACCGGTAAATGGTGCCATTGGGTATGGTGCCTTCTAAACTGTGGTCGTAAGCAACGCTCGTTTTAATAGCGGTAGGATTGCTGGGGTCTCCATTTAGCGCTATGCCTTCTCCCTCGGCTTCCTGCGCATCAAAGTTGTAGGCTGGAAAAAAGCCGATGTAGGTGCCCGGAAAGCCATTGTAGGAATCGTTGGGCTGGCTAATGCTGTTGGGACCAAAATGCAGCTCGATGTCATTTAATCCTTCGTAAATCCACATTTGAAAATTGGTGAAGTCACTGGAAACGTTGTCGAGATCCATTTCTCCATAGAAACCTACGTTTTGCCATTGTATTTTCAGGATGCGGTTTCCGGGGTCTCCATCCAGAACATAGGATATATCAGACTGCGAACCCGGAGCGGGTCCCGTATTAAAATCGAAACCGCGATCTATGATGTCTGCTCCGTAAGGAACAAGCAATGCATAACTGCCCGTTTCGTTGGTGCCAGCGGTAAATTCGCCACCTAGCCCCCAATCATCAAGATGCAGGGTGTTGATGATGGTATCGTAATATTGGAAATCGAAACCTATGGGGATCTCAAACTGGGGATCATCCCATGTGATTCCGCTGTTTAGCGATGTGCTATTACTAAGCTCGGTGTAGGTTCCTGTAGAAACTCGAAAGCTATATTGCCCTTGTGCAATCGTGGTTACTACTAGGCATACGAATAGAAGCAATGATTTAACCTGCATTTTCTCTTAACTTAAAATAGTTGTCTAATTAGTTTATTTATAGGGGTTAACCCTTTTCATTTGAATGTAAATAAACTAAAATAAAGCATTAAGCGATCTTATTGCAAGAAATAATTTACTGTTACGCACCACTAGAAGATTACCGAGGAGTGGTGCTATTGCAGCTGTTCCACCAATTGAATTAGGTTTCCGCAGGTGTCGTTGAGAACAGCAAATTTTACGGTTCCCATAGCCGTAGGTTTTACCTTAAACTTTACATCCAGTTGCAGTAAACGGTTGTATTCTGCTTCTACATCGGCCACGTCAAACTGTGTCCATGGGATGCCCGCTTCCATCAACGCCTCTTGATACACTTTGGAAGGTTCAAAATGATTGGGAGCTGGCTCTAAAAGCAATTCGGGGCCATCTTTCCAATCTGCAGAAACCAAGGTGAGCCAACGGTTGCCTCCGCCCAGGGGCTCGTCCTTCTTTTTTACAAAACCCAGTTTTTGGGTGTAGAAATCTAAGGCTTGCGCTTGGTCGCGCACGGGAATGCTAAGTAGCGTTGCTTTCATGGGATAGGGATTGAGAACGATTGGGATCTGCTGGGCTTACTGGCCCAATACTTTGGCATCTACAAAAAATTGGCTACGGACGTTGATGTCGTGATCTGTGTTGAGGGTTTCATCGGTAACCGTTGTAATGCGCAAGCGAAATGATTCTTTTTTAATGTAGGCTTGCAAATCGCTATTACTGGTATTGAGCTGCAGGGTGTTGCCTACATTATCGGGCACATCTTCATTCCAGGCAATCTCTTTTCCGTCTAAACCATCGGCTTCAATGAAAATTCGGATGGACTCTAAAAAGCTAAAATCGCCATCAGAGGGAGAGGTCAGAGTGAGTTCCAACTCGGTTAGCATTATCTCTTCGATTAAATCTTTCCGGGTGTCGTTTACCTCAAATTTCGATTCAGAATCGGTTTCGGTAGGAGGCGTAAAAACACTAAATGGCAAATTAACTCCGCTGGAAGAGGGTATGGTAACGTTGTTGCTGTAATCCATGCTAAACTGGGTGAGTTTGTCTACTTCTTTGCATCCAGCCACTACCAGAAACAGCGATAAGAAAAGGGAAATCTGGGTTTTCATAGGATCGGTTTGTACTGTGAAGGTACTGAAATCTCTCCAGCCCAAAACTTAGATTTACGGTATTGCAAAATGTTGCGTAGCCTTACATTGAGTTTATTCTTTTGTGAACTCCAATTGCCGGCCTCCCTGAAATAGGGTCATGCTTTCCGTTTTGGGATTAAACTCAAACTTTGCGCCTACTGCATCGCAAGAAAACGTATGCTGTGCTGTGGCTTCCAATGGAAACGCAGGTTGCCCAGAGCCTTGGGCCACCAGGGTAGTTCCATCCCGGGTTACCGTAATTTTTAGAGGAATTTGATCGGTGGCATACACGCCCAAATAGGGTTCTAATTCCTCGGCAGAAACCGTGTACGTTGAAAAGGTGGGGATGTCGTAGTCTGTTCCAAAAACTGCGCTAAGCACGGCAATGGAAATATTGTTGAGACTGTAATTGCTGCCGTTGGAAGTGAGTGCATACGCGATGTTATCCTCTGGAAAATGGGCAAATGTGGCGCTAAATCCGTCAATTCCCCCGTTATGCCCATACGCTACTTTGCTGGAAAAGGGTATTTGAAAAAGCCCCATGCCAAAGCCATCCTGGATGGTTTTCATGGTTTCTACATGCTCTGGACTTAAGAGTTTTCCGTTAAAGAGGGCATGCGCAAAAGTGGTTAAATCGGTAGGCGTGGAAGCAATAGCGCCGGCACCCATAGGAATGCTGTGATGCGTTTCGCTTTGCTCTTCCCAGGAGTCTAGATAGCGGTAGGATTTGCATTCTTGGTCATCGGTGTCTATGGCACCAAATACATAGGTGGCCTCTAGCTGTAGAGGTTTTGTAATTTTTTCTTCCAGGATTGCGGCAAACGATTTATCGTAGGTTTTTTCTAGAATATAAGAGAGCAGCACGTAGTTGGTATTGCTGTATTGCGCTTGGGTATTGGGTTTGAAATCGCTACCGCCCTTTTTAATGATGCGCAGTATTTCCTTTTCTGTTTTCGGTTTGGTGCTCCAAGAAGGGTAGTCGGCATCATCGGTAAAGCTGTGTATGCCGCTGCGGTGCTGCAGCAAGTGGGCTAAGGTAATTTCTGAGGCGTTTTCAATTTTTGGATACCACTGGTCTAGCGTAGCATCTAAGGTTAATTTGTTTTCTTCTACGGCTTTAAAAACCAGTGCTGCGGTGAAAGTTTTAGAGATGGAACCAATGCGGTATTTGCTTTGCGGCGTGGCGGGTATATTTTGATCGACATCGGCCATGCCAACGGCTTTACTGTAGATGACCTCACCGTTTTTTGCCAGGGCTACGCTGCCCATAAATTTGTTGTTGTCTGCTAAGGTTTGGAAGTACTGGTCGAGTTTTTCCGTGTCTAATTCTTGCGCAAAAGCGGGCTGCGTTAGGCTTAGTAGCAATAACAGGAGTAATCGATACATTTTCATAAGGAAATAGCATTTGTGGGAGGAATATAGTAGTTGTGCGTTGGAGTTCGAGGATGGGGTACCCTTTTCTAAAGACTTTTATTGAGACTACCGCGGGGATTAATCCTATAAAAGGAATAGATGGAGTTTGTACGACCCTGTATGGGTCGCACGGTTTCGTTGTCCCCTTGGGTTATAGATATTTGACCCTTTGAGGGTCTTGATCCTTCGCGAAATCTTTTTAGCTATGGTACAGCGCAATAGGATGATCAAAACCATAAGACAAATCATACTGCGCTTCCCCAATCCCGAAGGGATTACATGTTTCTAGCTCAGAGAATCGCGTAGAATGGTGCGACCCTGTAGGGGTCGCATGGTTTCGTTTATCCTTTT
>CAZVJF010000007.1:147229-217677 GCA_964627445.1 uncultured Flavobacteriales bacterium | reverse complement strand
GGGTTATAGATATTTGAGCCTTTCAGGGTCTGGATCCTTCGGGAAATTTTTTTGGATATGGTACTGCGCAAGAGGATGATGAAAACCATAAGATTAGCCGTTCTTGCGCTTCCCTAATCCCGAAGGTATATGTTTCTAGCTCAAAGAATCACGGAGAATGGTACGACCCCTGTATGGGTCGCATGGTTTCGTTTATCCTTTTGGGTTATAGATATTTGAGCCTTTCAGGGTCTGGATCCTTCGGGAAATTTTTTTGGCTACGGTATAGCACAAAATGATGATCAAAACCATAAGATTAACCGTCTTGTGCTTCACCAATCCCGAAGGAATTACATGTTTCTAGCTCAGAGAATCGCGTAGAACGGTACGACCCTGTAGGGGTCGCTTGGCATCGCTTTTCCTTTTGGGTTATAAATATTCGACCCTTTCAGGGTCTGGATCCTTCACGAAATTTTTTTGGCTATGGTACACCGCAATAGGATGATCAAAACCATAGCATTAATCGTCTTGTGCTTCACCAATCCCGAAGGGATTACATGTTTTTAGCTCGGATAACCCCTGCATATTGGTATTGTAGCTGCTTCCGTTCTATACAATCTTTACGCAGCACAAGAAATAAAAAAAAGCCACCGTATTAGTACGTGGCTTTTTTTAGGATCGGCAACGTCACCAAGGAGCACCGTACCCGCTTGTATCTATGTTCATTACAGCACGGGTGATACAATCAGTACATCTTTGTACGGTGCGGCTTGCTCTCTTTTCGCTACATTGTCTTTAAATGCTGGGCGCTGCAAAAGGGCTTCTTTTCCTTGGTATCCAGCCTTCCATTCGGATAAGAAAATCAAATTGGGGTGATAGCTACCATCGGGGGTTCCTGTTGCTGAAAGTTGTGCGATAAGTTCAAATTGAATTTTAGGATCGGTAGCCAGTGGCAACACAGCCTGAAAATACTCTTGCAATAAGCTTGGATTTTCTAACCAAAGCGCGGCAAACTCGTAGGTTTTGTCGCTGGCCAATGGATAAGTGATGTCTCTGTCCACGGTAAAAGATCCGGTAGAAAGAAAACTTAATGCCTCGTTTCGGATGTTTACAATCTTTATAAAGTCCAGGTCAGCATTAAATTTGCGATAGTCTTCCGTACTGTTCCATTCAAAAAACACCAGCAACTGCGCAGGCACGTTGCCATCGTCTTTTTTCTTTATGCTAAAACTACCGATAAGTCGTGCTCCATATTTGGTTCCAATAGGCCATGCTTTGCTGAAATAGTCCTCGTTAAACTGTTTTTCCATACCGGGTTTTATAGTTAGCAAGGCCACTTCGATGTGTTTATCTTTCTTAAATTGGATTTCACCGGTTTTTACCTCCTGGGCGTTGCTATTGGTCCATGCTCCTATGAAAAGGAGAATACTTAGTATTTGAATAAAATTTTTCATGACTTGTTATGCTTTTAAAATTTAGTTGTACTGCTTTTTGATTTGCTTAAAGTTATCCACCGTTACACTTTCACCTGTGGTAAGGTGATGTTCTATAGCCACAAAGTAGTCCTCCAGCATAGCTTTAAACTTGCCTTTTGCCAGGGCTCCCATAAATGCAGGTTTTGTTCTGAAATGTAGATGGGCTGTTATTTTGGAAGTGTTTGCATCAATTTCTTCCACCGCATACGTTACCTCCGTATTGTCTTTATCAATAGGAAACTTTTTATAGTCGACAATCACTTGGGTAAACGACCGGTTTTCAGGTTCCCATTTGACGATTTTTTCGTGAAACATTTGGCTACCCTTTTCATTGAAGTAGCACATGCGTTCTGCTCCTTCGCCCCCTTGCACGGTACCTGCAGCGTACTCCGATGAGATAATGGTGGGATGACTTTTGGCAATAGCGCCATAATCTTCAGCCAAAATATGCCAAACTTTATTTGCTGGTAGGTTTACTGTTCTTTCCGCTTTTACCTGTTGCTGTTTCTTGTTTTGGGCTACTACTGAGGTGCTCATAATGGCTAGTATTATTAATGTTAGATATTTCATGATTGCTTTTTTTAAAGGTTTGGTTCAATTACAGATTCTATTCCAGCATAGCTGGCTGCGTATACGTTTTGTATACCCTGTGCTATCTCCTGTGCCGGTGCGTTGGGGCGCAGCTGGTAGCTTACCTCTGTTTCTATGGTTGTTTTACCGGCTACCTCATGCACGTAAATGTGGGTTTCCAAATTGTCAATAGGGAAGAACTGCTGCTCCACAATGACATAGGCCAACTTTCTGTTCTTGTGATCTAAGTGCAAGATTTGCTCTTTTAAATCACCTTGGTCGGATGAACAGGTGCGTTGAAGGCCGCCATCCGGTGAACTCGAAAGCGTGCACGAGTTAATGATGGGCGACCACTGGTCTACGCCACCTACGGCCCCGATTATACTCCAAACTTGGGCTACGGGAGCATTTACTGTTGTACTCATTTTTAATTGTTCCATGGTATCAATGGTTTTACGTTTAACATGGATACAAAGGTGGCTGGAAGGCCAAGGATTTACTTGCTGGTTTGGTTCAAGTCCTTTCTATTTTGGTTCCGGTAGGATGTGGGCGTTACACCAAAATGCTGAGCAAATGCAGCAGAGAACGTGGTAGGATCTACAAAGCAGCAATCATACGCTATACTGCTAATGCTTTCTTGCGTGGTGCTGATTAGTTGTGCAGCACGTTCCAAGCGCTTGTGTTTTATATATCGCGCAGGAGTATCATTAAAGATAAGCTTGAAGGTGCGCTTAAAGCTAGAGATGCTCTTGTTGCAAATAAAAGCCAGCTCTTCGGTACTCAAAGGGTTAAAAAGGTTATTTGCAATGATATTTTGAAATGCCAACTCCTGTGTGTTAAAAAGGCTGGAAAAAAATGAGCGCACCGAATCGCTGTGCTGCGATTTCATCAAGATTAAAATAAGCTCCTTGAACTTCAGTACCGCCAGCTCATCATCAATTAAAGCGGGATTATCCAAGTAAATAACAAGATTGTTAATGTACTTTTCAATGAGTTCATTGGCCACGGTTTTCGGTGTCGTACTTTTTTCGGCACGATTGATAAAGTTCACTACATCTTCACTGTATATTGATTGAATGATGTCGGGATGAAAATATACTGCTATCGCTTCGGCTGCCGAATGCTCTGGTGTATCTGGGAAGTGCGAAATGTAGTTACCACACTTTTTAAGTAGTGCTTCATTTTCGCCTACTTTAAAGATGCCGTTGGCCTCGATGACCTGGTAACTACCTTTGCTGATGTAGAAAAAACAGGAATAGTCCTGCAATTCTGAGGTATAACGTACCGGCGTTTTAAAGGCCGCCCTCTGAAACAAAGGCTTGTCTTTGAATTGTATGGTAACATCTGCCATGATATCGGCAAGAATCTACATTATTTTTCACAAGTTCTTTCTGAAAAAGTCCAATTTGTAGGATGCTAATGCATGCAAGAGCATGGTGTGGGAATGCCCAACCGCTTGTTTACTCACGCAGTTTCGGGCACCAATCCCGAAGGGGTTACATGTTTCTAGCTCAAAGAATCACGGAGAATGGTACGACCCTGTATGGGTCGCATGCTTTCGTTTATCCTTTTGTGTTATAG
Source organism: uncultured Flavobacteriales bacterium (assembly GCA_964627445.1). GTDB lineage: Bacteria > Bacteroidota > Bacteroidia > Flavobacteriales_D > Luteibaculaceae > Luteibaculum. The sequence continues at coordinate 214,072 of CAZVJF010000007.1, read as the reverse complement.
ATATTCGACCCTTTCAGGGTCTGGATCTTTCGCGAAATCTTTTTGGCTATGGTACTGCGCAAGAGGATGATCAAAACCATAAGATTAGCCGTTCTTGCGCTTCCCCAATCCCGAAGGGATTACATATTTCTAGCAAAGAGAATTGCAGAGAGTGGTACGACCCTGTAGGGGTCGCATGCTTTCGTTTGTTCTTTTGGGTTATAAATATTTGGCCCTTTCAGGGTCTAGTTTCTGTGCTCAACACTCGCTGATCTTTACTTAATGGATGGCGCCTTGACCTTAACGGAACCATATCTCCTATTGCGTGCTGGGTTTATTCCCGAAAGGATTACACAACCGTGGTACTCGCGCTTGCTTTTTGCTATCTCCTTAGGCCAAATTCAAATTGCGTTGTGTTTGCTGCAAGTGGTGCGCGGCATGGTAGCTCATCAGGTAAAACATTTCCCGTAGCGTTAATTTGCCCAGCAGAGGATGGGGGAGTACCAGGGTATCCAATTCGGTTTCGGAATATTTATCGAGGTCTTTTTCGATGACCGCCAAAATTTGGTCCAGCTCTTGGGTTATACTTGCTCTTTGTTGTAGCGTTACCGCTTCGGGTAGGTATTGTTCGGGAGCTTTTAGGGAAGTGTTTTTATAGTTTTTAATTACAGTGTCATAATCCCAAAGCGCACGATTTATGGTGCCAAATTTCTCTTGGATATATGCCTTAGCAGGCAATACTTTTGGAAATGGAACAAGAGTCATGTACACGTGCAGGAGCTGCTGACCGGGCGACCATTTGTCCGCTCTGCGTTGCACAAAATCGTCATCCGACAAGCTGTTTATGTATTCGCTAAACTCGCGGTGTTGCTTATGAAATTCGGCAATTAACTCGGGCTTGGTCATGGAGGGTTGACTTTAAAAACCGTTAATATTCAGCAATAATTTGGATTATTTTCTAAGCAGGATAAAAATCTTCCTCAAAAGGAATAGTATTCTCAAAAACACCGATAACTCTAAAATCATGTAATTGATCTTCAGTCAGCGTAATTACTTTAAAATCAGGATCATTAGAGAGAGGTTTCAATATTATGGACTCGTGCTGCCAACCATCTTCGCTAATTACTTTTTTGCTGTGGTACTCCTTTACGGTATAACAAGAACCACTGTCCGGATCTTGAACTGCAGTACTTTCTACCAAAACGATTTTTCCTTGCCGAGATCCACCCGAATATTTTCTAAAAAGCGCAATTTGTCCATCGGCAATGACCTTGTTCATAGATTGGCCAACAATCTTGCACGCAAATAATGCCTTGGATGCCCTAATATGCTTCGGGACTTGTATCCAATCCAAATCCGCTTCATCCACGTGCTGCGCCTCACTGAAAGCACCTGCGGCCGCTCTTAGGTTAAATAGGGGTACTGCGTTTTCATACGGTAAAATAGGGTCATTTTCTTTTGGAATACGCCAGGTTGGCGGATTAGCAGAAAACCTAGGAATGTGCTGTGCAAAATACTTCCTAAGCTCAGGATCGCACACGAAAACATAAGTTCCGCGAATAGCCCTTAGCAGAATTGTCTTATAAATATTGAGAATGAAAGCTTTTAGTTCCTCTGGGCTGCGAACCGACTGTTTTCCGTTTTTGTCGTAGTAGTTCTCTTCCTTTATTACGATCTCTTGTTTCTCAGGATCGTAGGAAATTTCATTTCCGAAAATGATGCCCGAATAATTGAGATCATACCCTTGCGTAGTGTGGATGCAGCCTACTTCTTCAACTGAATTTTCGGAGTTTATCCAATCCGTAGCGGTACCATTCCACCGCAGTTTTACGCCATCTTCTTCGATATCAAAGAGGTCAGCGTTTTTATTCGATTTCCATTCCCAGGAATAGCCAGCAATTAAACGGGAAAGGCCATATTCCTTATCCTTCTTTTTGATCTCCTCCACCATGTCGCCCAGCGAATCAAATAGGTAGAACTTATATTCCGTTTTGCTTATTGCCTTAGTTGAGGCGTCTAATTTGCCGTTTAACAAGGTGCTGATATGTTGCACATAGGCGTTTCCACCTCTTACGCGGAATTGCGATTTTAACTTTTGAATGCACGTGTTTTTTGCAGCCTTCAACTGGTCAAAATCTTCTTTACGCGCATCGGAAGGTTTAATGGACTGTCCTTCATCGTAAAACAATATGGTATTTTGCGCTTGCATGGTAACCCAGTCCAGTTCACTGCACGTGTGTTTGTCTAATTGTAAAGCGGCACAGGCCTTATCGAAGGCTCCAAAGTAGGCACCGAGGTTTACGCGTCTCCGCAGGCGGTGCGATTCATCCACCAGAAGGAAGTCGTATTTGTTTTTACTTACCTCTGCAGGACCAATAACCATATTGGTTTTCAGTCCCTTAATATTTTTAAATACTTTTTTGAGGGTGCTTCTAAAGGAAGACATGGGCACCACCAAAGCCATTTTGGGCTTGGGGTATTGGGCTCTAATGGTATTTATGAGTTGAATAAATTCCTGTTCCTCTGTGCCGAACTCCTTGAAGTTAAAATCCAACAAGTCGGTGGTGAGCATCTTGAATAAAAAGATAGCTAGGATGGTTTTCCCCGTTCCTGCACCGCCTTCCACAACAATGTTTTTGTATTCGCCGGTAGCAATGCTTTTGAGGATTTGAAATAGCCCTTCGCTTTGTTCCTTGGACAACGACTTGTATGGCGAGTACTTAAAAAGGTCGGAGTTGTCGATGTAATCTATGGAGTGATCCGCTATTCCCTTAGATCGAAGTTCGTTCCAAATGTTGTTGAATACGGTCCAGTAGATTTCTTGTTTCTGGTAATAATTGTGGTTGGCAAGCCCCAAATTTCCATTCAGTAGGGTGAATTTGTTATCGCCCGACATGTATTTTATTAGGTTGGATTCTATATCGAGGGTTGCCGACTTATTGAATTTGTTGCTCGTAATGAGGTGGACCGATGTGAGCTTGCTTTTTGTATTGTGCTTCAGGTGAGTACTCATTCGGTTGAAGGCGTCTGTAGTTTCGCCAACGTAAGCCGTTTTGGTTTTGCCATCGCTTAAAATGTAAACTAGGGGCCACAGGTCTTTGGCAAAGCGGTTGGAATTAATGTCTTCAAAAATGCTTTGCTCAAAATTGTAATGATCTACCCTAACCTCGGCCGCACTCATTTAAGCTCGGTGTATTTTTTAGCAGTGCCTTTGGCCTTATCCACAGGATATTTCTCTCCGTTTTTTTGGATTTTTTCCAGGATGATGTCTTTCACATCAAATCCATATTTCTCAGCAAGTAAAAACGCAAAGGCGAAAACATCAGCTAGTTCTTCCTTAACTTTTTCAGGCTTAGCTTCTTCAGCTGGTTTCCAAAGGAAGTTCTCTAAAAGTTCTCCCGCTTCAATACTGAGTGCTACAGCAAGATCTTTGGGATTGTGGAATTGCTCCCAATCTCGTTCATCGCGGAATTTTAGTAAAACCTCCAGAATCTCTTTTAAGTCACTCATATATCAATTACCGTTTGAAGCGTACCGATCCGTATGGTAAAGCAGGCTCGACCTTCCAAATTTATCGGATACAAAGGCGCTTTGCAAGTCAGGCAGGATGTCAATTGGACATAGGCTTATCATCACATTCTTTTCATCTAGTGCGATAGCCCGACTGATAGAAATATTACACTGATGTATGTCCATGTCCAAGTAAAGACGATATGAACTGTGGTCTCGAATTTTTTGCCTCTCCACAGCTGTGGTGAGTAGACAAAAAGCTGGATGAATAGCCTGCAAGTCCAAAAAATACCTAATCCGATGGAGACTTTTTTTCCCAAGGATGTATGTATTAGGTCATTTGCTGAGGTTGTGCACAGCAGTCCCATAAGCATTACGGTTAGCGCAATAAAAAAAGTGTGCACCATCATTACCTGCCGGTTGATTAAAGACAACGACTTTAACTCTGCTTTCCATTTAAAGTACTTTGGAAAAATGACATGCACTACGCTTAAAGCGATCAACAGGGTGCCGATGATTCTAAGATGCGGTTCCATATGGGGCTAAAATAAATGTACTAACAAAGGGAGTAGTTTTCTTTTCTTGAACGAGCCGCAACTTGGCAGCTTTAAAAACGCGTAGCCAAGTCTTTCTGGAATAAAAGTGAAAAAAACCAATAGTGTATGCCAAGAAGTTAGATCTGTCCCGTAAATGCTCTGTTACAAAGACTTGTCCTTTCTGATTTAATACACGGGTAATTTCTTTGAAAAATGTTATTCGTTCACCTGAGTTTCTGATTTCATGAGCCGCAAATGAAACGAAGACCAAATCAAATTCTTCCTTAGGATAGGGCAAGGAATGGGTTTGGACTTTTAGGGTTTTTGGATGGGGTGGATATGTTTTTCTCGCCCGTTTTATCGAAACTTCGGTATGAAGCGGTTCATCATAGAAGTCACATATATGAATTTCTGCCCCTTTCAATTTAGTTTCTAAGATATGGCTGGTCTCATCGAATCCTGCATTGATATTGAGTACTTTGATTTTGTTGCAACACGCAGCATCGCTCATCCATGTGAGATCATACAGTTCGGATAGATCATAGATGTAGTGCGTTACCAATAGAGAAACTAAGGTCGTTAATACTATGAACCCCGATATAACCAAAGGAATCCAAATCCAGTCCTTGCTTAGGTATCGTGTCGTAAAAAGCAATGTAATTATGGCAATAAGCGCGGCAACATAGAAGTGCCAATTAAAGCGCAATACATTTAAAACTCCCTGAAATGGACTTCTTCCTATCGCCATGCTTCTTGTTTGCCTTTCTTCCAATGGTACGGGATGTTGCTAACCTCAAATGCACTAGCGAGTTTCGCTGTCTTGAACTCCGTTCGATTCAGAAAATCAAAGTGATATCGCACGACCTGAACTGGGCTAGGTTGCCAGTGGCCGCGAACCCCTTCAACGATAAGCATTGAATCGTTCTTTGGTAACCAAGAAAAAGTGAAGGGTAACGGTCCGGCAAACCTTCTTGCTACTTTCCATGACTCGAATGGGCTTAAATCGGGAAGGGCGAATTCCTTTTTCTCTTTGCTTACGGTGACCTCAAAATCTGAGCGGTTTGATTGGATAGTTTCAAAGCTATTATTACCAGTAATCTTTATATCTGTAGTGGTGTAATTGTAGTGTGTGAAAATATTTCCAAGACATTGCATTTTTTTCTTATCCGTTTCCGATTTCAGGATGTACAAGCCTCTGATGTTTTTGCCGGCTAGGTTTTGATAACGGACAAAAACACGGTATCCAATCAAAAAAAAGTCATGACCCAAAATCTTTGGAAACCCCTTGGGTCTTAAATGATGAGTCTGTACCATGGCTACAGCCAGAAAAGCCCATTCATCATGAAATGTATCGAGAGCCAGTTTGGGTGGAATGAAGTTTCTGAGGTCTTCCTTATTCAGAGCAAAAGTCAGAACAAGTGAACGCTCAAAATAGGCCTCAACAGGGAAGGGGTGATTCTTTAGCGAAGCCATCATGGCGTCCCTTTCTTTAACGTGAATTCATTGTAGTAGATCAGAACGATAAGCAGGATTGCAAATACAAGGTTGAATCTTCCCCATAGCAAAAGCTGAGGTACCAGTAGAAACTCCAATATGTTCATGATTCCAATAACCACCATTTGAGTGATAGCATTAAACCGTGATCGAAAGTTAGAGAGTATCCAGATAGCCATTACGATTTCTGAAATTCCAATGAGCAATGTATACAGTCTGGAATGCCCTGTTCCTAAAATTTGTTCAACGATTTGTTGATGCCGAGGTACTAAATTTAGGACTTTACAAAGCAGACCATTTACTAACCAAACTCCCGCGATGAAAACTGTAATGAACCGTTGTGAGTTGTTTTTTGCTGGCATGGTTAAAGTGGGGAATACAAACTCAACAGTTTATTATGCACGTTATCCTGTAAGGTATTGTGCGCAGGTGGTTCTTAGGTGCCAAGTGTATTTAGAGCTTATCAACCATTATCATCCTCCCGTTGCATCTTGCCAATCTCATTGCTGGCGCTAAAGGAAGCCACCATTTGGTTGAGCATATCACTAGCGGCATTGGGGCTGTTGGGTAGGAGGATGAGGTTGCTCCTGGTGTTTTCCGAGATGCCGTGTAGGGTGTCGTAGTGCTGGGTAATCACGATCAAAGCTGAGGCTTCTTGCGAGTTGATGCCCACTTTGTTGAGCACTTCCACCGATTCTTCTAGTCCTTTGGCGATTTCACGTCTTTGGTCGGCAATACCTTGGCCTTGCAGGCGCTTGCTTTCGGCTTCGGCCGTGGCTTTGGCAACGATGCGTATGCGGTCGGCCTCGCCCTCGTATTCGGCTGCGGTTTTTATGCGCTCGGCTGCATTAATACGGTTCATGGCCTGTTTTACCTCTTCATCGGGGTCTATGTCGGTTACCAAGGCTTTTATGATGCCGTAGCCGTACGTGTTCATGGCTTCTTCGAGCTCGCGTTTTATGGCAATGGCAATGTCGTCTTTCTTCTCAAACACGTCATCCAGCCGTAATTTGGGCACCTCGGCACGTACCACATCAAACACGTAAGAGGTAATTTGGTCGTGCGGACTCTCTAGCTTGTAAAAGGCATCGTACACGGAGTCGGGCAATACGAGGTACTGCACGGAGACTTTAAGCTTAACAAAAACGTCATCTTTTGTTTTGGTTTCCACCACCACATCCAACTGCTGTATGCGGAGGTTTACACGGGTAGCTATGCGGTCTACCACGGGAATGCGCAAGTGAAAACCAGGCCTGCGCACGCTGTGAAATTTACCAAAGCGCTCTACAATGGCTATTTGTTGTTGGCGTACGATAAATATGCCAGTGGCCAGAATAATGAGCAGCAGAACAATGATAACAGTAGTTAGCGGATCGAACATGGATGGATGTTTTAGTTTGTGTTCTAAGTAACACATTTTTTTGGTTGCATTACTTAAAGTTCGTAGGTGGTAGCTGATAGCTCGGAGCAAGCTTAGGGTCTCCGACACGGTCACTTCGAGTGCCTCGGCTCAGCCGAGGTGTATCGAGCAGCAGCGCGAAGCTCTTCTTGTAACCGTTATGTATTTATAGCCTTGCTCGGGTTCTCGATACATCCCTTCCTTCGTCAGCGATACTCGAACTGACAGCAAGCTTTGATCTTTTAAGGATAGGTACTACGCAAAGCCGCCAAGGCGCAAAGCTTGTCCCCCTCATGGAGAGGGGGATTAAGGGGGAGGAACGTTCAAAGCTGAGAGTTCGGAGCTGATAGCCAGCTCAGGTTTTCCGAAACGGTCACTTCGTCCCGATTGCTATCGGGAGGTTGTTGAGGAACGAAACCTAAATGTATCGAGAAGCAGCGCGGAGCTCAAGCATTTGAACAGTATGGAAAGCCATGCTTGGATCACATTTCCATACGCATGAGTCGTTGTTTGCGCTGACGCTCTGCAATTAAAATAAGGCTGTCGTTGAAACGCTTTCCTTTGGAAGGAACAACAAATGTTTTGTGCTCGGAGTAATACATGATGGGCTTGCGACCTATCTTGGTTCCCTCAGGTTCAATGCAAACGGCCATAGTGCACGCACGTCTTCCTCCCAACTTAAATTGTCGAATGTCATTGTCGTCTTTGTACCCTACATTTTTTTCGGTGTCATTAAAAACCAAGTGCAGTCGGTCATCCACAAAAGCATGACTAAAAGACGAGGCTTTGCTATAGTTTCTGGAACTTTGGTATTTGCCAATTTTGTGTTTCCAGATTTCGTTGCCTTCGCTATCGGTGCGGATAGCCATAATATCTCCGAAGAAGTATGAAATATCAGAGCTGGTAGAGCCATCGGAAGAAACCGTTTGCACAACGCCTGCTCTAAATTGTTCTCCTAACAGTATGGCGCCACCATCTGGGGTTAATTCCATGTCGCGCATCTCGTACTGTTCCAACCCTACATCCTTTCCTTTAGCTGCCTTACGACTTGTTTTTCGGGCATCTCTTTTAGATCGGTTCTCTAGAATAAAGTCCATGGGGAATTCGTGAACCTTCGTAGCCAAAATTTCTCCCGTAGCGGCATTGGAACGTTGAAAAAAGTATCCGCTAATTTTATACTCGTTGGTGAGACTATTACCAAACTGAATTGAAATACCATTTGTACCCGAGTGAAAGCCTTTTTCATCGGCATAGAATCCACCACAAAACAGCTCTAGGTTATTATTAATTTCTATATCCATTTCGGTAATAAATTTCTTACCTATTTTCAGATCTTGTACCTGTTGCTGAGTGCCGTTCTCTCTAAAACTATAGAGTTGAAATTTGTAGTTGGAAGCGGTTTTGGATTTTTTTTCTTTTCGCTTTTCGTTAAAAACCATAGCTAGAATATGGAAGTTGCCTTCATTATCCACCTCAAAGTCTTTGATATCTATTAGCTTGTCTACATGGGGTAGGCGATCGGTGGCTTCCCAAACCGTTTCCATATTTTCATCTACTACATGCATTCCAATTTGCTTTTTAGCACCGTTGACACCTGGAAATGCGTAGTAAATACCGATAAGCGAGCTATCTGCCGAGTACTGAAAATTGAACTGGCCGTTTACGTTAGAGGCATATTCAAAAGACTCTCCGGCAGAGCTCCTTTGAAATAAGCGTCCTATAAGGTCGGTGGCAATGGGTATAGAACCCATTAATTTTAGATTTTTCCGCAGCCTTAAGGAAACTTTATCGAGCTCGGAGCAGAACAAGAAGTTTTGCTTCAGCTTACTGTTTTTAAAGGTAGAGAATAGGTAAATTTTATCTTTTAGTTCTACGGCAAAAGCATATTGCATACGCTTACCTTTGTACTCTAGCTTAATTTTGGACTTGTATTTAAAGTCCATATTGTGGTCGTATTGCTCTACAAGGATAACCCCTTTGCTTAGCCTGCTTTTCTTTTCTTGGATGGTGTAAAAACCGTTTTTATCTGCACCAATGATTTCCGATAGGGCATACCCAGAAGATGATTTTACCTTATCGCCAATTTTTACTTTTGGTTTAGACTGGCTCCAGCTTATGTTGGTCAATACTACTAGAGCTAAACATGTAAGTAGGTGTTTCATGATCATTTAAAAGGTTATTCCAAGCCGTGCTTGATAATCCATGGAAATGGAGTAGAATTGAAAGCGTTGTGCGTTTGAACTGTATTTATAGATAAACTGGTTGCCGATAGCAAACTCAAGGAAATAAGTGCCCCTGTTAAATAGTTTAAATCCGCTCCGGTACACCCATGCACGCAGCCGCGTATTGCTTTCTTGTTGGTGCTGCAGGGTACGCCACATACTGCCAAAGGATATGTATACCTGATCGGTCCACATCCAATCATCCCAAGTGATCTTTGTGGCCAACATCCAAGTGGCACCGCGTTGGCTTTCCGGCAAATCATCGTCAAAGCCGGTCATATTCAGCCGATGGGTTTTAAAGCTTGGTAAGTGATGGCTGTATCCTCCTTCCACAGCAAAACGCCTGCTGAGTGTGCGTTCGTAGAATAAACGGGCTTCACCGAGTGCTATGCCGATGCCGTCTACGGTAAGAGCATTTTTTTTATCTGCAGCGCCCTCCTCAAAGTACATATCCAGGTTGTCCTGCGCCATTACTCCGGTTTGACTTAGCACAATGAGTAGCACAAAAAAACAGCGATACAGCACGTTGAATTCTTTTAGATAGGCGTTATCGGCTGCAATTTTAACTAAAAATATAGTATTAATTAAACCGCATGCCCATCTTGTAAGGCAGGATAGAATGGTATGAGCTTTTCGAAAGAAGTATTTTCGGAGATATTGTAGTAGGAAGCATACAATCCTCGTTTGGCCGAGTAATTGAATCTGGTGCCAGAAAGTAAAACCGTGGTTCCATTAAAACATAGCGCCCAGTCCCACAAAGAGCATTACGGGCACAAGCACAATGAGCACAAGAACCAAAATGGTTAATAAAAAGGTGGCTATAGCACGCCCTAAAGAATAGCCTTGCATAGTAGCCAATCCAACCAAAAAAATAATCAGGTTCCAAACTGCAAAAGTCACCAGCACAATGCCTGCCGGGATTAAAACATAGAGCGGGCTGTCATCCCTAAAACCAAATACGGCATATAAGATGCCGCCTAAAGAAAGCACCACACCCGGAATTTGAGCATAACTAAGACTTTTAAACAGGGTATCTCCGTTGCACTGGCCGCCCAATTTTTTGCCAATGGCCGCCATAAGCAGGTAAATGAGGTAAGCAAAAACAATGCTTAGTCCACCCGAAAGAATAGGAATTAGCACGACAAAGGTCATAAAGGTCAGTGGGCTGGAATGGTCTTCTTGCAATGCATCGCTAACGCTAGATAAAAATCCCGCCCAGAAGAAGAGATGGTAAGCGTATTTGGAATAACCTTCTGCTTTGATTTGGCGAAATACCGTTTCGGGTTTTAACCAAATGTTCTTGGCGATGTATTTTAAATTCAGACTGCTTTCAATTTCCATGGCCTATTTTCAGTAATGCAGACAAATAAATAAAAAATAGTTTTATGATTTGTGATATCTGATGGGAGTTATGTTTAGAGCAGACAGTTCGTAGCTCGTAGCTCGTAGCTGGTAGCTCGGAGCAAGCTTTGATCTTTTAAGTATAGGTACTACGCAAAGTCGCCAAAGCGCAAAGCTTTTCCCGCTCTTGGGGCTTAGTGCAGAGCTTGTCGAAGTGGGGGTTAAGGGGGAGGAATGTTCTGAGTCGAGAGTTCGGAGCAAGAAAAGATTATCCGTTACTGTCACTTCGAGTGTTTAGGTTGAGGAACGAAACCTAAATGTATCGAGAAGCAGCGCGGAGCTTGAACAGATAAGCGGTATGCAAAGCCTTTTCTCGGTTCTCAATACAAGTCCTTTGGGCCGAATTTGTACCCCAGTAATGCACTGGAGATATACCGCTATTGAACCATTCCAAAAGCATCCAGCAAAGCATACAGAAAAAACACTGCAATAGCTATAACGGGTATTGTTAGTAAAATGGTAGCCAAGGCTCTGGTTTTTGAAAAACCATGTAAAATCGAGAGTGCTGTTAGGTATATGTAAAAACTCCATATAGTGAGAGCGATAACAAACAAATTCATCGGAATTATAAAAGCCAAGGGTGACTCTGAGAAGAAGCTTAGGATAATACCCGTTGCAATACCTAAAATTGAAATAACTATACCCGGGATTTGGCAAAAGCCCAGTCCATAGAATACCCTGACAGTATTTACTTTGCCACCCAAAAGTTTTCCAATTGACGCGAGAAGGAAAGCCATGGGATAGGCAAATCCAAGAAAAAGTCCTCCAATTACAACCGGTACTAATAGGACATGAATTACTGTATCTGTAATGCTTTTATATTGCATCTTTACAGCCTCACTTGCAGCGGCTAAAAATCCGCTCAAAAAGTAAAAAGCCAGTGCACTCCTCTGAGCTGGTGCTTCTTTTATTTTTTTGAAAACGCTATCAGAATCCAGCCATATATTTTGAATAACATAATTTACGTCTAGAGAAGATGAATGCATTGTGATTATTTTATTTCGATGTAAATAAAGTAAATAAACAACAATATAGGTTGGTTTTTATAATTTGGAGCGAACAAATGCCGCCAATAACAGATCAATTAGTCCAGATGGAAATGCACTTTGGATGGGCTTAAATTTTTGAGACTTAATTCTTTCTGAGCACCGTAAGCAATGCATTTCACCGATTCCCCGAATCACCTAAGCAAATTTTTAGCTTTTTTGTGCTACCATAGCGTAGCATAAACCACGGAAAACGCAGGGCCATGAGCAGGAAAAAAACCGACCGGGTATTTAAAGCACTAGCCGATGAAACGCGCAGAGATGTGCTATTGCGCTTGTATCAAAGTGGCGAGGCACAAAGCATAACCGCTCTTGCGCAGCATTACAAAATGAGCCGCCAGGGCCTTACCAAACACATCAACGTGTTGTTGGAAGCGCGCTTGCTTAAAGACACCTTCCGCGGTCGCGAGCACTTGGTACGCGCCAATGCCAAAGCTTTAAAATGGGTATTGAAGTGGCTGGATAACTGGAGTTTGGAAGAAACGCCAACCCCACAAGCACCAAGTCCTGCGAAAAAGGCTGAGGAAAAAACCGAAAAAGGACCAGTACAAAACTTAGCCGATTTCTTAAGCCAATCCAGCTCCTAGCGTATTTCTACTTCTTTAATGACACGCTCACCGAGGGCTTTATTTAGACTGGTGAGAATTTTTTCTTTACCGTAACCCAGCTCTTGGCGCAATGGTGCCGAGTTGATGCGGATCACCAACTTGCCATCGCGGTAAAACACCGAGTGCGTTTGCTTGGCAATGAGCGGTCCCATTAGGGTTTTCCACTCTTCCAAAATGGCCACTTGGTAGTACTTGTCGTTGAGGCGATAAGCCTTTAACAAGCGCTTGATTACATCGCCTAAATGCTCGGTGTTGTCGCGGTTCACAGCGTAAAAATTTTAGCCTCCAGTTGGGCGCTGTCTAAAATGCGTTCCAAATCCTCAGCCCCCGTGTGGGTTAGAAAGATTTGTCCAAAGGTATCTTCATTAATCAACTGCAACAAATAAGAAACGCGGTTGCTGTCTAGTTTGTCAAAAATGTCATCCAACAGCAATAAAGGTTTGGTGTTGGCTTGCGTTGCCAATATTTGGTAGTGGGCTAATTTAAGCGCTAATAACAAGGTTTTTTGTTGCCCCTGGCTGCCGTATTTCTTTATCGGTTTGCCGTTGAGCAGAAAGAGCATATCGTCTTTGTGTAGACCAACACTGGTATAGCCAAGGCGCAAATCTTTTTCCAGGCTGTTCTCCAAATCGTGCAACAGGCCTTGGCTGGATATACTTTGCTGGTAATCCAAATGAATATCCTCATCCACCCGAGATATTTCTTTGTACAGTTTGGAAAAAACGGGCAGGAAGTTGCCTATCAGTTCCAGGCGTTTGGGCAGGAGTTTCTCGGTAAGCGCCTGCAGTTTGTCGTTCCAAACCTCCAGGTACATGGGGTTTTTGTCGCGTTTTTCCCACATGCTTTTAAGCACGGCATTGCGGTTTTTTACCGCTTGTTGGTATTGCAACAGCTCTTCGAGATAGGTATTGTCGTAGCTGGATATAATACCGTCAAAAAATTTTCTGCGGTGTTCGCTGCCTTCGTGTATCAAATCTCTGTCGGTAGGCGCCACCATGACCGCAGGCAAAAAGCCAATGTATTCGTAAAAGCGGTCTATGGTTTTGTTGTTGCGCTTTAGTTGCTTTTTCTGACCTCTTTTTAATCCCAGCGAAATCTTATGGTCGCTGTCCTCCTTTTGCACTTTGGCTTGCAGTAGAAAGTAGGGTGCATCAAACTGTATCAGTTGGGTATCGGCAGGATTGAGAAAACTTTTTGTGTGGCACAAACAGTAAATGGCATCCAAAATATTGGTTTTACCGGTGCCGTTAAATCCACAAAACGCATTGATGCCGGAACGGAACTCCAGGTTGCGTTCTGCGTGATTTTTGAAATTCAAGATGTTGAGTTGCTTAATTTCCAAAGCCCGTTGTGGATTTCCTTGCAAATAACGTACTGTTTCAACTGCGAAAAAAATCTATTTTTGCAGCCACAATTGTAAAGTATGGCGGAAAAGCATCAAGAAGAAACCATTGCAGACGTAGACAAATTGTACACGCAATCGGAAGATTTCTTTGAGAAGAACAAAAAGAGCATAGGTATTGTGGGCGTGGTTATCGTAGCCCTAGTAGGTGGGTTTTTGGCCTACAACAACCTCTACAAGAAACCTCGTGTTCAGGAAGCAAAAGAGCTTATTTGGAAAGCTCAGTATTACTTTGAAATCGACTCCTTAGACAAGGCCATTAATGGTGATGGTGCGAACTACGGTTTTGAGTATATCGCCAACGAGTACGGAAATACACCCTCAGGAAACCTAGCGCATTACTATCTAGGCGTTTGTTACTTAAACCAAGGGCAGTACGAAGCAGCAATACAAAACTTTAAGTCTAGCGACTTAGACGATAAAATTGTAGGTGCTATTGCCAAGGGAGGAATTGCCGATGCATTGGTAGAATTGGGCGACTACGAGCAAGCCCTTTCGTACTACGACAAAGCGGTATCGCACAACGACAACAACTTTTCTGCACCTTTATACCTCATGAAAAAAGGAATTCTTTTAGAGGAAATGGGCCAGTATGCCGATGCACTAGATGCATACAAAACCATTAAGAAAGAATACCCCGAAAGTGCGGAAGGTCAGGATATAGAAAAGCACATTGCGAAGGTTTCTTCGTACGTTGCTGGATAGTTATGGCTACAGCAGGAAAAAACTTATCGAGTTACGATCCTTCACAGATTCCCGATGGTACCGATCTTACGATCGGTATCGTGGTTTCTGAATGGAACCAAAGCATTACTCAGAACTTGTTAGATGGTGCTCTAGAGACCCTAATGAAACACGGGGTAAAACGCGAGAAGATCATCGTAAAATGGGTTCCTGGCAGTTTTGAGTTGCCCTTGGCTGCTCAGTGGATCGTACAGCAACACAGTCCCAATGCAGCCATAGCCTTAGGCTCTGTTATTCAAGGCGAAACCAAGCATTTTGATTTTGTTTGTGACGCTTGTGCGCAGGGGATTAAGGACGTAATCCTGAACACCAACACGCCAGTCATCTTTGGGGTACTTACCGACAACACGATGGAACAAGCCGTAGCCCGCTCGGGTGGTAAACACGGCAACAAAGGCACCGAGTGCGCAGTAGCTGCTATTAAAATGGCTGCGCTGCGAAGAAATCTTTGGGCCTAAGGCACATTTTCCTCAGCACGCAAAGGTGCAAAGTATAATCAAGTAGCTGGTATAAAAGCCCTGCCCGTGTTCTAGATACATCGCTTCCTTCGTCAGCGATTCCCGATAGCCATCGGGACGAACTGACAACGAGGGCTGATGCTAAACTCAATTGCAACGATCAAAATCAATTGAGGCACTTCCATTAAGGGCGATTTTCTTTAGGATATCCGAGAATGTCACTTCGAGTGCTTCAGCTGTGCTGTAGTGTATCGAGAAGCAGCGCGGAGCATGATCATCTAACTTGTATAAAAGCCCTGCTTGGGTTCTCGATACACCTCGGCAGAGCCAAGGCACTCGAACTGACACCAAGCGCTGATGTTTTACTCCATTACAACTGTCAAGGTCAATTGAGGCACTTCCAGTAAGGGCGATTTTCTTTAGGGTATCCGAGAATGTCACTTCGTTCCGATTGCTATCGGAAGGTTTTGTTGAGGGACGAAACAAAATTGTATCGAGAAGCAA
Organism: uncultured Flavobacteriales bacterium; assembly: GCA_964627445.1. Taxonomy (GTDB): domain Bacteria; phylum Bacteroidota; class Bacteroidia; order Flavobacteriales_D; family Luteibaculaceae; genus Luteibaculum. The sequence goes on along the minus strand of CAZVJF010000007.1, from coordinate 198,769 downwards.
CGCGGAGCTCTATTAAACGATTAAAATCTAATACCCTGCTTAGGAAAGCTGATTGCTTGTGCTTCATGGATTAAAAAATCTCAGACATAATTAATACCTCAACAGCCTAAAGTGTTACCTTATTCCTGTGAAAACCTATTTTGTCTATATACTCAAATGTGCAGATAGCACTTATTACACTGGAGTAACTGGAGATTTAGAAAAGCGGCTGAGACAGCATAAAGCGGGTAAGGATCCAGTTTCCTACACCTATAGCCGAAGACCTTTGAAATTAGTTTTTAAAGCGTGTTATACACATCCCGAGATTGCTATTGCATTTGAAAAGAAAATCAAAAAATGGTCGCGCACCAAAAAAGAAGCTCTAATTGCAGGCGATTACGATATGCTGCCTGAATTGAGTAAGAAAAATTTTGGGGAATAATCTTAACAGAATCTGTGGTAATAGGGGTTGATTACTAGTTCTAAGAATTTCGAAATATCCATGCAATTCAAGCCCTGCTCTGGTTCTCGATACACCTCGGTTGAGCCGAGGCACTCGAACTGACAACAAGCGTTGATGTTACATTCAGTCACAACTATCAAATTCAATTGTGGTACTTCCATTAGGGGCGATATCCTCCAGGCTTACCGAAACTGTCACTTCGAGTGATTTTGTTGAGGGACGAAACAAAATTGTATCGAGAAGCAGTACGAAGCATGATCAAGTAACTGGTATAAAAGCCTTGCTCGGGTTCTCGATACACCTCGGCAGAGCAGAGGCACTCGAACTGACACCAAGCGCTGATGTTTTACTCCATTACAACTATCAAGGTCAATTCCGGTATCTTCTTCAAGTGCGAATTCCTAAAGGTGTTCCAATACTGTCACTTCGAGTGCTTCAGCTATGCTGAAGTGTATCGAGAAGCAGGGCGGAGCTTGATCAATCCAGGATATTCAAATACCTTCCTTCCTACACCTTCATTTTAACCAAATCCCAGCTTTTAATTTGCCATGTGGTAGTGGCTTCGGCTACCAAGTTTTGTTGGGTGTCGTGGAGTAATATTTTGGCGGTGTACAGTACCACACCTTCCTTTTCTAGGGGCGTTTTTAAATCGCTTTCTATGGCGCTTTCAGGCAACTCAAACGTAGCGGTAATATCCGATTTGCCCTGGTAAGTATACTTTACGTTCATCTCCTGCATAATCAAACGGTACTTAGCAGGGTTAAGGCGACTCAGCAGCAGCAATCCCGAGCAAAACTCGGCCACCGTAGCCATTCCACATGCATGGATGCCCTTGATGTGATTGAAGTTCTTTCGCTTGTAGGGAATAAAGGTCTGCACCTTGTTGTCGCCCATGTGGATGATTTTTATTCCATGAGGGCTGTTAAAGGGAATCCCAATTTTAAGGGCGAAGTTGAGTTTTTTCAGTCCCCAAGCACTTTGCTTTGCGCCTTCAAACAGTTTGGCCAGTTTCTTCAGCATATTTTTCTAAAATGGCAGTTATATTGGGCTTAAAGTAGTGCTTTCCTTTCAAAACTTTGCCGTCTTCTCGCAAAATGGGCTTACCGTCTTCGCCCAGCTTGCTCATGTTGCTGTTGTGTATTTCGTTAAACACATCGGTAATTACGTGGTGCATGCCGTGTTTCATAATGGTTCCCATCAAAATGTAGAGTTGGTCGCCCAGGGCATCGGCAATTTCGGTAAGGTCGCCATCCAAAGCGGCTTGCTTGTACTCTTTGTTTTCCTCGTCCATCAGCCGAAAGCGCAACGCAATGTCTTCGTTACTTAAGGCTTCGGTAGGATGGTCTGCATTGGCAATGCCAAAAGCATCGTGAAATTCGGCCACTTTGAGTGCAGTTTCTTTAAGGGTAAGTTCGCTCATGTTCCAGTGTATTTCACCCTAAAAATGCGCATAAAAAAGGCCCGCTGTAAGTAGCGAGCCTCAAAGATGTAAACAGGTTTTTCCAGCCTTAATTCTCAGGTAAGGTGGGTGTTTTTAAGCGGAAAGATGTGGTAAATGTATGGTTGGTATCCACCCCAAAAACAACCACTTCACAAAAGTTGGTTACACTGCTGTTTGTGGTAATACGGTCTAGATTTACTTCGGCTCCTTCTTGCACTTCATAATCGTATGTAAATCCATCGGGACTGGTCAATTGCAAGCGAGTCATGCACATGTTAGAGTCTAGGTTGCCAATTTGCTCGTAGGGGAACACCACATAATCTCCTGAAGCAGCATTTCTTGGAAAGCGTATCTCTCCAGCTATAGTCCAACCGGTGTAATTGGTATCCATTCGGCTGGATTTAGAATCCATGCTGATGGTGAAATTCTGCGAAGGCACGATGCTATCCACCAAAATCTCATTCCCCGAAAAATCAAAAATGTTTGTAGGAGCTTCGCAAAACTTGGATTCTGTGATAAAGATCTCTTGATTGCCGTAGTTGATATCGTTGTTGTTTTTGCAAAATGCACGTACGTAGTACACTGTAAAATCGGCTAGGTTATTGGCAGTAGCCGAAAATTTGCCGTTGTTCAAATTTGCATTCAATACAATATCGTTGGTATCGGGCAAGGGCGAGGTACTATAGCACAAGCCATACGAGTCTGGCGATTCGGTGCCTTCAAAACCTATCCAACCGTTTAAAATGGCACTGTTGGTTAGCACTTCTGTGGCTGCTGCGGTGCGAATAAAAGGCAGTACTCCGGTGTTGGTGTATATGGAATCCAGTTCACCATAGCCTGTTCCTTTTAAGTTGGTGGCATAAGCACGCACAAAATATACTTGGTCTGTTTTTAGCAAACCTATTTCGCTTTCAAAAGCACCCAAGCCGGATCCATCTATAGATTTTAAGTTTGCCACTGTTGGGGTATCGGTGCTCCAGCAAATACCACGCTCGGTTACCGGATGGCCACCATCGGTAAGCACGTTTCCGCCACCCACGCCCGAAGTAGAATCGGTAAGTTCGGTGTTTCGGGTGGAAACGGTAGGAATGGTATCCATCGGATCTTCCTCATCTTTGGGTTTTTCACAAGCTACAAATACGCTCAGGAAAAAAGGAGCGAACAAGGCCAATAAAGGTAGGGTGATTCTATTCATAGTGCTTTCGTATGCCGCGCAAAGGTAATCGAAGCCTGCACTTTCATAAAATTTGTAAAGTTTTTTCTGCTGGAATTGTTGTAATCGTGAGCACGAGACCCTGTGTATATCAATGCTACTGGATTATAACCTGCCCTATGGTTCAACCTTGCTGTAGTTTAGTGCATGGCTATGTAGTGTTGTGTTACCCGTTGTTTTCGGACATTAATTTAGGTTAATGCTTAACATTCTTTAACTGGTTTTATGTTGCTGAAAGCCTTGTGTCTATTGCACTTTTGTGCGGCTTTCACAGTAAGCCAATTATCGTAGTTTCACCAAAAATTACCGCTATGGAAATGAGTGGCGCAACCACCGACACCGACATTAGAGCACTAAACGAGAAAATAAAAGTAGAGAGCAGCTTCATCGACCTTATCTACACCGAAATGGATAAGTCCATTGTGGGTCAGAAAGAAATGGTCGAAAGCTTGCTGATAGGTTTGTTAGGCAATGGCCACATTTTGTTGGAAGGAGTACCCGGATTGGCGAAAACCTTAGCCATAAACTCCTTGTCGAAAACCATCGATGTAGCGTTCAGCCGCATCCAGTTTACTCCTGATTTACTTCCTGCCGACTTAATCGGTACCATGATATATAACCAGAAAAAGGAAGAGTTTCTGGTGAAAAAGGGCCCGATCTTCTCCAACTTTGTGTTGGCCGATGAGATTAACCGTGCGCCTGCCAAAGTACAAAGTGCCTTACTAGAGGCCATGCAAGAGCGCCAGGTTACCATAGGTTCGGAAACCTTTAAACTACAAGAGCCTTTCTTGGTATTGGCTACGCAAAACCCGGTGGAGCAGGAGGGAACCTACCCGCTGCCCGAAGCACAAGTCGACCGCTTTATGTTAAAAGTGGTCTTGGATTACCCAGAAAAAGAGCACGAGAAGCTCATTATCCGCAACAACATCAGCAAGGCCAGCTACCCAGTGCCCAATACGGTGGTAAAACCCGAGGACATTCTCAATGCACGTCAAATTGTGCGCGAGGTGTATTTGGATGAAAAGATAGAGCAATACATTGTAGATATAGTAGATGCCACACGTAACCCGGTGAAAAACGGTATTGCCAAGCTCGAGGGCATGATCAATTTTGGTGCATCGCCACGTGCCAGCATTAGCCTGGCTATTGCGGGTAAAGCATTGGCTTTTATCAATCGAAGAGGTTTTGTAGTTCCCGAGGATATTCGCAATGTGTGCCACCGTATTTTGCGTCACCGTATTGGCTTGAGCTACGAAGCAGAAGCGGAGAACATCACCTCCGATGAAATTATTACCGAAATACTAAATAGCGTAGTCGTACCCTAGGCATTTCCTATGCAGCAAGAGAGCACCTCAGACATACTCAAACGGGTTAGGCGTATTGAGCTGAAAACACGCGGCCTTTCCAACCAGATTTTTTCTGGGCAGTACCATTCTGCCTTCAAAGGGCGTGGTATGGCTTTTAGTGAGGTGCGCGAGTATACCCCAGGCGATGAGATTCGCACCATAGACTGGAATGTTACCGCCCGCTTTAACACGCCTTTTGTTAAGGTCTTTGAGGAGGAACGCGAGCTAACGGTAATTTTAATGGTGGATGTTTCGGCCTCGTATAACTTTGGTACCAAGGAAAAGCTAAAACGCAATCTCATTACCGAACTCTGTGCCGTACTCTCTTTCTCGGCCATACAGAACAACGATAAAATCGGGGTGATTTTCTTTACCGATCAGGTAGAGAAATTTATTCCACCCAAAAAAGGGAAAAGCCACATACTGCGCATTATTCGTGAGTTGATAGAGTTTGAGCCCGAACACAAAGGCACCAACCTTACCGAAGCGCTCACCTTTTTAAATAATGCTATTAAAAAGCGCGCCATTGCTTTTTTAATCTCAGATTTTATGGATGAAAACCCCATAAAAGACAGTCTGCGCTTAGCCAACCAAAGACACGATTTGGTGGCAGTACAAATTAAAGATCAGCGCGAAACGGAATTGCCTAATGTAGGACTGCTTCCCGTGGTAGATCCAGAGACGGGCGAGTGGTCCTGGTTGGATACCTCTAGCAAAAAACTGCGCGAGGAATACAAGAAAAAGGCACTGCGGTTCGATGAGCGCTTGCACCGTCTATTTAAGAAAACAGGGGTGGATTTTGTGTCCTTGTACACCGACAAATCGTACGTAGCCCCATTAATCAACCTCTTTAAAAAACGAAGCTTGCATGCGTAGCACTTGGTTGATATTGTTGTTGGGATGCTGTTTCCACATGGCTGTTGGTCAGGAGCTGTTTTTAGAGGTAGACCAAAAAACCATACGATTTGGTGAACCCATAGCCGCTCAGCTAGAAATTAAGGCCAATGCACAAACCAAAGCCCAAGGCTTGCGCCTGGTAGATTCTTTGGATGCGTTTATTGCTCCGTTAGAGTTTATCCAGCCCTACAAAGTAGATACCACCGCCACCGAAAACGCGGGAGGATTTGAGTTTGTATACCAACTGCAAATGCAAGTAAGTGGCTATGATAGCGGCCGTTTTGAGCTGGGACCTTTGCCCGTATTGTTAGGAGAAGATACCCTGTTTTCTAACTCGGTGTTTGTGGACGTGATGCCCGTGGCCCTGGACACCAGTGCAGCGCCTAAGCCCATCAAGGAAAACCGCGAAGTTCCCGTAACGGCTCTCGATTATTTGGCAGTGTATTACCCGTATCCACTCAGCGTAATCATCTTAGCCGTACTGGCCTATTTTATTTGGAAGCGTTGGAGAAAAATTAAGGCACTTCGAGCTTTAGCGCAAAAAGAAAAGAAACCCGAAGAACCCGTTATTCCCGCCCACATCCTGGCTATGGAGGGCCTGGAAAAGTTACAGCGAGAAAAAGCATGGGAGCACTTGGAAGACAAAGAGTTTTACTCTGCGATTACCGACATTACGCGTAAATATGTTAGTGCTCGATACGGCATACGTGCTATGGAGCAAACCAGTCAGGAGATTGTAAATAGCCTGCAGTACAAAATGCAGCCTAAGTCATTACTTACCGATTTACAAGAGACCTTAAACATAGCCGACATGGCCAAATTTGCGAAAGAGAAACCGGGCGCCACCTTTGCAAAGGAGCGCTTGGAGCAGGCCATTTTGTTGGTAGAAAAAACCGCTGAAAAAGAAGAAACCGATGCCTAAAGCGCTGATAGCAAATATTGTTTTTGTGCTGCTGGTAAACCTGCTGTGTTTTGTGGGTTGGCAATATGCCGATTTTTACTTCGAGTTCAAGCACGCATCCTTTTTGTGGTTGCTAATGCTTATTCCTATTTCGGGTCTTTTATGGATTTGGAAAAGTGGACAGCGGCAAACTAAGCTAACACTTCCTACTTTACATTTTGCTGGTAAAACACCTTGGTTGAGTAAAGGAACCTTTAAAACGGGCTTGGTGGCTGTACAATGGCTGGCACTAGCTGCTATTATCTTGGCTTTTAGCCGCCCTCAAAGTAAAGACAGCTTTAGAAATGTAAGTACGGAGGGTATTGATATTATTATTGCGTTGGATGTTTCCGCATCCATGCTAGCCAAAGATTTTAAACCCAACAGGCTGGAAAGCGCCAAAAGCGTGGCCACCGATTTTATTGCCAAGCGCGGCACCGATCGCATTGGCTTGGTGGTATACGAAGGCGAGGCTTTTACACAGTGTCCCTTAACCTCCGATCACCGCGTTTTAAAAAGCATGCTCAGCGAAGTAAATACCGGAGTTTTGGAAGGAGGGACGGCCATAGGGATGGGGCTGGCCACGGCTGTAAACCGCTTGCGCGAAAGCGAGGCTAAGAGCAAAGTGATAATCCTGCTTACCGATGGGGTAAACAACATGGGGGAAATAGACCCGTTAACCTCGGCTGAGTTGGCAAAAGAATTTGGTATTAAGTGCTACACTATTGGTGTGGGATCGCAGGGCAAGGCGCTGAGCCCAGTGAGCATATTTCCTAACGGCACCTATCGCTACGATTATGTAGATGTAAAAATAGACGAGCTCACCCTGGAAAAAATAGCTTTTGCTACAGGCGGAAAATACTACCGCGCTACTTCAGAAACGGCATTGCGCGAGATTTACAACAACATAGACCGCTTGGAGAAAACCGAGATTAAGGTTACTGAATACGCACAGAAGAACGAGGAATACCTCTGGTTTGCAGTGGCAGGCCTCGGTTTATTGCTATTGCACAGTTTGTTAAATGCAACCTTGTTTAGAACCATACCCTAATGCAATTTCGAGCAACATATAAGGCATCTACATTTTTGGTTTGGGCGCTCGTTTTAGAAGGCGTGCTGTTGGCCATCAGCTTTTTGTCGTACCAGTATGGGGAGCGCTGGATCAATGGTTTGCGCTTCGATCGCAAGGAGTGGTTTCTTCTGATGCTTATTGGGCCGCTGCTGCTGTTAATGTATGCGGGGTACATCGCTTGGAAAAACAAAGCACTAAAGCGTTTTGCCGATAGCCAATTGGTTCCTGCCATTAGCGCTTCTCCCTACAGCACCTTCAAGTACAGCTTGCGCTATTGGTTACTTCGTTTAAGCCTGTTTTTTCTGGTGTTTGCTGTGGTGAACCCGAAAATTGGTTCACGCATGGCCGAGGGAAAAACCGAGGGTATCGACCTGATGTTTTGCCTGGATGTGAGTAATTCCATGCTGGCCGAAGATTTAAGCCCCAACCGTTTGGCCAAAGCCAAGCGCATGGTAGAGCGTGTGCTCGATCGGTTGCATGGCGACCGTATTGGTCTGGTGGTTTTTGCAGGAGAAGCCTACGTTCAATTACCCCTTACTACCGACTACAGCGCGGCTCGGTTGTTTTTATCCTCGTTGGGCCCCGAAGTTGTGCCCACGCAAGGTACGGCCATTGGCTCGGCCATAGACTTGGCCTTTCAGAGCTTCGATATGGAAAGCCCAGCGGGCAAAGCCATTGTAGCTATTACTGACGGAGAGAACCACGAAGACGATGCCCAGTTTGCCGCCAAATATGCCAGTGATAATGGCGTTAAGGTTTTTGCTGTGGGTATGGGCACAGTAGCAGGAGCACCGATACCAGTGAATAGCCGCAACAAAGATTTTAAAAAGGATAAGGAGGGCAACATTGTAGTCTCCAAGCTCAATGCTGGCCTCATTGAAGAGGTAGCCGATGGCGGAGATGGTCTGGCTATTTTTGCCTCTAACTCCCAACAAGCGACCGATGCCCTCATAGAAGAAATAGATAAAATGGCTACGGGTGAATTGGATAACGTGGTGTACCAGGAATACGAAGATCGCTTTCAATGGTTTTTGTTTCCAGCGATAATGCTTATGCTTTGGGAGTTGCTGCTATCCAACCGAAAGAACAACTGGTTAAACCGTACAAAACTGTTTGGCTATGAGTAAAGTGTTTATGCTTCTAGGCTTTTTGAGCTGCACAGTTTGGTGCATGGGGCAGTCTGTGGCAAAGTTTCAATTAAAGGAAGGCAACGAAGCCTACCAAAGTGAAGATTACGAGGCCGCCTTAGATCGATTTAATCAATTGGGTACCGCAGAAGATGCTTCCATAAGCAAGGCGGCTGGGTTTAATAAGGCCAACACCTATTTCAAGACCGAGGACTACGAAAACGCCCTGGCAGCATACACCAAATCGGCTAGCGAAGCTACTAGCGATGCCCAGCGCGCAGAGGCCCTGCACAACATGGGCAATACCTACTTTAAAATGCAGAAGCTGCAAGAGAGCTTGGATGCCTACAAAAAAGCCTTAAAACTCAATCCTGCAGACGAGGATACGCGTTACAATTACGCGCTGGTTAAAAAGCTTCTGGAGCAGCAACAGCAGCAACAGCAAGACCAAAAGGATAAGCAAGACCAGCAGCAGGACGAGAATAAAGAAGAAAACGAGAACAAGGATCAGCAGGGTCAAAACCAGGATCAGGAGCAGGATCAAAAACAACAACAAGATCAAGGTCAAGACCAGGAACAGCAGGACCAACAACAACAGCAGCAACAAGAACAACAACAAGAGCAGCAGCGCCAGCAGCAAATGAAGCGCAAGAATGCCGAAAACCTGTTGGATGCCTTAAACCAGCAAGAAAAGGGCGTACAACGCAAGGTGAACAAGGCCAAAGGCAAAGGCAAAAAAGTAGATATAGAAAAGGATTGGTAACACCATGAGAGCAAGCTTTTTACATAGAATCCTCTTCGTTTTTTCTTTGCTTTTGCTAGGATTTGGAAACGTGGTAGCTCAAAAATTTGAGGCCAACGTAAGCCAAAACCCCGTTTCTGTTGGTGATCGGTTTAAGCTGAACTTTGTTCTGGAGAACACCACTGGAAAAATTACTCCGCCCGCACTCACCGATTTTGTGGTGATTTTCGGGCCCTCGCAGTCCAGCAATTTTTCGTACATCAACGGAAAATCCAGCCGCACTATAACGGTTTCTTATGTATTGATGGCGGAAAACCCGGGTACATACACCATTGGCGCAGCCAAGGCCAGTACCGAAGATGGAGATTTTGTAACCAGCCCTATTGACATTTCAGTAACCAAGGGCTCCGCACAAAACACAAGCAGCACCACGCGCAGTGGCAACTCGCAAAGCAGTACGGCCGTAGGTCCTGCTGCTAAGGCGCCCGCTAGCGGTGGCAATGTGATTATACAAGTTGTTCCCAGCAAAACCACGGCCTATATCGGAGAACCAGTGCTGATTGACTATGTGTTGTATTCGCGCTACTCGCAGCTGGAATTGGGTGAAACCAATTATCCTGCCCTTTCTGGGTTTTGGGTGGAAAATATAGATTTGGGTAATGTGAAGTGGGCGGACCGCTACACCACTATTAATGGTATGCGCTACCGAAAGGCCACTATAAAGCGGCAGCTGTTGTATCCCCAGCGTTCGGGGAAATTATCCATTCCATCTTTTACCCAAAATGTGGTGGTAAACCGATCATTCTTTAATCCAGGCTCTAAAGTTTCTGCCGATAGTAAACCGGTTACCCTAGATATAAAATCATACCCCAAAGGAGCCCCTAGTAATTTTAGCAACGTTACAGGTAGTTTTCGAATAGCTAGCGATGTATCAAAAACTACGGTGGCTACCAACGATGCCATTACATACAAGTTGAAAATATCGGGCAACGGAAACCTGAAACTGCTGAATGCTCCAGAAATTAATTTCCCCAGTGATTTTGAGGTATACGAGCCCAAAACCAATGATAAATTTGCAGTTACGGGTAACGGAATCCAGGGTAGCAAAGAGTGGGAATATATCCTGATACCCAGATATCCAGGCGAATATCAGATACCCGAGGTACGTTTTTCCTTTTTTAATCCTAACACCAAAAAGTACCAAACCATCGTCAGTGATGTGCAGTCGTTAACGGTTACGGGTGAAGCTTCAAACGTTGGAGGTACGGTGGTAAACCCCAAAAGTGATGTTGCTTTATTAAACAAAGACATCCGCTTTATAGATACCGATTGGCAGCCCAGTACTGGCGGTGGACTTCACGCAGCGAAAGGCATCTACTGGCTGGTTGTTCTATTTATGGTTTCGGTTGGATTGGGTGCATCGCTGTATGTTAGAAAGCAACAGAGCCTCAAACAAAATACTGTGGTTTATAAGCAGCGCAAGGCCGGAAAACAAGCCGAGCGCCAATTGAGCAAAGCCAAAAGTCATTTGAAATCGGGTGATGCAGCGGCATTTTACGTGGCTGTTGTTGATGCCCTACACGGGTTTGTACAGGATAAATTTAACGCCAACAAGACCCAGTTGTCGCGCGAATCATTAAAACAATTGCTGCTGGAAAAAGGAGCTAGCGAAGAGCAGTTCTTAGAGTTGCAGCAGCTAATAGACGATTGCGACATGGCACGCTATGCGCCCAGCGCCAATGTTAATATGGATAGCACGTACGAACGCGCAAAAAACACTTTGCAATGGTTAGGAAAATTATCGGCATAATTCTTTGTGCGCTGGTGTTTAGCCCTGTGGCGGCACAACCAGGTAATGCACAAGAATATTTTCAGCAGGCCAATACCCAGTACCAAAATAACCAGTACGAGGATGCTGAACAAAGCTATTTGCAGTCTTTAGATCTGGAGCCTGAAAATGCTCGAGTGCACTTTAATCTGGGGAATACCTATTTCAAACTCAATCAAATAGGGCGTGCCGTATTGCATTACGAAAAAGCATTAAAGTACCATGCCGATTACGAAAAAGCCCAGTACAATATACAAATTGCGCAAGCTCGCGTAATCGATGAGGTAGAGGCAAGCCCAACCGCTGCTTTTTACAACCAATGGGAACGGTTCTTAACCACTTTTGGAGCCAGCACGTTTGCTATTGTAGCGCTTTCTCTGCTGCTATTAGCTGTGGTAGGTTTGTATTTATTTATTACTGGAAGTGTTGCAAAAATTAGAAAATCTGGATTTGCCCTCATGCTCGTTTTTATGGTGTTGTTTGCTGTAACCACCTACTTAAGCTACGCGGCTAATGATGTGCGGATATCTTCGGATGAGGCCGTTATTCTAACCTTAAAGGTGGATGTGAAAACCGAACCCAAAGGAGATGCCGCTACTGCTTTTGTATTGCACGAAGGCGCCAAGGTTGGAATTAGCAGTGAGGTAGATTCCTGGGTGGAAATAAAGCTAGAAAATGGCAATATGGGTTGGGTAAACACCCAAGATTTAGGGAGGATTTAACGAGTTCCCTGGTCTAGTATTTCCTTGTGGAGATTGGTTAGATTTTCTGAATAACTTCCTGCCGGTCCTCCAATAGATTACGGTTTGCTTGTTTTACTTTGTAGCAAATCACAAGATTATGGAGTTCCTATTTCTTATTGCAGGCGTGCTTTTGGGAGCAGCTATCGGTTTTTTTATCGGGAAGAAAAAACAAGTCTCCGCTTCCATAGATACCCAACTATGGGTGGAAAAATCGCTTCTGAACAACGAGCAAGAACGAAACCGCGAAGCACAGCAAAAATTAGAACAACAGCAACAACAGCTAGTACAGCTGAACCAGGATAAAGCCATTTTAGAAACCAAACTACAGAGCCAACAAGAAAAACTCAATGAGCAAAAAGCGGAGCTAAGCGAGCTGAATGAGCGCTTCAAAAACGAGTTTCAGGTGTTGGCCAACAAGATTTTGGATGAGAAGAGCCAGAAGTTTGTAGATATCAACAACGAAAAGCTGGGCCACATCTTAAATCCACTTCGCGAGAAAATTGAAGGTTTTGAAAAACAAGTAAAAGAGGCGTACTACAACGAGGCTAAGGAAAAAGCCACCTTAAAAAATGAGTTGGAGAAAATTGTGGAGATGAACCGCAAGATGAGCGAGGATGCCGAGCGCCTCACCAACGCACTCAAAGGCGATAGCAAAACCCAGGGCGATTGGGGTGAGGTGCAGCTCGAGCGCATTCTAGAGCATGTTGGCTTGCAAAAAGGTCTACACTACGAAACGCAAAACACCTACAAAAACGAAGAGGGAAGCAATGTACGTCCCGATTACATCATTAAACTCCCCGAGGACAAGCACATTATTCTAGATGCTAAGGTGTCTTTAACGGCTTACGAACGCTATTTTAATGCTGAGAACGATGCTCAAAAGGCCGTTTTTATAAAGGAACATGTGCAGAGCTTGGTGAACCATATCCAAGGCTTATCGGCTAAGCAGTACCAAAATTTAGAGATCAATCAGCCCGATTATGTGATGCTTTTTGTGCCCATAGAACCCGCCTTGTATTTGGCCTTGAAAGAAAGCCCGGCTTTGTTTGAGAAAGCGTTGGAGAAAAACGTGGTGTTGGTAAGCACCTCCACTCTGATGGCGACCTTGCGCACCATCGCATTTATATGGACGCAAGACAATCAAAAGCGCAATGTGTTGGATATTGCCAAGGAAAGCGGCTTGCTATACGACAAGTTTGTGGGCTTTATGGAAGACCTCAACAAATTGGGGCACAAGATCAATGGCGTACAAGCGGATTACCAAAGTGCCATGAAAAAGATTTCTGAGGGTCGAGGTAATTTGGTTGGAAAAGTGGAGAAAATTAAAGCTTTAGGTGCCAAAGCTACCAAGCAGCTGGATGCCAAGTTATTGGAACGGGCAGGGCAGGAGGAGTGATTTTTGGGTTAGCGGTTCTCAGTGAACCATGGGTAGTTCGCGGTTTCAGGACGTTCGTTGGTATTTTGTGTTCTTACCTCATCTCGACTCTACTGACGCATAGGTCAGCATCCTAAGACGCTCGATGGCCGCCCTGCTATTAAGTTTCAAGCTCCGAACTCTCAGCTACGAGTTTACCCTGTCGCAATAAGATCCTTCGATTCCTCAGGATGACCTCGTGCTTTGCTTTCGGCTTTTAGCTTGGCGCTTTCAGCGTATCAATTTTTCAACTTTTCCTTCACTCATCCCTTATCTGCCTTCCAGCTTCCAGCTTTTGGCTTAGCGCTTTCCGCTTATTTACCCAATCAACAACACCCATCGGGTTTAAAAAACTTACAAGTGCGTCCGGCAAGCACCATGCCGGCTATGGGTGCAGAGAGGTAAATCCATATATAGGAAAAGTTTCCAGATACCAGAGCAGGAGCCAGTGATCGTACAGGATTCATACTTGCGCCACAAACAGGGCCACCTACCAACGCTTCTAGCCAAACGGTAACACCAATAGCCAATCCAGCCATAATACCGGTTTCTTTAGATCCTGTAGCTACATTGATGATTACCTGCATGAGAAAGTAGCTGAGAATAAATTCCAAAATCCAACTTTGCCAAATGCTGCCGCTGGGTAGGGTTGCACCCAAGCCATCGTGATCTGGAAAGAGCAACAACAAGGTTGCCGAAGCTGCTACTCCACCCAAAACTTGAGCCATCAGGTAGGAGGGGATGCGTTTCCCAGGAAAGCGCCCAGCCACCCAAAAGGCCATGGTGACAGCTGGATTGATATGCGCTCCCGACACTTCTCCAAAGGCATATATCATGGCAATAACCACCATGCCGAATGCCGCTGCGATACCAAAATGTCCCAGCATACCCCCGTATAGGTCGTTGATTACAATAGCTCCGGTACCAAAAAATACCAATGCATAGGTGCCCAAGACTTCAGCGAGTAGTGGTCTGCTGTTTTTCATACGGCAAAGGTGAGAAATCTAATGGTGTCAGCGTGTTAACTTTTGGTCTTTTCAAACCTTCATACTTCAGCTTTAACGCTCCATCCAGCTTGGCGTTTTTAGCTTTTCAACTGTTCACTTCTCTCATCCCTGTAAAAAATTAGATCCTTCGATTCCTCAGGATGACCGTGAGCCTTGCTTTTGGCTTGGCGCTTTCGGCTTCTCACCTCTCTCATCCTCTTCCTCTAACCATTTACATCTCGACTCTACTGACGCATAGGTCAGCATCCTAAGACGCTCGATGGCCGCCTTGCTACTAAGCTTCAAGCCCCGAACTCTCAGCTACGAGCTTTACCCTGTCGCAAAAAGATTCTTCGTTCTTCAGGATGACCGTGTACTTTTCTTTCAGCTTTTCCACTCATCCTCTTCCTCTAACCAATTACATCTCGACTCTACTGACGCATAGGTCAGTATCCTAAGACGCTCGATAAACACCTCACTATTAAGCTTTAAGCTCCGAACTCTCAGCTACGAGCTACGAGCTTTGCCCTGTTGCAATGAGATCCTTCGATTCCTCAGGATTACCGTGAGCCTTGCTTTCGGCTTTCAGCTTGGCCCTTTCAGCTTTCGGCTTTCAGCTTGGCCCTTTTAGCTTTCGGCTTTTAGCTTGGCCCTTTTAGCTTTCTACTAATACCTCATCTCTAAACATGATCTTATGTTCATATATTTGCCTGAAGATGTCAAAAACAACACCGCGCAATCTGAACCCCGAAGTGTTTGAACGGGTAGCCCATGTGCTCAAGACCATCGGCCATCCTGTACGCTTGGGCATTCTGGAAGTGCTGGAATTAGACGAACCCCTCAGCGTAAGAGAAATACAGGCGCGGTTGCGGCAAAAAACCGAGCAGTCGTTGTTGTCTCATCATTTAATAAAAATGAAGGATAACGGACTGCTCGTTTGCCACAAATCAGGCAAAGAGGTGCATTATTCTTTAAAAGACCGCCACCTGCTGAAGATCTTCGATTGCCTGGAAAATACCGACTTAATGTAGTATGGAGATTTTAGGATATGCATCAGCCATACTCATCGGTGTAGCTCTTGGGCTTATCGGTGGAGGGGGAAGCATTTTAACAGTACCGGTGTTGGTATATCTTTTTGCGGTAGATGCGGTCTTAGCTACTGCTTATTCTTTATTTATTGTGGGGCTTTCTGCCGGCATTGGGGCGTTTAATGCCTTACGTAAAGGATTGGTCAATGTACGTGTGGCACTCATCTTTTCTGTTCCTTCGGTGGTAGCGGTTTACCTTACCCGTTTGTGGCTGGTGCCCAGCATTCCCGATCCCATAACCGTTTTTGGAGCTAGTGTTGCAAAAGACCTGGCCATTATGCTCTTTTTCGCAGGTATAATGATTGCTGCGGCAGTTGCTATGCTAAGACCGGCAAAGGAGACAGCCAACACACCTTCCACTAAAAAGCCCATTGCTTACCCGCTTGTGATGCTAGAAGGGCTGCTCGTAGGTACTTTAACCGGTATTGTAGGTGCAGGAGGAGGTTTTCTTATTATCCCTGCATTGGTGTTATTGGCGCGCTTACCTATGAAAGTGGCGGTGGGCACCTCCTTGCTCATTATATCCGCCAAATCACTCATCGGCTTTATAGGCGATGTGCAGAGTGGACAGCCTATCGATTGGACTTTTTTGGGCCTTTTTACATTTTTGGCAGTGGCAGGAATTCTATTGGGAGGATATATTTCGAAATTTGTACCCGGAAGAAAACTAAGAAGCGGCTTTGCCCTATTTGTTTTGGTCATGGCCGTGTACATACTCATTCAAGAATTACTATAAGTATTATGGAAGTCAAACAAATTTATACAGGATGCCTGTCACAAGGTGCGTACTACATTGAAAGCGATGGAGAAGCCGCCATTATCGATCCCTTACGAGAAGTGCAGCCCTACTTGGATATGGCAAAAGAGCGAGGCGCTCGAATAAAATATGTTTTCGAAACGCACTTTCATGCCGATTTTGTTAGTGGTCACCTTAGCTTGTCAGCTAAAACTGGAGCACACATTGTGTATGGCCCCAATGCTGCACCCAAATATCCGGCACACATTGCACGCGATGGCGAGGAGTTTCACATCGGAAAGGTGCGTATTAAAGCGCTACATACACCCGGACATACCTTAGAAAGCACCACCTACCTGTTGATCAACGAAGAAGGTAAGGAAGAAGCCATTTTTACAGGGGATACACTTTTCTTGGGCGATGTGGGTCGCCCAGACCTCGCTCAGAAAGGCAATGAACTTACTCAGGAAGACCTTGCGGGAATGTTATACGACAGCCTCCGCAACAAAATAATGCCCTTACCCGACACCGTTACAGTGTATCCTGCACACGGTGCGGGTTCTGCCTGTGGCAAAAACATGATGAAGGAAACCGTAGACACTCTGGGCAATCAAAAGCAAGTAAACTACGCCTTGCGAGACATGTCTAAAGAGCAGTTTATTACCGAAGTTACAGACGGCTTGTTGCCACCTCCGGGCTATTTCCCGCTCAATGTGAAAATGAATAAAGAGGGGTATTCAGACATTGACGATGTGATGCAATTGGGCACTACAGAACTCGACCCCAAAACCTTTGAGCAATTGGCCAACGATGGTGCACTCATGCTAGATGTGCGCAGTGCAAACGACTTTGCGGCAGGCCACGTTCCCAACAGTATTTTTATTGGCTTGGACGGTGGATTTGCCCCTTGGGTTGGAGAGTTAATCATTAACGTAAAGCAAAAAATCATCCTTATTGTGGATGAGGGCAGAGAGGAAGAAGCCGTTACCCGTCTGGCTCGTGTGGGCTTTGACAACACCATGGGCTTCCTTAAAGGAGGAATCGCAGCGTGGAAAGCGGCTGGTAAAGAAGTAGCCACAGTAAACCGTAAACCCGCTACCGAAATTGAAAAAGCACACGCCAACGGCTTTAAAATTGTAGATGTGCGCAAACCTTCGGAGTTTGAAGGCTCACACGTAGAAAACGCCTACAACGCAAGCTTAGCCGAAATCAATAAGCACCTGGAAGCCTTTGATAGCGAAGGGGAAACCTATGTACATTGTGCCGGAGGGTACCGTTCTATGATTGCCACTTCCATTCTTAAATCCAGAGGCATACACAACCTCGTAGAGTTAGAAGGCGGGTTTAAAGCTATTAAAGAAACTAAAGTGCCGTTGCGCAGTTTGGTGAGTAACTCTTAAGTGCCCTTATGGAATTTATTATGCAGCCTTGGCCCTGGTACGTATCGGGGCCGCTTATTGCTTTACTGATGTTTTTGTTGTTGTGGTTTGGCGAACGCTTTGGTGTGTCCTCCACACTAAAAACCATGTGTACCATGGCAGGAGCTGGGAAACGCTTCCAGTTTTTTGAGGGCTCCTGGAAAAAGCAAGCCTGGAATTTGGTCTTTGTACTGGGTGCCGTTATTGGAGGCTATCTTGCCGTTCGTTTCTTGGGTGGCGGGCAAGAAGTTGCTATCTCACAAGCTACACAAAATGATTTGAAATCACTTGGAATAATATTTGATAAATCCCTAGCTCCCAGCGAGATATTTAATTTTAACTTCCTTACTACTACACCCGGTTTTATCATGCTTATTGTGGGTGGATTTGCCATAGGCTTTGGAACTCGTTGGGCAGATGGTTGCACCTCAGGGCACGCCATAAGCGGGTTATCCAACCTGCAGCTATCCTCCTTAATTGCTGTTATCGGTTTTTTTATAGGAGGATTGATTAGCACTTACTTGCTGTTACCCTTAATTCTCGGATAATATGAAGTTCTTAAAATTCTTATTGGCTGGAATTATTTTCGGTGTGGTTATGGTGAAATCGGAGGCGGTATCCTGGTTTCGTATTCAAGAGATGTTCCGTTTTCAAAGCTTTCACATGTACGGCATTATCGGTAGTGCAGTGGGCTTGGGCGTTATCCTAATCCAGTGGATTAAAGTGAAAAAGCTAAAATCTATTGATGGCAAACCTATTGAGGTTACAGGAAAACCGCTAATGTGGAAAGCCAACCTTATTGGAGGCAGCATTTTTGGCTTGGGCTGGGCGCTTACGGGTGCATGTCCTGGACCGTTGTACACGTTAGCGGGTGCTGGTTACTCTGTCTTTTGGGTGGTTATTGCTGCTGCATTAGTGGGTACGTTTACCTATGGAGCACTTAAAAAGTATTTGCCGCACTAAGCCAACAGCGTGCTGAGTTCTTCGCTAGGCGCGCTCAAAATGCGTTCCTTCTTGTCGCGTAGGTTGTTCCAACGAGCACCCACGGCTTTCGCAAAACCCTGGGGAATCCCATTCCATTGCATTTGATGTATACCGCGTAAACCGCTGCAAGAAAAACTCTGACCTTGCAAAAAAGCTTGCGTTTCTTTTGTAGTCATGGCATAAACTGGGTAGGGGTTGTGCAGTGTAACTGCTGTAGCCCATTCTGTGGTGGGATTGAGCTTTTTTCCTTTTACTTGCGCCACTTGTAAGCCCGCCTTTTTCACGGTTACGCTTTGCTGTATTTCGCCAAGAAATGCGCTAGCACCTTCTGAAACGGCATACACGCTATCTCCATATTGCAGGTATGTTGTGTTGGGCTGTGTCGGTAAGTCCTCATGTTGTACTCGGGGGAGGGGCTTTACTTTTTTGTTTCTACGAGTCGTGGTGTTTTCTGAGGCATTGCCTTTTTTGATCCAGGCACTAATAAAGAATCCCTCACTTTCCGTAACTCCAGGTATGCATCGGTATCCTAACTGGTCCTTTCCCGGAAGTACATTCCATTCTGCAGGAAAATCAAGATGGAAGGGGGTGAACGCTTCACTTAAGCATTCCTGCACAAGGTCTTCATTTTCCTGGTAATTGTAGGTGCAGGTGGAATACAGCAACAATCCGCCTGGTTTTAGCAAAGGCAAAAGGTGTTCCAGGATGTTTTCCTGCCGCACGGTACATTGCCGGATGTTATCCTCGGACCACGCAGCAACAGCTCCTTCATCCTTCCGAAACATGCCCTCGCCACTGCAGGGCGCATCTACCACGATACAGTCGAAACTGTTTTCCGGGAAAAATCCATCCTGCTCAAAGTCGCACTGGCTAACCAGGGTATTGGTATAACCCCATTTCCCCAGGTTTTGCCGCAATACCGCATTGCGTTTGGAAATGGGCTCGTTGCTCACCAAAACATCGTCACGCTCCGAGAGCAAATCCAGTAGCAGGGTGCTTTTTCCTCCAGGTGCAGCACAGGCATCTAATACACGCAGTTCTGTTTTTCTGTATTCCTGTTTCCAAGCCGTAAACAAAGGAGCTAATAGCATACTACCCGCCTCTTGTACGTAGTAGTGACCCGACTGAAAAGCAGGATCCCAGGTAAAGGAGGGACGGGTTGGTAAATACTGTGCTTTGGGGTACCACGGTACAGCGTTGTTTAACGCGCCTACAGCCACTTTTTTAGCATGATATCGAACGGAGGTAAGCGGTTGCTCTAAAGCCGCTAAAAATGCCTCGTAGTGCTCTTTAGGCCATTGTTTTTGGATGCGTTGCAGGAATTCGGTAGGCAATTGCGCCATATTACGGATGTTGATGCGGGGTAAAAATAGCAAGTACTATCGCAACAGGAAGGCAACGGCGCTGTCCAACACCGCATCTTGTGTTCTGTCTTCTAAATTGGTGCGTACGGTGACATCGGGTGGCACGCCCATTTCAAAGTCGGGACGCATGTTAAGGTCTAGCGTTTGCGTAATGGAAAAGCGATAAGTCCACCCGTTGGGCAATTGCTCTCCATTGGGTAGTCCCAGGCCACCGCCTGTTGTGTCGCCCATCAAGGTAACGTTGGGAAACGCTTTGCAAGCCAGCGCGAATAGCGAGGAGGCACTGTAGCTTCCACGGTCGGTTAACACTACGATGGGTTTGTTGTAATACAACCCTGTGGGTTGCAGTTTTATGGGTTCGGCAGTACCAAACGCATTGATCTCAGGGCCATTTTTTATGCGCGAGTAACCAAACAGGGTTTCCTGGGTAATGAAGCAGGACAGCAGGCGGTACGCATTGCTCACGGCACCGCCTCCGTTTTCGCGGATATCTAAAACGATGCCTTTTGCATTGGCGTAGCGGTTAAAAATAAAGTTGATGGCACTGAAAGTAACAGGCGAACCAAAGGAAGACAAGCGTACATATCCTACCGGTTGGTTATGAATAAAATTATGGGCAAATGCACCAGAGAGCACAAAGTCGCTTCCGATATAATTGTCAGTAATAATGCGAAAATCGAAGTTGTCGGGGGCATTGTATTCTACCCCAAAAAAGGAGGTTTTAAAACTGGATATGAGGTTGGTATGATCGTCCTTTAAGGTATTGAGCATGGCGCCCAGCACGTTAAAGAGGGAGTCTTGCGACATGTTTGGATGGATGGCGGTTTGAAAGGAATCGCGCACGGCATTCCAGTCTATTTCTTTGAGATCGAAATAGGCGTATTTATCGCGGCAGGCTTCCCAAAGGTGGTTGAAGTTTTCCTGAGGGTTTACCGATGCTTGGTCGGGCTTAAAAAGTTGTTTTTCGCAGGCTAAGGTTGCCAAAACAAAGAGTATAAACAGGGAGTAACGCATCCTATTTTTTCACATTAAAGAGCAGTGCCAATTGCAGGGTATGCACTGTCATTTCTAAAGCTTCATTTCCATTGTGGCTGTGGTAGGCATCCCACAAGTACGAAAAACGAAGGGCATTTTTATTGTGCAACTGATAGGTGAAGTTGATGGCTGTAGAAAATCGATATCCACCCAAAAGCCGAAACTCGTAATTCTTAAAAAATTCGTCTTCGTTTAGCACTGCAGAAGGGCTAGTATACGCGTAGCCATTTCGGTAACTGCTATTAATAAGGCCAATATGCCCTAGAACATCGAGGTTTTGGGTTCGTCTTCTTGCGGTGTATTCAAACCAGAATAGCTTTTTGTTTTTGGGCTGTAATCGACTGAGGTCCCAGCCAATTTTTCCAGACAAAAACAAAGTTCCAACCATATCAAATCCCTCGCGGTTGTTTTGGAAAGCACCATTTACACGGTAATTGGCAGTTGCATTGATGCTTGCGCCCAATTGGTAGTTCCACCTGGGATTGTTTCCAAGATTTATTTGAAAAAGCTCCCTGTAATCCACCATAAAACGCTGTAAACTGCCTTCGCTAAAAGAGCCGTTGTACAACTTGGAGAGGTTGCCAAACACGAAATTAAACTGGATGTTGGATTGCCGCTGGGCACTCTCATACACGTGGCCTATGCTTACACTGCCAGGGTAACCCGTAAACCACAGGGGCGAGGTAGCAAAATCGCGGAGGGCGGTATACGTTTGTCCATAAGCTATGGTAATACACGAAAGTGTGTCAAAGGCAGGAGCGTTTTTGTAATCCACCTGTTCTTGACCCGACAGGCTCAGTTTGAACAGTAACAGCGGGAAGAGTAAGAGGGTGGAAAAAATGTGCTTCATGAACAGGACGCTAGCGTCTACAATAACGGAATTCGCGGTAAGATCTTAAAATAAAAAAGCCGGCTCCATGCGGAGACCGGCTTTTAAAATAGCGTTATACAAGAGCTTACTCTCTTATTTGTCCAGATCCAAACACATAGTATTTGTTGGTCACCAACTGCTCCAGTCCTAGTGGGCCACGGTGGTGCAATTTGTCGGTACTAATGGCAAGCTCGGCACCTACGCCCATTTGCCCACCATCGGTAAAGCGGGTAGAGGCGTTGTGGTACACCGCTGCACTATCAACCTTTTCCATAAAGGTAGTGGCCTTTTGGGTATCGGTCGTTAGAATGGTGCTAGAGTGCCCACCACTGTATTTGTTAATGGTATTTATAGCATCTTCCAAGCCATCTACCTCGCCAATTAGGGCTTTGAGCGCTAAGAATTCCTCATACCAAGTGTCATCCGAGGGTATGGGCTTTGCATTATCCAGGTGGTTGATCACCTGTGCATCGGCCAAAAGCTCAACCTGGTGTTTTTGCATTTCAGCTTCCAGGTCTTTTAGTTTGGAGGCTAGATCTGGTATGTTCTTGTTAATCAGTATTTTATCCAAGGCATTGCAACCGCTAATTTTATTGGTTTTAGCGTTTATCACTACCTTCTTTGCTTGTTCCCAGTCGGCATCTTCGGCTACGTAAGCAAAGTTGTTTCCGCGTCCGCTTACCAATACGGCACACTGGGCATGTTCTTTAACAAAGGCGATAAGACGTTCGCCTCCACGCGGTACAATGAGGTCTAGCTTTTCGGTTGGATTGCGCAAAAACTCTTGGGTCTCCTGGCGGTTCAGGGTAAACAGCTCTATCCAGCTGGTTTCCAATCCATTTTCTTGTAAAGCTTCGTGCCAGCATGCTACCAAAACTTTGTTGCTGTTTACGGCTTCTTTTCCTCCCTTAAGTAATATTTTACTGTTGGCTTTAAAGGCTAAAACAGCAGCTTCTATGGTAACATCGGGGCGCGATTCATAAATAATAAGTATGGTTCCGAAAGGCGCTGTTTTATTGGTGATCTCCAACCCGTTATCTAAGGTACGGGTGGAAATGACCTTTCCAATCGGGTCTTCCTGGCTATGCACTTCCTTAACGGCCTGTATCATACCGTCTACCTTGGAGCTATCTACAACCAAACGGTCGTACAAAGCTTGGTCATCGCGCTCAAAAGCATCTAGGTCTTGCTTGTTTGCTGCGATAATATCTTCGCGTCTTTTATCGAGTATTTTGACCATGGAGGCCAAAACCGCATTTTTCTTTTCTGTACTCAGTAGTTCCATGGTGTTTCTTTCGTTTTAATGGATTATTTGGTAATCCGTGTTCCTACTTGTTCGCCATGAACAATGTCTAAAATTACATTGGGACGTTTCCCGTTTGCAATAAAGGTGGGGATGTTTTTACGGGCTGTTTTTTTAGCCACTTCCAATTTGGATTCCATTCCACCGCGACCTTCGCCTTCTTGCTTGTCGCTTTCCTGGATGTACTGTTCCACTTTTTGGTCGGCACGCACGTGCTCTATCATTTTACTGGTTTCATCATCGGGGTGTCCGTTGTAGAAACCATCGGTGTCGGTCAGTAAAATAAGCATGTCCGCATGAATAAGCTCGGCTACCAGGCTGGCCAATTCATCATTATCGGTAAACATGGACATGGAAAGCGAAACGGCATCGTCTTCGTTGGCAATGGGTATTACCCCTTGTGATAGTAGCCCCTCGTAACAGTTAATCATGTTTTCGCGGTGCTTCCCTGGGTCAAAATCGCGTTTGGTAGCCAATACCTGCGCGCAACGCATACCGTAGTCGTGGAAGATACTGTAATAGTGGCGCATCATGCGCGGTTGTCCTACGGCCGAGTAAATCTGGCGCGTTGTGGTAGCATCATCAATGTTGAGCTCTTGGTTCCCCATTACTTCCTTACCGGCAATTACCGATCCTGAGGATACCAGCACGCAAATCACATCTTCTTCATACAGGGTAGCTATTTGGTCTACCAACTGTTTTAAGATGGGTTGTACAATGCGATTGTCCTTGTTGGTCATCACATTGGTACCTACTTTTACTACAATGCGCTTCTTATGCGTTTTCATTTTTGTTGGCGTTAAATTCTTTTCCTAGTTCTACGGCTCTGTTAAATGCGGCATAAGCAGCTTCCTGGATCAACTCTTTAATATTGTTGTCTTCCATAGAGTCCAATGCAGCGCGTGTTGTTCCTCCCTTAGAGGCTACGCGATCCATCCAAGCGTTGGGATCTAGGTTGGAAGAGTTAAAGAGTTCAATAGCTCCAGCAAAAGTTTGGCTTACGAGCACTTTTGAGTCGTAGTCGGAAAAGCCCATGCGCAAAGCAGCTTCCAACATCGATTGCATAAAATAGAATACATAGGCGGGACCTGAACCCGAGATACCCGTAGAGGCATCAATATCGTTTTCGCTGTCTAGGCGAACCGATCTACCCGTAGTGTCCAATAAGTTTTCTACGGTAGAAAGCTCCAAACGAGAAACTTCGGGTGCAGCGGTAAAAGAGGTAAGCCCTTTTCCTACTTGTGCTGGCAGGTTAGGCATTGCTCGTACCACCTTTTTAATGCCCAAGCCTTCTTGAATAGTGCCTATGGTAACTCCAGCCATAAGCGAAATCACAATTTGCTCATCGGCCATCATGGGCTTCATTTCTTCAAATAGCGCCTCTGCGTGGTAGGGTTTCACTGCCACGAAGATTACATCGGCCTTGGGTACGCAGTGCTTTAGATTTTCGTAGACGTCAAAGTGGTCTACTTTTCTGAGATCCTTGGTTTTTTCCTTGGAGTTGTCCAGGATCATCAGGTCTTTGTTACGTAAAAATTTAGACTGGGCAATGGCGTGTGCATAGGTAGCTCCCATGTTTCCACCGCCAATTACAAGAACTTGCATGTGTTCTTTTCTTTTTTGGTTTTGTGTCGGGCTAGATTATGGAACAGCCTTATTTTCCGTGTTGCAAAGGTACAAGACTCTGGGATACCACGGGTTTTGACCGAAATCTTAGGGTTTTATAACATTTCCTTATTGTGTTTTAAAAACGATAGGTAAGCCTAAGACTGTTCCATCAAAATCAGTTGTTTTTGGTTTGTTTGATAAGATTCCCTCCAAGCTTTTTTACTCCCCACAAACCCAGAAAGCCTTGAGTCTGCGTCAAAATCTAGCTGCTACTTTAAAACCGTAATACTTCCCACTTTGGTTATGTGATCTTGGTACTGGTCTATGTATTTCACTTGGTACGCGTAGGTGCCCGTTTTTACCAACTTGCCTTCATGCGTGCCATCCCAGGGTTCGTAACTGTCTACAGACTGGTAAATGATTTTACCCCAGCGATCGTACACTGTTAGGCTTTTGAAGGTAACGTGCTCCGATAAAAAGATTCTGAAATTTTCATTGATACCATCGTTATCAGGGCTAAATGAAGTAGGGATGTATACATCATCGGTGCAGTCTTTATCCTCGAACGTTGCAATGGTTTGTTGGGATGTGCAGCCGTACTCGTTGATTAACACAAGGTCTATTTCTTCATTATTTGTAGCGTAATACACGGGTTTTTCAATACCATTCCAAATACTACGAGTGTCTGGTAAGGTAGAACTTAAGGGTACCGAATCATTGGGACAGATATACAAGTCTTCAAATTCTTCTCTAGGTACCTTGTGAATCGTAACGTCCACTGAATCCTGAACCTCACAGGGTCCAAAGGTTATCGTTGCTATGTACGTACCCGTAACAGCAGGGGTTATTTCGTAATCTCGAGTACCGACCAAACTCCAACGTGTTTCTAAACCTGGTAGTCCGGTATTTATAGAAACTAGGTTGTTCTCGCAGGTTTCAACAGGAGCACTCATGCGTGGCACAGGCTTGGGAACCACGGTGAGGTCGTAGTAGTCGGTGTCAAAACAGTGCTCTATACTTATAGTTTCAACATATCTACCTGCGGAGCTCACGTAAATAACCCCAGTTTGCTCGCCAGTACTCCACTGGTATTCAGCAGAATCAATGCGCCCGTCTACTTCAAAATATTCTCCAATTCCAATGACATCATCCTCACAGATTACACCATTTTCTAAATCAACGTAGGGGTGGGGGACAAAAATTATGTTCGCTGTGGCACTGTTTTTACAAACTCCTTGCGTAACGGCAATGGTGTATTGGTCGGTTTCGCTTACCGTAATTTGATCACTGGTTGCACCCGTGCTCCAAGAATAAATAGGGTTGGATGCGCTCGTCTGTGCTTCCAGTGTGTAAGTTTCTCCTTGGCATAAAATGCTATCCTTGGAAACGGTTACACTGTGTTGGGGCTGAATGGCGATATCTATGGTATCCGCATCGAAGCATGTTCCCTGTACAGCATTTACAATATAGCGTCCTTCTACTTGAGCTACTATAGATCGTGATGCATCTGGCAAGGTGTCTCCATTACGTATCCACAAGTACGATTGTGCAACAGTCCGCGCGTCTAAAACGGTATCCAAATCATCGCAAACCGTGTAGTCTTCCCCTAGGTTGGGTTTTTGCAATTGATCAAATAGCACGTTTACTTGGTCGGTTTCGGTACAGAGCTCTTGATTTACAGTTAAGGTGTACGTGCCGGATTGTCTTATATCAATAGAATCTGTGGTTTCCCCTGTGTTCCAACTATAGGTAGCATTCTCGGCAGTAAATCCAACCCGAACCACATCGCCCAAGCAACTCACTTGATCCGGACCCAAATCTACCCCTGGCAATGCTTGCACAGTGAGTTCAGCCGCATCTGAGAAGGCGCACAAACCATTGGTAATTTCTAAGCTATAGTTGCCTGCGGTATTGGTACTTATGGAAGGAGTGGTTGCTCCGGTGTTCCAATCGAATACAAAATCGGGGTTATTGGGTACTTGTGGATCAAAAGTAGCCATACCCGTCTCGCAAATGGCCTGGTCGGGTCCCAGACTGAAATTCGGCACGGTGTCATTAAATAGATATACAGAGTCTCTAAAAGTACATAGGCCTTGCTCCGTTTCCAGCCAATACCATCCGGAATCGCTAACGGTAATAGCAGTTGTATTCGCACCCGTATTCCAGGTATAGCTTTCCCAGTTGGTATTGTCTGCGGCAAAAGTGTGGTTGTCGATTTCGCAGATGGTTGCATCAGCACCCAGTTCAACGGTAGGTACAGGGTCGTGATTCAAATCTAAAGCATCGACCACCGTACATGGGCCGTGTACTATGGTTACCTCATAAGTTCCGGCTTCCTTTATGGTGCGCACTGCACCAATGGTTCCATCATTCCAGGTATAATTGGCGGTGGGATCGCTAATAGAAGCATTTACCTCAACCGAATCTGTTTCACAAATGCGCTCATCGGGCATGTTGGGGTTAAGCGGTGCAATTACCGCAACTTCCATGGTATCTCTAGTGGTGCAAACTGAGGTTTCCCCTTGTAACACGATGGTGTGGTTTCCTATTGTGCTAACATCCACACTGGATATGCCAGTTGCTACGGTGCTTCCGTTATCAAACCACGTGTAGTCCTGCCCAGCTGGGCTTGCGTTAACCGTGTATGTTTCACCAAGGCAAATTTCGGTGTCTTCGGGCAAGGTCACTGGGTCTAGCGCTTCAAAGGAAATGGTCATATCGTCCTCCAAAACACAAGCACCGCTGGTTATGGTTACAGAGTAGTTTCCTCCTGGATTTGTAATCCAACGAGTAAAATCCCTGTAGCCATCATTCCATGTTATTTCTTCTCCAAAACCACGATAATCCAGGAATAACGAGTCGCTTTCACACAACAACGTGTCATTACCCATAGAAAAGTCTGCCGGATCTTGGAAGGTGACCCGTATCGCATCGGACTTGGAACAACCATTCTGACTTACGGTAAGGGTGATGGTCTGTGTTTCCGATAGGTACACGGTATCCGTACTTTCGCCATTGCTCCAAGAAAAACTGTATTCCTCGGGTAGATCTTGAAGGTTAAAGGGCGTAATAGCAACGGTTTGTCCTAAGCACGCAGTTCGATTATTGCCCAAATCGGGCGCAATCATCTGAAACTCATCAGCAAATACACTGTCTGTATTGGTACATCCCAAATCGTCTTTAAATAGGGCATAGTAAAAGGCATCATTAGCTGGTGTAGTAAAGCTATTGCCTGCACCTAAAGAATCGCCAGCCTCATTGGTCCATTTTACGGTCGGCATGGGGTTTTGGGCGGTAAAAGTTACCGTTTCTCCCTCACAAGCCACGGCCGTATCGGGAGCCAGTTGTGCATCGGGCAAGGCTTGAATGTTTACCAGGACAGAGTCGTATGCATACGGACAATATGAGCCTTCACCCAGAAAAGCTTCTATATAGTAATATCCTTCGTGCAGCTCCTTTTCATTGGTTTGGCGGTAGAAATTGGTGTCTCTGACTATGATACTGTCTACTGAAGTCCATTTTAAGAAGCCGATTGGATCACCAGCTGTGGGAGTCAGCATCAGGGAGTCGCCATCGCATATTTGCACTTGATCTGGAACCTGAAGCATTTCCTTGTAGGTGTCTACAAAGAGTTCTACTTGCATAGTACTGTCTGGACAATACGTGTTGGTAGCCTCTACCGTAAACATTGTGGTTTCGGTAACGGTAGCTTTGGGCATATTGCTCGAAGCACTGTCTAAAAATTGTGCTGGAGACCATTGGTATTGCTCACCTCCAGTGGCTTCTAAAAACGCTACGGCATTGTTGAAACAAAGGGTGTCGTTCTCAGAAATGGAGAATTCTGGGGTAGGTATCACCTGAACATAGGTTGTATCTAAGCGGGTTACACAGGTGTCTGATTTAGATGTGGCAAGCAATACATAATCCCCACTCATATTGGTATTTGCAAAATTAATTGTTGGGGTTCTGCCTGAATAGGTTGTCGTTTCATCGGGTGCGGTCCAAATAAAGTCTACATCATCCTGCGGGTCTGCATACAGGGATGTATCGAAGTTTTGACAGATGATTATGGTGTCCAATGCATTCAAAGGGTCTAGACTGGGAAACTCCGGTATTTCAATCGAAACTGTTTTGGAGTCTGTACATCCTGCGGTATTAACCACCGTAAGTGTTACATCATAATTGCCTGGACCCGGAAAAGCATGATTTCGATTGGTGTCTGGGTAAGTACCTGTGCCGTCATCAAAATTCCACTGGTATTGGGAAATGGGGTAATCGTTGGAACCCGAGGAAGCATTTTCGAAATCAATAAACTGATCAATACAACCTTCTTCAAAGGTGAAATCGGCTACAGGATCTACTGCATCTACAACCTCTTTTTCAAGGGTTACCGTACAGGTGTTTTGTCCACTTTGAGAGAAGGGTTTAAGTTCCACAGTATAGTTTCCTGCGATATTATTAGTAATAGTCTGCGTTGTTTCGCCTGTGGACCATTCATATTCCGCAAAACCTGGAGGTGCTTTTAAAGTGATGTCACTTCCTGGACAAATGGTAAATGTTTCTTTTTCTGTAGTTATTTCCAAGTCTCCGCAAAAGGCATCGATATATGCGTATCCCATGTGACCAGAAAGGCCACAATCGGTAGCCGTAAATATGACCGTAACCGTTTCTCCAAGGTAGTCATTGAGTGGAACCGCAACTAGGCTCCAATCGCGGTAAATAACTTCATCTTCGGATATACCTGCGTCTTCGTTTGGAATGGCGGTTTTAAAACCCTCATCGGCATTGGCTGACCTTACCGTGTATTTTGCACATTGGATGGAGTCTCCATTTGCATCCAACATAGCAGCACCAAAAAAAGGCTGTTCATCGGCAGTATGGCTGTTACTGGGATCCTCTAATACCACGGCATAGTAATAGAAGAAGTTTTGGGTTTCTTCGGTCACTTCAAACTGAAAGGTAAGTTCATCACCCCCTAAACGGTCTCCCGAATCCGGATCCCTATCCTCACTAGGGGCTAAATAATTCCCTAAACGTACAGAATACCTACCCCCAAGAGGCCCGGTGGTCATAAGCAAATTTCCTACAACCGGGTCTTCCAATCCGGCATTCATTATGGTATGCCGGGTAAAATCATCATTAATGGCTCCGCTCCGTAGTCCATTGTGTTTGTTGGGATCATCGAAAGTTCCATAAGCGCCTACCCAGTTCGCCAAAGTACTGGTTTCAAAGGTGGCATTCGCACAGTTGGGGCATTCATTCTCGCAATCTACAGGGCACCCTATAGGGTTGGGTTTTATCTCTAAATCAAAAACAAAACTGCCAGCTTCCGTGGCAGAAGATCCCAGTATATAATAGGTTTGACCCGCTTCAAAGTAGGTGTCTACGTAGATACTGTCGCACTCACCGTAGCAAGTTGTTCCTCCAAGGCAGCTCGCCAATTCGTTAGAAGGGCAACCTTGCGTAACGGTTATACCCCCTTCACCGAAGGTATTTCTACCGATAACGGTAGCACAAAAGGATTCGGTGGGCGTATATTCAAACACATAATCGGATCCAGACAAATGTTCAAAACCACAAACATCATCCGGCCCGTAGTCATTTCCTTTGCAGAAAACGTCAATATTCGGTTTATAAATGTTTTTTGTCCCCGGTAAAATGTCTGCGCTTTCACAATCTACACCAATGGGATCCAATGTGTTTTGTACAAAATTGAAGTCAAAATCGAAGTCCGTGTATAAATAGCGATCGGAGAAACTGCTAAATCTTTTTCTTCCGGCAACTACTAAGTAATAAGTGCCAGGATCATTAATCGTGTATGTAAACCCCACTTCATTGGGATCCCTGAAAGAGCATCGCTCTTTGAAGGCGTATACGGAATCGTTGCTAAGGGAAGGGCAGCCTTTAAACATATATATACCACCGTAACTGCTGGTGTTGAAAGAGGCTCCAATACACTCGTTACCGGGTGACTCATACTTAAACACAAAGTCGTTACCCCCTTCGTAAAGACTAGAGCAGTTATACTTGGTCTGTTCTGCATATTCATCTCCCTTACACCGGATGGTGGCATCAGGGTAAAAGAAACTGCCATTTACGGGTATAATTTCAGGTGCAGTGCTGCATGTTGCTCCTACATCACCAACCTCTTCAAAAGTAACATCAATGGATGTGCAGCTGCTTCCTGATGAGAAAGCGAAATAGTAGGTTACTCCAGAGTCTAGCGTAAAAAAGTCGCTGTATTCGCGAAAAGTATAATAGTACTGACTTTCTAGACAGGATGTATCCGTTACTGTTGGGCAGGTATCATGCACAGACATGCGCATGGTGGCGTCTGTAGTTTGCCCTGTAACTTTAAAACAGGTTTCCTTATTGGGTTTAAAGCTGTAAATGTACGTGGGGCTGTCGTTATAAAACGTGGTATTGCATTGATTCCCTTCTACAATAATTCCATTGTGGCCGCAATTGGACATGGTATTGGTATAGGGGAGGGAAGTAATTACTTCGGCATTGTCACACGTTCCTCCATCATCATAGGGTTGACAAGCATCTTCTGATAAACCGAAAGAAAAAGCAAAACAGTCGGCCTCCGTTCGTGACGAAACAATAATGTAATAAGTTTCATTAGCCTTTAGCGCAACTCCAGCTAAGGTTGTAGGCAAGGCTCCCCCATCTGGATTGGTGAATTGGGCCACACAGCGCGATGTGTTTTCATCGGGACAACCTTGGGTTACAAAAATGGAGTTGTCAAAATCACCTAAAATGTCATTTGGAGTTACCGTTGCCGAAACACACACATCATTGTCCGGAGTAAACTCAAAAACAAAATCATTACCATTCATGTAAAAGTTCCCACACATATCCTCCGAAGAATAGTCGTTTCCAGAGTTGCACGTGTTATGGTTTTGTAGGAAGGGAGTATTGTAGGGCAGTCCATTAATAACTAATGCGGATGCACAATTCTCGCCTTGGGCATATACTAGAGATACTAGAAAAATTGCGATTGCAGTAAATAAGGGGCGAAGGGGATTCATGCAGTACAGGTTTACTGTTACTGCACGGAAGTTGGTAAAATCTTAAGGCTAAGTGAAGTTAATAATAGGTTATAATTGGACGAAATTTGTAGCTCTAACCAATTGTTTATCTGAAATAAGCAATTATGGAATCTTAAATTTTACAGATTGATCATAGTGCGTTTACCTGATAAAGCCTTTATTTTCCATGGTAACTTTATGGTGTTTTCATGGACGGTTTTTTTTAGACTGTCGAATCCTACGAGAACTAAGAACAGATTCACACTCTCGACACTTGAAATCCTAAACTATTTTAAGATAACTAAAAGTAGCGCTCTAATACAATTAGACCATGATGCATGCCCTTAATTTGGTCAAATAGACGAGTCTACGGTCTATAAGTTTAGAAATAGTGTCGCAGAGAGAGTAAACCAAACTTACTTCATATTCCTTACTTGAAATTCTGAGACAGAAAAAGCAAGTTGCTTAGGCGATAAAGGATACGAGCCGCAACGTTCGCATTCCACTCTCCGTTGGGTTCAGGAGCCGTTTCGCAGAGGTCGAAACCCACGATTTTTTTACCGCTTTCTACAATGTAATACAGCAGGTACAGGGTTTTGTTAAAGTCTAATCCGCCCGGAACGGGTGTTCCTGTATTTGGTGCTAGCCACGGGGCTAAACCATCGATATCAAAAGAGATGTAGACTTGTTCGGGTAAACTACGCGAGATTTCCTCGCAAATTCGCTTCCACAATTTTCCTTGGTACTCTTGCTCGCTGAGATCCCAGTCGAAAAAGGTGCGTATGCGTCCATCCTCCTCAACGCGGGCGGCTTCTTCTGGGCTCAAGTCTCGTATGCCCACCTGGGTAAGGTTGGCGATACCCGGTAGTTGCAAGGCATTATGCATTATGGAGGCATGGCTATGAATAAATCCCTCGTAGGCATTGCGCAAATCGGCATGGGCATCTATTTGCAAAATACCGGTTCCAGGATAAATTTCGCCTATGGCGCGCATGAAACCCAGTGGTGTGCCGTGGTCGCCTCCAACCAAACCAACCCACTTGTTTTTGTGCATCCAGCGTTTCGCTTCGGTATACACGTACTCGTTTAACTCCGATGTGGCGGTATTTACCCCGTTTCGAATGGGTTCTAACTGGTGCTCATCCAAATCTATTTCTCCCGACAGTGCTCTGCTAACCAACGCCGCATTTTCTTGCACTTTGGCATTGCGCTCTTTTATGTGAGCAGACATAGGCACCGTAGCCCGCTTATAATTCCACGCTTTGGGAACGCAGGGGTCGTAAAAATCGAGTTGGGTGGATGCGTTAATAATGGCTTCTGGTCCGTGGGCCGCTCCCTGCTCGTAGCTTGTGGTAGCATCCCAGGGAATGGATAAGTACACCAGATCGGCCTCATCCAGGCTGTAGGGAAAACCAAAATACTGCCCGTTGGGAACACCAACTCCGTTAATATCAAACGGTTTATTCATACAGCATCTCCTTCACGTATCCAGGCAATACAAAGCTGGCTTTGTGCATGGCTGTACTGTAGTATTTTAGATCTTGCATAGAGTCGAAAACCGCACTGAGTTCTACCCTGGGTATGGCGGGATTTATATTGCCCTTTGCCGCAATCTGGAAGCTCCACATTCCAGAAGGGTAGGTAGGAATATGAAAGAGCATGGTGCGCACTTGCTCTCTGCTAAACACCGATTTCAAGCACTGATTTAGCTCTACAAAAACGTGGCTATTAAAGTGTGGGGATTCGCCCTGGGTAACCAACAGACCGTTGTTTTGCATAGCGCGTTTACAAGCTTTGTAGAAATCTGCAGAAAACAAACCTTCAGCCGGTCCAACCGGGTCGCTACCATCTACAATAATCAAATCGTAGCTGTGTGGCTCCGCGTCTTTTACAAAAGCAATTCCATCGCCTACAACAACATTTACCTTAGGGTGATCAAATGCGGTAGAAAGGGTAGGGAGGTGGAGTTTGGAGGCCTCGATAACGTTGCCATCTATTTCTACCATATCTACTTTATCAATACTCTCGTGCTTCACCAGCTCGCGAATGGTACCCCCATCGCCACCACCTATCACCAGTACGTTTTTTACATCGCCATGCGCTAACACGGCAGGGTGGGTGATCATTTCGTGGTAGTGCGCCTCGTCTTTTTCGGTGCACATAAACATGTTGTCTATGGTTAAGGTTTTTCCGTATCCATAGGTGTCTATCACTTTTACGTTCTGGTATTCTGAGGTCTTATTAAACAACACATCTCCGGTAAACCGCAGTGAGAGTGCCTGGTTGTCATCCTTGTCGGTAAACCAAACGTTGCGGGTAAATTTCTCTGGGTTGATGTGCTTCTTTGCTTCTTCGCGCATGTTATCCACATCGAATTCCACGCGTTGTAGTTGGCTAATATTACCGCGCTTCATTTCCATGGCACTTTGGTTCTTCGCCTCAAAAACCTCTTTTAAGTGGTCAAAGGCCTTCCAGGTGTCTACTACATCGCCACAAGTAAATAAATCCACCGCGGCATACTGGTATTCGGGCCAGGTGTGTATCGCCAGGTGACTCTCCTGAATAACCACAACTCCAGATACTCCATAGGGTGAAAAATGGTGAAAGGTAGAGTTGATCACCGTAGCCCCCGATTTTTCTGCGGCATCTACCATGCCTTGCTCTATAAGAGCCACATCGTTCATAATTTCGGGAGTACAACCAAAGAACTCCACAAGTATATGTTGACCTAATGCTGCCATTTAAATTAAAATTTTGCCAAATGTAGTTTATTGTCTTTTTATTTCGGGATACGAACTGTTTTTACATTTTGAAAAGCTTGAATACCCTGAGCCGCAAGTTCTCTTCCTACACCCGATTTTTTAACACCGCCAAAAGGTAGTCTCGGATCCGATTTTACCACGGAATTCACAAAAACGGCTCCTTCCTCGAGTTCTTCAATGGCGTTTTCCATAATTCCCTTGTTTTGTGTGAAAATGGAGGCGCCCAACCCAAACTCACCTTGGTTCGCTATGGTAAATGCTTCTTCGGTTTCTGCGAATGTAGTAATCGCATAAACTGGGCCAAAAAGCTCCTCGGAAAAGGCGGTCATGTGGGGCGTGACCTCGCTAAGTATCGCAGGCCAGACACAAGCACCTTCTCGTTTAAACGGCACCAAAGCTGTAGCCCCTTGGGCTAACGAGTCTTTTACTTGTTGTTCGAGTTTTTCTGCTAAATCTAACCGCGCTAGAGGTCCCATGGTGCAATCGGTGTCGGTTGGATTGGAAGGAGCATACTTATTAACCACCTTCAGCAAGCGATCGATAAAGGTTTCGTACACCTCATGGTGAATAATAAACCGCTTAGGAGCGATGCAAGACTGCCCCGCGTTTTGCAGCTTTTGTTCGGCTGCGGCCATTACCGTATCCATGTCGGCATCGGGGAATACAATAAAGGGATTGCTTCCTCCCAACTCCAACACCATGGGTTTAATGTGTTTACCAGCTTCTGCACCTACTGCTTCTCCTGCGGCAACACTGCCGGTGAGGGTTATACCCTTTATGATTGGATTGGCTATGAGCTCAGCTACATCCGCTGTTTTCATCTGGATATTGCTGTAGCAGTTTTCATGGATGCCCGCCTCAATACATATTTTTTGAAGCAGTGCCGCACAGCCATACACATTGGGGGCATGTTTTAATAGTACTGTATTTCCACCCATCAAAGCAGGTACACCAAAACGAATCACTTGCCAAAACGGGAAGTTCCAGGGCATGATACCCAACAGTACCCCTAGGGGTTGATATACAATTTTACCAACGCCATCGTCTAAATCGATGGTACTACTTTGTAAGTAGGATTTGGCATGGGTCGCATAATGCTCACAGCACCAAGCGCACTTTTCTACCTCTGCCACACCCTGTTGAAACGGTTTGCCCATTTCCTCGGCCATCAATAAAGCAGCTTCTTCCTTATTATGAAGCAACACTTTGGCCAATTTTTGAATGGGAACAGCTCGCTCGCTAAAGGAAAGCTTGCGCCATTTTTTTTGTGCCTCGGCACATGCTTCTACTTGTTGTCGTATGCTCTCCGGTGTCTGTGCTGGGTAGCTTGAAATGGGCTGAAGTGTAAAGGGATTGGTTGTAGCGAAACTCATCGAGGACTTTATTAAAAATATCTAAGAATGCGCACCTAAATACCACAAACGCAGTATATTAAAGAGAAAAGCAATAAACAAAAAATAAGATGAAGGACTAGTACATGAAAACAGCGCTTATAAAACCTTATGATTTTTTACCGGATGGTGGACCCATATACACCGAGACCGATACCACACATTTTATAGTAGAACCTTTTAACACCATTTCTGCCTTGCTCTTTTTGCTGTTGGCGGGCTATTGGTATTTAAGATTACGCGGCCAGTTTGGTAAGTACAAGTTTTTAACCGCAGCAACCAGTATGCTTACCGTGGGTGCTGTTGGTGGAACACTCTACCATGCCTTTAGAACGGAGGCCTTTTTTATGTATATGGATTGGGTGCCCATTTTACTGCTGTGTTGGGCTGCGGCATCTTATTTTGTTTTCCGACTAAGCAAAAGCTATTGGATTGCCGGAGGGATCATTTTCTTGAGTTTTGGAGTGCAGTTTTTGATTTTTCAAATTGTTCCACCCTCCATATCCACCAATTGGTCTTATGCCGTGATGGGTTTGATGGTGGTAATTCCTGTAGCGTTAAACCTCATAAAAACCCGTTTTTTCCAATGGTGGTGGGTAGTTTACGCCCTTGGAGCCTTTACCTTGGCGCTTACCTTTAGGATATTGGATCCGCTATCGCCTTTTGAAATTGGAACCCATTTTCTTTGGCATGTTTTCGGTTGTTTGGCCGGCCACTTTATGTTTAAGTACGTTTTTGAGGTGCAGCGTAGAGATAATGGTGTACTGCAAGAAGAAAAAGTTCGCGCATAAAAAAACCCTGACGTTGCTAAAGCAAGTCAGGGTTCTTTAAGTCTTTATTGCAATGCTTAGTTTACGCTATCTGCTAAATCAGCACCTGCTTTAAATTTTACTACCTTCTTTGCAGGAATGTTGATTTCTTTTCCTGTTTTAGGGTTACGACCTTTGCGAGCAGAGCGCTCAGATACTGCAAAAGAACCGAATCCTACTAGAGAGATTCTTCCTCCTTTTTTCAATTCAGATGTAGTTGCAGTAATAAAAGCGTCTAGTGCTTTTTTAGAGTCTGCTTTTGACAACCCAGAGGCGTCAGAGATTTGGTCGATAAGTTCTGCTTTGTTCATTACTTATTCAATTAAGGGTTAGTACTTTGAATTAGACACCAACAAATTTAGCCGAAAACCTACGTCAGTCAAGAGAAACACAAATATTTACTGGAATTTGTGGATAATTTTAACCGAATGTTAATAAAGACGGGGCTTTTAGCCTTGTATTTGCAAGCGATCCAACGGAAAACCGCGCAAAAAGGCTGCACTTTCCATAGCTTGCTTGCCACTGAGTTGCAGCTTTTCTACTGCTAGCGGACACGTTTTTGTACCTATGAGTAGCAAATCTCCTTGGTTTTTCAAGGTTCCTGGAGGCATAGAGGCTGCTTCTGGAGCAGGAAGCGCCATCCAGATTTTAAGATGGGCTTCTTTACCATTATACAAAACGGGAGTGAATGCACCGGGGTATGGACTGAGCCCTCGAATTTTTTGCGAGAGATCTTCTGCGGGGGTATTAAAATCTAACACGCAATCTTGCTTGAAAATTTTTGGGGCGTGCTTTATTTCTTCTTTTGGAGCTAAGAGCTGAGCTTGTGCGGTACCCTGTAATTGGTTTGCAAGCAAATCTTTTACCGTTTTCAATAGTAGGGGAGCACCGGCATGCATTAGTTTGTCGTGTAACGAGCCTGCAGTTTCGCGTTTTTCTAGAGGTACTTTTTCTCGCAGCAGTACATTGCCGGTGTCAATTTCGTGTTGGAGTAAAAAGGTGCTGATCCCAGTGTGTGTTTCCCCGTTTATGATTACCCAGTTTATGGGTGCCGCTCCGCGATACTGGGGTAGATAAGAAGCGTGTAGGTTGACAGTGCCGCGAGGTGGCAAGTTCCAGACCGCTTTGGGGAGCATTCTAAAAGCTACTACGAGTTGCAGCGTCGGCTTCCATTCAGCCAAAGCCTCCTGAAAATCAACGGACTTAAGGTTATTGGGCTCTAAAATGGGAAGTTCATGTGCCAGCGCAACCGCTTTAACAGCACAAGGTTTTAACTTTCTCCCTCTCCCTTGCGGTCTATCGGGCGTAGTTACCACACCCACAATGGGCATCTTATTCGCTAGTAAATATTGCAACTGGTGCGCTGCGAAATCGGGGGTTCCAAAAAAAACAATGCGTTCTTCTGTCATGCTTAAACGAGTATTTTCTGCCACGGATACCATTTAAAATAGAGTATAGAGGCAATAAGCAGGCTGCCAAAGTATACAAACTCCATACACCACACAGTAAATATATCTTGAGGGTACACCACGGTGATAAAGTACGTAGCTACTAAGTATATGGTAATGCACACGTTCTCTATAATAAAGGCCATGCGGGTATCACCTACACCGGCAATGGCATTAAAGACCACCGAAGCTACCATAAACAATTGAGCTTCAAAGAAGATGAGTTGCAATACCGATTTGGAATCGCGCACCAGTGAGTCATCATCGGTTAGGATGGATAAAATGGCCTCGGGATACAGTAAAAAACCGTGCACGGTAAGAAGCAGAATACCCCAAGAGATCAATGAAATAAACCACAACGACCGCTGTACTTCATCAAAACGCTTGCGGGCCATAAAATTGGATACATAGGTTTTGGTGGCAGTACCAAAACCCATAATGGGAATAAAAGCCAAAAAGTAAAGACTGCGTATCAGCTGGGAAATGGCCAAATCGTGCGGCCCCATTTTCTCTATAAGAAAGAAGAATATGGTCCATGAAGTCATTGCTAAGAAGCGCTGTCCCATAATTGGGAAGGCCAGTTTTAGCAATTGTTTCACTTCATTTTTTACCCAAACAAACCCTGTAAAGCGCACCCAGGTCATCGTGCGTTTATCACTGCGCAGATAGAAAATGGAAAATACCAAGGAAACCGCTTCTGCGATTACTGAGGCCAGTGCGGCACCGTACATGCCCATTTCTGGAAAAAAACCAATACCGTAAATAAGGAAGTAGTCGAAAACCAAATTTACCAAAGCCAATATAGCGGTGCTGTAGCCTAGAATGTTGGTTTTAGCGGTACCCGAATAAAAGCCAATGAGGGCTAATTGTGTAATGGAGAAAAAGTAGCCCACACTGCGTATGCGCAAAAACGTAGACATACTCTCAGACAGTTGGGGATTACGAGTCACAGATGGCAGGAAGTATTCGGCACCGTATCCCACCAAAACAAAACTGAGCAAGGCGATACCCGATAGCAACACGAGCGAATTCCAAAATAAGTTTTTGAGGGCCTTGGTGTTGCCTTCGCCCAGCCTTCGTGAAGTTTTTATCTGCAAGGCATCGCTAAGGCCTTGGGCTACCAAAAATAACGTAATGTATATGAGGCCTGCATTACCGGCTGTATTGAGCTGTAGCTCGCCCAGGTGGCCCAAAAAAGCTGTATCCACAAAAGTGAGGACAAACTGCACAAAGCCACCCATCATTATGGGGGTGGCCACTTTGAGAAGCGGACGAATTTTAAGCTCGAGTACCACTACATAACCTGAATTACCAAGCCTTTAAGGTATTCGCCCTCGGGGTGGTATATGCTGTATGGATGATCTGCCGGTTGATGCAGCTGATGCAGTACCTTAACCTTTCTGCCACTGTTGATGGCCGCAGCTAAAATGGTGCTATGAAAGAGGTATTTATCTACTACCTGACTGCACGAGAAGGTAAATATCATACCGCCCGGCTTTATGTGTTCCATGGCCTGGCTGTTTAGCCGCTTGTACCCTTGTATGGCCTTGTGGCGGGCCGAGATAGATTTGGCAAAAGCAGGTGGATCTAAAACAATGATGTCATAGTCGGTCTGCATGCTTTTGATGTAATCGGTAGCATCGGCTTTTATGGTTTTATGGTTGGATTGCTCCAAACCATTGAGCTTCAGGTTTTCTTGAAGCTCATCGAGTGCTGTTTGCGATGAATCCAAAGAATGCACTTCCGTAGCACCTCCTTTGATGGCCTCCAGCGAAAATCCACCCGTATAGCAAAAGGTGTTCAGCACCTTTTTTCCTTTGGATAAACTGCCCAGTAACTTTCGATTCTCGCGCTGGTCGATAAAAAAGCCTGTCTTTTGGCCTTCCTCCCAGTTTATTTGATACTGGGTGCCGTGCTCCTGAGCCTGCGTCTGCGCCTGGTCTCCAAAGACATAGTAATTCTCTATGTTGTGCTGGGCCTTTAAGTGGTCTGGCAGCTTTACGTAGCAGCTCTTTAATTGATTCTGGTACAACTCCTGCAATGCTGCTGCTACCGCTTCGCTTATTTGGTAGGTTGCAAAGGCGTAGCATTGTATTACTGCGTGGTTGTTATAAACGTCTATAATCAGCCCAGGTAACGCATCGCCCTCGGCAAAGACCAGGCGGTACATGTTGGTGTTGGGGTTATCTGTAAGTCCTAGTTTTTGCCTTCTTTCAAAAGCTTGCTGTAGTGGGGTTCTCCAATAGTCTCCTTGGATTTCTTCTTCGCCAAATTGCAGCATGCGAATGCAAATACTACTGTTAGCCTGGTAGTACCCATAGCCCAGCAAGCCGCCTTTATTAGCGCGTACGGCTACCATGGTACCATCTGTGGGTTCACCTTCCCATTTTTTTACGGCACCGCTAAAAACCCAGGGGTGAAACCTGCGGATGCTTTGGTCTTTCTTTGACTTTAAATATGCTGTGGCCTGTATTTCCATTATTCCTGTATTCTAATCACGGTATCTTTTTGCAGTTGGAGCACTCCGTGGGCTGCTAAAGTGCGTAATCCCTGGTAAAAATCCTCGGGATGCAGCTTAAAGCGATAGTCTTGTTTCATTAATTGTTCCACAGACCAACGCTCTTTTTGCTGCACCAGAGTCTCCAGCTGCGTTAGTATTTCCTTGTTTTCCTTTTGCTGCAAACATAAGTCGCAAGAACCACACGCGGCTATGGTATCTCCAAAATACGCACACAAATGTTGTTGCCTGCATGCGTTTTGCGGCAGGTTTAGGTATTGCAATATGCTTTGGTACTGCGTTTTGCTCCGTTGTTCTAGGAAATCGTATTTATCCAACCGCAACTTTTGACGGCTATCAGCTCCTCGGTTTACCAAAAGGGTGCAGCGTATGGCATTTTTAGGGTAGGTAAAAGCAATGAGTTGCATCTGTTGCAGCCGCTGTAGTTGCGCTATGAGCTGGTTGGTCTGCAACTCGCAATATTGCGCTAGTTTTTGTGGATGGATTACTGTGGGAAATTCAAATATCCCTTGATACATGCGGCCCAGAGCTTGCATTACCTTGGATAGGGCCGGGTTTTTTATTTCTGCTTGATAAAAACTCCGGGCACTCACCTTAATCTGCACTTTGGGTTTGGCGCTTTCGGGTGGCTGCCAATCCAGGAGCAACTCTGCTTTTAGTACGTCCAGCACTCGTAATAAAACAGTGGGTGAGACCTTGCAATACTGGGCGGCATCTTGCAGGTTGAAATAAATCTCTTGGCCTAAACCTGTCCCGAAAGCTACTTTCCAATAGCTAAGCAAAAGTTGGTACACACGGGTTACTTCGGCTTTTGGTGGTAGTTGGTGCAGTAGCCTATTTTCTAGAGTTGCTACATCTTGCTGGTGGTAGAGCAACACCGAGAAGGCCTTTTTGCCATCGCGGCCAGCCCGACCGGCCTCTTGGATAAAGGCCTCTAAACTCTCTGGTATTTCTGGGTGGATAACAAATCGAACGTTGGGTTTATCAATACCCATACCAAAAGCGCTGGTAGCTACCATGATGGTTTGGTTGGATTGCATCCACTGGCTTTGGTGGGCTTCGCGTTTCTCTGAAGTCATTCCCGCATGATAGGGAAGAGCGTTAAAGCCATTTTCTCGCAATAAACCTTCCCAAAATGCGGTAGCTTTTCTGCTGCGTACGTATATAATTCCCGATCCGCGCTGCTTTTTACAAACGTTGAGTACTTGTTGCTGTTTGTTTTCGGTTTGTTGCACAAAAAAGGCCAGGTTGGGACGGAAAAAATCGCCTCGTACTGTGGTCACCACCTCGGGTTTTGGAAAGGCGAACTCCTTAATATCTCGAACTACGTTGGCTGTAGCAGTTGCTGTTAGTGCTAGTATTTGGGCTTTGGCGTGCTCGTGTATCGTTTTAATCTTAAGGTAAGAAGGTCTAAAATCATGCCCCCACTGCGATATGCAATGGGCTTCATCAATAACCAGAAGGTTTACCTTCATTTTTGCAATGCGTGCACGCACCAATTCATTTTCTAAACGCTCTGGCGACAGGAATAGAAACTTTACGTTATCATAAATGCAGTTGTCTAATTCGCGGTCTAGGTCCTTGAGCTGCTTTCGCCCCGCCAGGTTCACTGTTTTAATGCCTTTAGACCGAAGCTGTGCCACCTGGTCATCCATGAGGGAGATGAGGGGAGAAATTACCACTCCCAAACCCTCTCGCGCCAATACGGGTACTTGGTAGCAAATGGATTTACCTCCGCCAGTGGGCAATAGGGCCAAGGTGTGTTTTCCTGCTAAAACCGCCTCCACCACAGGCTTTTGGTTGGGTCTGAAATCGGGATAGCCCCAGTGTTTTTTGAGTATTTCCCGTGCTTCATCCATGCCCA
The DNA here is from genome assembly GCA_964627445.1 of uncultured Flavobacteriales bacterium. Classification (GTDB taxonomy): domain Bacteria; phylum Bacteroidota; class Bacteroidia; order Flavobacteriales_D; family Luteibaculaceae; genus Luteibaculum. The sequence goes on along the minus strand of CAZVJF010000007.1, from coordinate 156,345 downwards.
CTCATCCAAATTTGGGCTAAATATCGTGGTTAATCACTAAGTTTGCATACTTAATTTTTTGGCACGTGATGATGGATACTTTAGAGATACAAGTAGAAAAGACTGTAAAATCAAGAATCTCGGAAGTAAATTTCGACAAACTCCCTTTTGGCAAAGTATTCTCAGACCACATGTTTGTAATGGACTACAAAGAGGGTCAATGGATCAACCAAAAAATAAAGCCCTACGAAAAACTGCAGATTAGTCCTGCAAACTCTACATTACACTACGGACAGACCATTTTTGAAGGCTTAAAGGCATACCGTGGGGAGCAGGATGAGGTGCTAATGTTTAGACCCGATGCCAACCTCAGAAGGTTGAATCGCTCGGCAGAACGTTTGTGCATGCCGCAAATACCAGAGGAGCTTTTTATGGAAGCGCTAAAGCAACTGGTATCTATTGATAGAGATTGGGTTCCTGGCAATCCTGGGCAAACGCTTTACATTCGACCATTTATGTACGCTACGGATGAGTTTATTGGAATTCGTCCTTCCGATACCTACCGCTTTGTAATATTTACCTGTCCAGTAGATGGCTACTACAGCAAACCCGTAAAAGTTTTTATCGAGGAAGAATATGCCCGCGCTGGACAAGGTGGGTTAGGCTACGCCAAAACAGCAGCCAACTACGCGGCAAGTCTTTACCCTGCCAAACGTGCGCAAGAACGCGGTTTTGATCAATTGATATGGACCAACAGTGGTAGCCACGAGTTTATCGAAGAATCGGGTACCATGAATGTGATGTTTCGCATTGGTGACACGCTGATTACCCCGCGTACCAGCGATTCTATCTTAGAAAGCATTACCCGCTTATCTGTTGTGGAAGTAGCCAGATCTTGGGGTTACCACGTAGAAGAGCGCCAAGTGCGTGTTTCCGAGGTGATTGACGCCATTAAAAACGGTACACTTAAGGAAGCTTTTGGATTAGGAACCGCAGCTACCGTGGCGCATATCGAGAGCATTGGTTTCCGCGATGAGATTTACCAACTGCCACCCATTGAGTCTCGCGAGTTTAGTAACAAAGTGTCTGATTATCTCAATAGCTACAAACGGGGCAATGAGGAGGATCGCTTTGGTTGGATCACCAAGTTGTAACGTCTATAAGCTTGGATCTAAGGCTTTAGGGTAGATAAAATCTTCTAAAATGCCCAGATTTGGGTGAATGGCTTTCCAGGTATCTACCTCGAATTTTATTTTGGCTATTCCCAGGGTTGGCATATTGGAAATGCCCGCATTGCATAAGGAGTTGACGGCATCTGTAATGCCTGGGTTGTGTCCAATATACCAGGCCACGCTAGCATTATCTGGAGTGCTAGCTATCGTTTCTATTATTTTTTCGGAAGAAGCGTGGTACAAATCCTGCCTGCCTTCTAAAAGTATCTTGTCCTTTGGCAAGTGCTTGGTTATGCCTTCCATGGTTAAGGTTGTGCGGACCGCAGTACTGTACCAAACCCAATCGGGTACTACTTTTTCGGTTTGCAGATGTTTTTGCATTACCCGCAGACCATCTTTGCCACGTGTGTTTAAGGGGCGGTCGTAATCTTTTTGGTTTTCATTGGCCCAAGAAGACTTAGCATGCCGTATAAGGTAGAGTACTAGTGCCATCGCTTTAACAAGTATTTTCGTCAAATATTTTGAAGTAATAGTCGAAGAACTATTTTTGCTGACAAATCACAACCAATAAAAGGAATATTATGAAGAGTTTAAAAAGATGGGCTGGGCTTTTGGCATTGCCATTAGTTGCTGGTCTTGTTGTTTCTTGCGATGACGATGATAACAACGGAGGAGGTGCTGACCTAAGACCTACTTTAGTACTGGACGGTCAAGGCGATTTTATCGATGGTGACGTTGTTGTAAACCCAGGAGAGACCCTTAATTTCAAAGTGGTTGCTCAGGAAAATAGCGAGTCAACGAAAAACTTAGAGCGTTTTGAAATCGAGAGCATTTTCAATAACCAAGATTCTGTGCGTGTAGATAGCTCTTTTAACGAGCGCACATTTAACGCAGAATATTCTTTTACTGCACGCGAAGAGGCAGGTCCTGAGAACTTTACTTTTAGAGTAACGGATAGAGACGGACTTATTGCTGAGCGCGAAATCGTAATTACAGTACAAGGATTGGAAGTACGTCAAGGTGATATTAACCACATTGCTGGTCGTTGTCAAGGTGCTTTTGATCTTATCAATGTAACTGGTTTATCTTCTTCTGCTTCCAACGATAATAAAGACCTTATCAATACAGATGACGCTGGAGAGAATAGCTTTACGGGTTCTTTTGAAGCAACAAACGGAACGATGTTTAGAATTGCTGGTACCGCATTCGATTACGATTCTGCAACCGAGGAGGATATTGAAGACGCGTACACTGCGCCAACAATTATCATAACCAACCCTGGTTCTCCATCTGCTTCTGTTTCTAATCCAGAGGCTGGAGATGTTTACTTAGTGAAGTTGCGCAATACGAGCCCTGCGCGTTACGCGGCAATGCGTATTGCTGAGGTAGTAGTTGGCGAAGATGACAACTGCCCAGCGAATGACGGTGTAGCGAATAACAAAGGTGAAATGACTTTTGAGTACAAAATTCCTACGGACGTAGTGGCTAACTAAGCCGTACGCTATTTGAAGGTAAAAAGGGTGTCCATTTTGGACACCCTTTTTTTGTGCTATATTTCTGATGAAACAACAAACCAGGGTTCACAGCCTAAAGAACCAGAAAATAGTACACCGTGACCCATGGTTATTTCATGGTACATAACGGGTGATGTTCTTACGCTTCTAATCTAACCAAATTAAACAGCATCGTGTTAATAGCATACCGCCTCAATAGATAACCTATGGTAATAGATTCGCTTCTGATAAAATTGACCGTGCATTTTAGAAAGCAGTCCTATCGATCAAGACCCGAGAGTTTTGCTAGAATGCTTCCAGTAACATGTATTTGTTTTAATATATTTTACGGAATTAAATGGTTGGAAAGGTTATTTCACCATGAAGTACCTACGTTGGCCTTGCTGCTAATAGTTTTGATTGTGCACATTACATTTGTTAACGTGTATACAGTTCAGTATATAAAGAAAATAGTTCTGGAGTATGAGCAAGAAAGTAAAAGAAAACGGATTCTTCGGGGGATACTTGGCTACGGCTACTTTATAGCAACATTTTTGCTCGTGTTTTCCATTTCTTGGTAACGATGCAAGCGCTCAGCGAATAACGGCCTTATAAACTACCATGGTGAGTTGACTTTTGAGATCACAATTTCTACCAGAATTACAGCAAACTTAGCCGCACCAATACCAAAATAAAAGGGTGTCCATTCCGGACACCCTTTTTTTATGCGATATACCCTTTGGCCTAGAAGAGAACTTCCTCTTCCAGCGCTTCTCTAAATACCACCTCTCCTTCAAACACATCCATTACAAGCTTCTCATTGGTATTCACTTTACCCGCCAGTATCTGTTTGGATAGTGCGTTGAGCACCTCATTTTGTATCAAACGCTTCACTGGCCGTGCACCAAACATGGGGTCGTAGCCTTGAGTCGCCAAGAAATCAAGCCCTTCTTTAGATAAGCGTATCGTTATGCCTTTATCTGCCAATCGCTGGTTAACCAGGTTCATTTGTATCTGAATGATATCACGAATAACGCTGCTGTCCAAGGGTCTAAAGGTCACCACTTCATCAATCCGGTTTAAGAACTCGGGTCGTAGTGACTTTTTGAGTAACTCAAACACCTGATCTTTAGTGCGGTCATAGGTTTCTGCTAGGTTTCCATCGGCTACATTCTCAAAATTGCTGGCAATAATGTCCGAACCTATGTTGGAAGTCAAGATGATGATGGTGTTCTTAAAATCTACCAGGCGGCCTTTGTTATCGGTTAACCTACCGTCATCCAAAACTTGCAATAAGATGTTGAATACATCGGGGTGCGCCTTCTCAATTTCATCCAGCAAAATAACAGAGTAGGGACGTCTGCGCACGGCTTCGGTGAGTTGTCCACCTTCATCGTATCCTACATAACCTGGAGGCGATCCAACCAGACGGCTTACCGAGTGCCTTTCTTGGAATTCACTCATATCGATGCGCGTCATGGCCTGGTCGTCATTAAACAAGAACTCACTGAGCGCTTTGGCCAACTCGGTTTTACCCACACCCGTAGAGCCCAAGAAGAGGAAGGAGCCTATGGGTTTTTTCTCGTCTTGCAGCCCCGCTCTAGAGCGTCTTACCGCATCGGCCACCGCTTCTAATGCTTCATCCTGACCCACTACACGCTTGCGCAAGCGATCTTCCAGTTTCAAGAGCTTTTCTTTCTCGCTTTCTAGCATTTTGTTGAGTGGAATGCCCGTCCATTTGCTCACTACATCGGCAATTTCTTCCGCATCCACCTCTTCCTTAAGCAGTTTGGCTGTTTGGGCGCGTTCTTTCAGCGCTTGCTTGGCTTCATCCAACTTATTTTGCGCCTCGCTAAGCTGTCCGTACCGTATTTCAGCCACTTTGCCGTAGTTGCCCTCGCGTTCGGCACGCTCTGCTTTTAATTTCAGCTCATCAATCTCTTCTTTATACTTCTGTACATTGTCAATGACCGCCTTTTCACTTTCCCATTGCGATTTTAGGGAAGCGCGTTTCTCGTTTAAGGCAGCCAACTCAGCGCCTAGCTTATCGAGCTTCTCTTTATCTTTTTCGCGTTTTATGGCTTCGCGCTCAATTTCCAACTGCAGAATTTTGCGGTCTACTTCATCCAGTTCCTCGGGCTTGGAGTTCATTTCCATCCGCAATTTCGATGCGGCTTCATCCATAAGGTCTATGGCCTTATCAGGCAAAAAGCGGTCGGCTATGTATCGGGTGGATAAGTCTACAGCCGCCAAGATGGCCTCATCTTTTATGAGCACCTTGTGGTGATTCTCATAACGATCTTTAATACCGCGTAAGATGGAAACAGCTGATTCGCGATCGGGCTCGTTTACAAAGACCTTTTGAAAGCGTCTTTCTAAGGCTTTGTCTTTCTCAAAATATTTCTGGTACTCATTGAGTGTTGTAGCACCTATGGCACGCAATTCTCCCCGTGCTAAGGCAGGTTTTAAGATGTTTGCCGCATCCATGGCACCTTCACCACCACCAGCACCCACAAGGGTGTGTATCTCGTCAATAAAGAGCACTATGTTTCCATCGGATTTTACGACTTCTTTAATCACCGATTTTAGGCGCTCCTCAAATTCTCCTTTGTATTTAGCACCAGCAACTAGCGCACCCATATCCAGTGCGTAAATTTGTTTGCGCAGCAAATTATCGGGCACATCCTCGTCTACCATGCGATGGGCAATTCCTTCGGCAATGGCCGTTTTACCTACACCCGGTTCACCAATGAGGATGGGGTTGTTTTTGGTTTTACGACTCAGGATCTGAATTACCCTGCGGATTTCGTCATCACGTCCTATCACGGGATCCAGCTTACCGTTACGCGCCAACTCTTTTAAGTTGATGGCGTATTTCTCCAAAGAGCGATAGGATGATTCGTGAGTTTGCGAAGAAACTGTGTCTCCGTTGCGCAGTTCCTTAATAATGGCAACGAGGTCTTTGCTTTTCAGCCCCGCGTCTTTCAAAATCTGTCCGGTGCTGCCTCCATTTTCAATAATAGAGAGTAGCAAGTGCTCTGTAGCAACAAACTCGTCTTTGAAATTTTTGAGGAAGTTCTCGGCTTTAAAAATGACCTCAGATGCCGTTTTGCCCATTTGCAGGTTACCGCCTTGCACCTTGGGAAGCTTGTCTAGTTCTAGCTTTAACACCGCTTCTACATTTTGTGCATTGGCGCCTACTTTTTTAAGGGCGTAGGGAAGTAGGTCTTTGTCCTGATCGATCAAAGCCGCTAAGATGTGGGCCGGCTCTATGGTTTGATGATCGCGTTTTATGGCTTCACCCTGCGAAGCTTGTATCACCTGCTGGGCGGCCTGGGTATATTTGTCTAGGTTCATAGCGTTGTTTTGCTCCTAAAAGCTCAAAAAACAATCCAAAAAAAGCAAGGGCAGGTTCTGGGTCTTTTTGTCAGCTAATAGCGAGCTCGTATGAAAAAAGGGCAGGAGAATCGGCTGGAATTCTGTAAAAATGACAAGACTTAAGTAATTGTATGTCAGTTTTTTAACATTTTCCGGTTGTATAAACGCACCACTTCAATAACCTCATCAAAGCGCACATCTTCATTGTAGAAACGATTCTCGATTTCGGGTACGCCAATTAGGTAGTCCTCCAAAACCGATAGGTAATTGTCACGAGTAAGTGTAACCACATCACCGGGTTCTATTTCGAAATAGTAAAAGGTCTTTATTTGGTCTTTTACCATTTGGTTGTACGCGTAGAGGTTGTGTACGCCATAGGCCACCTTTTCAAGCAAACGCGGTTTACCGTCAACAGAAATCTTACCGTAGCGAATCAGGTTGATGCGCATGCGTTCAATATCTTCAACAGGAAACGATTTTTTACCAGAAGCTCCCTCGGGTTTTATCACCACTTTTTTCTCATAGGAGGGACGCACCTTTATTTTACCCTCGATGCTATCCGTAGCAGAGAATACAATGTAGCCGTGGAAATACTTACCTCTGGGATTGTTTTTGCGGTACGGTCTGCATTCCATGAATCCAGCCACTAAAAAGGCTGCTACAAGTAGCCTAAACCACGCTTTGTATGCCACAGAGTTGGTGAGTGATTGTCTGGGTATCTTCATTCCAAATGCCTTCGGGTAGCAAGGTATCAATTCGAACGAATCCAGAAGCATGAATGATTTTATTTTCGGGCAATACAATGCCTACATGGGTAACGCGACCCTTTTTCTCGAAGAAGGCCAAATCGCCCAACTGGGCTTTTTCTACCGTAGGTACTTGGGTACCTATTTTCGCTTGCATCCAGGCATCGCGGGGTAATTGCACACCGTGCCACAACATGGCTATTTGCGTAAAGCCCGAGCAGTCTACGCCAACAGTGGTTTTTCCGCCCCATAGATAGGGGGTGTTTTGCCAAGAGTACAGAAAGGGCAGGAAATCGGGTTTGGGTGGATGGGCCGTACCTGGAGCATATTTTATCTTGCCAATGCTAATGTGGTCAGCAAGAGGCAAGCACGCGCCATAGCCAAGATTATAATCTCCAAAGCTGGATTGCAGTATGAGGCTGGATTGAAAATTTATGTGCTGCGGGCTTTCATCCCAAAGCTTCACTTCCTTTTCCGAAAGTACCGCTATTTGGAGGTTATTTACCCAAGCTATGTACTCGTCTTGGTGGCTGCGCACCTTGGACCATTCGGCTTGGCGGTCTAAAATTTCCAGCCTTTCGCCAAATAAAAATTGTGTGGTCATTTCGGCCGATTCTTTCGGCTCAGCACGACCGGGTATAACACGTAACGTAACTAAAGCTTCCATGCATAAAAAACCCGGAAACCGCAGTGGTAAACGATTTCCGGGTTGAATTTTAGGTTAGGTATTCTTAAACACGCTCAATAACAACAGCAGAAGCGCCACCACCACCGTTGCAAATACCAGCAGCACCGTACTTGGCGTTGTTTTGATTGAGTACATTAATTAAGGTTACTACTATACGCGAACCCGAGCTTCCAAGTGGGTGACCTAGCGATACAGCACCACCGTTTACGTTTACTTTGTCCGATGGAAGGTTGAGTAACTTGCAGTTGGCTACTCCAACCACAGAGAAAGCCTCGTTAAGCTCGTAGTAGGCAATATCATCGGCTTTTAATCCTGCCTTTTCAATGGCAATAGGTAAAGCTTTAGCTGGAGCAGTAGTAAAACGCTCGGGCTCTTGAGCAGCATCGGCATATCCTACCAATTTAGCAAGCGGCTTTAGGCCTAGAGCCTCCATTTTTTCCTTGCTTACAATTACCAGGGCAGAGGCACCATCATTAAGGGTGGATGCATTAGCTGCGGTTACCGAGCCGTCTTTCTGGAATACGGGACGCAACGCAGGAATTTTCTCCATTTTTACGTTTTTGTATTCCTCGTCTTCGCTAAACATAACGGGATCGCCCTTGCGTTGTGGCACGGGAACAGGCACTATCTCTTCCTGAAATTTCCCTTCTTTCCATGCTGCAGCAGAACGGTTGTACGACTCTATAGCAAAGTTGTCTTGCTCCTCGCGAGAAATGTTGTGCTCTGTAGCACACAGCTCCGCAGCGTTACCCATGTGGTACTGGTTGTAAACATCGGTAAGGCCGTCTTTTACCAAGCCGTCAATAATTTTTTGGTCGCCCAATTTGGTACCAGTACGTGCGGTAGGCATGTAATAGGGGACGCTGCTCATGTTTTCCATTCCACCCACAACCACTACATCGTTGTCGCCAGCTAAAATGGTTTGCGCACCCAACATTAAAGACTTCATTCCCGAAGCACACACTTTGTTTACGGTGGTACAAGGTACGTTATTGCCTATGCCAGCGCCTTTGGCTGCTTGGCGTGCAGGTGCTTGTCCTGCATTGGCTTGCAGTACGTTGCCCATAAACACCTCATTGACTTCTTTGGCGTCTACACCTGCTTTTTCTAGCGCTCCTTTAATGGCGATAGCTCCAAGCTGTGTTGCAGGAACATTGGCTAAAGAGCCCAAAAAGCTCCCCATAGGGGTTCTAACTGCAGATACTATAAATACTTCTTTCATGAAATCGGTTTTCGTTGTGGTGGACGAATTTAGCAATAACCCATAAACCCAAATTGCGCATGGGGCATAATTTGCCCTGCGCGCTGAAGAAATCCAAGGTTATTAAAGGTTAACCCTAGCGAAAACGCTGTACACACAGCGTTTTCCAGCAATTATGCAGTGGGAGGTTTTATTCTTACTGGATAAACAGGTTATTGGAGACCGTATGGGATAAATAAGAAGGGAAAAAGGGTGTTTGTTGGACATGAAAAAATTATATATTTGCGCCCCCAAAGGCACGGAGGGTTGCGCAAAATGGCGTTTCAATTCGTTGCTAAGGATACGGAGAGGTGGGTGTCCCGATAGTTATCGGGAGGCTGAAACCAAACCGAAAAAAAGATACCCGGAGAGGTGGGTGTCCCGATAGTTATCGGGAGGCTGAAACCAAACCGAAAAAAA
>CAZVJF010000007.1:107314-147129 GCA_964627445.1 uncultured Flavobacteriales bacterium | reverse complement strand
GATACCCGGAGAGGTGGGTGAGTGGCTGAAACCACATGTTTGCTAAACATGCGTGCGGGAAACCGTACCGGGGGTTCGAATCCCCCTCTCTCCGCTAAGAAAACCCTGCTACGAATGCAGGGTTTTTTTGTGCCCAAATAAACCTTCGCGCCTACTACCTAACCAAGGTTGCCTAATGGTTAATCTATGTACAGCCTCACGCTATTTGGGTACTTCACCGTGTAGCTGTATTGAAGCTTCTTTTTCTCGCTGGGTTCTATTTGTAGATCCCAGAAAATTTCTCCAGTTTCAGGATCGGTGCGAGTAGCGGTATTATCTAAAAGTTCAATCTCAATGGATTCTCGTCTGGCCAACGGGTACTGGTCAAATACCTGAACATGGGCTGCAGCACTACGCAAGTTCTTCACTTCTATGATCCAAGCAAGGGTTTCTTTGGTATTGCTCCCAAAAAACTTCTTTTCGAGCAGCTCTTTGTTTGTTTTTCGGTTTACGGTAATGTTTTGGTCGCGCCCTAGCGAAATAACCAAGGTGTCTTTGCTGACATCGGTATCCAGGTAGGTGCTTCCAATGTAAGTGCCTTGGTAATAGATGTTGCTTTCTCCCGAGAGGAGTTTTAAGGGGCTCCAATCTGGGAGTTGTGCGGTTAAAAAAGCATCATTATCCAGCTTGGGGATCAGTTGGTAGATGTAGTCTACGGCAACCTGCTGTTCCTTTATGCTGATATTGTAATTACTTCCGTTCGATGGAATGGAATACGGGGTTTTGATGGCGTACTCCAAGTTCGCAACGGCCTCAGAAAGCTCATTTTCTACGAGATTTTCCTGGATAAGTAAGGGTTTCTTTTTGGTACGGACTCCATCAATGTAAACCAAGTCACCGTCCGATCTGGCGCCACGGATGGAAACACCAGACGTGTTTCTTGCGATTTTATTGCCACTACGGGTTGGCATGCTGTTAATGTTGATACTGCCGCCTGAAGAGCCGCCATCTTTTCTTATTAGGGGCTTTTTGTATTGGACAATTTCAACCACATCCAATTCTACTCCGGCAGATAGTTCTATATCCTGAAAGGTGATGACATCGTTGCGAACTTTTACGGAGCCAATTTGCTTGGGCGTGTATCCTACAAAGGATGCTTTTAAATCGTAAAAGCCCGCGGGAATGCCATTGATAATGTACTTGCCATCAAAATCTGAATTGGCCCCTTTGATGCGTTCATCACCGCTATACACCTCCAAGTTAACAAAGGGCAGTGGTTCTCCCGTTTCTACATCGCTTACTTGTCCGGCAATACGTCCTTTTCCGTTTAATCCTTTCTGGCGCACCATACGGTTGGTGGATGATCGAGAACCGGGAACATCAATATACCAACTGTTTAATTCGGGTAAATCGCCCGATTGCTCAGGGTTACCTGTAGACAGGGTGAGTCGTACGTCTGTCCAGTCTTCTCGGGTGCTTTGGTGCACATCGGCTTTGTAAACAATCTCCAGAGGGTTGTCGGTGCTCGCTACCCTAAAATCGTAATTGGGCTCCCAGCCCGCACTGGATACGTAATAGGAAAAACCAATCATAAAGCGTTTAGTGGTTTTACAGTCTACTGCAAGCAGGATCTCGGCATAGGGTTTATTTTTTGCCACGAGGTGCTTGTTTAACTTCACAAATATTTCCTTCAGCTTTTCTTCACCTTCCCTAAAAGCTCTTTTTGTTTCTAGCAGCTGCGTACGAATTTCCGTTAATCGAGAGCGATAGTAGCTAGCTGCTTCTTTTATGGCGGTCACAGAAGTACCAGAATTCACTCCCCCTAGATCGCTGTTTTCTCGTAAAAGTGCTTCTTCAGTTTTGTACACTTCCAAGGTGTTCATCAATTTAGAAAGCTCGTGCTTTTGGTCTTCTATTTCCTTCTCTATCTGTTTCTCCGTAGCCGTTTTTCCTGAGGGGATGACCTGTTCTTGTGTTTTTACCGAGAGTATGGTGGCACCCTCCATCGTTTTCACATTCACACTGGTAGGATCGAGATCGGGTGTAATGTTTCTCAGCCGAATTAAATGCTTTCCTGCGGATAAGGATATGCTGCCTTCTCGAGTTACCTGGGCTCCACTAAAGAACACAGTAGCCTTTTTGATTTTTGTTTCTAGCTGAACAGTATCTGGTTTTGCGGAATACGATGTAGCGCAAAATGCAAGTACAAAAAATGCAAGAAAGGGTAGGATAGAATATCGCATAGGGTAGGGTTGAAGCACTAAAAATAGAAATACTTTGAAACTGTAGTATAACTGAGGGTTATTTAAAGTTCTGGGATAGCTGGTATGTGTAACTCAAACCATTCCTGAGTCGCGCTTTAAAAATATTAAGCTTGTTATTATTTTAATTTACATCGTTAATCGCCCTAAATTTACCGATATTAGCCTGTAATGGAAATAATAGTAAATTGCAGATAAAATTTTTTTAGAATGAGGCTCAAACGTTTTGTTGCCCTTTTATCAGTATTAACGTGTGCAGTGACTAGTTTTTCTCAAGTACCACAGAATCAATTAATCGGATACTGGCCTTTGGAAGGAAGTGCGGTAGATCAGTCTGGTTTTGGGAATAATGGTGTCATAAACGGGGCCACACCTACTACCGACAGGTTTGGAAACATCGATGGTGCTTTTGATTTTGATGGTTTTAATGATTTTATCCGCATTCCAGATGATTCTATTTTAAACCCCACGAACATTACCATAAGTGTATGGTATAAGCCGGTTGCATTTGCGGGGGTGGGCAACAACCCAATACTTCAAAAAGCGTACACTTCACATAGCTCCCCATTTTACCAGTATCATGTTGGAGTTACTGGAGAAAATTATGACAGTGGAGGTCTTCGTTTCGCATCTAACTTATCTGTGAATAGTCAGAGAAGAATTCTGGTAGCCGACACGGTTGATTTTGAAAGTGATACCTGGTATATGCTAACGACCACCTTTGACGGTAAAACCATGAATATGTATGTGAACGATAAATTATTGGAAAGCACTGCAGTTACTGGAGACTTGGACGCATACGGACAAGATATTTACATCGGGAAGTTTGGTAATCAAAACCTATACACACCAGGAGCAGTGGATGACATCGTAATATACAGCCGTGCTATAGATTCGTCCGAGGTTGTTGTATTGTATAATAACGGTATATGCACCGATACTACAGTAACTGATACAACGATATTCCAGGTGGTGAATGAATCTTTTGAGGGGGTAAGTCCACAGTTTCAATTCATGGCAACCGATAGCTTGAAGGCCGTTGGAGGGTGTGATAGTGTAGTGAACCGCTATGCCAAATACGAATTTAACCCCAAGGTATGCACGGAAATTGTTTACGACACAATTACTGTGTACGACAGCATAGCTGTTACAGATACCTTGATTATTGATGTCGACTTACCCACTACAGGTATTAATGGTGAAATGGTAAATAGCCTGAAAATATTTCCAAACCCAGCAAAGGATTTCATCATCGTAAATACGGGTATCAATTACGAGGCTATTTCAGATTATAGCATAGAAATCATGAACACCAATGGAGTGGTTATATTCTCTAAGGAAATAGAGTCGAGTGATTTCCAGGTTAATATTGAGGAATTTGCTGTGACAGGCCTTTATTATGTGCGCTTATTTGATAATGAAGGTCAATTGGTACATATCAGAAAACTCATCTTAGAATAGACTTTGTTCTTGTGACGGCTGGAAAATAATTTTCCTCCTTGTGCATTATATCAAACAAAAACCCCCGCTGCTACAGCGGGGGTTTTGTATTTGATACCTTTTTAAAAATTACCTCTTTACAAAGCGGATGCGTTGCTGGCCTTGCGCCACAAAGTATACGCCCGGAGGTAAGTCGCCTACAAAAGCAGCTTGGGTACGCGGAGCTAAGCGTTTTACCATTTGCCCGTTGCTATTGAAAATTGCGTCTATAGCACCTTCCGATACATGAATCACCTCTGTGGTTGGATTTGGGAAAACTGAAAGCTGCACTTTGTTGTAGGTAAAAATGCCTACAGGGTCAGAAGCCATAGTGAAATTATCTAAAGCAAAGAAAAATGGTGTGTTGGGACCAAATTCGCCCACATCGGTAGTATGTAAGTTAAACACCAAACTGTCCACGGCTCCTAGGCTGCTTAAATCCAGCCAAACCCACTGGTTTTCAATGTAGTCTAAGCTGTTGTCCTCAAAGCGATAATCGGCCAAATACACCAAGGCGCTGTCGGTGGTAAGGCTTCCGTTGACATAGCCTTTAGCGCTTAACGCAAAAAAGTCGGGATCGTCACCAGTGTCGCCACCAAAAGGTTTGGAGAACTGACTGCCATCGCGTATCACATCGTGCGCATACGTGGTGTTGGTTACATAAACACCAGAAACGGCTTCGTTGCGAGCGCCCGACATCAGGTTGACCACAGCTCCGTTTTGTCCAACCGCCCAGGTGGTAGATTGCTCAAACCCAGTTCCTGTAATTACTCCGTACAGGTTGGTAAAGTCGCCTGTGGTGCTGTCTACCACGCTGCTTATAGCAAAACCATCGCGCCAATAACCCCCAAATGCGGTGTCATAATAATTTTGGAAGATTGCATTTCCGCTGGTGTAGGCGGTTCCCAATTGGGCTTCACTACCGTTTAAGGTATTACCGCTACTCGTAAGCAAATTCTCAAAGTTGGAAATGGTTTGTGCCTGGGTAAAGGCCATGATGCTACATGCAACTACCGTCAGTAGTCCTTTTTTCATATGTGTGGATTTAAACATTGCACTCCAACACGCACTACGAAAATGGCGAATACAATTTGGGTACTCCAGATTCCATCAACCTCGTTTTTATCCCGAAAACGAACTTGTAATGCTGGTTTTGGCAGGTCTTCTGACTCGCTTCCTGCAACTTACCTTCCCGATATAATACTACCAGTGGCGTGAGACGTTGCGCTGTATGAAGCTCACAGCAGCGGGAACTGTTGCCGATTTTCGCGGCATTCCCTTTTCATTTTTCCACTACAGAAAAAACCAAAACTGGGGCGAAAGTAATGGAAAAGTTGAGAAGCTAAAAGCACCACGCTGAAAGCCGAAAGCAAGGCGTGCTGCCATCCTACGTTTGCAAAGCGGTATTTTCAATGGGTGAAATGGTTTTAATTACGCCAAGCCGCCAAGACGCAAAGCGTTTCCCCCTCTTGGAGGCGATGTGCAGAGCTTGTCGAAGTAGGGACTAAGGGGGAAGAATTTTTATTGAAAAGCTGAAAAGTTGAGAAGCTAAAAGCGCCAAGCTAAAAGCTAAAAGCAAAGCTCACGGTCATCCTGAGGAATCGAAGGATCTCATTGCAACAGGGCAAAGCTCGTAGCTGAGAGCTATTAGCAACGCTGGCCATCGAGCGTCTTAGGATGCTGACCTATGCGTCAGTAGAGTCGAGATGTATTCAGGTTGGCGAAAGATTAAGGGTCAGTCATGAAAAGCTAAAAGCCGAAAGCAAAGCGTGCTGCCATCCTACGTTTGCAAAGCGGTATTTTCAACGGATGAAATGGTTTTAATCACGCCAAGCCGCCAAGACGCAAAGCGTTTCCCCTCTTGGAGGCGATGTGCAGAGCTTTTCGAAGTAGGGACTAAGGGGGAAGAATTTTTATTGAAAAGCTGAAAGGGTGAAGCGAGAAGCTGAAATCCGAAAGCAGAGCACACCGTCTTCCTGACGAAGGAAGGATCTCATTTTTTTGAAAAGCTTGAAGCTGGAAGGATTGGTTTGTAGTTTAGAGCTTGGAGTAGAGAAGGCTTAAGGATGGATGAAGAACACCCCAAAGCTGCTCATTATAAGAGTAGTCGGGGTGTTGTTTATCATGGGCAGGATAAATTTAATGGTGCCGCACGGTGTGTGCATGACCCGGTTCCCAAATAAGACGCAAAAAAGAGCTAAGTCTTTGATTCTCACGACTTACCGGTATACCAGCCATAATCCCTACCAACAGGTTTTCTGCTATGCTCACGCGCATTTGTGGGCGCAGCACCATGTCAAAGTCGTTGGCGGCAAACGATTTATTCATTTCCAACCCTATAAAATTTCGAGTACCCGAAATCATATAATGCATGCTGGAATTTACCTCAAAGCTATGCTGCCAAGTCTGCTGGGCATACAAGTGGGTAATTTTTGGGCCCGTATACAGCAAGGTGTGAAAATTGTTATTCCAACGCTTAGCCACTATAACAAAGGGGTTGAAGGTGTTGCCCTTAAGCGTAGGTCTGCCAAAGTTTTCGAAATCGGATAGCTTAAACTCGTTAATGTACCCCAAGGCCATAGACGTGGCTTTGGTCTCATTGACTAAAAGCGACCATTGCGCTGCCACCTTTAGGCTATTGAGCTGGTTGGAGGGTACTTGCTCCTCGGTGGTGCCATTAACAGGTGTGTAAAACGTAAACGGAAGCTCTACTTCCAAGCCCAAGCGGTCCATTGGGGCCCATTCGTATTCTACAAGGGCTTCGTAACTATCAAACTTTAGGTTGTCGGTTAGGCCCAGCCCCAAGTTCCATTCTTTTTCGCCTTTTCGCGCTCCCAGGTCGCGTATAAGGTCAATGTATAGCGGTTCGGCATGGAGTACCTTATCAGGCTCTCTCTGATCTTCTATTTGGGTTATAAATAAACTGTCTTTTTCTGTGTTAGAAACCTGTGCATACAGGCAAAAGGGAGATAAGAGCAGCATGGCTCGTATCCCCAAAAAAATAATTTTCATGGGTTGATTTGATTTTAGTTCATTAGGAAATACACTTTCCCTTCGAGCGGGATAAGCCAATGGGGAATCAAATCAACCTCGGGGTGGAGGACTAATAAGGCTAGGGTAGCCCGAAGATAGTGGCTCGGAGTAGCGAGCAAACAAGGTGGTTTTTAAATCGGTGCCACACTGGGTTGTGCCAGTTTCAGCAATCCAGCCTGGGAATAGGTGTACCGAAACCGATGGCTTTTTGTGGCGTCCTTCGGAGTCGTTGTCATCGTATTCTGCGATAGCATCTTCATAACCCAACATTTGTTCCACCACAAGTTCTACGATACTTTCCTGGTCGTTAATGGAAAGGTCTTCGGCAATGTGTTCTGGGTTGGGGTCGCGGGTATCCACACTAATGTTAAGCATAAATAACGCCATAAAGCCCCATAAGAGGTTGAAGAGGTTGCTATTTCTAAGATGCGCCAGCACGAGGTAAAAGTAGTTTTTTCTTGATTAGGTAAGGTGAAAAGTTGAGAAGCAAAAAGCTAAAAGCGCCAAGCTGAAAGCCAAAAGCAAGGTGTGCTGTCAGCCTATGTTTACAGAGCGGTATTTTCATCGGAAGAATTGGTTTAAAGCACACCAAGCCGCCAAGACGCAAAGCATATCCCCCTCTTAGAGGCGATGTGCAGAGCTTGTCGAAGTAGGGACGTAGGGGAAGGATTTTTTATTGAAAAGCTGAAAAGTTGAGAAGCTAAAAGCGCCAAGCTAAAAGCTAAAAGCAAAGCTCACGGTCATCCTGAGGAATCGAAGGATCTCATTGCAACAGGGCAAAGCTCGTAGCTGAGAGCTATTAGCAACGCTGGCCATCGAGCGTCTTAGGATGCTGACCTATGCGTCAGTAGAGTCGAGATGTATTCAGGTTGGCGAAAGATTAAGGGTCAGTCATGAAAAGCTAAAAGCGCCAAGCTGAAAGCCGAAAGCAGAGCACACCGTCATCCTGACGAAGGAAGGATCTCATTTTTGTTTTTATTGAAAAGGTGAAAAGTTGAGAAGTTGAAAGCAAAAAGCTAAAAGCACCAAGCTGAAAGCAAGGTGTGCTGTCATCCTAAGGACCAATGGATCTCATTTCTTTTTATTGAGAGGCTGAAAGGGTGAAGCAAGAAGCTGGTAGGATTGGTTCTGAGCTTAGAGATTGGAGCAAGGCGTGCCTCTTTATGAAGACACGGAGAACCTGTTGTTATATTCAGAAAATTGGCAGGCGGGTAAAGAACCTTGAACCGCTAACAGCAAACCGCCAACCGAATACCCCTTAAAGCAACTTAGCCCCGCAATGGTGGCAAAACTGGGCGTCTAGCAACACCGAGTTATTGCAGTTGTTGCAGGCGCGATTATCCTTCTCTTCAAAGGGTTTGCGACCCGATTTCACCAGGTCCGCAGTCACCAATCCAGTGGGCACAGCAATAACACCATAACCTATGACCATAAGCAACATGGCTAGGAACTGTCCCAAAGGCGTTTGAGGTGAAATATCCCCGTATCCAACCGTAGTTAAGGTGACCACCGCCCAGTAAATACTGCGCGGAATGGAAGTGAATCCCGATTCGGGGCCTTCTATCATGTACATCACCGTTCCGATAAGGGTTGCGGTAATGATAACGTAGCTTAGGAATACCGTTATTTTATTAAGGCTGGATTTTATGGAGTACAGCAGCACTTTCGCTTCACCAATGTACTGCACCAACTTAAGTACTCGAAAAACCCGTAATAGTCGCACCGCGCGCAATACACCAAAGGCCGTAGCTCCTGTAAATGCCAACTCTAAATAGGTGGGAAGTATGGCGAAAAAATCTATGAGTCCATAAAAGGATAATATGTAGGTTTTGGGCCGCTCTGTAATCCAAATACGCAAGAGATACTCTATGGTAAAGAGGCCGGTGATAATCCATTCGGCTATAAAAATCAAATCGTGATACCTGTTGCTTACTTCAGCAACACTTTCCAGCATTACCAATGCAATGGAAAGCAGTATAACCACCAGGAGAATAAGATCGAAGTTTCGCCCAGCGGGGGTGTGAGAACCGAAAATAATTACTCGCAGTGGCTTTTTATACTTTTCTAGCGCTTCTAACATTTAGGCGTCTCCTTTTTCAGATAGCAAAATAGCAATGGGCTTGGTTTGCGGAAAAGCCGCACAGATGATAACAATGCCCACGGTAATCGGTACGCTCAAAATCATTCCGCTAATGCCCCAGATAGCACCCCAGAAAGAGAGGGAGAGAATAACTACCAGAGCACTTAGGTTAAGGGAGTCGCCCATTACTTTGGGTTCAATTACGTTTCCTACAACCACTTGGATAAGGCCAACAATAATCAAAACATAAAGCATCTCTTCGGGGCCAAACTGCAGCAATGCAAACACGGTTGGAAAAATGGTGGCAATAAGCGATCCAACTGTGGGAATGTAGTTGAGCAAAAAAATGAGAATCGCCCAGAACAGGGCAGCATCTAAACCAATGATTGCCAGCACCACATAGCTCAGCACCCCGGTGATAAGGCTTACCAATGTCTTTAGAGTAATGTATTTTCCAACGGATTTGTCAATCTCGCGGATGATACCCATAGTTTTTTGGTAATCTTCTTGCTCAGGGTACAATCCGCGAAGTTTTCTCGGGAAAATCTTCTCCTCTAATAAAAGAAAAACCAGGTAAATAAGAATGATCACGGTATTGCCAATAAGGTCGGTAAGGCTATTCACAATTTGTTCGAGGATGGCTACAAAATCTATATTGGAGGCGTAATCTGCAAGTTGCGTTTTGTAGTCTACCCCAAAGCTATCCTGTAGCTTTTGCCCCACATTCTCCAAGTCTTTCTGGTATTTAGGCATAGACTTGGACAAGGTTTTAATGTTGTTGGTAAGCATGGAGCTTACCAAGGCCAAAATGCCCATGATAAAGAGCAAGGCCACGGCGCTAAGTACCCCAGAGGGTATGTGTTTTTTTATCCAGGAATTTAATTGAATTACCTCTCGTATTTCCTTAATAATGAACCAAATAAACACTGCGTAAACAAAAGGAAGAATAAAGGTTTGTCCATAAACCAATACCAAAACAAGTATGGTGGCCAATAAGGCGCTAAGGGTAATTCGTTGCAGGTTCATGCCCGGTTATTTACTTCGGTTCTGGTAACGAATGTAGTAATCTGGATTTTCTTCTACTGTTTCTATTTCGTCATTCATGCGCCAACGCGTTTTTTTGCGCCCCACCGTTTCAGTGACCCATTCACCATTAATCTTAAGAGTTAGCGGCATTTTGAAATTACGGGCTACGTTGGTCATCTTGGTGACCACCTTGCGCCTTTTTATCTTGTACGCTAAGGTTGGAATTTCCACAGCCCGGAGGTACTGATCGAAAAAGCCTTCCAGGTCCATATTGAGCTCTTGGGCTAGGAAGCCTTCTATGGTTTTAGAAGATACAGTTTGGTGATAGAACTGTGCATTCATTTTACGCAGGGTTTTGCGCCACAGTTCGGTATCGTTTACCATGTGCCGCAAGGTATGCAGCATGTTGGCGCCTTTGTAGTACATATCGCCAGAACCCGATTCGTTGCGCTCGTAATTGCCTATGATAGGCTTGTCGTTTAATATATTCTGGCGTATGCCTCGGATGTAAGCAGCCCCTGCAGTATCTCCGTAAAAGTATTCTAAGAAAAGGGCCTCGCTGTAACTCGTAAAGCTTTCGTGAATCCACATATCGGCCACATTTTCGTGGGTAATGTTGTTGGCAAACCACTCGTGGCCGCTTTCGTGCACAATAATAAAATCGAAAGTCAGGCCCCAGCCTGTTCCACTCAAATCGCGCCCTAAATAGCCTTGTTTAAACCGATTGCCATAGGTTACGCAACTTTGGTGCTCCATGCCTAGGTATGGTACTTCTACCAGTTTGTAACCATCCTCATAAAATGGATAGGGGCCAAACCAGTGTTCCAGGGCTTTTATAGTTCTGGGAGCATCTAGAAATTGCAGCTTGGCTTGCTCTACATGGTAGGGCAGTACGTAATAGGTGGCCTCTAGTGGACCTTTTTCTCCCGTTATGGTTTCCTTGAAATACACATAATTGCCCACGCTGAGGTTTACCCCGTAGTTGTTGATAGGGCTAACTACCTTCCAATGATAGCTTCGTTGGCGGGAGTTGGGGTCGGTAACTTGTATAAGCCTACCATTGCTCACGGCTTTTAAGTCTTTGGGACAGGTAATGGTAATATCCATGCTATCCACCTCGTCTTTGGGGTAGTCTTTGCAAGGCCACCACATACTGGCCCCTAGGTCTTGGCAGGCCTCGGCTACCCAAGGGTTTCCCAGGCTATCTTTGGTCCAAACAAACCCCGATTCCCACGGTGGGCGTTTGGCTACGGGTGGTATACCGTGAAAATATACGGTAAACGTACTGTCTTTAATATCCTCCGAGTTTAAAAGGTAATGGTCGCCATGGGCTTGTACGCTAACCGCTTGGTTGTTAGAGATCACAGAATCCAGGATCATGGGTTTCTGCAAGTCTATTTGTAGGTAATTGGATGAATTATTGGCTACTGGTAAGAATCGTACTGTATTGTGTCCCGAGAGGCTTTTGGTTTCTATATTCACCGTTACATGGAGGTCGTAATGGGTTACATCCCAGTCCTTGCGGTATTCATTGTAAGCACGCCAGTTTACCGCTGCAGTTTGCCCACATACCAACGAAGCAAGTGATAGCAATAGTAGTATTGAAAACACATTTTTCATGCTGTAAATGTAGCATGGTAGCACGGTTTACTGGCTAGTATTTACACGACTGGCTTATAATCTTTGCCTTGGGAAAAACTTATTGACCAAGTCTGTAACCTTAGATTTAGACAGTGGCTTGGTAATGTAGCTCTGAATTTCTGGAAGGTGCAGAGCCTTTTGGCGATCTACCTTGTTCTCGCTGCTGGTTAAAATGACAAGTACCACATCGGATGTATATTCTTCGGGCAGTCTTCTAAAGTGTTCTACAAAGTCCCAGCCGTCCAAATCTGGCATGCTAATATCTACAAATATCAAGTCGGGTTTTACATGATTGGAACTTTCAAATATTCCGCTGTATGTTATAAAATCCAATGCATCTTGTGCTTTTGCAGTAACCTGGATGTGAGCGGAAAGCCCTACTTTTTTAATGATGACGCCATTTAAAAAACTGCTGGCTGGATCATCATCAATAAGCAAAATACAGCCTAACTTTTGGTCAGTTATCATAGGCGCCCGGAAACAATTTAAGACAACTCCGCAAGGTGGCTCATCTACCGCAAGTATGGCTTGGAATTACGATGAACTATGGCCTGTTTCCGATGGTGGGTATCGCAAGCTTTCTAAGAGTAGTTCTAAGTAAGGCTAAAATTTCTCCTTCAAACCAAGGATTTTTCTTTAACCACAACTGATTCCTTGGCGAAGGATGTGGTAGTGGTATGTAGTGTGGAAGGTACTGATCTGCGCTTTTTACCGTTTCTGTAAGTGTTTTTTTAGCTCGTTTACCCAAGTAATACTTCTGCGCATAAGTGCCAATGAGTAGGGTAAGTTTAACCTGTTGTAGATGTTCCATCAATACGTTATGCCAAGTCTCAGCGCATTCGGGTCTGGGGGGTAAATCGCCACTTTTGCCTTTACCGGGGTAGCAAAATCCCATTGGGACTATGCCAACGTATTTGGTATTGTAAAAGGTTTCCGTATCCATCTGCAACCATTGGCGCAAGCGCTTGCCGCTAGCATCGTCCCACGGGATACCACTTTGATGTACCTTGGTGCCAGGAGCTTGTCCAATAATCAGTAAGCTACTGCTTTGCGTAGCGCTGAGAACTGGCCGTGGGCCCAGCGGCAAGTGTTGGGCACAAATATCACACGCACGAATTTTGTTCAGTAATGCATCCAGCGCAGAATGCTCCATAGCGCTTACAGGTTGCTCCCTCTAAGAAAAAGTTTTTTGCGGTATACAGTACCAGTTTCTGGTTCCATTTGCAACACATAAACACCTTCCTTGGTTTGAGGTAGTACCACAGTGCTATGCGCTTGGTACTTTCCTTTGTGTAGTGTTTTACCTTCCACAGAAATTAAACGGAATTTTCCAGCAGGCACACTACCCAATTCGATGCGGTTGTTACGGATCCGGATTTCTTGCTTCCAATCTTTGCCAAGAATACCGCTGGTGATGGCCTCTTGGGTGTAGGTATCCTCAAAGGAGGATAACCTTGCCGGTACCCCTAAATTTTCATTAGAAATAAAGACGGTGTTGTCTGTAAAATAGCAAATGGCCTCAGCTTGGCCTGTAGCGCCATCCGGCAGTTCCAAACGCCTTACATAACCATTAAAAAAGTTGTTTTCAGGAAAATCCCACAGCAGATAAACAAAAGGACGTGCCAGATTGATGTATCCAATCAAAGCCACAATACCACGCTCTGGGTAGTAGGTAGCACCAGTAATTTGGCCCAAGCTGCTATACGTTTCAAGCAATTCGGCAGCGTATTCCGTTTCGCTGGGCTGGGCTGGTATTTTGTACACCGAGGTATTTAGATCGCCCCGATTTTTGGTGAATAGCCACAGCGTATCATCCTTAGCGATAAAGCCTTCGCAATCGAAATTGTGGCTTTGGTTGGACTCGAAATTGCTTTGTTCGGGGTAGAAAAAAGGAATAACATCGTAGTTTACCCAAACGGTATCCAATAAGGGGTTTAATTGGTTCTTGTGAACCCGATACACGCGAAGATCTTTTCGGGTACCGTTGTTATTGCCAAAGTCTCCGATGTAAATGAAATCTTCATCTTGGGTTAGAGCTTCCCAATCGCGGATCGAGTCTCGCGTTAATCCCTGCAGTCGTACTATTTGCTCTGTGGTGCCATCGGTTGGATTGATTACAAAAAGTTGGGGTTCACCACCACTGTCGTTGTGCGAATAAATACGTTCGTCTATGGCAATAATTCCGGAGGTCTCAGGAACATCAGCTATTTCAGTTTCTGTGGTCGGGGCGAGTACCGTGGCTGGATAAACACAGTTGTAACCCTGCTGTGGGTCTAAAGGATTGTAGTTTAGTGCTTGCGGATCACCACAAGGCTCTGTCTGTGCTTGGACAAACAACACTGTAAAGGAAAAAAGTAATAGCGATAAAATGCGCATATTTTCTGCAATTTGGCGGCAAAAGTACTGCGCCAAGGCATTTAAGCTGAGCTGTGCATAAAAACTTAAGGAAGGCTTAACCTTATTCTGCCCCTTTGTCTTCTATAAAGTACATAGAAAATCTACGAACCGCCGCGGTATCGTTTACATGGAGCAATTTTTCCATTTCTGGATAGAGGTCTTCAAAAAACTGGTTCTGGTATCCAGTCACATTCTGGGCCGTTTCTGTGGTTTTAACAAAGTACCCAAAGGCAGGAGTTCGGAGTCGTTCTTCTTCCAGAAAAAACTGGGTCCAAGTATCCACATAAATTTCATTCTGAAAAATGCGGTAGGAAAACGTGTCTAACACCACATTGTTTTTCATGAAATACAAGGTGTTTTCGTCTTCTAGCTGTATGGACCACCGTCTTAATTGGGGCTCTATTTCGGTATCTAAAGTAGTGGTAAAATCGGCAACGTAAGGATGGTCTCTGGGACCTAGATTCGGGTCGGAAACCCAGCCTTGGCGGGTCCACACGGTAATAGGAGAGATGTCGCCTGCGTAGTCAAAAGCAAAGGTGGTAGGATACTTAAAGCGGATGTCTGGATTGGTTGGCGTTCGATCTCCGAGCAGCGATTCATCCTTGCATCCAAACAAACACAACATCACAAAAATGCACGAAAAGAGTGGTGGGCGCATAGAACAAAGATATACGCTTTGGTGATTCTCGGTAGAGATAAATTGAGGACTTTTCTAGGATTGCTTACTAAACATTTTTTCTAGTGCCTCTATGCGGTAGGAAAATATTTGTTTCAGTTTGGGTTTAACCAGCAGCCCATGAAAAAGTCGGCCAAAAGCGCCTAGTGGCAGTTTGTAGGAAACCACATCGGTCATTAAAACTCCATTTTCGTTTGGCTCGAAAATGTGTTCGTGGTGCCACATGGCATAAGGGCCAAACCGTTGCTCATCTACAAAGAATTTGGGTGCCTCCACATGGGTAATCTCGGTAACCCAATTGCTCTTAATACCGGGCAAAACACCTACTCTGTAGGTGATTATTTGTCCAGGCCGCATGGTATCTGTTACTTTGCTGGTAATGTTAAACCCCATAAAATCGGGAGTAATGCGGGCTAGGTTCTTGGGGGTGGAGAAAAACTCCCAGGCCTCCTCAATGCTCATTGGCAGTTGTTGAGTAGCTCGTAACGTATAAATTCCAGAGTGCTGCTTTAATTCCATGAACGGGTTTTTTAGGCTTAGGCTTTAGGGCACTACTGCAACCCCAAAAGAAATCAGAAGTTCATTCTACAACCCAACTTTGCACAAGGTAAGTTGAAATTCACTCTTTTTTGATGGGGTTGCACAATTCAATGAAAAACCGTGTTAAAGATTACTTCGTTTCTCTGCACAATTCCTTCTTGATGGAAGAATAAAAACGCTTTGCCTATACTTGGCAAAATTTTAATTATGGATCAGTACTACGACACCAAAGACCTAAAGAAGTTTAAAGATATTGCCGAGTTTCAACCCGAACTTGCCGATAAGTTTTTTGATTGGTACGGAGCGGTTTTTAAACCCGGTGCTTTATCGGCTAGAGAAAAAGCGTTAATCGCTTTAGCTGTATCGCACGCAGTGCAATGTCCCTATTGTATTGATGCCTACACCGACTCTTCTTTACAAAAAGGAGCTACCGAAGCTCAAATGATGGAAGCAGTGCACATCGCTGGGGCTATCAAAGGAGGTGCGGCTATGGTCCATGGTGTACAAATGATGAAAAAAGTTAAATCCTTAGAAATGTAAGTCACAGTCTTGGGCATTCTCCTAGACTCACTAACTTTCCAACCGATATGATAAAATCGCTTTCTGCAAGACAACACGAATTGGCACGCGCTGCCAAGCAAGTAGACGTACTAACCGAAAACAAAGGCGTGCACACACCCTTTGAGCTAAAGCTGAGCGAGCAAGGCCTTTTTCCGCTGAAGCCCACTCAACTGGACATATTCCAAATGAACCTAGGGAAAATGTGTAACCAGGTATGTGCACACTGTCACGTAGATGCTGGTCCAGATCGTAAAGAGATTATGACCAAAGACACCATGGATCAATGCATTGAAGTGCTTAGAAACTACGATGTAGGTACCGTGGATCTTACGGGGGGGGCTCCCGAAATGAATCCTAACTTCCGCTATTTGGTGGAGGAGGTAAGTGCACTCGGAAAGCATATCATAGACCGTTGCAACCTTACGATTATAGTTGCTAACAAAAAATACTACGATCTCCCAGAGTTCCTAGCAAAACACAAGGTAGAAGTGGTTTCCTCTATGCCACACTATACTCCTGGAAAAACAGATCGGCAGCGTGGAGATGGTGTTTTTGACCGCTCCATAAAAGCCCTGCAAATGTTAAACGATGCGGGATACGGTATGCCCGATACGGACCTACCGTTAAACCTGGTTTACAATCCATCGGGTGCGTTTTTACCTGGTGACCAGGACGAAATGGAGGCCGAGTTTAAGCACAACTTAAAGCGCGATTTCGGCATTGAGTTTTCCAATCTTCTAGCAATTACCAACCTGCCCATTAGCCGCTTTTTGGATTTCTTGGTGCAAAAAGATCTTTTTGAAGACTATATGGAGCGTTTGCTCGATGCATACAACCCAGCGGCAGCAAAAGGCGTAATGTGCCGTAATACGCTGTCTATTGGATGGGATGGATACCTCTACGATTGCGATTTCAACCAAATGCTTGAGCTTAAGGTTGAGGCGCCATCGAAACATATTTCGGAATTTGACATTGATGCACTGCTAGCGCGCGAAATTATTGTAAACCAGCACTGTTATGGCTGCACGGCCGGAGCTGGATCGAGCTGTGGTGGACAAACTGCGTAAAGCGGGTTTTATTCAATAATTAAACCTGTATTTTGCAAGGGTGGAAATGAATGTAATTTCAAAGAAAAAGCCCTTTTTTCCGATATCAAAGGAGCTCAACCGCTATCTCAATGATTTTCAAAGAAAGCGCAAGCTTCCGGTGGAATACGATGATCTTATTGGTTACGACCAAAGCTTTCCACTAAGCGATCAGCACGGTAACGATACTTTATGGGAGACCGTTATGTACAATCCTTCCATCCAAGAAGAAATACATAACGGCCTTACCAACTTGTACGTGTTGCTAAAAACCGATGGCGATGAGCGGGTTAGGAAGCATTTGTATGTGAGTAGGGTAGACTACTGCACCTTTGGCAATAGCAACCCCTTTCGCGTTCGCATCGTAAACCGATTTAACGATAACTACGATTACATCTACGTTAAAAAGATAGATGCCAGTAGGGTTTACGGCTTAGAGTTGGAACACCTGCTATCGCCAGACCGTATCAACTTCTTGGTAGGCGATTGCTCGCTTATAGAAGAACACATAGCAGGGATTCCCGGAGACGATTTCATTAAAACCTACATGCACAGCCCGCGCATCAATAAAGTGCGCTTGGCTAAAGAGTTTGTAAAGTTTAATGAGCGTTGTTTTGTACGTCTGCTGGGCGATATGCGATCTTATAACTACGTGGTAGACATTACTCCCGACTTCGATAATGAGCAGTACCGCATCCGGGCGATAGACTTTGATCAGCAGTGCTACGAGGGCAAACGCACCATGTATTTACCCCAGTTTTTTAAGGAAAACAATCCCGTTGTTGATTTTTGCATAGAGCTGCTCAACCCCGAAACCGTGCGTCAGTATCAGTTTGAAGAACGTACGCTAATAGCACGGAGACTAATTTCCTACCGCTACCAACTGAAACAGCTCATTGATGCCATGCGGGTAGATGAAATTTCTACCCCCGAAAAAGTGGAGCAATTAAAACAGGAGCTATATCAGAATCACGGAGATAAGAAGTTCCTAAAATGTAAGAATATGGGGGAAGTATTGCGAAGAAACCTTTATAAGACCCTACAAAAGATATTGTAGAACTGCTTCTGTAGCAGTAAGTTGTACGACTGGCGGTCAGTTTAGAATCATCATGATGATCTTAATCCTTGGATGGAGGCTTAAAAAAGCCCTATTTTTGCACGTTTTCTTTTCCGGAGCAGCAAACTATGGCAAGTAACAATTACGAGATACACGAGAAAAAACAAGGCAAGAAATTCTATGATTATCAAAAGCGAGCTCTAGACCAAATATTTAGTAAAATCAACGACAAACCCGAGCATTACAACCTGTTGTATCAATTGCCAACGGGTGGGGGTAAAACGGTTATATTTTCTGGTATCTCCAGACATTACATCCAAGAAACCAATAAGAAGGTGCTGATACTGACGCACCGCATAGAGCTCTGTGCGCAAACTTCTTCCATGCTCAATGAGTTCGGAGTTCCCAATAAAATTATTGATAGCAAGGTAAAGGAGTTAGAACCCGAGGATCCACATTTGTGCTACGTAGCCATGGTGGAGACCTTGAACAACCGCCTACAAGACGGTGTGGTAGATTTTGAGAACGTAGGTCTGGTAATTGTAGATGAGGCGCACTACAACTCTTTTAGAAAGCTTTTTAAATATTTCGAGCGCCCAATTATACTCGGAGTTACGGCAACACCCTTAAGTTCTAACGCCAAGCTCCCCATGTACGATGTATACGATGAGCTTATTGTTGGCGACTCTATTACTTCACTGATAAAGCGCGGCTTCTTAGCCAAAGGCATCACTTACACCTACGATGTAAACCTTTCTTCTTTGCGCGTAGGAACTAACGGTGATTATACCGTAGCTTCTTCCGAGAAGCTCTATTCCAGCATAATAATGCAGGAAAAGCTGTTGCAGGCGTACGAGGAAAAATCGCTAGGAAAGAAGACCCTAATATTTAACAACGGCATCAATACCTCCAAATACGTTTTGGGGATGTTTAAAGAGGCCGGATACGACAATATTCGCCACCTGGATAATACCAGTAAATCTGCCGAGCGAAAAGAGACGCTGCAGTGGTTTAAAGAAACCCCAGACGCCATACTAACATCGGTAGGGCTGTTGACTACAGGATTTGATGAACCTACGGTAGAAAGCATCATCCTGAATCGAGCAACGCGTTCATTAACGCTGTATCACCAGATGATAGGGCGTGGTTCACGTATCCTACCCGGGAAAGAAGAGTTTCAAATTATCGATCTCGGTAACAATGCAGCACGCTTTGGGCTGTGGCATGCGGGTTTAGATTGGCAACACATTTTCCAAAATCCAGAGGATTACTACGATAATCTGGTAACGGATGAAGAAATACAGCGCCATTTCCAGTATGAAATGCCAGACAGCTTGCGCAAAAAGTTTTCGAAAACAGAGGATGTTACTTTTGACGTAAAGAAAAACTACAAGCGCATCATGTCAGAAGGGGGTAGGCCCAGACAGGTTATTGAGTTGGCTATTGCGCATCACGCAGAAATGTGCGTAGAGAATAGCGAAGACCTCTTTGATGCGAAGCAGCTAGCCCGTGATTTGGCGGAGGATATACGGTACAAGGTGCGCTTATATTCTTACTGCATATGCAAAACCACGGACAACTATCTAAAGTGGCTGGAGGAAGACTATAACCGTAGATTGAATGGGAAGATCAGCGAGCAATATGCTGCTGTAATGTAATTTCCTCATTTATAAGCTCTTAACAGGAAAAAGTAAACAAGCCTCGGGGTGTGGACGTCTATATAGTGTAACCAAAAAACCAAATTACACTATGGCTATTTCAAACGAAGCACTCGAAAAGCGCTTTGCGCTACACGAACAGCAAATATTCAATACTACGCTTAAAGCAGGTTTAGCAATAGGAGCTTCCTTCATTGGTTTTTTCCTAATAATGCGACTGTTTGACTTAGAAACTATGCTATGGATGCGCAGTTTTAATGGCGTATTCTTGCTGGCGGGGCTGTACTTAGTCCTTCGTCAGTTTAAAAATAAAGTTAGTGGAAAGCTGGATTATTTAGAGGGGATACGATTGGGGCTGAGAACGACCATCATAGCGCTTATTCCCTTCACCTTATTTATGTTTTTTACCCTCACATTCAATACAGATTTCATGCAGTATATCCAGAACAACGCTTGGTGCGGGTCTTATATGACACCGGTATCCTCGGCTGGAATGTTACTTATTGAAGGTTTGGTGTCTGGGTTTATGATGACCTACGTAATGATGATGTTGCTGAAGAAGCGGTAGCATCATTTCGTAGACAAATAGCCAGAAAGGGGTACACTGTCTTGCGGTGTGCCCCTTTTTGGTTTAGGCTGCCAGTAGTCCCTACTTCGTAACTAAGGAATATGATTTTAATATTTCTATGAGTTCCTCTTCGGATTGGTGCTCCTGGAAACTTTGAAGTAATAAAGGATGCTCACTAAAAAGCTGTTCTGCGTATTCCGGTGTCAACATCTGCACGGTGGCCTTCTCAAAATCTACGAGGTAGGGATACACCGGTATGGGTTTTGCGGTGGCGGCACTAACCGCAGCACCAATAAGTCCAAAAGCCACACCGCTGGCCACTTGCTTGTTTTGTTGCTTTTGCAAAGCCTCTGCATCGTAATCAAAAAGCAATCCATAGCGCTTATCATTCCAAAGCATAGGCGTGTATATGCGGTTTTGGTTGGAATATAATAAGGCAGAAGCCCATGTGTTGGGCCCTCTGCGTAACAGCAGCGCTTTTCTTCTCAGCTCTTTGGGTGACTTTATTTTACAGTGATACTTGGTTACATCGTTATCACCCGCTGGACGCAGTTTTACGGTAGCCTGCACATATTTACCCGAGGAAAAATCTTGCAATTGCTCAAAGGCTAGCATTTCTACCTGGGCACTTACCGATGTGCTGCCTAAAATAGCGAGTAGTATCACCCAAAGCTTCCAAATAGAAGTATTCTTTACTAATCTCATTATTAATTTTTTATATCACTAAATCTTAAGCTAATTTAGCAATCATGAGATATGTATTGATCTTTATATTGCTTTTAATTTCATTAAGCAATCACTCTCAAACCATTTGCGAGGGTTTTAATATTGTGGTGGATGACTCCTTGCAGCAAGAACGCTACAACGCGATACGCGCTCGCATTTATGAAGATATTCCAGCCCCGTTAAAAGAATCCAATGCGTTTAGAGGTGCAAAATACGCAAGTTGGGTTGCTTATGATCAAGCGCGTACAGAGATGAATCAACGCGTGGTTGGCCTCTCCAGAGACCAAGCAGCAATGATTGACCACTGCTATCAAGCCCTGATGCCCGATAGCTTAAAGGGTAAAATTCACATTCGCGTTCTGGACTACCCAAATTTTGAAACTGAAAAATATCCTAGCCATGATATTTTTATAAACCAAGGGGCATTTGCAGAATTGTATAGCATAGATGTCTTGGCTGCTTATGTATGCAAAAAAATAGCGCATCGTGTACTACAACATTACGCCCAACTATTTTATCTGTACGATTCGGGTAGCTTAATTGGCAGCTATCATAAAAACTCCACCTTACAGCAGTTTGAAATTGAATCCGATGAATTGGCTTTGGATTTGTACACTGCAGCAGGATTTGAGGCAAAAAAGTACTTGGAGTTAATTGCCGTTTTGCGCAAGTTGGATGGTGATTTTGATTTATTAAACCGGTATACCGTTGGTAAGGATACGCAACGAGAACTGCAGTATTTCATGTTTGATGATCGCTTTCAGGCGCTGCTAAGGAGCATAAATAAATTTAAGGATCGTCCCGTTACTCAAAAGCCTTATCCAGAATACTATAATGTTCGCAAAAGCTTTTGGCCATCTATTGTAGAAGCCTATGCGCTGAATGATGTAGCGCCCGCTATTCGCTTGGCGTTCAAATTTCATTTGCTCGCTCCCTATGACGTGGTCTTTCCAGAGCTAATCATGCAGTGTATTCGAAAATCCCCTTATAGTTTGCTGGATTTTCCTTTTATCACCTGGCAGTACTTCGAAAGTGAAGATGCAACTGTAAACATTAAAAAACCGGTAGAAACGAGCCTTTTCGAAGATTTTAATCCGAAATACCTAGCTATAGGCCCCTACGATCTCAAGTACGTTACCAATAAAACGTACTGGGAGGATAGCGTACCCATGCAGACCTATTGGCATGTTTTTAATCGCATGTATCAGCAAACATTGGCATACAACTGTGTCAGCTGTAAATTGGATATGGCATTATTGCTGGACTACAAGAATGCATACAGAAAGGAATTGCTAAATAGCTACCTAAGCGATACTGCTGCGAAGCACAAGCAATTAGCAAATAACTTGCTTAAATCGGCATGGCCCTTACCTGTGAATCAGAAGCGTTTGGTGCTGCTAAACGATGTGCAGCTTCTTCTAAGGTCTGGAGGTGAGCTTGCACCTATCGCGTCCAGCTTAAAAACGCATCAGTATATCGATAGTGCCTTGGCGGTTGCTTTGAGTGAGGAAAACCACATTGTATGGCAATCGCGGTCAGACATTCTCGCGTTGCCCTGCCAGATTAAACAAGGATTAAAAACTTTATTGGAACTAAGTACACATCGGGATTATTATAAAAAACCTGTCGCACCTGAGGAAGAGTATTCCGCGGATGCCGACCGTACAGTATACAGACCCTTATTCTCGTTTCTGATGAATTTCCCTGAGATATGGAAGGTTTTTAATTATTTCCAAGTTTCGGAGATTGAATTTGTCAATGTAGAGTACACCGAGGTAGCCAAACGGATGAGTGATTTTGAAAGTGTCCATGAATCGCTAAGCATTGAACCCAAAAGTTGGTTTGAAAATCCTGATCGCAGAGGGTATTTAAGATTTTCATCGATAATCGCTCGTGAAAAACCCGATTATCGGTATCCACTTGCTTTTCCTGAGAGCGATAATTTTACGATCAATAAACGCTATCCACTACATACTGGAATCCCCTCTTATTTTAGAGCATTTCACCAAGACTTTACCGAACGGCTTAAAAGAGGAGATGAGATCATCGACAATCCCAACTTCCTGGCCAAATCCAAACTGTATTATTACGGTTTTGAAGAGGAATAAACGGAGCACCGATGCAAGTTTCCCTACTGACCATAAACCTGGTAATAATGAAAAAGCCCAGCGGAATACTCCACTGGGCTTTGCTCTTTAGTCATTAAAAGTCAACTACTTCTTGCTGGTAGTGTCTTCTTCCTCAGAAGAGGGCTTTTTGCCGCCTTTCTTTTTGGTTCCCTTGCTTTCGATTTTGAGGTCTATGCCGCTTTTGTCTTTGTTGACGTTCAAGACAATCTTGTCGCCTTCATTTACGCGGCTATGAATGATCTCTTCTGCCAGCACATCCTCAATGTATTTTTGGATGGCTCTGCGTAGCGGACGGGCACCGAATTTTTCATCAAAGCCTTTGTCGGCAATGAAGTTTTTCGCTTCATCCGTAAGGTTAATTTCATAACCTAGAGTATTGATGCGGGCATATACCTCCTTGAGTTCAATATCGATAATCTTGTGGATGTTCTCCTTAGACAGCGAGTTAAACAGTACCACATCGTCCACACGGTTTAGGAACTCTGGAGCAAAGGTCTTGCGCAAAGCACTTTGTATAATTCCTTTTGCATCTTCCTCGGCACGGTCTTTCTTAGCAGATGTTCCAAAACCAATTCCGGTTCCAAAATCAGAAAGCTGGCGTGCTCCAATGTTGGAAGTCATGATGATAATGGTGTTTCTAAAGTCAATCTTCCTACCCAAGCTATCGGTTAATTGCCCATCATCTAAAGCCTGCAGTAAGAGGTTAAACACATCGGGGTGTGCTTTTTCAATCTCATCCAGCAAAATGATAGAGTAGGGCTTCCTACGGATTTTCTCCGTAAGCTGTCCACCTTCTTCGTATCCTACGTATCCAGGAGGCGCACCCACTAAGCGAGACACAGAGAATTTCTCCATGTATTCACTCATGTCAATTCGCACTAGCGCTTCTTCGGAGTCAAATAAGTGCTGTGCTAAGGACTTGGCTAATTGAGTTTTACCTACTCCAGTAGGACCTAGGAAAATGAAAGAACCAATGGGTCTTTTTGGATCCTTAAGTCCGGCACGGTTACGCTGTATGGCTCGAACCACTTTCTGCACGGCATCGTCTTGACCAATAATTTCGCCCTGCATGTCTTCTGCCATGCGTGCCAATTTGCCAGTCTCATTTTCGGCAATGCGCTGCACGGGGATGCCCGTCATCATGGCAACTACCTCTGCAACATGATCCTCGGTTACTTTAATACGCTTGGTTTTAGCTTCTTCTTCCCACCGTAACTTAGCGTTTTCTAGGTCTTGTATAAGGTTGCGTTCTTTGTCGCGCAGCTTGGCTGCTTCCTCGTACTTCTGACTTTTAACCACTTGGGTTTTTTCGTCTTTTACTTCCTCAATGGCTTTCTCAATGTCCAGAATTTCTTTGGGTACATTAATGTTATTCAGGTGCACCCGAGAACCTGATTCGTCCAAAGCATCAATGGCTTTATCGGGCAAGTGGCGATCGGCCAAATAACGGTTGGTGAGTTCTACGCAAGCATCTATAGCTTCGTCCGAGAAGGTTACACTGTGGTGGTCCTCGTACTTGTCTTTAATGTTGTGTAGGATTTGTATGGTTTCCTCAATACTGGTAGGCTCTACCAGCACCTTTTGGAAACGTCTTTCTAGCGCGCCATCCTTCTCTATGTACTGGCGGTACTCATCTAACGTGGTAGCACCAATGCATTGAATTTCCCCACGCGCCAAGGCAGGTTTAAACATATTGCTGGCATCTAAGCTACCGCTAGCACCTCCGGCACCTACAATGGTATGTAACTCATCGATGAACAGGATTACATCGGGCGACTTCTCTAACTCGTTCATAACCGCCTTCATGCGCTCTTCAAACTGGCCTCTGTATTTGGTTCCAGCCACTAGAGAAGCTACATCTAAGGCTACAATGCGCTTGTTAAAGAGTACACGCGATACTTTCTTCTGGATGATCTTGAGCGCTAAGCCTTCCGCTATGGCACTTTTACCAACACCCGGCTCACCGATAAGGATGGGGTTATTCTTTTTTCTGCGCGAGAGGATTTGAGACACGCGCTCAATTTCCTTCTCGCGACCCACAATGGGATCTAATTTCCCCTCTTCAGCAACTTTGGTTAAGTCGCGTCCAAAGTTATCCAGTACGGGGGTTTTTGACTTGCTGTCTCCAGATCTACGCGAGGCGCCACCGCCTCCGCCACCAGAAAATCCAGCACCCGAGTCATCGTCATCGGAGCTTGGTGTCCCGGGGAACTCCGCTCTGGGATTCCCCTCGCCACGGTCGGCCAGGATAGATTCAAATTCTTCTCTTGTAATTTCGTAGTCCACGTCCATTCGGTTTAGGCTCTTGGTTGCCAGGTTATCCTCGTTTTTTAGGATAGATAATAGCAGATGCTCTGTACCTATGATTTCACTCTTGTACAGCTTGGCTTCCAAGTAGGTTATTTTTATTACGTTTTCGGCTTGCTTAAGAAAGGGAATGTGTGCCGCATTGCTTACCGTAGATAACGAGCTACTCTGCGGAATACCTCCCTCAATGGTTTTCCGCAGGGTTTGCAAGTTAACCTCCAGCCGTCTAAGTATTTGAATGGCGGTTCCTTCTCCTTCGCGAAGCAATCCCAGCATGAGGTGCTCCACACCAATATAATCATGCCCCAGCCGCAGGGCTTCCTCACGGCTAAAGGTGATAACATCTTTTACTCTGGGTGAAAATTTAGCTTCCATAAAATCGTATTTTCGATGCCGCTTTGCACCACCAATCAAAGTTAGAAACGAACTTGCGCGATAGCAGTTTGGACGCGGTCTTATTTTTAACAAAAATCTGTTAGTAATAAGCTACTACAGTGCCTTCAATAGGCCTTGTTAAATATGTAATTTCGTTTTCTATCCTACAAACATTGTGCACATTTTATTTTAAGAAATTATGACAGGAGACGAGAGGATAATACCCGTAATGATAGAGAGCGAGATGAAGACTGCGTATATCGATTATTCGATGTCAGTCATCGTATCGCGAGCCCTGCCAGATGTGCGGGATGGATTGAAGCCTGTCCACAGAAGGGTGCTGTTTGGAATGCACGAATTGGGCGTTGCCAGCAACCGTCCGTATAAAAAGTCTGCCAGAATAGTCGGTGAAGTACTCGGTAAGTATCACCCGCATGGAGATAGCTCTGTATACGATACCATGGTACGTATGGCTCAGCATTGGTCGCTGCGCTATCCATTAGTAGACGGCCAGGGTAACTTTGGTTCGGTAGATGGCGATAGCCCTGCAGCGATGCGTTACACCGAGGCACGTCTGCGTAAGATTGCCGAGGAAATGCTTACGGATATTGACAAAGAAACGGTTGATTTCCGCCCGAACTTCGATGACTCTTTAAAGGAGCCCATCGTATTGCCTTCTAAAATACCGCAGCTGCTGGTAAATGGGGCTTCGGGTATTGCAGTGGGTATGGCAACCAACATGCCGCCTCACAACCTATCGGA
The DNA here is from genome assembly GCA_964627445.1 of uncultured Flavobacteriales bacterium. Classification (GTDB taxonomy): domain Bacteria; phylum Bacteroidota; class Bacteroidia; order Flavobacteriales_D; family Luteibaculaceae; genus Luteibaculum. The sequence goes on along the minus strand of CAZVJF010000007.1, from coordinate 120,789 downwards.
GGTTGTAGATGGAGTTTGCGCTTATATAGACAATCGCGATATAGAAATCGCAGAACTGATGGAGCACATTAAAGCTCCCGATTTTCCAACCGGTGGTTACATCTACGGTTACGATGGTGTAAAAGAAGCCTTTGAAACGGGGAGAGGACGCGTAGTAATGCGTGCTAAATCTACATTTGAGGAAACGCCATCTGGAAAAGAGCAAATCATTGTAAACGAAATTCCGTACCAGGTAAACAAGGCCGAAATGATTAAAAAGACGGCCGACTTGGTAAACGAGGACAAGTTGGATGGAATTTCGGATATCCGAGACGAATCGGATAGAAATGGAATGCGCATCGTATACGATCTTAAAAAGGATGCGATACCCAACGTAGTGCTCAACAAGCTGTTTAAATACACGGCACTGCAAACGTCCTTCTCGGTAAACAACATTGCCCTGGTAAAAGGCCGTCCGGAGAACCTGAACCTCAAAGAGCTCATCAGCAATTTTGTTATGCACCGCTTAGACGTGGTAACTCGCAGAACAAAATACGAGTTGCGCAAAGCAGAAGAGCGGGCCCACATATTAGAGGGATTAATAATTGCGGTAGATAACCTGGATGAGGTTATTGCACTGATACGCGGATCGCGCACCGTAGAGGATGCCCGTAATGGCTTGATGGAGAAATTTGAGCTCTCCGAACTCCAGGCCAAGGCCATTCTGGATATGCGCCTTCAAAAGCTTACCGGACTCGAGATAGATAAGCTGAAAGAGGAGTATGATGAGCTTATGAAGCTTATCGAAGAATTGAAAGCTATTCTTGCAGATGAAGGCTTGAGAATGAACATCATCAAAGAAGAACTGCAAGAAGTAAAAGATAAGTACGGAGACGAGCGCAGGAGTGAAATCATCCACAGTGCCGAAGATTTTAAGGTAGAGGATATGATTGCCGATGAGGCCGTTGTAGTTACCATATCGCACTTGGGTTATATTAAGCGTACACCGCTATCGGAATACAAAACTCAGGCCAGGGGTGGTGTAGGATCTAAGGGAAGTACAACACGCGATCAAGACTTCCTAGAGTCTCTGTTTGTTGCCACCAACCACAACTACCTTTTATTCTTTACCGAAAAAGGGCGCTGTTTCTGGATGCGTGTTTTCGAGATTCCAGAAGGAGCCAAAAACTCCAAAGGTAGAGCCATCCAAAACTTGATTAACATCGAAAGCGATGACAACATCAAGGCTTTTATTAAGGTGAAAGACCTTAAAGACCAGGACTACATAGAAAACAACTTTGTAGTTATGGTAACCAAGAAGGGTGTTATTAAGAAAACCAGCTTGGAAGCATACTCCAGACCCAGAACCAATGGTATTAATGCCATTACAGTTAGAGAAGGAGATACCTTATTAGAGGCAAAGCTAACCGATGGCCAGGACGATATCCTTATGGCGCTGCGTTCGGGCAAAGCCATTCGCTTCCCCGAAGAGAAAGTGCGCCCTATGGGAAGAAATGCATCGGGTGTGCGTGGAATAACCCTAGGCCACGACAAAGACGAGTTGGTTGGCATGGTTACCGTAAAAGAGGATGAGGCAACCATATTGGTGGTGTCGGAAAAAGGATACGGAAAACGCTCTGCTCTGGAAGATTACCGCATTACCAACCGCGGCGGTAAAGGGGTGAAGACCCTTAATATTACCGATAAAACCGGGGAGTTGGTTTCCATAAAAGCCGTCACGGATGAGAATGATATCATGATCATCACCAAAAATGGCATTACCATACGCATGGCGGTGGAAAACATTCGGGTTGCAGGTAGAGCCACGCAGGGAGTGCGGTTGATAAGTCTGAGAAACAACGATGACATCGCTGCTATAGCTAAGGTGGAACATCAGGAAGAAGACGAAGAAGAATCGGCAGCAACGGATGAAAACAATTCTGGCACGGATTCTGCTGAAAACAATACCGAAAATGAAAGCCAGTCAGAGTAAGTTTTTACCTTTGGCGGCAACAAAAACAAAACGCATGAAACGCATTTTAGCATTGGCTTGTATGGTGGCTACCACTGGACTTTTTGCACAAAAGTCTGCACAGGTGACCGCATACAACTATATGAAAGACAAAGAGTTCATTAAGGCATACGAGTACATCACCAAAGCCGAGCAAAACGATAAGACGGCTAACGATGCCAAAACATACTTCTACAAAGGGTCTATTCTTTTAGGAATGGCTACGAGCCCAGATATTGAGCAGCGTACTTTTGTAGAAGATGCCCTGGACAAAGGAATTAAGTCTTGGAACAAAAGCCTTAAGCTGGATGAAAAAGAGCGCTACAGCAAAAAAATTAGAGCGCAGGTAGGGTTGCAGCGTGCCGTTTTACTAGACTCTGCTGGATCGTACTACCAAGAAGAGAAGTACGAGCAATCGGGACAGATGTTTGCTTTCGCTGCTAAACTGCACGAAATCTATGACACCCCAGATTCTTCTGCGGTATTTAACACAGCACTAGCGTATGAGAACGCTGCGGTTTCAGCGCAAACTGAAGAGAAAAAAGCAGAGCTCTACGAAACTGCTGCGGAGTACTACCAGAAAGCGCTAGAAATCCCTTTTGAGCCAGAGACATGCGTATTGTCATTGGTGCGCGTGTTCAGCAACACCAACCAAGAGGAGAAAAAATTGGCTGCTATTGACCAAGGTCTGGAGATGTATCCCAACAACCAGGGATTGATCCTGGAGAAGCTGAATTTTTTCCTTACTGCACAGAAGTACGATGAAGCTGCTGGATACTTAACCAAAGCCATAAGCAACGAGCCCGACAACGAAATTCTACACTTTGCATTAGGAGTAGCTTATGACAACATGGGTAAGTTAGCCGAGGCCGAAAAGGAGTATAAGAAAGCCTTGGAATTGAAGCCTGATTATTTTGATGCAGCCTACAACCTTGGAGCCATGGTGTACAACGCAGGAGTGGAACTCAACAACCAAGCCAATGAGCTTGATTTTAGAACCAAAGGCGATGAGATAGACGCGTTGAACGAGAAAGCCAACGTGAAATTTAAGGAAGCGATCAAACTTTTGGAGTCTGCACACGAGTTGAACCCAGAGGATGCGGCTACCATTACATCCTTATCTCAGCTTTATGTTCGTTTGGGCATGAACGAGAAATACAAGGAGATGAAAGCGAAGATGTAGCGACTGAGCGAAAATCTAAGAATCTTATCAAAGGGCGTGTCATTTTTGACACGCCCTTTGTTTTTTACCGCTAATTGTCAAGCTATGAGTTATAGCCTGATAATATAGTAAACTATCAAAAATAATTTACTAAACTTTAGGCTTCATTATTAAATTATTGGCGTCTACTCAATAATTACATGCACATACTCAACAATAAAGAGGAAATTAATTAAATGTTAATATATACCAATCCGCTGCTAAGTACTTTTGCTCCATGAGAAGAAAACTAGTCACCCTATTATTTGTTGTTGCTGCTTTACAAAGTTTTGGCCAGTACTGCATCCCGAATTTTGATTTTACAAGCGAGTTTTTAGATCAAGTGGAGCTGACTAAAAACGGATCCAGTGAATGGATAAACGCGAGTAATGGTCAAAGCGGCAATGGCTATGGTAATTTTAGCGGCAACGGAAACTTCATTGCAATAGTAGAACCAGGAGATAATTTAGACCTACGATTTGTTACCGATGGAAATCAAAATGGTTCCAGTCACTACGCAAGAGTACTTGTCGATTGGAATAATGACCAAGACTTTTTCGATTTGGGTGAAGTTTATTTGGTAGCAAGTCAAAGTGGAAACCACCCCAGGACATTTAACTCAAGCTTTACTGTTCCGGCAACTGCAGTGTTAGGCGATGTTCGAATGAGAATTGTTTATGAATATGAGACCGGAGCAGGGCCTTACGCTGCGGCATGCGAGGATGATAGTTACGGTGAGGCGGAGGACTACACCTTGAGGGTTTGTGATGGTGTTGCCATGTCGCTCGATAATGTATTGGTTAACCAGGAGAGTACGAATTCTGTGGGCAAGGGTACTACCCAAAACCAAATTTTAGGAATTAAGCTTACTACTTCGAATTGTGCGTCCCCCATAGTTTTGCACGAAATGCGGTTTAACGAAGGAGCATCTGACGCTTTAGCTACCGATGTGTCCAACATACAGCTTTTTTACACCGGTAGTGAAGCGAATTTCAATGCAAGCAATCAAGTGGGATCAGCTATGGCTGGATCCAATTTTAGCATTACTGATATTTCCGACAATCTGGATGCCTTGGCTCAAGGTGACAATTGGTTCTGGCTTACTTACGATATTGATGCCAATGCGCAATTAGACAACCACGTTGATGCTGCGCTTACCAGCATGATTATTGATACTGAGAATGCTAGCAATTCAACGGTAGCTGTTAACAATGGCGACCCAGCAGGCAAGCGTTTAATTGTGAATAGCTATTGTGTTCCTGAAGACGGTCAAGGAGATCCTTTTGGTGACGGCGCACATGTTACTCAGGTAACAATGGATAAGCTAGATAATGCCAGTGGTTTTGCTCCATACTTTAACTATGCGGCACAGTTAAAGCCCTTTGACGCGTGCGTAGGCGTAGAGTATAATTTAGAAGTGCAATACAACATTTCCCGGGCCTTTATTGATGGTCAATTTCCGTTGTTTATTCATGCCTATTTTGATTGGAACCGAGATGGTGATTTCGTTGATAAGGATGAGCACTACCTTCTGGGTAATGACCAAACACTTTTGTTTTTAGTAGAAGCTGACAGGAGCGGTACGGTAAACAACACTATTGTGCCCCCCCAGCATGCCCTTCCTGGAACTTCCGTAATGCGGGTAATGATAACACAGTCAGCCGCTGCTACACCTTGCGTAGCAACAGTCACAGGTGAGGCTGAAGATTACAGTTACGTTCTTCACAAAGCGGGTGAATTAAGTACTGCTAGTACTATTCCTCTTTGCGAAACTCAATCGGTTCAACTTGAGGCCATCAATGGTCAAACGGGCTTTTTATACCAGAAGTCCAATAACCGTACTTCATGGCAAACGTTGAGTATTAGTGGTAATAGTGTAACGACAGATGCCATTGATACCACAACCTATTTTAGGATAATGGCTAACAACGCTTCCTGCCCTAATGGCCAAATGTATTCCGATATTGTAGATGTACCTTTCGTTGGTTTGCAAAACGTCCAGCAAGATCAGACTGAAATCTGTGTTGGTGATACGGTACAGCTCTCGGGCGCATTTGAATATCCTATAGCAATATTTGAAACTGAAAATGCCGTAACAGCAACGAACCAACCAGCTGAAATGCCTTTAGTGGTTAGCGGCATCTCCCCAGCAACTAGTAACTCGGTTACCCTGGATTCGCTGTGCATTGATGTTTCTATTAACAACATGGCTGCTGGCAATCTGTTTATGCTTTATGCTCCAGATGCTTCTGATGCTCAAAAACTAGTATTGAGCTATGGAAATGGTTCGAGCAATTTTGGAACAGGCAATACCGTATGCTTCGTAAGGGATGGAGCTCCCAGTGTTACCAGCGTATCTGGAGTACTATCAGGTACATATACACCCGAGCACTCATTAAGCCGCTTCGATGGTGTAGATCCGAACGGAACCTGGAAACTGGTAGCAGTATCGGAGGACTTAGGGGGGCGTATTGACATTGATGCTTTTCGCATGTTCTTTGGTGTAAATGACACTATTCGATGGTCGCCAGCAGATAGTACCTCGGCAACCGTTGGAGATTCAATCTCGGTTTTCCCTGCAGAATCTACAACGTATACGGCTTCGCTTCAAAACGTTTATTGCAATACCAGTGAAGATCTTCCAATAGCTGTATTTGAGGAACAGCCGATAGCAGTGACCTTGGAGAAAAGCCCTAGTGTACCGGTTTGCGCAGGAACATCTTTTACCTTCGCAACGGATGTAGATAACGCATCAGAGCAGCTTACCTACCAGTGGAGAATCAACGGTGATGATGTAGTGGGCGCTACCCAAGAAGAGTTTACATCAGCTGATTTAGAGGAAGGAGATGAAGTAAGTATTTTTGTAGCCTCAACCAATGCTTGTGGTACATTTACAGCCTTAGAAAGTACCATTATCTCGTTTTTACCTGAGTTAGATCCTACATTAGCTATTGCTTCTGACCGGAACTTTCCGGTTTGCGAAGGAATTGACGCCTCTTTTACCTGTGATACGTCTTCTTTTGGACCCAATGCTGGCATTAAGTGGTTTATAAACGGCTCTGAAATGCAAGAAGGAGGCACGCTTTTCTCTCCCAGCGGTTTAAATGACATGGATGTAATATCCGTTACCGTAACTGGGGAGTATCCATGCTTAACCACAACCCAAGTGGAGCGATCCATAACATACAGATCTATAAAGAAGCTACAACCCAAAATAACCGTTGAATCGGAGCAGAACGATCAAACTATCTGTCAAAATAGCCTCGTTCGAATCGTTGCCGACACCTCATTTAACAATTCAGGGGGAAATGGCACCCTTCAGTGGTACCATAATGGCCAACAATTTACCTACAACGGTTTGGTTTTTGAATCGGACACTTTTGGCAATGGTAATCATGAGGTTAAAGTAGCCTACCAAATTCCTGGAACATGCACCGAAAGCAACTTAGAAGAAGCAGCCATTAGTTTCTTTGTAGATCCATCACCAACACCAGACGTAGTTTTTAGCGCTTCTAAAACCCGCATCTGTGCGGGCGAAACAATAAGCTTTGATGTAACTACCATAGAAAATGGAGGGGCATCACCTAAGCTGCAGTGGCTACTTAATGGTGAAAAGCTTCCTGGAGAAACGGGCACATCCTTCATAACTTCAGAGTTAAGAACTGGTGATGAAGTGAATGTGCGCCTTGAGAGTTCGCTACGTTGCGCTACATTCCTGTATGATTTCGCTTCACCAGTTAAAATCATTGTTTCGCAACCTACTTTATCAGAAATACGGATTAACGCTGAAACTGAAATGCCTATTTGTGAAGGCGAGCCTTTAACCGCTTCTGTTTCCTTTTTGGAAGGTGGTGGCTCCAATCCAATATATGACTGGTTGCTCAACGGCACATCGATTCAGCGCAACGGTATAAGTACAATTACACTGCCCGCGCCAAAAAATGGGGATGAGTTGGTGGCTCGGTTAATAACCGATGTGGTTTGTCCCATTGATCCTGAGCCCATGAGTAATAATATAGTTATTGCCGCTAACGAATTGCCGGACAGTCAATTTCGATTTGATCAGGAAAGTGATGAAAGTTACTCCTTCATTCCTGCTTCATCCGATTTTATAGAATACCGTTGGGATTTTGGAGACGGCAGTACATCCCTGCAAACAACACCAAACCATAAGTTTACCACAAATGGTAAGTATCAAGTATGCTTAACCATTACGGATGCCAATTTCTGCACGAATACAACATGTGAGGAGGTGAGTTACATAACCAGCATACGTGGTACGCAACAGAAGCAGGCGCTTCAAGTATATCCCAACCCAACATCGGGTGTGTTTTGGATTCAGTTGCCTGCAAACACCGAAATTGAACAATTACAAGCCTTAGATAATGCGGGTAGGATTTTAACAATACCATACAGCCAAACCACAACAGAAAGCCGAATACAGTGTGATTTTTCGAAGTTAAGTTCTGGTATGTATACCATAATATTACAGTCTAAAACTGGACAGTTGACCCAACGTATAAGCCTTAGTAAAGAGTAGGTTTTGGTTAGATGACCCACTCACTCTGCTTCCGAAGTGGAGTGAGTGTAAGGTCATTTTTTCTTGTAACAGGATTCCTTTATAACATCAAATGAAATTGGGTTAGTAAGATTTCAAATCTGCAGGGATTTATTGCTAAACCTTGATTTTTAGACAAGCGGCTGGTTTTCTTCGATGACTACCTTAGTAGACATGAAGAAAACCCTAATTCTCTGTGCCATTGTTTGGTTGGTTAGCGATGCGTTTGGCCAATCCTACTGTCAGCAGTCTCCCGCTACTTTCAACAATGAGTATATATCCAACGTAAACTTTGACGGACAGTTTAGCAACTCAACTGGGCAAACGGGCTACGCCAATTACTCGAATAATGCCAATTTGACGGCACTTGTCGAGGCGGGCGATTCATACAATATTTCAGTTTCCATAGTTACTGGCTTTGACCACTGGATTCGTGTGTATTTTGACTGGGATGATAATGGAACATTTGAAGTTTTTCAGCAGGTAGCTTCAGGTGTTCAAGACGGGACATATTCCATTAACTACACTATTCCACCTAACGTCCAACCTGGAAATTACAGAATGCGTGTATTCACACATTATAATGGAAACCCACCTAACAGCGGGTGTGGGTCTGACGCGAACAGTAATGGTGAGATAGAAGATTACGGAATAGATGTTTGTGAGAGGTTTTATGAAGTAGTCAACTCAGTTAATACGGTACAACCTAGTACGGAATACCTTAGCAAAGGCGACCAAGATCAAGTTGTTCTTGGCTTTAACATAAGCGTAGACGATTTTTCAGGGCAATGTGTGGAACCCTCTATATTAAAATCCATCAATTTCAACCAATCCAGCAGTACGGACATAGACTTTGATGTACTAAACGCAGACCTTTACTACACAGGAGCTAGCGCTATTTTTGCAACGGGCAACCGTTTAGGATCGATTACCGACCCTAAGGCCGATTTATCAATCAATAATATAGACGATAACCTTTCTCAGTTAGAAGGAGGCGACAACTGGTTTTGGTTGGCTTACGATGTATCTACGGTAGCCATTCCTGGGCACTTTATAGATGCTGCCATAGAGAGCATTGTAGTAGATCAAAACACACTAACCAACCAAACGATTACGGTATCCTCAGGAGATCCTGTGGGCAGACGCCAAATTATTCGTTACTGCATTCCTACAGGCAATGGTGCAGGGGCGAGTATAGATCAGGTTCGTTTGGATGAATTGGAGAGCGGAAATAGCGGTTTTTCCAATGATGGTTTTATAACAGAGTACCACAGTGGTTCTCAGTTTAGCTTGTGTGCCAATGCGTTTTACGATTTGGAGTTGGATTATACGATATCGGCAACATCGGGCTCTAGCGATTTGGTGCATGCTTATGCCTTTTTTGATTGGAATAATGATGGGGACTATACCGATGAGAACGAGCGCATACTGATAGGCGAAGCAGCAAAGTCAGGATCGGGTGTTGTTAGCGGCACTTTTGAGGCCATCGTACAGGTTCCTGCCCAGGTAAGTGCTGGAGAAGGGGCGGTACGTTTTGTTATTTCCGATGCGCTAATTATGGATCCGTGTACAGGTGCCAACATTGGCGAAATGGAGGAATACGCCTTTACTATAGAAACTCTGGGTGAGTTAGTGGTAGAGAATGACGATGCGCTGTGCAACGATGCGCCTTTATCGTTTTCGGTAAACAACGCCAATGGCACGTATAATTTGCAGCAATCTTTGGATGGGGTAAGTTGGGATAATATTTCGGGAACCGAGGACTTTAGCACAGTAGAGCGCCCCTCGGTAGACACCAATATGTATTACCGTTTGTACGGCATCAATAATAGCTGTCCCAATGCTTTTATCACCTCTAGCGTTGCCGATGTTCCTTTTACTGGGGTGCAATACTCTTTTGCTGAAACCGATCCGATCTGCGCTGGCGATAGCGTAACATTAACAGCCGTTTATGGATACAAAAATCAGGTGTTTGAGCATACCCAAGACACTACGTTTTCTGCAGGAGAGCTGGGAGAGATAGCCATAGAAGTAGCCGGTGTAAATGAGTTGTTCTTAAACCGAGCAGTCTTCGATCAAATTAATATTAGGCTCAATACAACGGACCCAGCAAGTACTACAACCATATTGGAAGCGCCCAATGGCACTGCCTTGTTGTTGAGTTCTGGAAATGGTTCCAACACCAGCCAGAATTACAACATAACGCCATCGGCAAACAATGCGGCTAAAAATGCAGGGGTGTTGTCTGGCGATTTGCTGCCCGAGGAGTCTTTTTCCAAGCTGTTGGGTATAGACCCAAATGGCACGTGGACCTTTAAAGTTTTTAGTGAAAATGGCCAAGTAACGGTGAATCGTCTAGCGCTTAGCATGGGGGTAAATGACAACTTTGTATGGTCTCCAGGGCAAAGCATAGCGCAACCCAACCAAGCGGTAACCAAAGCTGCTCCGGTAGAGTCTACGGACTTCATATCCATGTTGGACAATAAATACTGCACCAGTTCTGATACCTTTAGAACTACAGTTCTTGGCGGATTAATACCCCCAGAGATTACTCTTAACGTGGATGATCCTGCTGTTCTAAAATGCGATGGTAGAGATGTTTCTTTCACCGCAGATCTTACTGGAGAGTTTGATGTTACCCCTGAGTTTTTCTGGTATGTGAATGGAGTGGAGTTGCCACAAGAGAAGAGCACAACCCTAACATTGAACACGCTAAATACTGGCGATGCAGTAAGTGTTAAGTTTGAGGCCAATAGCTTTTGTGGGTTCTTTACCGATGCGGACACGGTAGTAGTAGATATTACTCCGATCAGTTTCAACACCATAGAAGTATCTTCAGAGGAGCTCCTGCCGCTTTGCATAGGTGCTGAAGCCAATTTTACTGCCGATACCAACAATTGGTTTGGTATAAACGAAATTACCTGGCTGGTGAATGATGACACGGTTCAGGTGGGTGGATTTACATATACCTCAAGCGCTTTGAGCAACAAAGACATACTGCGGGTAACCGCACAAGGAGACTACACTTGCTTAGAGACTCCTACCAAGGAGAGTGAACTCACCTACAAATCCATAGATACCCTGAGACCACAAATAGATCTCAGAAAAGATGTAGGTGACTTTGTGTGTTTGGGAGATCCCGTACAGCTTATTGCCGATACGGCTTTTAATAATGCAGGCGGATATGGTATCGTACAATGGAAGTTTGACGGAAAGTCAACCCTAGCACTGCTATCCAATGAGATAGATACGTTTAGCACGGGCAACCACACCATTGTAGCAGAATACGTTATTACCGAGTCTAATTGTGCTATGCCACTTATTAGTAGGGATACGGTTCAATTTGAAGTAAGCCGATCTATTGTTCCCGATGTAGCTTTTGTGGCCTCGGATACCATTATCTGTGCAGGGGAAACGGTAACCTTTAGTATCAGTGAAGCGGTAGATGCAGGGGCCAGTCCACAGTATCAGTGGTTTAAAAACAGCGCTAAGATTAGCGGTGCTACCGATTCCACCTACAGCACCAATCAAATTAATACGCAAGATGTGTTTAACGTACGCTTGCAAACTAGCGAAGCGTGTAGCCAGTTCCCATTTGCTTATGGTGAACCGACCGCCATTACCAGCAGAAAGGTGAATGTGACCGATATTCAAATTAGCACCAATACAACCACCCCGGTTTGCGAAGGAACTACCGTACGAACCGAGGTTTCTGAGATTAACGGTGAGGGGCCTGGACAGCGCATTCAGTGGTTTGTAAACGATGAGCTTATGCAGAACACCCCAGCTTTATCGTACACCAGCACCACGTTACCTGATAGTGCAGTGATACAGGCAAAATTCACATCCACACTAAACTGTGCAACACCTGAGCAAGCGGTAAGCAATCCGATAATGTACCGAGTAAACCCACTTCCAGAGGTAGCCTTTACTTCGGAACCCGATACGGGTGGACTCCGGTTTACACCGAGTGATGATTCCTTTAGTAGCTATCATTGGGAAATAAATAACGGGGCCAGTTCAAACCAGGTAAATCCGTATATCATATTTTTCTCCAATGGCACTTACGAGGTTTGTTTAACGGTTACCGATGACAACGATTGTCAGACTACAGTTTGTGAGGTAGTCGAAGTGACTCATGTCTCAGGCGGCACTACAGGCTTAACTACGTTGGCCGATCAATCCATAGCTGTGTACCCCAACCCAGCGCAAAACGAGTTGTATCTATCGGGTATATCTAGCGATGCCGTTGAAGCACTTTATGTACAAGGCTTAGATGGCAAGCAGTTGCAAGTACCCTATGCAGCAAGCGGTTCAGATCAGCTGCAACTGCAAGTAGACGTACTTACTGCGGGCATGTACATTATTACCGTACGCACCGCCCAAGGCGATGCGCAAATTAAGTTCCATAAACGCTAGTACAACGCAATTCATAAAATATGGAAAAACCACCTCATACGGGGTGGTTTTTTTATTTCTTGTTCGGATAGGGTCAATAAAAATCGGGGGCAGGCTCTATTTGTTCACTTATCACGTTCAAAACTTACTGTTTTGTTTTGTTTAATTCATTTATGACGTAAAAGGACGGGATATACGCAAAAGTGAGCCGAGCAAATTTCCTGAAATCGCTAAAAACCAAATTTTGTTTTACTAGGATCGCATGGTGAGATTTCAAATCTGCAGCAATTTGCTAATTGGTCTTTATCCTTAGACAAACGGTCAGTTTTCTTCGATGATTATTTTCGCGGACATGAAGAAAACTTTACGCTACAGCTGCGCGCTTATGCTAGTCATAGGAGCAATGACGCTACATGGCCAAAATTATTGCGCATCGGGCTTTGATGCGAGTTCGAATTTTATTTCCAACGTTGAATTTAAAGATAACGGAGGGGGAACCATTTGGGTAAATAACTCAGGTGGCTACAGCGCTAATGGTTACGGTAACTTCACTGGAAATAATAACTTTCAAGCTACAGTGGAGGTTGGTGAAGACTATGCAGTTGAATTTACTACCAGAGGTTCTTTTGGAACTTCAGCCACTCATTATGGAAATGTTTATATAGATTGGAATAAAGACGGTGACTTTAGCGATGCCAATGAATCCTACCTGCTTCCATCTAAACCTACGGGTGATCCAGCTGTTTTTGTTGCCAACATCACTGTTCCCAATATACCTGAAGGGTCTACAAGATTGCGTGTTGTACATGAGTGGGATAACTCTGCCCAGGGTCCATATGCTAGTGCTTGTGAACAGGATTTTAGAGGCGAAACCGAAGATTACACGATTAACATCTGCAAAACCGAGTACCAAACAGTTAGTACAATAGCTGCACTTCAAGGTTCTGAAGAGTATACAAGCAAAGGGTTGGTAGATCAAGTTGTTCTTGGTTTTAATGTTGCTGTTTCTGACCCGAATGTGGTTTGTGTGAAGCCAGCTATTCTAAAAACAATTAACTTCAATCAATCAGCCAGCACCGATGTTGACTTTGACGTACTAAACGCAGACCTTTACTACACGGGTGCTAGCGATAATTTTGCTACCAATAACCGTGTAGGATCACGAACGGATCCCAAAGCTGTATTCTCAATTAACAACATTGATGATAATCTTTCCGAGCTAAATCCGGGCGACAACTGGTTTTGGTTGGCTTACGATGTATCTACGGTAGCGATTCCTGGGCACTTTATAGATGCTGCCATAGAGAGCATTGTAGTAGATCAAAACA
>CAZVJF010000007.1:53822-107214 GCA_964627445.1 uncultured Flavobacteriales bacterium | reverse complement strand
CAATTCATAAAATATGGAAAAACCACCTCATACGGGGTGGTTTTTTTATTTCTTGCTAGCGCAATCGCAATGCACCATACGGTTCCACAACTTTTTCCGTATGTTGTAAGGACAAAACCGAGCAGAAATATGGAGCGCGAAACCGTTACCTCCGCACCTGAAATTTTACCCCAGTACCAGAGCATAAGGCGCAGAACCCAAGACCTCTGCAATCCGCTATCTCCAGAAGACTACATTCCACAGCCTGCGGTGTTTGTTAGCCCGGCAAAATGGCATATAGCCCATACCACATGGTTTTTCGAAGAGTTTGTGTTATCTCAGTTCGCCCCAGGATACAAGCGCTTCAATAGCACTTATGCGTATCTCTTCAATTCCTATTACAATGGAGTAGGAGAGCGGCTAAACCGGGACCACCGTGGCTTATTGACGCGACCCCCGTTATCGGAAATCTGGGAATTTCGAGCCCATGTAGATTTCCACATCGAAAAACTACTGCAAGAAACTGAAGATCCCCAAATTGAAAGACTAATAGCGCTTGGTTTACAGCACGAGCAGCAGCACCAAGAACTGCTCATTACCGATTTTAAGTACATTCTAAGCTGCAACCCCACATACCCCGTATACCAAGAAAACTTTTCTTTAGTAGATACCGTGGAGCCCCAATACGATCCTGTACCACTGAGTGCTGGCGTTTATGAAATAGGGTTTGAGGGTTCTGGGTTTAGCTTTGACAATGAGCACGGAAGACATCGCACATTTGTAGAAGACGTAGCAATTGACGGGAACCTAGTTACCAATGGTGCCTTTCAGGAGTTTATAGCCCATGGAGGATATCAAAAGCACCATTATTGGTTGGATGAAGGCTGGCAGTTTATCAAGGAACACCAGTTACAACACCCATTGTACTGGAAAAAAATATCCGGTCAATGGCATCAGTATACGCTACGAGGTTTGATACCAGTAAACCCAGATGCTATCCTGTGCCATATCAACTATTACGAAGCACAGGCTTATGCTTTATGGCGTGGCAAACGTCTACTTACCGAATTCGAGTGGGAGGCCGCAGCATCCAAATTACATTGGGGAAATGCCTGGGAATGGACGCAAAGCGCGTATCTACCGTACCCTAAATATACTGCGCCCCAAGGAGCGGTAGGGGAGTACAATGGCAAGTTTATGGTAAACCAAATGGTGCTTCGTGGAGCATCAAAAGCTACAGCCCCTGGCCACAGTAGAATAAGCTATCGCAATTTTTTTCACCCCCAATACCAATGGCAAGCTACAGGAATCCGCTTGGCGCAAGACCTTTAATATGACCTTTACCGAAGAAATAATCACGGGCCTCAAAGCACAACCCAAACACCTTCCTTCCAAGTATTTTTATGATGAAAAAGGAGATGCGCTTTTCGTGAAAATCATGAACGCACCGGAGTATTACCTCACCGATGCGGAATACGAAATTATAACGCAGCAGAGTAGCGATATCATCCGAGAATTTCCAGATCAGGGAAATGGGATCTCCTTGTTTGAACTGGGTGCCGGAGATGGTACAAAAACGATTGAGTTGCTTAAAGCACTGCAGGGAAAGCAGGTGCTGTACCGCCCCATCGATATCTCGGAAAATGCCATTTGCCAGTTGGAAAATCGCCTAAAGCAAGAGTTGCCAGAACTTCAGTTTGAAGGGTTGCAGGGTGAATATTTTAAGGTGCTCAAACACCTTGAGGGCAGTGGAAAAAAGGTGATTCTTTTTCTAGGATCTAATTTGGGCAACATGACGGATGAACAAGCGAAATCTTTTATGCAGCAGCTAGCCGATGTGCTTCAAGATGGCGATATGGTTTTGTTGGGGCTGGACCTTAAGAAAAGTAGCGATATTGTCCTTCCTGCCTATGATGATGCTCAAGGTTATACGCGAGATTTTAACCTGAACTTGCTGCAGCGCATAAACCGAGAAATGAACGGTGACTTTGACCTCGATCAGTTTGAGCACGTAGCCGAGTATGAAGAAGACAACGGCATTGCAAAAAGTTATTTAGAGAGTAGAAGCGATCAAACTGTAAGACTGGGTAGTGCGAATACAGCAGTTCATTTTTCCAAAGGAGAGCGTATCTTTATGGAAATATCTCGAAAATACGATCTTGAAGTGTTAAACAATATCCTGGCCGACACCGGCTTAGTGGTTCGAAAAGAATTTCGGGATCAGCGCAATTATTTTTGCGATTTTCTCTTAGAAAAAACAAGCGTATGAAAGCAGTTTGGAAGGATACCGTTTTAGCCCAAAGCAATAATACCGTAGTTATAGAGGGCAATCACTATTTCCCAAAAGATAGCCTCAATATGGAGTTTTTCAAGAGCAGCCGCACTACATCGGTTTGCCATTGGAAAGGCACAGCCAAATATTACACTATAGAGGTAAATAGTGATGAAAACCAAGATGCGGCTTGGTATTACCCAACACCATCCAAACTAGCCGAGAGTATCAAAGATCACGTGGCATTCTGGAAAGGAGTGGAAGTGGTGCGGGATTAAGACAAGACCTTTAGCAGGTGTTCTAAATCCTCGTCATTATTGTAAAAGTGAAAGCCAAGCCGCACCCTACCGAAGCGATAGGTATGGGTAATACGGTCTTGAGTAAGCCTTTGGTGCAAATCGCCCGAAGCATCGTCCAAACAGCAAAAAGCAGCGTAGTCTTTTGCCTTTTTGGTGCCGGTTATGCGAATATTTTCGGGACAGCGATCTAGAAATTCATCCATTAAACCCAAGTGGTGGGTGTTTATGTTCTTAGTGCCCAACTCTTGATGTAATCGCAGGGCCTCTCCCAAACAAAGAATAGCCGGTTTATTGCGGTGGTTCGGTTCTAGAGCCTGCATTCCCTCACTGGCCTTACCTGTTTCCCAATTCATACTGCCGTATCCCCCCGTAACCAGAGGGAACTGTTGTAAGTAGTCCTCTTTGGCCATAGCAATACCTGCTCCAAAACCCGCGGTTAACCATTTGTAGGTGCTGCACAGGTACACATCGGCTGGGTGTTCATCAAAGTGTACTGGAAAAGCTCCCGCATGTTGCGTTCCATCCACAATTAACCTTGCACCTACTTTTAGGCAAGCCGCATTAATACTGTCAAGGTCTAAGATTTGACCGCTGTGATACTGCACCTGGCTCAACACTAAAAACTGCGGTTTTGTTAGCACAATTTGCTCGCTAATGTGCTCGGTACTGTAGAAGCCGTGTGGCTGTGCTTTTACCTGAGTAAGATGCTTAAACTGCCGTTGTAGCGGTACCGTAATGCTAGGATAATCGCCCTCCAATAGCATGATTCGAGCATCCTTTGGCCAACTTAGTACTAGCATTTGTAGGCCCAAAGTAAAGGAGGGAACAAATGCAAGATTGCGGGTCGGGCACTCAAAAAAGTTAGCCGCAAGATCCTTTATAGCGGGAATTTCATTTTCCAATAACTCGTGGGCGTAAGTACTTCCGCGCATCTGGAATTCGTTGTAGAACATCATTCCCGCTCTACCAATATCCTCGGTAATTAGCCCCGTGCTGGGTGTGTTTAAATAGGTTTCCTGTTCTAGGAGCGGGTACTTTTTCCGAAGATCTACTGGTATCATATGCTGAAAAAGTACGAAAAAAGAAACCGCTCCCGCAAAGCAGGAGCGGCATTCTTTTGGGTTTGTATGCGATACTTGGGCTACTTATCGCTGGGCATACTCCACACGCGGAGGGCGTTGGGAATAATACTTGGTTCTAAATATCTGCATGAAATGTTTCTGGTCGGCTTGTAAGGCACGCAGCTTCTCTATGTTTTCCTGGCTGCGTCTGCCTTCCAAGATATTTATACTGGCCGTGTTGGCTTTCTTGGCTAGTGCTACCGTTCTAAAATAAGCATCATCCATGCCTTTTACTGTTTCTGTCATAAAACGCATAAACTGCAACCGGTCCCTGGCATCGGAATCTATCGTTATCTCGCGTTCGCTCATGCCTATTTCATCAGGGTATGCGGCATGCGCCAATTCCAAAACATGGTACATAGACTGGCCATCTATAGCTACGGGAACCGTGTGCTTATACACCGATTTTAAGTAGGATAATAGGCTGGATATGTGATTATTAATATCCTTCAGTTGGAAAGTATATGAAGGTGAATCCTCTGGTTTTTGGAGCAACTCCTTCTTAATAATCAAGAGTCCTGAAATACGGCTTTCCGTGTAGGCAATGCGTTCTCCTATGGGCGGCTTTATTGCCTGTTGCCATTGTGTTACCAACCACTCGTGATGGGCCTCTATGTTTTTAAAGTATCGATACAGCTTTACATCGTATGCATTGGCCTCTGTGATGGGTGCAATTTGAATATCAGCTTTGGTCTGCTCGTAGAGTGCGTAGGCCATTTCGGCAGACCAGCGCTTAGCCTGGTCTTGGTATTCTTGCAGCTGTACTTCCGAACGCGTTAAACGCTTAATAGCACGTTTTTTCCAGCGCTCACTTTTTCTAAAAATACGTCTGGATTTCGCGTCAATGGCTACCCCACCTGATAAAATGTCCAAGGCTTCATCTGTGGAAAGCTGAAGCACTGTGGCATCATTTTCCGCTTCGGGAAATGCATCGGAAGGAGTGTAGCGATCCTGGGCATATGATCCTAAGAAAAGGAGCCCAAGGAGAAGAGAGCAGAAGAATTGAGAGAGCATAAACCTTATCTTTCTCGGAAGATACCGGCAAACGCACTTGATAGGCGCTAGCTTTGGCTTAAGCAAAATATTTGGAGGATTAGCTGCTGGTTTTGCTCCATAACCCGAAATCCGCATAATAACTTACCTTGTCCGCAAGCTAAAAACCATGAAACACCTTTGTTATCTCGCGCTGCTGTTGTTTGCTTGCGCAGCAGAAAAAGAAACACCGACTCCGGTTTTTATTACCAGCAACGGAGCCCAAAGCGCCACCTACCACCAAACTATAGATTTTTGGGAGCAAATGGCACAGCAGAATGAGAATACCCAGCTGTGGGAGGTAGGCCATACCGATGCCGGACTTCCGTTGCATTTGGTGACCTGGAATGCCGGAAACATTACTTCCTGGAAGGACCTTAAAAACTCCAATAAAACGGTATTCTTCATAAACAATGGTATTCATCCTGGAGAACCCGATGGCATAGACGCCTGCCAGTGGTGGCTTTGGCAAATGCATAAAAACCCAGCAATGGCAAACCGCCTTAGCAAGGTAGTGCTGGCTATGGTACCCGTGTACAATGTGGGCGGTGCACTGAAGCGCAACTCCCATTCGCGAGCCAATCAAAATGGGCCTGAAGCATATGGATTTCGTGGCAACGCACAAAACCTAGACCTTAATAGAGACTGCATAAAAATGGATAGCAAAAATGCCGCTGCCTTAGCGCAATTGTTCCACCATCTCGATCCCGATTTGTTTGTAGATACGCACGTATCCAACGGAGCCGACTACCAGCATGTGGTTACCTTGTTAGAACCCCAAAAAGATAAACTAGGCTATGGCTTAGGAACGTATGTGAACCAAACCTTAAATCCATTTTTGTACCAAGCCATGCAAGACTCCTTCCCCATGGTGCCTTATGTCAATGTTTGGGGTAGAGCACCGCAGCGGGGTGGAATCTACCAGTTTATCGATTGGCCGCGTTATGCCAACGGTTACGCGGCTTTGCATTTTACGCCCGCTTACACCATAGAAACCCATATGCTAAAGCCTTTTAAACAACGAACGGAAGGCACTCTGGCTTTGCTGAAACACATGGCTACATGGCTGCAAAACAACGGAGAGGAGCTACAACAGCAGCGCAAAGCCGCGGTAGACCACTACTTGAAAACGCCTCGAGTAGCTTATGATTGGGAAATAGACACCACGGTAGCCGATACCGTTCCTTTTATGGGTTACGCTTATGAGGAAAGCTCCAGTGCTTTAGATCCAAACCAAAAACTATTTACTTACAATAAAAAGGTTAGGGTGGATACATCCATTGCGTATTACAATACCTACACCGCAACACGATTTGCTGAAAAGCCCAAATACTACGTGTTGCAAAGGGGATACCACCAAGTAGCAGAAAAATTACAGAACCATGGCGTTTCCGTACAAGAAGTGGAGAAAGACAGTACGGTTTCTGCTAAGGTACACTACATAAAATCCTACCAAACGGTCCCGCAGCCTTACGAAAAGCACTACCTCCATTACGAAGTAGCAACAACCGATACGGTAGAAGAAATTACGCTACAACCAGGCGATTTCTTGATTCCCGTTCGAGGGAAATCAGCACGTATACTGCTAGAAACTTTAACACCAGAAGCAACCGACTCTTATTTTGCCTGGAACGCCTTTGATGCCATCCTACAACAAAAAGAGGGATACTCGCCATATGTATGGGATAAAAAGGCTGCCGAACTACTACACGCAAACCCCGAACTGGCCGCACGATTTGAGGCGGCTAAAAAAGACTCCGAAGTACTGCGAAATAGCTTATCCAAACAACAGCGCTGGGTGTATGAGCACAGTGCCTACTACGAAGACCGACATCTGCGGTACCCTGTTTTTAGCCTTTTTTAAGGTCTTATAAACTTAGTGCCTAGCCCTTTGTGAATAAGTGAACCGAGACCACACCTCAGGAGCCTTTAGCATAACTATATTTGTACTCGAAGAAAACCTAACCTTTTTATGAATACTACAGAAGCCACCCACCACCAGCTTTCTGAAATGGCCGAGAATTTAAAAGGCTCAGAAATTATAAAGCTAGCGGGTGAAATCCGCGAAAAAATAGAGGCCGGAGAAACCATTTACAACTTTACCATTGGCGACTTCGACCCCAAGCTTTTCTCCATTCCCATTCAGCTAAAACAAGGCATAATACGTGCCTACGAAACCAATGAAACCAATTACCCAGCAGCCAATGGTATAGCGCCATTGCGCCAAAGCGTTTCTACCTTTATCAAAAAGAATCAGGGGTTGGAATATGATGCCAATTCCTTTTTGATAGCTGGGGGAGCTCGCCCCTTAATTTACGCGGCTTTTCAGGCTATTGTGAATAATGGCGAGAAGGTGTTGTTCCCTGTGCCTTCTTGGAATAACAACCACTACACGCATTTGGCACATGGTGAAAAGGTTATGGTAGAAACCCGTGCCGAGAATAACTTTATGCCTACGGCAGAGGAAATTATTCCGCATCTATCTGAGGTAGGTTTACTGGCCTTGTGTTCACCATTAAACCCAACGGGTACGGTGTTTACCGCAGAAGACCTAGAGCCTATATGCCATGCTATTTTGGACGAAAACAAAAAGCGACAGGCTAAAGGGGAGAAGCCACTGTACCTTATGTACGATCAAATCTACTGGACACTAACCCACGGTAAAACCAAACACGTAGACCCCGTTACGCTGGTACCCGAAATGCGCGAATACACCTTGTATATCGATGGTATGTCTAAAGCATTTGCTGCTACCGGTGTGCGCGTAGGTTGGGCTTTTGGTCCGCAGAAGATTATCAACGCCATGAAATCTATCCTAGGCCATATTGGCGCTTGGGCTCCCAAAGCAGAGCAGGTAGCTGCCTCTAAGTTTGTAGGTAATATGGCAGCGGTGAAAGTATACTTGGATGGATTTAAGGAGCAACTGGGCATTCGCCTCGATGGCTTCTACAAAGGCTTTCAAGACTTAGCACAAAAAGGATATGCCGTAGATGCTATTGCACCGCAAGCCGCTATTTACCTCACGGTAAAGTTTGATTTGGTAGGGAAAAAATACAAAGACATTGTGTTGAGCGACATGCACGATGTTACTGCCTTCTTACTCAACGAAGCAGGGCTAGCCGTAGTGCCATTTTACGCCTTTGGTGCAAGCGTTGCTTCGCCTTGGTTCCGCCTTTCTGTAGGTACTTCCAAGATGGATGACATTACCCAGTGCTTCAAGAAATTAGAAAACGTACTGTCTCAATTGCACTAATAAAGAAATCAAACACGGGAGTAAAACCGTGTATAGTGTACTCTTTATTCTCTTTATAAGAAATAAGGCATATTTTTAACTGAGCTAAGGCCCCGTTAACCATATGCCTTTTTCTTTATCCCTGTACAAACACTCATATTCATCTGTTCTCTGGATAAAAACAGTAATACATTATGTTAACAGGAGGGTAGACATCGAGTACGATTATTTTTGTGGTACAGCGTTCACTATAATGCAAGGGGTTTGTGCTTAGTTTATGCACTCCATGGAATTATGCTAGACAAAAATGGATGGCATGAGCGACATTGTTTGTATCACTCCGGGATACCCGATGATTCCATTCCGGCTTTGTATCTACTCGTGGGGACGAAAAGCGCTAAGCAAGCCGTTATCAAATGAACGCCAAAGGAAGAAACAGCCGGTAAATAGCCGTAGTAAAAGAAGTGACCGTTTGAAATTGCAGTTAGATCACCAGGACGTAGTAATACCAACAAACCGAATCGTAACTGGCTGCATTAAGTAGCTTTCGATGCTACTTTACATAATATTAATTATCGGACATTTCGGAATCTCCAAAGATTCATCCTAAACAATCCATACCAGCGATAAGTATATCATCTCCATCGAATAATATCGCCACTTATCCAGCATGATATGTTATTGGTCGTAGATCAATGCTGACGGGGCTTACAGACGGTCAACTTTATAGAAATAACCGCGTCAAAAAAGCAGCGGCTGTGTGGGAAATCTGATCAACAGTTTCCATACACAAGCCAAAATAGCCCCTAAAAATTGTTTCTAATGGCCCAAAGCGCGTATTACCCATCCAAACGAAATAAAACCCCCTGGTTATTGGGTGTATTCTGTACCCTAGTGTGTTCCTTTGGGCTTCAGGCTCAAATTAACTTCAACAACCCGGGTTTGAATGGAACTCGTGGCACGGACATCGTTCCGCCCCAATGGACCAAATGCGCTTTGACGCCCGATGTACAACCAGACCAATGGTGCGTAATTACCCAGCCCAAAGAAGGTGATAGCTATGCGGGTTTTGCCTCAGGTGAGTTTTTAGGGCAGCGTCTAAACTGTGCCCTGGTTCAAGGTAAAAATTATTCCATGTCCTTATGGCTGGCCTACGACCCCGATTACTCGAGTACCATGGTAGCGGGCAACTGCATACCCCGAGGCGACCGCGGTGCACCGGGGAATTTTCAGCTTTGGGCGGGTACTTCTAACTGCGCTAAGCAAGAGCTGCTGTATGAATCGGGCGTCATGACACCAGACCACGAGCGTAACTGGGTGGAACATGAAATACGATTTAAACCCAACAACACCTACGACTACATTTTAATTTGCTCGGATGACGAAGGCGGTGCCAACGTGCTGGTAGACAACATTTCGCAGCAAATTGTACAGGAACCCGATAGCTTTTCGGTAGACAATTCCAATGTGGTTTGTTTTGGAGACGAGACGGCTAGCGCTACGGTATTTCCACCCAATATTGGCGGCAGCAACTACGAGTACCTGTGGAGCACTAGTCCCCCACAAACCACGCAAACAGCTACTGGTTTGGGTGCGGGAACCTACACATGTACCATTACAGACAACAACGGACCCTGCACCGCAAGCTACGATGTTACTGTAACCGTAACTGGCCCCCCAGAATTGGTAGTAAACATGGTGTGCAATGACGTGAGTGCTATGCCTGCCAACGGTTCGGTAGCTGCCCAACCCTCTGGTGGCGTGCCACCCTACAGCTACGTATGGGCTGCTTCCAATACCACCGACTCGGTGCGCAACAATTTGGATGCAGGCAGCTATGAAGTGACCGTAACAGACGCTAAAGGATGCTCCGTCACCGGTTCCTGTCAAATTCTTAACCCGTTGTGCGACATAGAAATAACAGACGTTAGCTTTGAAAATCCCACCTGTTTTGGCGCCAACAACGGAAGGGCTTCTATTACGGTGAGTAGTTCTCATACTCCTGTGACTTACGAGTGGGACACATCGCCCGTGCGTACTACGGCAAGTATTGACGATTTGGGCCCTGGAACCTACACCGTGGTGGCCACCGATGCAGAAAACTGTACCGTGACGCAGTCCGTTACCCTGGAAGAACCGCCCGCCCTTACCCTAAGTCTCACAGGCGACAGCGCCTCTTGTTTCGGTGTGTCCGATGCGGAAGCTGTGGCAGTAGTTTCGGGGGGAACACCCGACTACACTTACAATTGGCCGGGTAGCAGCTCGGACACCTATGTTGGTCCTGCAGGCACTATTACCTGCACCGTAACCGATGCTAACGGTTGCGAGGTTTCGGAAAGCATCGTTTTGGGCGAGCCCACCGAAATAGAGCTAACCGCCACCACTACCAACGCCAGCTGTCCTGAGGTTAATGACGGAGAGATTGTAGCTGCGGCAAGCGGAGGCACCGACCCGTATACCTATGGCCTTTCGCGGGCTAACCAGCAAAACAACCCCAACTTTGCCAATCTAGCCAGTGGCAGCTACCAGGTTTTTGTATCCGATGCTCGGGGTTGTTTCGATTCATTGGACGTAACGCTAGAAAGCGAAACGGTAACCGTTGTAGCGCCTAACGACACTTCCATTTGCGAAGGCCAGGAAGTGTTTTTGGAAGCTACGGGGATGAGCACCATATCGTGGACAGGAAATGGTGCATCGTACGCCAACGGAGATGCGGTAAGCCCTTCGGAAACTACAGCATATGTGGTGTTAGGCTCGGAACCCGATGGCTGTGAAGACCGAGATACGATGGTGGTTACTGTAAATCCAGTTTTTGATCCTACCATACGGCCAGCCGGCCCCTTTTGTGATGGGTCGGAAGATTACCAACTCATTACGGCAGATGCCGGTGGAATTTGGAGTGGTCCTGGAGTTACTGCTTTGGGTGTTTTCCAACCCAGCACCTTAGCGAGCGGCACCTACGAGGTGAAATACGAGTTTACCGGACCCTGTGCACGTGCCGACAGTATAGAAATAATAATCAGCTCCGATTTTGATGCTACCATCAATCCCGTATCTACGCTTTGTGAGGGCGATGCACCACTGAGCTTGAGCTCTGCTACTCCCGGTGGTCTGTGGTTTGGAACCGGAATGGAGGGCCAAGATACCGACAGCCTCTCTCCTGTTTTTAACCCGAGAATAGCAGGTGGAGGTACCCACACCATTACCCATATTATTGAAGGCGAATGTGGCGACACAGCAACACTTGATATTACCGTTACCGCAGCCGACATCGCCTCTATAGACCCTGTGCCCGACTTTTGCCCCACTGGGGCTACAGAAAGACTATCTGCTACACCGGCTGGTGGAAGCTGGTCTGGCAACGGCATTAGTGGTGCGGGTAGTTTTAACCCCACTACAGTGCCTGGCCCTGGAACCTACACCGTGGTGTACACACCGGCTGGAAGCTGTGTGGTAAGCGACTCGGCCACCGTTACCGTTGTGAGTCAAATTGTGCTGCAAGACACCAGCACCGCACTAAACTGCTTTGGAGACAGCAATGGTGAGTTGGTTGCTACGGCTACGGGTGGGCAGTTACCCTACACGTACGAATGGCAACACGATAACAGCATTTCAGGGGCAACGGCATCGGGCTTAAGCGCAGGAAACTATCCCCTCACCGTTACCGACAATTTGGGGTGCTCTTCTACAAAAACGCTAGTGGTATCCCAACCCGAAGAATTGGCATTCTCAAGCCCTACCGATGTTACCAACGCTCCGTGCTCCGGTGCTTGCGAGGGTGCGGTTACTTTTTTTGTTACGGGAGGAAGCGTTTCTAACGGGTACACCTTTACCCTCAATGGAGTTACCCAAAACGAAAGCACCTTTACAGGACTCTGTGCTGGAGATTACAACGCAACCATTACCGATGACAATGGCTGTGAGCTTACCGAGGTGGTAACCATAGAAGAGCCCAGCGGCATTGCCGTAGATCCTATGATATCGCCCGATTTTTGCGACCAAAATATCGGTTCCATCGACCTTACCGTAAGTGGAGGAACACCGCCCTACTCCTACATTTGGGATAACGGGGAAAGCACAGAGGATTTGAATGCCCTTGCTGGAGGTTCATACGAAGTTACTATTACCGATGCCTCAGGGTGTGTATTTACCGAAAATTACACCGTTTCCAATACGCCTGGTCCACAGCTCGCAGGAGACTTTCATCCGGTGCAATGTTTTGGTGAAAGCAATGGAAAAGCCTTTGTAACGGTTACGGGAGGAACGCCCCCATACAATTACAACTGGAATACCGGATCGACTACAGACACCGCACGCGGATTGGCTGCAGACAACTACACTGTAACCGTTATTGATGACAGAGGCTGCGAAGAGCAGGAAGCCCTTACCGTTACCCAACCTGCAGAGGTAAGCGTTACCCCGATCGAGGACACCTTGATTTGCGTAGGGCAAAACCTTGTCCTGAAGATGGAAGCTACCGGTGGAAACGGGGCTCCGTACCGCTTTCAGGTTAATGGTGAAAATTTGGAAACCGACACGCTAAAGGCGGAAGAAGCGGATGAATTTATCCTGGTGGCCACGGATATCTTCGGTTGTGCGTCACCCGAAATGGCATTTGAGATGGATTACCGCGACTCACTGCGCTTCACCTTCGACTCTATATTTGTTTGCCCTGGCGATGCCGCTCAGGTTGAAGTGGAAGCCACTGGCGGTGTACCCGAGGATTACCAATTTAGTTGGAGCAACGGAACCACGGGAAATCCAACCCAATACATCACAGGAAGAAACCAGGCCAATGACACCCTTTTTGGAACCCTGAGCGATGGATGTTCTGTACCATACGAAGATACCGTACCCATATTCTATTATGCCAATGCGGTACCGGTAATTAATCCAGCCACGGGCTGCGTTCCATTGGATGTGAACTTTAGACTGCAAAACAACAACTACGCGGAGGTTTCCTGGGATTTTGGTGATGGTACTACTGCCAATGGTGGTACTCAGCGCAACCACACCTACACCAAGGTAGGCGATTATGCAGTAACCGTAGGCGTGGTTACCGTAGATGGTTGCGAAAACCGGGTAACCGTAGACGGTGTGGAGGTTTATCCCAATCCATCGGGCAGTATTTTACAAAACCCAGAACGCCTTACCGAAGCGCATGCCGATGCAAACTTCACCTTTTTAGGAAGCGACATTGCTGGTGGACGTTGGACGCTGTTGCAAGGAAACGACACCTTAGCAAATACCAATTCCTACCCTTTCTTCTATAATTTCGATCGCGATACGGCCAGCTATGCGCTTCGCGCTGTAATGGTCTCGGATAAAGGCTGCGAAACCCCGGTAAACAAAACCCTTCGGGTGTATAAAGAAATCCGAATGTTTATTCCCAATGCCTTTACGCCTGGCAATGCAGATGGCAGGAATGATGGTTTTTCTATCGGCACCACAGGCTTGCTAGCAAAAGGCTTTAAAGTGGTGATTTATAACCGTTGGGGAGAGCTGCTTTACACCAGTTCTAACATCGATTTTAGCTGGGATGGATATTATCGTGGTAACATAGTAGATCCGGGAGCGTACACTTGGGTCATTAACTACGAGGATGAGTTTGGCGAACTGCAAGAAATATCGGGTACGGTGCTGGTAATACAATAATTTATGAGATTAAGCAGTGAACAAAACTTTTTCTAGGTGTTTCTTTGCACTATGAAAAAGCTGCTCAGCCTCCTCCTGGCCCTGTTTTGTTTTGGAAGTATCTTTGCACAAACTGCGATACTGAAGGGACGTATCGTGGATGCAAAAACCAACGAAGCAGTGGCCTTTGCCAATTTGGTGCTCAATCCGGGCAACATAGGCACGACTACCGACATCGATGGAAACTACGCGTTTTCTGAACTTTCTCCTGGCGTGTACAGCCTAAGCTGCAGCTACGTAGGTTACCTGCAAGAAACCCGGGCCGAAATACGGGTAACACCTGTAAAACCCACACAGATCGATATATCGTTAACGCCATCGGTAGAGCAGCTTTCTGAGGTGGAAATAACCACACAGCGCTTTCAAAAAAGCGAGGTGGCTCCCATGAGCTTACGCACGGTATCTACCGAAGAAATTCTTAGAAACCCCGGAGGAAACCGTGATATCTCTCGCGTACTGCAAATACTACCTGGGGTGGCCACTACCCTTTCCTTCCGAAATGACCTTATAGTCCGTGGTGGGGCGCCCAATGAAAACCGATTTTACTTAGACGGCATCGAGGTGCCCAACATCAACCACTTTGCTACGCAAGGTTCTTCGGGTGGGCCGGTAGGATTACTCAATGTGAATTTTATACGCCAGGTAAACTTCTACACGGGTGCTTTTCCAGCCAACCGGGGCAATGCCTTAAGTTCGGTAATGGACTTGCGCCAGGTTTCAGGAAATACGGAGCGGCTTGCGGGTACTTTTATGTTGGGCTCTAGCGATGCGGGTATTACGCTAGACGGGCCCAGTGGCGAAAATTCCAGCTTTATTTTATCGGTAAGACGCTCTTATTTGCAGTTTTTGTTCCAGGCCCTGGCCCTGCCCTTCCTTCCTACCTACAACGACTTCCAGTACAAGCACGATTTTAACTTCGGCAAAAACGACCGCCTCACCTTAATCGGCTTGGGTGCTATTGACAACTTTGAGTTAAACACATCGGTAAACGATGGCATTGAAGACCCCGAGACCATACAGCGCAACAACTATATTTTGGGCAACCTACCTGTAAATGAGCAGTGGAACTACACCTTTGGCGCCAAATGGACCCACTTTACCGAAAAAGGCAATCGTATTTTAGTACTCAGCAGATCGCACTTAAACAACAGCGCCACCAAATTCCAAAACAACGTAGAGCAGCCAGAGAACCTGTTGCTGGACTATCAATCGGAGGAAATAAGCAACAAGTTTCGCTTCGAGGAAAACACTACGTGGCAAGGCTGGAATATTAATGCTGGAGTAAACATCGACTGGAATCAATACCGAAACAGCACATTCAACAAAATCATTAGAGGCGACAACGTGGTAGATGCTAGCTACAACACCTCTTTAGACTTTCTTACTTACGGACTCTTCTCCCAGGCCTCGAAAAAGCTCATGAACCAGCGTTTAACGGTGTCGGCTGGATTGCGATTGGATGCTACGGATTACTCTCCATCCATGCGGAACCCATTGAATCAGTTTTCGCCCCGCGTTTCGGCCTCCTATGCCCTCACCGAAAAATGGTTTATCAACACCACTGCAGGGCAGTTTTACCAGCTTCCTCCCTTTACGGCATTGGGGTACCGTGATGAAAGCAACGCGCTGGTGAACTTAGATAACAACCTGAGTTACATTGAGAGCAATCAGGTAGCGCTGGGCTTGGAATACAACGTAAACGAGTTTTTAAAAGGAACCTTAGAAGGTTTTTACAAGCATTACAACAACTACCCTTTCTCGCTAACCGATAGCGTATCGCTGGCCAACCTAGGAGCCGATTTTGGGGTGCTGGGTACCGATGCCTTTGAGTCGGTTTCGCAAGGGCGGAGCTATGGATTGGAGTTTTTCTTACAGCAAAAACTCAGCGATAAAATTTACGGATTGATCTCCTACACCTATGTGCGCAGCGAGTTTAAGGATCCAGGAAAACCCTACGTTCCTGCCAGTTGGGACAATGGCCACATTTTAAACATCACGGCTGGAAGGAAATTCAACAAGAACTGGGAAGTAGGCGCCCGTTTTCAGCTTTTTGGTGGATCTCCCTACACGCCTATTGACGTGCAACGCTCTACCCTTCGTCCAGTATGGGATGCCGTAGGGCAAGGCCTTCCCGATTGGTCGCGTGTAAATACCGAACGCACCGATGTATTTCACTCCCTCGATGTGCGTGTAGATAAGCGCTGGTACTTTGAAAAATGGACCGTAAACCTCTATCTGGATGTAGAAAACATCTACAATTTTGAAGCCAATGGAGCTCCATTTATGGATGTAGAACGCGATACCCAGGGCAATCCGGTAGTGAACCCCAACGACCCCAGCCGCTACCAACCGCGCTTTTTTGCCAATACTTCGGGCACGGTGCTACCCTCTATTGGTTTGATGGTGGAGTGGTAGTAGTTGGTTAATTATAAAGCGCATCCCGGAGGCAAGTTAAGTGGTAATTATAACTACTTTCGCAGAATAATTCACAAAATTGCACTTATGACTCCCAGTAGAATGCTAATCAGCCTAATGCTCTTTTTAACGCAAAGTGTCTTGTTGTGCGCACAATCGGATACCTTGGTTTTGCGAAACGGAGAAAAAATCGGTGTACAGGTAAAGCGGGTTACTACTTCGGAAATTGGGTATGTTAACCCCACCTATGGAGCGGATATCGATTTTACGATACCCAGAGGTAAAGTATACCAGATTCGCTTTGAAAATGGCAGCATTTTACCCATTTCCAAAATTAAAGGTAGTCAGAGAGATTCGGTAGATGTAACGAAGAGACGCGCTATTAAAATCAACCTGCTACACCCGGTTGCTGGCCTTAGCGGAGAGTTGAGTTACGAGGTGTACCGCGCACCAGGGCTTAGTACCGAGTTCACCTACTCCTTCCAACCCAGAAATGGCGGTAACCCTTACGCATTTCAAGCTATAAGGTTCGGAACTAAGTTTTTTGCGGATTATAAATTCCCATTTAATCGCTACACCAACTATTTGCTGCGCGGGGTTTATTTGAAACCCGAGGTTATGCTAGTGCGTGCATCCTTAGATCCTGTGCACCGAAGAGGCGAAGAAAGAAATGATCCCATTCTATATACGGGAGGCTTGATAGGAACCATAGGGCAACAATTGGTTTTTAGAAATGGTATTGTTGTAGATTACTATTTTTCTTACGGCATTGGCAAAAGCGAGGAACGAGAAGAGCCAAGCTCTCATAAGAATATTGGCGGGTTGGGATTTGTCGGTTTTCACGGCTACGACTCGCCATTTGAAAGTATTAACAAGCCCTTTACCTTTTTTGGATTAGGCATTCGCCTGGGATATAATTTCTAACCTTTATACGCTCCAAAGCATTTATCGCAGTACATGAATCACCCCTTGCAAATTGTTAGATTGCGCATTGCCGTGTAGCCGGTACTCCATCCGCCACACGTAGAGTCCGTTTTCTATTTCGCCACCCTGGTGTTGGTCTGGGTTCCACTCAAAATCGGTATTCCTGAAGGTTTCTACAAGATCGCCCCAGCGGTTAAAAATCTGGAATTTGAATTCTTGCAGCAGGCCGGAATTGGAAATGGCTATGGCAAAAGCATCGTTCAGTTGGTCTTGGTTTGCGGTAACCGCGCTGGGCACGTAAATCGCAATCGGTGGCTCGATAATAAATTGGCGAGATGTGGTGTCACGGCAATCAAACGCAGAGCTGGTAATGAGCTGCACATTTAGGGTGTCGTAGCGAGATAGCTCTGGGTTGATACGAGGGTTTTGTTTTTCGCTTTCGCTAAGAATCTCGGCTCCTATACTAAACTGCCATTGCCAAGACTGCGCTTCTTGAGAGGATGCATCACTAAACTGTATGCCTTGGATTTCTTCTGAGATTACGGGTGGATACACACTAAAATCCGCCTTTGGAAAAGGATACACTTCAAAGTAGTCAGGATATCGAAAGCTAGTGGTACATGCCTCGGTACTCACCAGGGTTCCGGTAAGGTCATAGGTACCCGCAGTACTCAGAGTCCAATCGCTTTCACCATTTGTACCTGCAGCGCGTTGGTTTCCTGCCCTATAGATTGCATCAGATAGGGGTACTATTCCCTCTTGGAAGCGAAGTTGCGTATTTAGTGGTATGCAACTGTTTCGGGTGGTTGCGCTAACGTTGGGGCTAGGGTTTGGGTTTACTACAACAAGGATACTCGCAGGCAAGGCATTGGGACTGCAACCATTGTTATCCGTTAACTGGGTTATTGAAATTACTGTGGTTGAATCTGTTGGGGTAACGGTTTCAGTATAGCTTGCAGCTATGCTGCTTCTTTCTATATCAGTGTCTCCTAGCCGATACTGCAAGTCAAAAGGCTCGGCATCTGATGCAGAAAAAGTAAGGTCTATGCTTTCTCCCTGACAAATGGTGTCTTCAGAAACCTGGAAGCTAATACTGGGCAATTTGTTTACATCTGCAATCACATCCAAATTTAAGGTTGAAACGCATGGTCCCAATGTTCCACCGTTTTGAAGGGCCTGGCTGTCATCTCTAATTTCCAAGATGGTATACTTCAACCCCTGCCTTGCTGTCTCTTTTATCTGAAAGTTGGATGTTGTTGTGATTGTCTGCGGTTGTTGGTTATCGCTTGTGAAATCTATCTCAAAGGGGCCATTACCCGTTATCACCATGTTAAAATCTACCGGATCGCCCTCACACATGGGGTTGGGCGTGAAAAATGCATTGGCCACGGGTTTTTCCTGTATGCGGATATCAAAACTACCTTGCGCAATACCTGAACATGCACTGGTGGAATTGCTTTTTGCAGAGACGAGCTCCAGAACATAATTGCCAGCACCCAAACTATCGCGAATAATAACCTCTGGTGGACTTACCAGCACGCTATCTAAGGTGTTGCCAATGCGGTATGTCAGCATTACATTGGCATTGCCAGACACAGATACCCTGGCCTCAAAAAAATCGCCAGCACACCACGTGCCGCTTCCGTTAAGGCTGGCGAAGGGACTTTCTATAACATCAACATCAAAGTTAATAACCGTATCGCTAAGACATGTAGGAGAAGATCCGTCTGCCAACCCAGAGAGTTGGTATTGGTGCTGCCCTGGCTCTGTGGGTTGAAGGTTTGCCGTAACCGTACCTTCACCTGAAAATGTATATAGGCTGTCGTCTTTACCCGTTAACTCGCTCACTTCAAATTGAAACTGTGGATTTCCCAAAAAGCTAGCGGTTATGGGAACTGTTTCTCCTTGACACACCTGGTTTTCAGCGATGTTCGCGGTAATAGTTGGAATGGGGTTGATAATAATGTGTACCGGATTGATGTCCGTAGCACAGAGGAACTCGCCATCAAATGCTACCTCGGTAATACTAAGGGTGTACGACCCTGGGACTGTATCGAATTCAAAGGTGTTATTTTCCTCATCGAGGGTAATGGTAGGATAGGATTGAATGGAGTCCGATTCTTCAGCCACGTATGTTATGGTGAAATCATTTTGAGCAGATTCCACTCCTTCCAAAACCAACTGAGCAGGGCCTTGTGCCTCACAAAATCTTACGGTATCCTCCCGAACACCATCGTCTAAAATATGGAGCTCCAGCGGCAGTTCTTCTGCCACGCGGATGTCTAAGTTAGCAGTAGTAGCACAACCAAACTTGGTTTCATAATAGCAGGAAACGCTATGCACCCCCTCTCCTGCTGTTTGCGGCAAAAACGCACCTTTGGAGCCCACTGCTATGCCCTCAAAATGGATGCTATCCTCACTCCCTATCGGAGGTGTTATTTGCAACTGCACCGTATCTTCCGTATCGCAAATAACGCCAGGGTCTTTAATGGATATCGAGGGTTCGAAATCGGTTACCGTTCCACAGACCTGTTCCTGGTTACCCTCAGCATCCGTAATAACCGCACAGTACCTCCCTGCGCACAAGTTGAGTGCCGTGCTGGTGCGTTGTGCCCTGCTGTCATCCCACAATATCTCATAAGGAGGAACACCTCCAT
Source organism: uncultured Flavobacteriales bacterium (assembly GCA_964627445.1). Classification (GTDB taxonomy): domain Bacteria; phylum Bacteroidota; class Bacteroidia; order Flavobacteriales_D; family Luteibaculaceae; genus Luteibaculum. Next base: position 87,589 of record CAZVJF010000007.1, on the reverse strand, counting down.
TTATTTCAAGCGATATAGAACCCGTGCAGTTTAATTCTTTATTCGGGCCGCACACATCATTGCATGTGCCGTACGTTGGTTTCAATCCAACTCCTACCATCCATTCCCTACCATCTGGAATCCTTTGAAATGAAAACTCTTTAAAATCTATGATATTATCGGTGATGTAGTTTTTTCTGTTTTCTGCTATTTCCACATAGCTGGCTAAACTGTCTACCGGAGTACAGTTGGAAGTGCTAGCAACGCATGGCTTGTACAATGATCCATCTCCATTTACCCAAGAAACCGCGTCTTGTGGTTCTCCCGATCTATCATAGAAAGCAAACCACCCTCCTGAGTTAGGAAACCAAAGCCGCGTATTGCTTTCGATGCAGACCATACTCGAATCCACCACTAGTTCAAGTGTGTTCCCTCCATTGGAAACCAGCAGTGAATCTGGAACGGGGGGAGCATTAGGCCCTCGAACTAGTAAAAAACCCATGGGAGGTACTACCGTACCATTAGGAATGCGTAATCCTCCTCCAAAATAACCCAGTTCTCCTTCCTGGTCATATGAATAGGTGTTGTTACCCAAGTAGTAGCAAGAAACATCAATCGACTTGCACACGTCAGGGTTGTAAATCTCTATCCACTCCCCTTGATTGCCAGAGGTAGCTTCAAAAGGCAACCCAAAAATGGAACCATCGCCACCATCGCCAGGAGCCAACATAATCTCGTTAATCAAAATGCTAGGACCGTCATAGTTACAACCTATCCCATTGCAGTTCTGATTCTCTGCTACGGTAAACTGCACTTCGAGCTGACCCGTCAATTGAAGTTGAGCCAGGCAAAACAAACACACAAAAAGAGAGTAACGCATGTAAAATGTGTATTCCTATCGGTCCACTAAATTTTAGTTTTTAGCTCCCATTTAAAACAATACTAATATAATATTTTATTCCATATAAGGAGCACTAACTCATTCACGCCATCCGTTGAAAGTATAAAGAATCAACACCGTTTTCTTCATGTTTGAATCCTGTTATCCCAGAAACTATCGCTCGAATCCCTAGTTTTATCGCATGCTTACCAACAACGATATTCTAAAGCGCTTGCGCTATGCGTTTAATCTGAATGATGAGACCCTACTGGATTTATTTGCTTTAGGAGACTTGACTGTTACTCCACAACAAATAGAATTCTGGTTAAACAAGGACGATAAACCTGAATATCAACCTATTAACGATTTCCAACTGGCTTCATTTCTCAATGGTTTTATAGTGCACAAACGCGGACCAAAACCGGGAGTAAAACCGGCGGCTGAGAAACAGCTCAACAACAACATCGTTTTAAGAAAACTAAAAATAGCCCTGGAATTAAAAGACGAGGATATTCTGAAAACCCTACAAAAGGTAGATTTTAAATTCAGCAAAAGTGAGTTGTCGGCCTTTTTTAGAAAACCCGGACACAAACATTACCGCGAATGCAAAGATCAGTTCCTGCGAAACTTTTTACTGGGTTTAAGTAAGTAATCTTACTCCCCGATTACCTCCTTAACTCGGCCCACAATACCGCCTTCCAGCATTACTTTGATACCGTGTGGATGGCTTGGTGATTTGGTGAGAATGCGCTGTACAACCCCCTCGGTGAGTTCTCCCGTGCGCTGGTGGTGTTTTTGTACCACTTGTACAAGCAATCCTACCCGAATAGCTTTACGTTGATTCCCCGTCATGGGCACAAAGCTAATTGACAATCGCATACGGATGTCATTTCGAAAGAATAAGGAACAGATTTATACCAGTCACCGATAGTAGCACCTTATTTCACCGATACTTATCGCTATTTTCAGCGAAGTTTTACTGTAACTCAGAATTCAGGCCCTACTTTACCCGCGAATTCCACTAACATGAAGACAAAGCTGAAAATACTACTAATTGAAGATAACCAGATAGAAGTGATGAAAATGCAGAAGACGATTCAACGTCTGGAACTACATCACGAGCTCATTCATGTTAGCAATGGCGAGGAAGCGCTACTTGTTCTTCAAGAGCACGATACCAAACCCGATTTGTTGTTACTGGATTTAAATATGCCGAAAATGAACGGCATTGAATTTTTATCGGCTTTAAAGAAAGACGAAGTATTACGGTATTTACCCACTGTGATACTTACCACCTCAATTAACAAGAAAGACATGTTGGATTGTTATAAAATCGGTGTGTCAGGTTATATTAGTAAGCCTTTGAAATACGAGGATTTTGTGGCGAAAATCGAGAAAGTACTGGCGTATTGGAGTGTTAATGAATTAGTAAGCCCCTAAAGTTAAAACCTATGAAAGGTATCATCTTTACAGAGTTTCTAGATATGGTAGAACAGAAGTTTGGGTTAGAAACGGTGGATGCGCTTATTGAGGGCGCCAAACTTCCATCAAAGGGTTGTTACACTGCCGTAGGGACTTACGATTATGCGGAGATGCAGGAATTAATCTTAGGACTATCCAACAAAACTAATGTTCCAATAGACCAATTGTTGCACAGCTATGGCCAATATTTTTTTAACTCTATAGTAGAAAATTACGCTAGCATTTTATCGCAATACCAAGGCCCTATTGATCTGTTAAACTCGGTAGAAAGTCACATCCATGTTCAGGTTAGAAAAATTTACCCCGATGCCGAACTACCGCGATTTATTACTGAAAATCGAACCAACGAAAGCCTAACTTTAATTTATTATTCAGATCGAAGTCTGTACATGTTTGCGAAAGGCTTGATGGAGCGCACTTTTGAGCATTACGATAAGGAATGCGATATACGAATGGAGAAAATAACGGACGATGGAACCCAAGTACGTTTTTTTGTAACCCAATTGCATGGATGACTTAAATAAGCGACTTGAAGTATTAGAGCGCTCTTTAGCTAGGGAGCGCGCTGCACGCAAACAGGCTGAATCCATTTTGGAAGAAAAGTCGCTTGCGCTTTTTAAGATATCCGAAGATCTGAAGTCTTCTAACCAACAGCTGCAAGAGCTGCTCGAACAAAAAAATATAGAGCTGCAGGGTGTTTTTACCAATATACTTGACGCCTATGTAGTTATAGATCTCCGTGGGCGCATCCTAAAAATGAATGATGCAGCCAAGGCGTTGTTTGCTGCTGAAAGTAAAGAAGGTTTCCGTATCATAGATTGTATATTGCCAGCCTATCGTTCTCATGCTTTAGCTTCTTTCAAAACACTTATTCATCAAGGTTCTTTCACTAATTACGTAACCCAAGTGGTGTCAAAAGATGGTAAAGAAAGAACCGTACAGGTGAATGCTTCCATCATAGTTAATTCCAAAGGAAAAGCTATAGCTGCTCAAGGCATCGCCAGAGATATTACTGCAGAGCGAAAAGCTGCCAGGGCGTTAACAGAGTCCGAAAAGCGCTTGGCTACCATAGTGCAAAACTTAAATCAAGGCATCCTTATTGAAGATGAAAACCGAAACGTTTTGCTGGTAAACGATGGATTTTGTGAGTTGTTTGATCTGGACACCACTCCTAATACGCTTACCAACACCAGTGCCCAAGAATTACACCAACGCATAGCTCAGCTTAGCGATAAACCTGAGGTGTACAAAGTACTGGAAAGCAAGTTTGTTAATGCCAGGATTCCAGAGACTGGAGAACCGCTTCTTTTGAAGGATGGGCGCCACTTTGAGTACAGCTTTTTACCCATTACCGTAGACGAACATCACAAAGGCCAAATGTGGAGTTTCAGTGATGTAACCTTGGAGCAAAATTACCAACGTGGCCTGCGCGCGCAGAAAGATAAGTACAGCAGCATTATTGCTAACATGAATCTTGGCCTCTTGGAGGTAGACACCCAAGACAGGGTGCTCATGGCCAACCATAGTTTTTGTGAGATGAGTGGGTACAGTGAGAGTGAGTTGCTGGGCATGCAGCCTTCAAAGATTCTCTTATCCACAGAATCAAAAAAAATCTTCCAAAAACACCACGAGCAGCGAGAACAAGGCGAGTCGGACTCGTATGAGTTAAAGGTTAAAATAAAAAATGGAGAAACTCGCCATTGGTTAATTAGCGGTGCTCCTAATTATAACGTAATGGGTGAACTGACGGGGTCTATTGGAATACACTTAGATATTACCGAATTAAAGCGTCTTGAAAAGCAAAAAGAGGTCTTGCTCAGAGACCTAGAGAAAAGAAACCAACAACTGAATGAATATGCGCATATTGTTTCTCATGACCTTAAGTCGCCCCTACACAACGTTTCTGCACTGATTAGCTGGACTCGTGACGACATTCAAAACCATGCGCTTGAAGCAGCACAAGATAATCTGATACTGATGCAGGAAACCATAGAAAAGATGGATAGTCTAATCCGTGGAATACTGCAATACTCCAGTATTTCCAACCTAGGAGAAAACAAAAAGACGGTGGCCTTAAGCCGAGTACTTAAGGACCTGCTTCAGATGCTGTTTATACCCGAAAACATTACCATATCCTACCCGGACCACTTACCATCGGTACGGGCCGATGCAACACACCTACAACAGTTGTTTCAAAACCTCATTGGTAACGCGATAAACCACATGGATAAAGAAGATGGGCGTATAATAATTGATTGCCTAGAGAATAAAAACACCGTGCAGTTTAGCATTTCGGACAACGGTATGGGCATTAAAGAAGAGCATTTCCATAAAATCTTTGAAATTTTTAGTTCACTTTCCAAAACCAAGAATTCCACGGGAATTGGGCTCAGCATTGTAAAGAAAATAGTAGAGCTGTACGGAGGCAAAATATGGCTGGAAAGCAAATTGGGTGAAGGAACAACCTTTTACTTTACCCTTAAAAAATAGAGCCTATGGAAACACCCAGTTTAGCAGTCATAAAAGAGCTGGCAGGTGGCGATAGCGACTTTGAGAAACGTCTGATTAACGTGGTAAAAGAGGAACTGCCAAACGAGATTCAGGCTTACGAAAAAAGTTTGCAAGCAATTAATTACCAGCTAACTGCAGAAAACGTGCATAAGTTGAAGCATAAAATTAGTATCCTTGGCTTGGAGGATTCCTACAAGATGGCAGAGTGCCACGAGGAGAATTTGAAACAGAGCAATTTGAGCCATGTAGCAGCTTTTGGAGAAGTACTGCAGCGCATGGCAGCATTTGTAAAAAAACTTTGAGCTTAAGGATGAATTGTATTGTAGTAGATGACGATAAGCTTACCCATGTATTGCTGGAGGAGTTTTTACAACAAATTCCAGAGGTTAACTTTTTAGCATCTTTCCCCAATGCAATTGAAGCCATAAAGTTTATCAATAAAAACGCGGTGGATTTGGTTTTCCTGGATATTCACATGCCAGATTTTACGGGATTTGATTTTATACAAACCCTGGCAAAACCTCCTTTTGTAGTGATAACGACCTCCGATAAAAACTTGGCCCTTACCGCTTTTGAATACGATTGCATCATCGATTATATCACCAAGCCAATTGCTAAAGAGCGTCTGGTTAAATCGGTCAATAAAGCACGCACCTTAAAGCTACAGCCTGTTACTAACCAACCCACGTTAGAGTCCACGCAAGCTAAAGAAGAAGGCGACCCCAAACAAGAAGAAATCTACGTAAACATAGACCGCAGGCTGGTAAAAATTACTGTAGAAAACATTCGCTTTATTGAGGCCAGCGGAGACTACATTAAAATTTATACTACCGACAAAAAGCATGTAGTACACACTACATTGAAAAAAATTGAGGATAAACTGCCAGATTCATTGTTTTTAAAAGTACACCGATCGTACGTTATCAACACAAAAGCTATTGTAGATATAGAAGACAATAGCGTGGTTATAGACCAAAGTGTAATTCCGGTGAGCCGCGCCAACAGAGCCGAATTAATCAAAAGACTAAATCTGCTCTAATTCGGCATTTCGAAAAGCATATTTTTTTAATGGTTTCCAAAGTAATGAGAGACCAACTTGGGTAAAGGTGAAACCGGCAATAGTGGTTGCTGCAATGTTGCTTTTTAGACCGTTTAGGCTGCATTGAAAGACACCCCGAAAAGAATAACCTACGCGTGCTTGTACCCTATAAGTGGCTTGCAGTTCGCTATTATTTATGCGCTGCTGCCCTACGGCTACATTTAACTGATACTCGAACCCACTTTCCAAGGGTTTCTGTTCCTTTAATACCTCTGCAAATCCCTCGTACGTGAAATACCGAGACGGACTAAAATAAAGCTCGGGCCGCTGCTCGTTGTACCGCATCGTTTGATAGTTTATTCCTGCTTTTACAGTAGGATTTTCGCGAAACAGATAATACAGCGATGAAAACCAGAGGTTGCGCTCGTTGTTGTCCGACTGGCTGGTGAAAAAGTACTGATTGTACCATCCTAAACCAAAATCGGTACTTATGTTGTGGTTCACAAAGTACTGCACATTAATAATTTGAGCCGCGACCAAACTGTAATTGTAATCTTGTATTTCTCGGAAAACTCCCACTTCCGTTTGGTTCTTTCTAAAGGGCCGTAGCTTCAACCTAAAATCCCACAGCGTAGCTTTAAAATTGGCTGGATTAATGTCTTGTGTTGCTGCCTGGCTCAAACCCAGAGAGGCTGAATTTTGCTTAAAGAAGCGATAGTGTAGTTGTAGCCGGGCAGCATTTAAATTCCCACGAACATTGATGTTTTTACTGTTTACATGTCGGTAACTATATCCGGCCGTAATGGTGGTTCTGTAGGAAAGAGGTACGGCAATATCGTTAGTCACTGTGTTGCTGAAGTTTTCTCCGTTGTCGTATGCAAATGCGTAAGCGGTCTTAAGTGTGGGGTATAAATCATTTTTAATACGCTGTGGCAAGGGACTTTGTGACAGTACTTGTTGATTTGCACTGTCGATATCAGCTATTAATTCCACAGACTTACCGTATTGTTTTTGCGCGTAATAAACGTTGGCAAGCCCCATTTTTAGGTATAGTACGCTATCTTGTCCGTTGTCGGTGTATACTTTTTCAGCCGTATTTAGGTCTGCCCTGTACATGGCTAAAGCCCCCCTAAGTTGGTTTGCCTGCTGCTTTGTAAACGTAGTGCTGTATGCGCCAATAGCTGCTTCTGCCTCTTTAAATTTTTGGGTCCAAAGCAGGCTTTGAATCCATCGTGCTGCAAAACGAGCCGAGTCCTGCTTACAAATACCCTGTTTTTTTACCTTTTTTAGAATGTCGCGGGCTCGCTTTGGCCTGTTTAATTCATTCAGAGCTACACTATAAGTAAGCCATGCAGTGCAGCGGTTGCTATCTAAAGCAATGAGCTGTTCCAAGACCTTTTTCGCCTTTAGTGGCTGTTTCTGCTGGATGCGCAAGTTGGCCAAACTCTCCAATACCTCCGGGTCATCAGGAAACCTGTTGCTATTGGCAAGCAGTAAAGATTCTGCCGTAGCAAAATCACCATTCAACTGGTTTTGATAGGCCCAACCTAAGCGTATATACTTTAAAGAATTGAGTGCCGAAGCATTCTCCGGATCAATATCAAGTGCATCCAGTATAAAGGTGTTCGCAGCCTTGTACTCTTTAAGATTGCTGTACGTATTGGCTAGGCCCAGATTTACCAGAAAATTTTCACTGTGATCCTTGTAAAGCGTAAGGTAGTACTCCAGACCATCCTCGAAGTTACCTGCCCATAAAAATGACTCGGCATAATTCAGCCGTACTTCTAAATTATCGGGGTTTTCCTGCGCCAATTGGGCAAGGAAGTTGTTGGCTTCAGCGGGGGCATCCGAAAGCCCTAAGGCTCGAGCAAAACAGATTTTAGCCGTTAGGTTTTCTGGGTACTCTTTTAAGGCATCCTCAAAAAAGCTTTTGGCTTTGGAAAACTGCCCTGTTTCTAAAAAATTAAACCCTGGTTTAAAATCTTGTGTCCTACCTATGAGGGCATATCCGACTAAAAAACAAAAGAAACCCCACTTTTTCATAGGCGGTAAAGCTACCAATCATCGACACTGGAAACCTAGACTTTTTTGTTCACCTACACAAACCTACCAATCCCCGATAGCCACAGCATAACACGCGTGGCTTGTTGCAATTTGCCCTAGGTAACCATAAAAGCATGAAGTTATGATACGGATGAAAATAAAACGGCCCATGCAATCCGAAAAGGTTTTTGCAGCCAGCGCCATCGTAGTAAATGGAGGTAATTACATCTACAACCTGATTTTAGGACGAACACTAGGACCTACAAAATTTGCAGATGCCACCATATTGGTAACACTAATTATGATTATCTCCTTTGTGGCGATGGCGTTCCAGTTATCAGTTTCCAAATTTATAACAGAAGGAAACGAAACAGAGAAGAAGCACTTTGTAAACAGCTTAAAAACGCTAGCACTCATTGTGGGCATAGGCATAGCAGTAGCAGTAGGCCTGCATGCAGATGGTTTGCAACATATATTCCATACTCAGTCTAGCGCTATGTTTGTAGTTTTTGCCGCGGGTATCCCCTTTTTTATTTTGGGTGCGGTGAATCGTGGTTACCACCAAGGCCAACGGAAGTTTTTGAGCGTTTCCATTTCCTACCAGCTCGAAATGTTGAGTCGCCTGATCGTGAGCCTATTGTTAATTACTTTTTTTGCCGGATCCTCATCGCTCATGCTGGCCATAGGCGTCACTTTATCCTTAGCGGTTAGCATCTTTCCGGTAAGTAGAAGTGGGTTTTCTTCTTTTAGACCCAAGCTGCCCACCCGGAAATTTAGCATACAACTTTTCCGATTTGCTGGTGCTACCCTGCTATTTGAGTTTGCCATAATACTCATCAACAACAGCGACTTACTACTTGCAAATTATTTCTTGCCTTCCTTAGAAGCTGGCTGGTACGGAGCGATATCAGTTATTGGGAAAGCAGCATTTTATTTCACTTGGGTTTTTGTCATGGTAAACTTTCCTTTTTTAAACCAGGCAAAAGCAACGGGCGCTGATGTATTCCCCTTGTTTGTTAAGAAACTAAAGGTCTTGGTGCTCCCCTTACTTTGCATTGTTTTGGGAACCCTGCTTTTGCCAGAGCTTATTGTGGAGGCTATGTTTGGCAAAGCCTACAAAGCTATTGCTCCGCAGCTCTGGAAGTATGCACTCGCTACCACGCTTTTCGCTGTATCTGCAGTATTTGTGTATTACTTTCTCAGCATAGAAAGGTATGAGCCGGCTTTAATAAGCCTACTTACCGGTTTTGCACAGGTGGTTTTACTGTTTTACTTCAACCACAGTATAGATGCCTTTTTAGAGCTGCAACTCGCACTGATGTCGGGTCTATTCATCGCGCAGGTATTCTTTTTTCTCGCTGTTTACCGGCAGCGCATTTTCCCCACCGCAGCACTCACCGTTTAATTCCGTTGAAATTTCAAACATAATGTATCATGAAAGTATCCTTAGTAACAGCATTTCCACCCAGCAAAGTAACCTTAAACGAATACGGCTACTACCTTGCCAAACATCTTATCGAAAACGAAACCGTAAGTCAGCTAAACATTTTAACCGATGAAACCGAAGCTGGAAAGGCCGAGGTAGACTTTAACACACATGGCAAATCTGTAACCCTTACAGCCTGTTGGCGCTTCAATAGTTATCGCAGCCTTTTTAGAATTCTACGAGAAATACACACCAACAAACCCGATGTGGTCTTGCTGAATTTACAGTTCATGAAGTTTGGCGATAAAAAGTTAGTTGCCGCCTTGGGCTTGCTACTCCCGCTTTTGCTTCGCATGAGAGGCATTCCGGTGGTAAGCTTGCTGCATAATATCTTGGAAACTGTAGACTTGGAAAAAGCAGGATTTACCAAAAACGTGTTATTACAAAAGGTGTATGGTTTGGCTGGAAGCGTATTGACACGTCTCATCTTGCGATCTAATGTCGTAGCCCTTACCATAAGCAAGTATGTGAGCATACTTCAAAAAAAGTACGATGCAAGAAACGTGGTTCTTATGCCGCATGGCAGTTTTGAAATTCCCGAAATGCCCTCTTTAGAATTACCAGAAGGCCCCAAGCGTATTATGACCTTTGGTAAGTTTGGAACCTATAAGAAGGTGGAAATCCTCATCGAAGCCGTTCAAAAATTAAGAAACCGGATTCCATGCGAATATGAACTAGTCATTGCGGGTACGGATAGCCCCAATACCCCTGGATACTTGGAGGGAGTAAGGGCTAAATACCAACAACTAAACTGGGTTCGATTTACGGGGTACGTGGCGGAAGAAGATGTGGCAAAGACCTTTACCGATAGTGCTGTCGTTGTTTTTCCGTACACCAGCACTACAGGGAGTTCTGGTGTATTGCATCAGGCCGGAAGTTATGCCAGAGCGGTGGTAATGCCAGACTTAGGAGATTTGGGCATTTTAATGCGCGAAGAAGGCTACCAAGCACAGCTTTTTGAACCCAATGACGTAGGCTCTTTAACCGAGGCATTGCAACAGGTATTAACCAACGAAACGTATCGCAAGACTATGGCAACAGCTAATTATAAGGCAGCTTGTGCCTTGCCCATGGAACAGGTAGTAGCTGCTTACGTTGATCAGTTCAAAACGCTGGTGAAAACCAACCCAGATGCCACCCTAGTTAAACACTCTAAGGCGCCACTTGGGCTCGTCCGCTAAATTCCATAAACCGAAGTGCTGTTGCCGTTTTTTTCGCCAAGGCCAACTGCCCACTACGTTTTCAGGAACTTCCTCAAAGTCATAGAGGGTCCAAAAAATATAACCGCAACGGAGCTTTTCCAATTGCCTTTGCATGCTTTCGTAGTAAGCTTTTTGCTCGCTGTAGTCTGCTCCAAAAACATTCCAAATACCCGAATAGGTAGAAAGCCCATACTCTTGTAACAGGATGGGCTTTGCTACTTTTTGCTGCAAATTGGCAAAAGCTACGGTAAACTTTTGTGGCTCCTTGTAGTAGTGGAAGGATACGTAATCGCATTGCTCACTTAGGTGGTGCGCTACTTTTGCATTGGACCAGCCTATGGTAATGGGCGTATTGGGGTCTATTTGCCGTAACTCTGCTATCATGGTTTTTAACCAGTCTAAAACATTCTGCTTGCCGCGAGATTCAAAATCCAAATCAGGTTCGTTTTTAATGTCCCAGGAATGTATGGCAGGATGGTCTTTAACCGCGCCCACTACCTCACGCAGGTGCTGCAGGTTGTAGTTCCAATCTTTCAAATCATAGTTTCCATAGAAATCAAAAAGTGTTAGAATAACCTGCAGGTTGGCGGACTCCGCCTGGTTCAATAAAGCCTGTAGTTTTTGTATTTTTTGTGGGTTCACTTGTTCTTTCCCAAAATCTTCGTACTGGATGAACACCCGCAAGGAATTGAGCCCCATGTTCTTTACCCGTTTGAAATCTTTCTTTAAAATGTTGGTATCAAAAGCATCTCCAAAAGTATCCCAGGGTGCATGCTTCGGATAATAGTTCACACCCTTGATGTTAGACAGTTGGGGTGTACTAGGGCTTGAAACCTCGTGAGTTGGTTCTTTTACGGGCATGGAAACCAATTGGCGCACTCTCCAAAAACCATCCTCTAGCAGCATGACCACCTTATAGCAGGTGGTATCTAACCTGCTTTCTAGCAGTTTTTGCTGGTGGAAAGCGCGTCTAAAGGATACTTGTTTTACATCGGTAAAGGAGACTAGCTGCCCATCTTCACTGTACAGATGCAGGTCTAACAGGTGTTTTAAATTTTTTTCTTGGAAGGTTTGCTTATGAGCAACATTAAATTCAATAAGGTCTGCTATTTTTTTTTGGGCAGAATCTGTAAAATAATCGCCCAGTAAATCGGAGTTACCCCATTCTACTGACCGGTTTCTTACCATCCAGGCGGCATTGTAGTCCGATCCAATATCGGATAGTGTTTGTGAGGAAATAGGTCTGCCGGGGTTGTTGGTATTTAACCAATGAATTGTGGCTCCACCCTTTCGCTCAGCTGCTAAATCGGCAAGCAGGTTGCTTCGTTTTTCGGACTCAGAATTAAAATAAGCCCGTATTTCGCTTCCTAAAAAAGCAATACCAGCCAGCACAAAAACACCAAAAGTCAGATATCGCAGTTTACGTCTGTTCATGAAATAGCTCATTGCAATGCGATTGTTTTTTTTAGCCCTAAAACGTTAAAGGCAGCCTTGTCTGCCAAAAGCTCCAATTCTGGTGGTATCGTGTACCGCCCGTAAGATCGTTCTGTATTCACGGTATGCTGGGAAATTAATTTTTTTCCATCATAGAGCGCTATGTTTACCCGAGTTCCTTCTGCCACTTCTTGCCCCAAGTGTCCAGTTATAGGACCTATTAGCAGCTGTCTTCCCTCTTGAGTTATGGCGTAGTCGGCAACTCCTAAGCCAAACTTTAGCGTGAGTTCATTGGACTTGGCGATGCCCGGCACTTCGGCACGTAGGACCCATGTTTGCGGCTCGTCTGGATATAAAACCTGGGCTTGAGCGATACCGTGTATGGTTGATGCATTTACCTGCCAGTTTGTGCCTAAGCTACTTTTTATATGAAACCTTAGGTGTGTACCATTGCTTACCGTGTTGCCATAAGCATCTTTAAGTATACCTGTTTCCAACTGTAACAATGCATTGCCATCGGCAAAATCGTGGGGCCGGGAATAGCGAATTTCAAACGGCTCGGGTTTATTGGCAAAAACATGCAGACTGACTTCTTTAGAGGTGCCCTCACCTGCACGAGCCATAGCTTGTATACGCCCTGTTTTGGTGTGGCTAAAAATCCGCATCCAGCCGATACTATTTTGAACAACCAGATTTTCCTCCGATATCTGGTTTCCAAACTGGTGCTTTACCCAAATGGTATCACCGTTAGGCAACGGATTATCATACCGATCTATGGGAAGCGCAACAAGCATACTAAAATCATTTTCGCCCGCTAGTAATTGAGGCGGACCTGCGTACACCTCCACTTTTGCAGCCTCCTCTGGTGCTATATCTATTTCGCTCTTGTGAACTAAGGTGCCATCTTGCCGATATACCCTATACCACAACACTCCTGCTCTTTTTGCCATTACCTCTGGCACGTATACCTTTTGGCGTCTGCTTGCAAAAAGGCTTAAGGTGCCATAACCATTGTGCATAACCACGTAGCCCTTATCGAAACCCTCGGGAACAGCAATGACTATATTACTGGAGGGCGCCTCATACACGGCTTCCTTTTTCTTACATGCAGGCAGCAACAGGACTAAAAACAAACAGGCCAGTACACGCATGGTTATTTATAATTACCGATGTAAGGATTTACTGAAACTGTAACATATCCGCCTTGGTATGGAATGTAATCTGCATCATAGGTGCGCTTTCGCTGTGGTAAAAACTTCTGTGTTACCTGTTCTTCCTCCACCCCATTTAAGATACTGGTTTGTGCCATTTCTTTTCGAGTTGTGCTGAAAAGTGTTTTTAAAGGCACCTCAAAAGACTGATGTTTTTGGATGCGTATGGCCTCTGGCAAGTAAACTGCCTCTTGCCACAGGGGATTTTTACTGCTGTCGTAAAACGATATTAAAAGCTGGGGAACGGTGATTTCTTGAGTACCGTAGTTATAGATGTCTCCATGCAAAATGCGGTTTTCTATGGCCACATTGCGGAGTACAGTGCTAGTATACTTCCTTCCTTTAAGAACATTACTGCTGATGCTTATCTCACAAAAATCTATCTGATTTAAAAGTGCGTTCACCGCTAAGGAATGGAACGAGTTTGTAGAGGCACTCATCCATGACAACGTATCAAAATCTACCCTAAAACCAGTAATTTCTTTGGCCAACAGTTGATGTTTCATACAATCTTTAGCCTGAGCAGTGGCCACCCTTTTGTTGTTACTGTAAAGGTTAACGGCAATTCCTATATCGGCAGGAAAGTAATCTACGTTTTGCACAGCGCCAACTACAGAAAGTGTACTATCGCTCATTACCACAGAACTATTGATTAACGCAATTGCAGGTTGGCGTAATACATCTTCATGATGCGTTTCTTGGGTTGTAACCCTCCTTCGGCCGTGGTTAAAAAAGTAATTGTCGTAAGAAAAGGTAACTTGGTTAACGGGTATGTCTGCATCTACCGGATCAGGCATGAGGTACCACTTACCGTTGACTCGTTTAAGATGATGCACTCGATCTTCGATTAGGTTTTTTAAGGGGGTAACCCATTCTGCTACGGTAGCCACCTTAGCAAAGGTGCGGTTTTCCCAGAGCACCTTAATATCCAAGTTGGCCAGTTTAGCGTAGGAGCTTAACAAGCCGTCGGTTACGGAAACCTCGAGCATAAATTGGTCTATGCCTATGTTGGCTTGTGGGTTGAGTAATTGATGCGCCTTCTTGAACTGTTTAAAGTCCAACGCATCGTAATAATCGCGTACCAAGTTTTCAGGGGAAAAATGCGAGTTCGCGTCTTGAGTAAAACGAATGCACCCCACCAAAAGCAAAACCAAGGCAGTTGCAGCCCATATGGATAAAAACACGGTACTCCTTTTATAAAGCGAAACAAAGCTGCTTGCACCCTGCAGCGCTTTAGAGTTGTTCCTTTTTTTGCGATACAACAATGTTTCTATTATGCTAAGTACCAGGGCCAATACAGCAACACTTAGTGGCAGTAATGCCCATAGTAAACGTAGCCACAAATCAACCTCTTCCTTGGAGTTTATTTTAGGCAAAGGTGTTATTCCGCTCCGCTCCCATATTTCCACGCCATTCTCTAAGGGGCTCAGTTTTTGCCAGCCCGTAAAGTAGAGTAAGGGGTCATAAAATTTATCATTGGATAGCACATATTTTAAGTGGAATTTTTCTGGATCGGTAAGGAAAGAGCTTAAAGAAGCCAATCCCTCCTTGCCCCGGTATTTTGCGTTTTCTAAACGCTCTACAGCTTTGGTGGTAAGTTCGGGCAGTCGCCTGGCAGAATGGTAATTTCCATCCACCGTAAGTGCATCGGTTTGCGCAGCTAACCACGCCATTTGGTCGCCAAAACCCAGCGGTAAATAGCGCCACTGGTCGTGTTTGTCCGCATTGAGAAAGTTTACAATGGGTAGCATGTCCACGGGTTTGGGCTGGTGGGGTCTAAATTGTCCAACTACCACTGTAAATACGGCAAAGGTTAACCCCAGGCCAGCAAAGCAGGCTGCCAAAACACGAAACCCCTGCTCTCCTATCTTTTGCTGCCAACTGGTTTTAATATCTCCCAAGGAAAAACGGTAAACCAATTCCGCGAAACTGGGCAACGCCATGATAGATCCCCAAAAGGTGAAACGATCCAAGGTGAGAATGTTAAACGCATTCTTTCCTAAAATCATTTGTGGGATTGGAGTAGTATCGCCTGTTCCTAAGATCAATAGTAGCGTAAACGATAAACCAAAGAACAACATCCTGGGCGTATACAATCTTTTTAAAATAAAAGGGAGTACAAAGAGCAGGATGCCCCATGGTATTAAGAAAAACACCAAACCCGAGGAGAATACTTCAAAAAAATCATCACGACTTCCGTGAGGAATAGATACCTGCGTAATTGGGTTTTTAAAACTATTTAGCCAATACGGCAAAATGGTGAAGACCATTACCAAGCCCATTCCTGCACCTAGCATGAGAATTCGTTTTCTGTGTTGCCATACCTCAGCCAGCAATTTCTTATAAATACCAAAGCCCGAAACAGGCGTATTATCCCCATCAATAAGGGCTAGACCTATGGTAGGGAATACAAAGAACACCATACCAAAAATGGGCGTTACGTGATGCGATGCCACTGTAACTGCGGTAAAAACTAGAGCTTTAACAAGCTGCACAGGCTTACCCCTTCGTATCCAGGCATAAATTTCTGGAAGTGTGTGCAGCAGTAGTGAAATGCCTGTAAGGCTGGGCAACTGGCCGAATACGTGAAAGGCCTCAATAAAAGAAGTGCTAAAAACAGCCAATACGGCAGCAAAACCGGCTATGTGCTCATTTCCAGAAATCATTTTTGAAAACCGGTATACGCCCGATATAAACAATACGATGACTAGAAAACCAAAAGCAAACAGACCAAACTTGAGGCCTCCCGCTAGGGAGAGCAAAGCCATACTTTGATGGACCAATGGCGGATAGCCCAAGACAGTAAAACCCGTGTACCACTTCGCATTCCAAGTGCTAAACCAATCAGAAGCATAGTGCTCCGAAAAAAACACATGTATTAGCGCATCGTAGGTACCTTCGAGCGTAAAAAACATGGTAGTACCGTGTAGCATTAGTGCAAACAGGAGGGCAACTACCAGATATTTATTAGAGCGGCTATGAAACAAGATGCACTGTTAAATTCAGCAGCAATCTACCACTTTGTAAGCACAGCATCACTGCCACTGGTCTACAGAAAACATACCATTGATCTACACCATGGCGCCAACAATCATCCAAGGAAGGTAGCCCCCCCAAAACAGGTTGTATCACGAGATTTCCTTGCCTGCATGTAGCACTCGATGCATTGCGAGTGCGTTGAATGGTTCACTATAACCATTCACCTACGGAAACCCAATGTTTCACCTACAAAGTCAGCTCGCCCCCGTAGTGACTCGCTAGTTTTGAAACAAACTTCACAACCATGCGAATACTAGCTATAGATGACCAGTTATTAGTGCTTCTTCCACTTCAAAAAAGATTGCAAAGCCAGGGGTATCATGTGAACATATCCAGCGACTTGCGTTCTGCGAAATTGCAGTTTATGATGCAAGAACCCGACTTAATTATTGTGGATTTAAATATAGGAGGCGAATCGGGTTTGGATATGATACAGCATGTAAGAAAAAATACGCCCAAGGTTAAAATTGTGGTCATGTCTGGAATTACTAATTCAGATACCATACTGAAATGCTACGCATTGGGTGTGCACGACTTTTTAAAAAAACCCCTTTCACTGAATGAAGTAACAGCCCGAATCAATAGCCTCATGGGAGTAACATTGCCTTTAAGGTTACCTCACAACGCAGACAATCCACTCATATTAAACCACTGTGTGGGCGTGGTGATTCCTTGCTATAATGAAGCCGAACGCATTCATCGCAACGAGTTCTACGATTTTGTAGCTCAACATGCGGGTTATAAACTGTGCTTTGTGAACGATGGCAGCACCGATAATACACTGGAGGTGCTTCAAGAGTTGGCAAAACGCTATCCCAAACATGTTACGGTGTACAACTGTGTAAAAAATGGTGGTAAGGCAGAAGCCGTGCGCCAAGGCATGCTGCATTTGGCGCAATACCGGGAACTCGATTACATCGGTTTTTTAGATGCAGACCTTAGTACCAATCTGGGCGATTTTGACGCACTTGTCGCTACTTTGGAAAGTGAGAATTACCAGGTAGTGGTAGGATCTCGAATGCAGCGCATGGGGGCCAACATTACCAAAGACGGAGCGCGAAAAATTATCAGTAAAGCCGTAAATCTTATCATTCGAAAAATATTACAAATGCCTTTTAACGACACCCAATGCGGTGCTAAAATTTTTAGAAAAGGATTGGTAAAACCCCTTTTTGGTAAGCCTTTTATTAGCAAGTGGATATTTGATGTTGAGATTTTCCTGCGTATGAGAAAACTATACGGTGCCCAAAGAGCCACCAACGCCATTTGCGAACAACCACTGAAGCGTTGGGTGCATGCCGATGGTTCTAAACTTTCGATGAAGGACTCCTTTAAAATTGTTTTTCAGTTGGGGCACATTTTTATCCACTATAAAAACAAATCCAAATCAAACCTTAAAGTCGCATAAACTATTACTCGTTATGCTGCAAAAAACGCCCAAGCCAAGCTTGAGCGTTTTTTGTTTTACCCCCCTTTTTTTCCACATAACCAAGCCACCAAACAATGATATCCCAAAAATATGCTGTAATACCATTAGAATTCTGGTGCTGCATAGACCTAATTTTTTGGGGGTAGCTCCTACTTTTCGGTAATGCAGAATGAGTCGCTTCTTTCCTGCTCTTTACATGAATGGCCGGGATTTTCGGATAGCGCACCTACGTGCCAGCCCAACTACCCTAAAGTGTACCATGCAGGCTTGAGAACGAGCAATGGAGTAGCAAGGGGATTCTGAGCAAAAGGGTCGCCTATGATTAAGCTTTTTCTACACCGGTAGCCTGTAACATCACGCCACAAAAAAAACCGCTTTGCACTAGCCAAAGCGGTTCAAAAAAGGATACTCCTACGCTATTGAATTTGCATTCTGCCAAACCGAGTGTTATTGGCAGCATCTTGTATCGTGTAGAGGTATACTCCAGTCTGTAAGGTTCCTTTCTTAAAAACGATGCGCCCGTTGTTAACCACTGGCATCTCAGAATACACACACTTACCCGTTAAGTCAAAAACCTTGAGAGCTATCTGCCCATGCCAGGGTACATTGACTATGGTAGTGAAGTCAGAAAAGGGGTTTGGAGCATTGCGAAGGACCTGTTTTTTAGATTTCGGATCAAGGTCACCTAAGCCCACCTGCTGATCGTCAAATGACACATTGGATACATGCAATTCGAATGGCACCGAAACATTGAAATTTCCTATTACCGAGAATACCAGGCTAACAGTTTTGCTTGGGGTAAAGGCGATGCCCGCCTTGTTTGTAAACTGGGACAAATTTAAAGTGATACGCTCCTCTGTATCCGCTGCTGCCACTTGCATACGGAAACGATGTTCCCAATCCTGCTGACCCTCCTCTACGATAACAACTTCTACATCCTTGCTCGATTTGAGATCGAAAGACAAGCTGTTGAACCCAGTAAGATCAACCGTGCCATGCCCGGGAGCTAAATGCCGAAACAAATTCACTACCTCTTTTACCTCACCTGTTACCACAGCATCGCGCTCCAAAACGATACCCTGCTCACTTACAGTCTGTTGCTGTATTACATCAAACCTATTTATCATGTTTGCATCTGCACTAAAATCCAATCCCCACGGACCATCGGCCAAGTATAACTCATCATATACCGAAGCACCCGCTGGGCTAAGAGAAAAGCCTACATCAAAAAGACGCGGTACTGCAATATTTACTTGTTGCTCCGGTGATCCATTTAGCCGTATAGTTGTCGACAAAGGCTCCCGCCCCTGGGTTTCTGTAATCGCCAAGGATCCTGTAAGAACTGCTTGCTCATCGCCCCTTTTGTTGAGAAGCGATAGTGTGATTAAACCGTTCTTGTAATGCCCTTCGGTGATAATTACAGAGGGAATCCGCTCAAGGACAGGGCTCGATACTAGCTCTTTGGTTTGTTGTAGCAGTTCAAAAATTTGGTGGGTGAGCGCAAAAATTTGGGAATAGCTATTGCCCCAAACCTGAAAGTTAGTCATGTCTTCCTTGGGATACTGTCCCAAATTCCAATACGAATGAAGGATATACTGGGTCGTGTTCTGTGCCACGGAAAAACTAAGCGTGTATTCCACGTTTCCAATGGCATTTTTTAACTGTGTACAAACCAAGGGGTGATTCCCTAAGCGAATTACACGTACATCTTGAATTACGCTGCCGTTCAATCGGTCACAAATAACTTTGCTATGATCGTAGACCCCCTGGTCTGTGGTGGTGGCCAGTATTGCTGCCGTCCTTTTGTCATTACGATAGTAGTCCACCGCAAAAACTTCCTTCGCATTGGTTACTGCGAGCAAATCCTCGGGAGTTGAAACTCGAGCTTCTTCATCACCAAAAAGACCGTATTCTGGCATGAAACGAGCTAAGCTGTTGCTTTTTTCACGAAGTCGATTTACCGTTTTGAGAGGTTGCTGAAAAGGATACTGGTCTTTTTTCGAGTTGTATCGTACACGCTGAAAAGACCGCTGTGCAATTAGTTGAGCCAGTTTGCCATTGCTTTCTAATCCTCCTTGATTTCCAGAACTTACATCACTTGCCGTTCCTACATCTACGATATTCGATTGATCGATGGCTTCAATAGGATTTGCCGTCACGTAAAAAATGGCATCATTAAAATCGTTGTCGCAATCGTTTCGGTCGCGTAAAATATCTTCGAAGCCAAGGAGAATCCTGTCGTTAAGGGTATCCTTTAACAATACACTGTGTGCTTGCAACGCGGCATCCGTTTCAGGATTAAATGCTGAATTTGAAAACACCTTCCAGTTGCCACTCCCCACCGTGCTTCCATTCCAACCGTTGGCTATGAGAACCCACCCTATCCGGGTTCCTGGTTCAAAAGAACCCAGCTTTACTTTGTTTCCAGCCAAAAGGCCGCCTCCGCTATTTTGGGCCGATACGTTAGGAAATATAATGGTGATATCCGCATCGGCTGGTTTGTTTTCTGCAGTACCCTCCGTGTAGGTGTAAAATCCTAACGTGTTTCGGTAACCCGCTCCTTCTTGCACAAAGGTCACCCATACCTCTGCTTGGGCGGTAATTTTGATGTCTGCATCAAATCCACCCAAAATATACTGAGGGTTGTAAATGGGCACGGGATAGCCCTCGGGCAACACGTTGCCTGTGAGCTCAAAAGTACTGGCGTCTACTACGTCAGAAGGTGTTTCAAGGTAGTCGGGAAGCCCTTGGTTGTTGTAGGTACCTAGGTATTGATATGGCTGCGCTTTGGAGGAAAATAAACTCAACAAAAGCGACAGCATGAGAATTGCCTTTACCGTTTTCATATGCTAGATTTTTAAAGCAAACTAGCAGTAGCTTGTTATATCGGAAGAGCATTGTCGGTGATTGGCAAGTTGCTGTGGGTCAGTGGTAGTTTGAAATCAATACCCGAAACCCTTTTCGGAGCACGCAGACAAAAAAACCCACTCCGAGTATGGAGCGGGGTTTTTGATAGCAAGTATTTACGAGTCTAGCGTACTGCTATGGGGTCTGGATTGCCGTCTGGGTCGTTGTTCACTACTCCATCGCTGTTAATAACACCGTTGTTGAGCAGTAAGATTCCCGCTACATGTGGAGCGGCCATGCTGGTTCCAGAGAGTGTGTTGTAACCATTATTGGTATACGTAGAGTAGGTATCTACCCCAGGAGCGCAAAAGTCCACCGGTGGATTTCCGAAGTTAGAGAACGAGGCAAAGTCATCGTTGCTGTCTAGGGCAGAAACCGCATAAACATTAACTCCATTGGCATTTGCTGGTGTGGTATTACTGGCATCGGTAGAGCTATTTCCTGCTGCTATGGCAACAAAAACACCTTGCTCTCCTAGTGCAAGAACGGCATCGTTCACCGATTGCTGTGTTCCGAAAAATGAAAAGCTCATGTTGGCTACATCTCCGGGTTCTCCCACCTCTGCAATGTAGTCGATCCCTTGTAGCACGTCTGCTGACGAAAGGCGGCCTAAGAAATCGGCTGCTTTTACAGCAACCACCTCGGCTCCAGCAGCTACTCCTACCACACCAATCTCATTGTCTAGGGCGGCAATAATTCCCGCACAGTGTGTTCCGTGACCGTTGTCATCCTCTCCTTGGGGTTGAGGATCGGGGTCTGACCCACCTCCAAAGAGGCCACCACCTCCAAAAAGGCCACCGCCACCTCCAAACAGCCCACCATCGGTGGTGAAGTCTCGGCCCAGCTCGGTATTCACGTTGAGGTCTTCGTGATCCAAATCAATACCCGAATCCAAAATAAAAGCGCGTTTGCCCGTTCCGTCTCCATATCCGGTGCGCAAAACTCCGTACTCTACCGATTGGGCTTTTAAAGCAGTACGGCCATCATTTTTAGGTTTACCCACCAGTTCCCCTAAGGCTACTGGCTCCACTGCCACTACCTGAGGCAATGCTTTAAGCGCAACCACTTGCTCGGGCGTAAAAATACCAGCGAAACCAGAAATAGCGTTCACGTAAATATGGTCAACCTCCATGGCATCTGGGTTGGGTAGAGTGGTAAGCAGATTCTTGATAACAAGACCGGCGGCTTGCACTTTATCCTCATAACCCACAACTCCGTTTAGGTTAGATTTTAAAGCGCTCGGCTTTAGTCGCACGATATATTGATTTTCCAGTTGAGTACCGGCCTCTTGCGTGTTGGGTTCTGCGATGGTGTTTGGTGTAGGGTTGGTTTGCTCCAATTCTTTAGAACAAGCCCCAAGGAGTAAACTAAAAGCTCCTGCTGCAAATAAAATTTTGTTCATTACAATAATATTTTGGTTGGTTTTCTCTGATGCAAACTTCACAAAATATTAGTTTGTATTTACGAATTATGCTTGCAGTTTTAAGGTTAGATATAAGTCTTTAAAATCGAGCTTAGGGCAATTACAGCACTTTCATGGCTACAAATGGCTTTGCAAGTTTCCAGTTACCCTCCGATACAATAACCCTTGTTTTTCCTGGAAAATTCGACAGAATAAACATAGGGATCGTTAATTGGGATTTCAAAAATCCCAATTTCTCATTATTGGATTCCCGAACACAGTTTTTTGTGAGCCTGAACCGCGCGCGTACATAAACTTATTTCGGATGATTCTCCTTTGGAGCGAAAGCACAGCCTTCGCAAGGCGCTTCCTTTTTCAAGAATTGCTTATAGAATTTGTATCCCATAAACCCCATGGCTGCAGCAACAGCGAAGTAAGTGAGAAGTTGTTGTACCATTATGCAATGATATTGTAAGTAAATAAGGCACTGCTGTATGCCAGTATACCCATGTATACTAGCTGTACGAACGGCCAAAACCAGCTTTTGGTTTCCCGCTTTACCACGGCCAAAGTAGCCATACACTGCATGGCAAAGGCGTAAAATACCATAAGCGAGAGCCCTGTGGCCAGACTGTACACAGGTTTGCCATCGTTGCCCACCTCGGCTCGCATCTTCTCTTGCAAGCTGCGTTGCGCTTCGCCATCATCATCCACCGAATAAATGGTAGCCAGCGAACCTACAAACACTTCTCGGGCAGCAAAGGAGCAAATTAGCGAAATGCCTATTTTCCAATCGTAACCCAAAGGAGCAATTACCGGCTCCAGTCCTTTACCCAATATACCGATGTATGAATTTTGTAATCGAGCACTATTAATCTTGCGCTCGAGCGCTTCATCGTCAAGCGCACTATATTCCTCCTGAACCTCCTTTTCGGCTCGGATCATTCGGTTGGATGGTCCGTAACTTGCTAAAGCCCAAAGAATAATGGATATGGCCAGGATGACTTTACCCGCATCCAAAACAAAGATCTTCGATTTTTCATACACGGTAAGCCCCACGTTTCTCCAAAGGGGTGCTTTGAGTTGGGGAATTTCCATGATGAGAAAACCTCTGTTTTTGCGTTTCAAGAGCCTCTTTAAGATCACCGAAACTACCAAAGCCGAAACTGCGCCTAACAAATACAAGCCTAGCAACACCAGTCCTTGTAAATTGAGGAAGCCCAACACCGTTTTTTCTGGAATCACCAAAGCAATCAACAAGGTATATACTGGAATCCGTGCACTGCAGCTCATCAAAGGAGCTACCATAATGGTCACTATGCGGTCCTTCCAATCATTTATAGTTCGGGTCGCCATAATGCCAGGGATAGCGCAGGCCACGCTAGAAATTAATGGCACTACACTTTTTCCACTTAAACCAAATGGGCGCATGAGCCTATCCATAATAAAAACCACACGGCTCATATAGCCTGTTTCTTCCAATATGGAAATGAACAGAAACAAGAGCGCAATTTGCGGGATAAAGATCACCACTCCACCCAATCCAGGCACCACCCCTTGCGAAATTAGGTCGGTAAAGATGCCAGGCGGTAAGGTTCTACTTAGGTAAGCAGAGAACGCCCCAAACCAGCCATCGATTAAATCCATGGGGTAACTCGCAAAAGAAAATATGCATTGGAATATGACAGTAAGTATGGCTAGAAAAATAGCGTAACCCCAAACTTTGTGGGTTAAAATGCGGTCGACCTTGCTCAGCTTGCGACTTTGGCCTTGACTCGATTGCGTTTCTACACCCTTCAGTACCGCTTGGATTTTCGTGTACCGATCTTGTGCATCCGCTTCTTGGGCTTCAATATCTTCTAGATCTATCAGTGCCTGGGACTGATACTGTGTTTGAGCAATTCCTTCCTGAATCAATTCAGCAAGGAGTTCTTGTAATTTTTGGCGCTCCGTACCTTTGCGTGCGTTAAATGGAATTACGGGCACACCATCAAACGCTTCCGATAATGCTGGAATGCTTATTTGCTTTTGCTTTTCCGCCAGCGTATCCCACATATTTAGAATAAGCACACAAGGAATTCCAAGATCCCTAATTTGACTAAAGAGCAATAGGTTGCGTCTTAGATTCCCCGCATCTACCACAATTAGGGCTAAATCAGGGAAATCTTTGTGCTCGGGATCACTTAAGACATTGTACACCACCCCTTCGTCCTCAGAGTGCGGGTAAACGCTGTAGCAGCCCGGGAAATCGACTACTTGGTGCTCTTGACCAGCAATAGCCAAAGAGCCCGCTTTTTTGTCGACCGTTACTCCGGGAAAGTTACCCACATGCTGGCGCAAGCCTGTGAGCATGTTAAAAATGGAGCTCTTACCCGTGTTGGGATTTCCGAAGAGTGCAATATTCATAAGTGCTAGGCCAAAGGTTTTACGGTAACCAATTCAGCCTCGTCTCTGCGAAGCGACAACATATATCCGTTGACGTCAAAAGCCAGGGAGCCGCCAAAAGGAGCACGCATCATTAAAACCACCTGCGTATCCTTTACCATACCCATTTCCAAAAGCTTAGAACGCAACTCCGAAGCTCCAATAGAAACGACTGCTGCGGTTTCATTCAGCTCCAGTTCGGATAAACGTTTTTCCATAGCGGGCAAATGTAGCCGCTTTAGATTGAATCTAAAATACCGTGGAATGGTGATTTTTGTTAGGCTGTGTTAACGTGCCGTACAACCTTCTACTGCACCTTTCCCCGATTCAATAAGGGCTGGGCTGAGATACGGAATACCTAAATTTGCGCCACGCAACAACAGCATAGCCGCAAATAAAATGACCACAGCGGGCACCAAGTGCTTGCGAAGCCGGGTTGTAAACTGCACGGAAAAAGTGCTAAACAAGGCAGGGACTACCATTGCGGGAAGCGTACCCAAACCAAACAAAGCCATAAATAAGGCCCCGCCTCCTGCATTTTGACTGTTAACCGCACCCGCCAAAGCCAAATACACCATGCCACACGGTAGCAGTCCGTTTAGCATGCCTATTTTAAAAATATTGCCATAGCTACGCTTGCGAAAGCGGGCCATAAACTGGTTTTGATAGGATAGAAATATACGTTGCAGATACGAGTTGGGCTGATATCGGGTAAACCACTTTCCGCCAAAATATACCAGCAGCACCAATACACCCAATGTAATGCTAAGGCTTTGCTGAAGACCTGCCAGGGCCGCGCTGCGACCTACCATTGCAATCAACAAGCCCAACAGGCTGTAGGTGAATAGCCTCCCAGAATTGTACAACACTGCGGTTAAAGTGCGAGCATGCGACCCCGAACCCACCTTAGGCACCACCATGGCAATTGGCCCACACATAACTAAACAGTGCAGGCTACTTACCACTCCCAATACCAGTGCCGAGGCGTACCACATGTTAGTCGAGTTCTATCTGTTTTTCTACCAAATGCAAATCGCCCTTTTCCTTCCACTGCAGCAATACGGTGTACTTGCCTGGAAGCAATGCTTCTCGCGAAACTTCCACATTTCCTTCCAGAATCTGAAAGGTGAATTCTTTGTCTAGCGCAGCATTATTGGGTCGATAAAAATCTACCTTTAATTCTCTGGCATTAAAGGACTTAGGCAATTCTATTAAAACCTTTTTTGGAGTTACTTTTAAGCGGATATCGTTGTAGTACACCTTGCCACGCTGCAGCCCGTCAATTTTATCCTGGTAAGCCAGCTCTTGCTTGTAGTAATCGGCTGCGTATAAATCGCTATGCGATTGCGATGCGCGATACGCCAAATACACAATAAAGCCCATAAACAGTGCCAGCGTTATGGTAATGCCTGTTCCCCAATTCCATTTCATAATACGGGTCCTAAAAAGTTAATCTCTTTTTGCTCTATCAATTCACCATTGCCATACACGCCCACCTGCAATTCCTCTTGCTTTCCTAGGATGGAATCTTGGTGGATCTGCACCATAAACTTGCCTTTAAACACATCTTGTGGATGCAACACAATGTCTTTACCAATGAGCTGGATGTGACCTTTACCAGACAACAAATCCAGACGCACGGGAATGGTGTCGTTGGTTTTGTTCACCAGGTTGAGGTCGTAAATATTGCTGTATACCCCATCGGTTGCTTTTTGGAAGCTGGTGCCTCGGGTGCGTAAAATGGTGACTTCAAAATCGCTGCGGGTAACCAACATGCCGGTTAGCAAGCCCATAAGCACCAACAAGACAGCAGAATAGGCAAAGCCTTTGGTAGAAAGTTTCCATTTGCTTTTGTTTTCTATACCGTTTTGCGAGTCATAGCGTATCAGCCCTTTTTCCAGGCCTACGCTTTCCATAATGTGATCGCAGGCATCCATACAAGCCGTACAGTTTACGCACTCCAGCTGGGTTCCGTTTCTAATGTCAATACCTGTAGGGCACACATGCACACACTGGTGGCAGTCGATGCAGTCGCCTTTATTGGCTTCGGCTCTGTCCTCTCCTTTTTTGTACTTGCCGCGGTCTTCGCCACGCTTATGGTCGTAGGCAACGGTTAGGGAATTGTTATCGAGCAACACCCCTTGCAGACGCCCGTAAGGACATACTACGGTACAGACCTGCTCCCTCATTTTAGAGAACACGAGGTAAAATACGGTGGTAAATATCACAATGGATATTAACCCAGAAATATGGTTGGCTGGATTATCGGTAACAATAGCTACCAAAGCTTCAGTGCCAATGATATAGGCCAAAAAGGTATTCGCAATTAGGAAAGATAACACCCAAAATAAAGTATGCTTGAGGGCTTTCTTGCGGATTTTCTCGGCATTCCAGGGCTGCTTGTTGAGTTTTTTCTGGTGTGTCCAATCGCCTTCTATCCAATACTCTATCCTGCGAAACACCATTTCCATGAAAATGGTCTGTGGACAAATCCATCCGCAGAATAAACGACCGTAGATTACGGTAAACAGCGCAACAAAAACTATGGCAACCAACATGCCCAGCGCAAACAAAAAGAAATCTTGTGGCCAAAAGATCTGGCCAAAGAGAATGAATTTGCGCTCCAGCAGGTTAAACTGCAACAGCGGATTTCCATCCACCCGTATCCAAGGTGCCGAAAACAAAAAAATTAGCAAGCCATAGCTCACTAATTTTCTTGCATTGTAATACCTACCACTGGGTTTTTTGGGGTAAATCCATACCCGTTTCCCTTGCTCGTCTACAGTAGCAATATGGTCGCGGTAGCTTTGTTGCTCTTCTTCCATGGCTAGGCCTCCACGTCTTCTTTAACGGCTTCTAAAGCATCGCTTGGGTTGGCTGCAGCGCCTTCCGTAGAGTCTGCCGGCACCACACTAGGAGGCGCATAGTACTCTCCTTGTGGGTCTTTGGGGTTGGCAGGATTGGTGCCTTGCAAGGAAATAACATAAGAAGCAACCTGCTGCATCTGCACGGGGTTCAACTCATCCTGCCAGCTTTTCATACCGTTTTTAGCACCATACTTTATGGTTTTAAACACGTTTTTAATGTCGTTGCCGTAGATCCAGTAATCATCGGTAAGGTTGGGGCCTACCAAGCCTTCACCGTTAGCTCCGTGGCACACCTTACAAAACTCCATAAACGTATTGCGACCTGCCTTTAAATCTTTTGCATTGGCCATAAGGGTTGCGCTATTCTCGTCCACATTGAGCGCTTGCGATTCCAAATACTCTTGAATCTCTATTTCCGCTTGAGCGACCTCCGTTTTGTAAGCTTCTTCTTGAGACATACCCGTTTGGAATACATGGAAATGTAACAAATACACCACCGCATAAATAATAGAAACTACAAAACCCCATTTCCACCACGGTGGTAGGTTGTTGTCCAACTCCTGAATGCCATCGTACTCGTGGTGCATTAGAATGGAGTCCTCTTTTTCTACAGGGACTACATCGGTAAGCGACTGCATTACTTTGCTCACGAACACGCTTTCCTCAATTTGCTCCTCCTCGGTTTTGTCTACATGAAGCAGGTTGCTGATTTGCTTACGCATGTAAAGGATTAGCACCAACAAGAGTAAATCCATGCCGAGCAACACCCAGATTACATCCATGCTCAACGTGTCAAAAAAGCCGGGTTCTGATACCACAGGCTCGTAGGGCTGTGCCCCCAAGGAAATAGCAGAGCCCATAACCAAAATAGTGGCTACGGCTTTAGCAGCATCTTGCGCTTTCTTCTCTTTGAGGCGTTTTAGTTTTTCGCCAAAGAATTCGCTCTTTGCGATGTTTACCATCACCTTACTGAGTGATAGCAAGGTGAGCAGCTCTACCACTGCTACCAGAATTAAAAACCAAAAAAGTGTTTGCAAATTCATATCAGGAGGGTTATTCGTTGTCTAATGGATAGTTGGATAATTCATCTACTTGAGCCTTGCGCATGCGCACCACGTAATAAATGAGCACTGCGAAAAACCCAGAGAAAATGAGTAAGGAAATGATGGGATAAATCGCTATCCCATCTATGGTACTCATGTTGTGTTTGATAAACTTTAGCATAGTTTCTTGGCGTTATGGTTGTGCTTCTTCAGCCAGCGGTTCTTCCACGGCTACGTTGATATCGCTTCCCAGGCGTTGCAGGTAAGCAATCAATGCAATTACCTTTTTCTTACTCAGCGCCTGGATTTCGCTCTTGCCAAACTCTTCTTGCTTCAAGTCGGTTAAGATGCTCTTGGCAATTTTTTCGGCTTGCACGTCCATGTCGGCAAGAACCTGAGCCTCATAGCCCTCTGCATAGGGTACGCCCAGCTTGCGCATGGTGGTTATTTTATCTTCGGAGTAGCTACGGTCCAGGTCGTCCTCTATCAACCACGGATAGGCTGGCATAATGGATCCGGGAGAAATATCCGTAGGCTCTAACATGTGCAGGTAGTGCCAGGAATCGGGGCGGTTTTGTTTGTTGCCAATGCCCTCGCGGTGCAGATCGGGTCCGGTGCGCTTAGACCCCCACTGAAATGGGTGATCATACACAAACTCTCCAGCCTTAGAATATTCTCCATAGCGCGCAGTCTCAAAACGCAGTGGACGCACCATTTGCGAGTGACAGTTGTAACAGCCTTCGCTGATGTAGATGTCTCGACCTTCCAACTCTAGCGGAGTATAGGGCTTAACGCTGCTAATGGTGGGTACGTTGGAAGAAACCAAGAAGGTGGGTACCATCTCTACAATTCCTCCTACCAAAATGAGGATTAAAGCAAAAACCAACATGCGAACGGGCTTGCGCTCAATAGCTTTGTGCCAATACCCTTTGTCTTCTGCAGACAGGGTAAGTGATTTGTAAGGAGGCGCTTCGGTAGCTTCATCCTTTACAAGTGTCCCGGCACGCATGGTTTTAACCAGGTTGTAGGCCATGGTTATGGCTCCTACCAAATACAAGGCCCCTCCTACCACACGTAAGGTGTACATGGGTACAATTTGGGTAACGGTTTCCAGGAAATCCTTATTTACAAGCGTTCCATCGGGGTTAAACTGCTGCCACATAAAGCCTTGCGTAAATCCAGCCCAATACAATGGAATAGCGTAAACAGCGATACCCAGCGTGGCAATCCAGAAGTGGAAATTGGCCAGCTTAACCGAGTACAGCTTTTGGTTAAAGATGCGCGGCACCAACCAGTACAGCATACCAAAAGTGAGCATTCCATTCCAACCCAGCCCACCAATATGCACGTGGGCTATGGTCCAATCGGTAAAGTGAGAGATGACATTTATCGACTTCAAGGAAAGCATGGGGCCCTCGAAGGTGGACATACCATAGCAGGTTATGGCTACTACCATAAACTTCAGGGTAACATCCTCGCGTACTCTATCCCAGGCCCCACGGAGGGTTAACAAACCGTTAAGCATTCCACCCCAACTGGGAGCGATAAGCATTATGGAGAATACTACACCGAGGGATTGCGCCCAATCGGGTAAAGAGGTGTACAACAAGTGGTGGGGTCCTGCCCAGATGTAAATAAAAATAAGTGCCCAAAAGTGGATGATAGAAAGGCGGTAGGAATACACCGGACGGTTGGCCGCCTTGGGAACAAAGTAGTACATCAAGCCCAAATACGGTGTCGTAAGGAAAAATGCCACCGCATTGTGCCCATACCACCACTGTACCAGTGCGTCTTGCACGCCTGCGTACCACGAATAACTTTTAAGAAAGTGCAAGGGCAGCTCAAAAGAGTTTACGATATGTAGCACCGCAACGGTAACAAACGTAGCGATGTAAAACCAAATGGCCACGTACAAGTGCTTTACCCTGCGGTTTAGGATGGTCATAAACATATTGAGACCAAAAACCACCCACAGCAAAGTAATGGCGATATCTATAGGCCATTCTAGCTCGGCATATTCCTTACCCGTAGTATACCCAAAAGGCAAGGTAAGCACGGCAGAGAGAATAATGATTTGCCAACCCCAGAAGTTAATACTACTGAGCTTGTCGCTCCACATACGGGCTTTTAATAAGCGCTGTAGCGAGTAATACACACCCGCAAAAATGCCGTTACCCACAAAGGCAAAAATTACCGCATTGGTATGCAATGGGCGAATTCTACCAAAAGTTAACCACGCGGTGAGGTTTAAATCGGGCCACACCATTTGCGAGGCCGCCAACAAGCCAACGAGCATCCCGATAAGCCCCCATATCATGGTGGCGAGGATAAACTTCCTGACTATTGCATTATCATAGGAGAACTTTTCATTTTCCATGTACTAGGACTTAGGGGTTTTATTTTTGGACTTTGATTTATTTGAAGGATTGTCGAAAAGTATGCGCTGGCCCGGTGAATAGGTGTCATCGAACTGGCCCGACTTTACCGCCCAGAAGAAAGCGAGGATAAACGCCAAAGCCACTGATATACTTATAAATATGAGGATAAATATCACTTCCATACACGCCCCAAATTAATGGAAGCCGTTTGGAGTTTTAAGGCTTTTTATGATGATACTAGTCAGAACCGAGAACAATTTGGCACATAGTCTGTACGCGCCAAACTGCTATAAATACCACTGTAACTGAACTAAGCGGCATAAGGATGGCTGCCCAGAGTGGCGATAAAAACCCGTTAATCGCGAGATAAATTCCCACCGCATTGTAGGCCAGGGAAATTGCAATGAGCAAACGCACGATGTACTTGCTTTTTTTCGCCAATCGCAAGAACTTCGGTAATCGCTGAAAGGCCTCGCCTTGCAAAATACCATCAGAAGCTGGGGTAAATTGCCCCACGCCATCGGAAATAGAAAAGCCCACATCGGCATGCGTGAGCGCACCCGCATCGTTGAGGCCATCGCCTAGCATCAGCACATTTTTATTTTGCTCTTGCAAATCTTGGATGTAGGCCAACTTATCAAAGGGGCTCTGGTTAAAGTGTAACCTATTGCTTGGGAAGTGCGTTGACAAGCGTTGCTTTTCACTGTCGTTATCGCCACTTAATACGTGCAATGCATATCCACCCATATCTTGTAACACCTTCTGGTAGTCTGTTCTGTAGCTTGGTGAAATAGAAAAATAGCCTTTGTAGTTTTGGCCAATTCCCACGTGCACCTGCGCAGTGGCCGCATTTTTCTGCTCTTGGTGTAAAAAATGTGAAGCTCCCAGCTTTAGCTCCTGCCCTTGCACCTTGGCACTCACGCCCAAACCACGGTGCTCGGAAAATTGCTCCACTACAACTTCTCCAGCATCTACCGCGGCATATTGGTGCACAATAGCTTCACTTAAGGGGTGACTAGAATTGGATGCCAGCGCTACAATTTGCCGCTGTTCGGTTTCCGACAGTGGCACTCCTTGGTAGGCCACCTCCGTGTTGTGTTTTTGGGTGAGCGTTCCAGTTTTATCAAATACCATATCAGTAATGCCTTTTAAACGCTCAATTACCTGGGGTGATTTCAGGAACAAGCCGCGTTTGTCAAATTCGCGCAGCAAGGAACCATGAGTAAAGGGAACACTGAGAGCCAGCGCACAGGGACACGCTACAATAAGCACTGCACAGACCACTTCCCACATGCGCGAAACATCATAAAACGCCCAGTATACCGCAGCTGCCAACGCTACCAGCAGCAATCCTACCGTAAAATATCGGCTAAACTGATCTAAAGCATCTTGTGCATTTTCTTTTGAGTTGGATTTGCCGTCCTTGTTCCACAATTGTGTGAGGTAGCTGGCATCTACCGATTTCTCTAGCAAAACGGTGGTGCTTCCCGAAACATTTCTTCCACCCGCAAACACCTTTTCGTGGGCTTTAACGGAGACTGGATCTTGCTCACCGGTAACAAAACTGTAGTCGATATGGCAATCTGCCATAACTTTTCCATCGGCTGGAATAATTTCTTCGTGTCGAATCTCCACAGAATCGCCCACCTGTAAATCGCCCAGTTTGGCAAGTTGCTTTTGCTTGCCCTGCCAGCGAAATACCGCGTATGGAAAGTAGGACGTGTAATCGCGGTTAAACGAAAGATTGCTGTAGGTTTTGTCCTGAAACCAGCGTCCCACCAACAGGAAAAACACCAAGCCAGCGAGCGAATCTAAGTAACCCGCACCGACCCCAAAGACGATTTCGTAGCTACTGCGCAAGAGCAATACCACCATGCCCAGCGCTACCGGAATATCGATGTTGGCGGTGCGCTGCATCACTCCCCGAAAACCGCGCTGTATAAACCCCCAACCCGAGTAGAAAAAAACGGGTAGCGACAAGAGAATACTGATGTAGCCAAAAAGCGACTGAAATTGACGGAAGCTCTCGTCTATGCCCAAATATTCGGGAAAAGCCAGTAGCATAATGTTGCCAAAACAAAAACCCGCCACCCCTATTTTTAGCAATGTTTTTCGTTGGATGAGGGTGTCACCGGTTTCGGTATCAAAAGTAAAATCGGGCGTGTAACCGATGTTGTGAATCAGTTCGGCCAACTGCTGCAGTGACAGCACCTCATAGTTAAAGGTGATAAAGGCCGATTTGGCTGGAAAATTCACCGTACAACTCACCACACCAGAGTGTAGTTGATGCAAATGCTCTAACAGCCATATGCACGAGCTGCAATGAATTTCGGGCAGACGCAGGTTTATTTTCGCAATGCCATTGCGTTTGTACAGCAACAGTTGGTCTTGAATTTCGGCATCGGCCAAAAAGTCAAAGTAGCGTACCCCTTTATTTTTTTGGCTTACCCCTGGCTGCTCCTCGGCATCGTAATATCCGTGCAAGCCATTTTGGTCTAGAATATTGTAGACCGTTTGGCAACCCAAACAGCAAAACACTTTATCGTTTTGCTTTATAGGACGGGAATTACAGGGGTCTCCGCAGTGGTGGCAATGCATGGTGCGTGCAAGGTATGTAAAGCGGCTTTTGGCAAGAAAAAGACTGATGAAAGGCAGGAATAAACATCGCTGCAATCACCTTTGTTGCATGAACAAAGGCCGCGTGTGCAATTTTATTCGCCCCTAGGCTTCGTGGGTTTGGTTAAAAATGATAAATTTGCCGTCCGAAAATTAGGCCATGGGTCTAAGGACGGTCGCGTAGCTCAGCTGGATAGAGCATCTGCCTTCTAAGCAGACGGTCGAAGGTTCGAATCCTTCCGCGATCACTAGTAAAAGGAATACAGGAAACTGTGTTCCTTCTTTTGTTTGTAGGAATAGGTTGGAAATGGTCCAAGGTTCGTCCCGTATAGTGATCGGGTCCTTCCGCGATCACTAGTAAAAGGAATACAGGAAACTGTGTTCCTTCTTTTGTT
>CAZVJF010000007.1:45791-53722 GCA_964627445.1 uncultured Flavobacteriales bacterium | reverse complement strand
TGTAGGAATAGGTTAGAAATGGTCGAAGGTTCGTCCCGTATAGTGATCGGGACCTTCCGCGATCACTAGTAAAAGGAATACAGGAAACTGTGTTCCTTTTTTTGTTTGTAGGAATAGGTTAGAAATGGTCGAAGATTCGTCCCGTATAGTGATCGGGACCTTCCGCGATCACTAGTAAAAGCATCACCTTTTGGTGGTGCTTTTTTTGTTTGTGGAAATAGGGTTGGAAATGGTCGAAGGATTGTCCCGTATGGTGATCGAGACTTTTCACGATCCATCGCAAAAGGGTTTTTAAACATTGTATGTTACCCCCCTTTAGGGTTTGCATGCCAAGCGGTCTTACATTCCTCACGCTCTCCCCCCCCCTTTTAAATCCTGCCGCATCGTGTATCCCATCGAATTTGGGATCAAAGTGGTCGATTCCATTGGAATTTAGTAGAAAAAGAGAGCAACTTTATGTGTAGGCCGCTAAAACCAACAAGACATAAAAAGGTTCATTCAACCTTTAAAATGATGTGCGAGTGTTGCCAAACAGTACCGTCCAACAGGTGCTTCAAAACCTTCTTGTGGCCTTTATTTGTGAAACCAGGAAACTGAAAAATTATGCAAGTTAAGGACCCCCTTGTACACCCCGGAGAAGCTACCGCGCTCACCTTAGATATCTTAACACGAGCTTTTGATGATTTACCGATGGGAGTAGGTATTTTCCATGTGCCCGATCTTGCCGATATAGAAAGCATTCGCTACGTGTACATGAATAAGGTAGTGCTGTACGAAATGCGTAAAACTAAAGAAGAAGTTATTGGCAAGCGCATCATAGAAGTGGCCCCAGAAGCCTACGAGCACGAAGGCGGCAAAATTGTCATAGAAACCTACCGAAGGATAGCAGAAAAAGGAGGAGTAGCAAACCTGGGCTTGGTAGAATACTCGAACCATCTGGTAGCGGGTACCTACGAGTGCTCGGTGCACCACATTATGAAGCACTACGTGTACGTGGTGCTGCGCAACGTTACCGAGTTAGAACAAACCAAAAACGAGCTTCAAGAAAGAAATAAGGAACTCAGTCAGTACGCCCATATAGCTTCGCATGACCTAAAAGAACCCCTAAATACCATATCCGGTTTCCTGTCTTTACTGGAAGAAGAATATGCCGATAAGCTGGATGAGGAAGCACAAAACTTAATGGGATACATCAACCAGACTACCGGCCGAATGAGGAGGTTGATTGACACCCTTCTAGAGTACAGCACCATGGGGCAAGGCGAAACACTAAGCTGGGTAGATTGCGAAGAAATGTTGGAAAACATAAAGCAAGATCTCTCCGTGAAAATAGAGGCCAGTCGTGCCAAAATAGAGGTGAACAATATGCCCAAGCTGCAGGGATACGCTACAGAGTTGCGCCTACTCTTTCAGAATTTAATATGCAATAGCATAAAGTACACGGCAGCAGGTGTTATCCCCCACGTTGTAATTAGTGCTACCAAGGAAAACGGGGCTTGGCTTTTCTCGGTACAAGACAACGGAATTGGCATCGCGAAAAAAGATCAAACCAAGATATTTAGCATATTCGAGCGCATCCGCGCCAAAAAACACACCGAAGGAGTCGGTATTGGTCTGGCGCATTGCAAAAAAATAGTAGAACTGCACCAAGGAAAGCTCTGGGTAGACTCCGAACCCGACTGTGGAAGCACCTTTTACTTTACCATTAGCAACGCGTTGTAACTTGTGTAAGCATCAGTCTGCGCCCTCTTTAGCGGAGCACATAACAAAGATGCACCTCTTTTAAGCCAATAGCGGAGCACATGGTCAGGCAAGCTGTTGCATTTTTCCCTTTGCCAGATTCTTCGCTATCTTCCACCCGCATTCTAAGCCCAAACGCACTCTTCCCCATGGCGCGCTATATTAAAACCATCAAAGCGAAAACAGGTGTAGCCCCGGGTACCCTGATGTACTCAGACGACAGTCAACTGCTCCCTGTAACCACTTCCTGCTACCTTAGAAAAAACCAAAACACCATCCAGTCTAAAATAGACTTGGAGGAAGTGATTCCCACCATCAATAGCGGGCATAAATTCTGGATCAATATCACTGGAAATCCATCTATAGAGTGGTTTCAGGAGCTGGGTGAAAAATGTGGCGTACACCGCCTTTCGCTAGAAGACATCCTAAACCCCAACCAGCGCCCCATGATGGAGCGTTTTGACGCCTATGTACTGTACTGCGTTAAAATGATCTACAAAAGCAAGGCTAAAAAAGGAGGTGCGCTAATGGAGCATCTCTCCATTCTGCAATTTCCCAATGGCGTAGTTACCTTTCAGTATACCGATTATGACACCTTTGACGGTATCCGAAACCGATTAACCAATGTAAATACGCGGATATACGAACTACAACCCGATTACATGGTGTTTTGTATTCTGGATACACTGGTAGACCACTACATGGTAGTTACTGAAACCATTGGTAGACGCATTGATAAGTTGGAAGACCAATTATTACGTGGAGAAATGGCCCAGGATTTCATTCTAAAGTTTTCCATGCAACAACGCGAGCTCAATGTGCTTCGGAAAAACATCCACCCATTAAAAGAACTGCTGATGCAGTGCTTAAAGGTGGACAATGCCTGGATACAATTTGAGCACCAGCACTTTTTTAATGACGTAAACGACCACCTTATCTTAGTTACCGAAACTGTAGATACCTACCGTGACCTGCTCTCGGATATCCTAAATATGCACAGCACCCTGACCAACAACAACATGAACCGCGTAATGAAAACGCTGACGATATTCTCTGCGGTCTTCATCCCCATTACCTTTATTGCTGGTGTGTATGGAACCAACTTCGAGTATCTACCCGAGCTGGGATACAGGTATAGTTACTTTATTTTTTGGGGCGTACTGGTTGCTGTGGCAGCGCTAATGCTTTTTTACTTTAAAAAGAAGCGCTGGTTTTAAAGTTCGATTCCCTCCTGCTCTAGGGTTAATTTTACCTGCCGGTACAGGCTGGATTTAATGCGTTCCAGCTTACCTGAATTTAAAGTATAAGCCGTGAGTTTGTAGCGCACCCAACCCTTTTCTATGTCTTTGATTAACAACGCAGGTTTGGGATTGTCTACGATAGAATCTGCCCGCAAGGCTGCCTCTACCAGTAAATCATTTAGTTTTTTGGTAGGAATTTTTGCCGACAGCCAAAACTCGCAATACACTACCAGGCCCAGCTCGCTCTCCGATGCCGAATAGTTGATCACATAGGCGTCCATCATTTGGCTATTCGGTACTGTAATGTATTCGTTGGATTTGGTTTTAATGCGGGTAATAAACAGATTGCGGTCTACCACAATGCCACTCGCCTCATTTACTTTTACCCGATCCCCTACTTTGAAGCTGCGCATGTAGGTTAAGAATATGCCCGAAACAAAATTGGTTAAGGGCTTGGCCGTGGCGAGCGCAATGGCAATACCCGTAACTGCAAGTATCCCCAGGAACAAGGGCGTATCGGTAGCCGGCAAATGCTGCACCACGTACAACGCGGTAAGGAAATAGATAAAAAAGCGCAGCAGGTTGTATGTGGGCCGTGCCCAGTCTTTGTAAAAACCTTTAAAAACCAGCCTTCCTTCCGCTATTTCGGTGCTCCAAAACTTTAAAAAACGAATAAGGTAGCGCGCTATAAGCAGCGCCAAACCGATAAGTATAAGCTCGGGCACATAAGCAAAGGCCGCCTTTAGAAACTGGTTGACCGGTTTAAAAACATAGGAAAAAAGCGCAGTACCAATAGCTTTGGTTTGCGGGAAAAAGCTCAATACTGTGGGTACCAATAGATAAATCAATAGTATAACCACCAAGGTTCGAAACACCTTGAGCGTGATAAGGACCAACTGTAAAAATCGATCGCGATTCAGCACCTCTATATTGCGGTAGTGAAAGCCTTTAATAACTATCAGCTTTCCGTCTTTTAGCTGCCTTTCCACCCAATGGTACAAGCGGTTAACCCCCCAAAAGATGGTATAACTCAACACCACAATTAATAAGATTATACCAAACTGCTTCAGCGTGTTGTACAGCTCGTTCCAATTGTAGGTTTCGGGTGGATTGGAGGCAGCGATTACAGCGGTACGGTAGGTATTAAATAGCTGCGCTAAGGATGCCTGCCGGACCTCTTCTTTGCCAATAACTACCAGGGGTATTTGGTCATAATGCAAGATCCACGTGCCGTGTTCTTGCTGGTAAGAGAACAAACTACTGTCAACTTGTGCGCTCGTTACCAGCGAGTCGGTAGCCAAATTCCACGCCCGCACTCGAAGCTCTAAATCGGCCGCGGCAGCTGTATCCGGAGTAAGTTCGATAAGGGTGTCTTCTAAAACAACAACCGGATAACGGGCTACGCTATCCGGTTGTGCTAGTAAGAGTGTACATGCCGCAATGGCCGCTATACAAAGACTAATTCTCTTTGAACATGTGAACATCGCGCTGCGGAAAAGGAATGGAAACTTTATTGGCATCAAACTGCTTCTTGATTTTTTCAAATATCTCAAAATAAACGCCCCAAAAATCCTCATTGGTAGCCCAACCTCGAACCGAAAGGTTTACCGAGCTGTCTGCCAACTCTGCCACAAACACATTGGGCGCAGGATCTTTAAGCACGCGCTCGTCTGAGGTTAAGATTTCCATTAAAATCTTTTTTGCTAGGTCTATATCATCATCATAGCCTATACCCGCGGTAATCACCATTCTACGAATAGGCTCACGGTTGTAGTTTTTAATGGCTTCATTCGATAACTTTCCGTTCGGTAAGATGACGTGTTGTCCGTCAAAGGTCTTTATAATGGTGTAAAACACCTGAATTTCTAAGACCGTTCCTGAGAATCCCTGTGCATCGATA
Source organism: uncultured Flavobacteriales bacterium (assembly GCA_964627445.1). Classification (GTDB taxonomy): domain Bacteria; phylum Bacteroidota; class Bacteroidia; order Flavobacteriales_D; family Luteibaculaceae; genus Luteibaculum. The sequence goes on along the minus strand of CAZVJF010000007.1, from coordinate 48,841 downwards.
ACCTCACCCACTTTAAAAGGCTTAAGGAGCAAAATAATAACCCCACCAGCAAAGTTTTGCAAGGTTCCCGAGAGTGCAAGACCTACTGCCAAACCTGCTGCAGCTATAATAGCAGCAAAGCTGGTCATCTCTACTCCGAGTGTTCCCAGGGCAGACAAAATTACCAACAGGCGCAGTAAGGTGTTAAATAAACTCTTGAGGAAAGGTTTAAGAGAGGCCGAAACATCCCTTTTATCGAGATTTTTAGAAAAGGTGTTGGTCAGAACTTTTACAATCCGCAGACCTATAATCAGCACCAAAATGGCGCCCAGCAGTCGCAATCCATATTCTGTTATTAAGGGTTTTAAGCTTTCTAGCCATTGTATTGCATTGTCCATAGTATTCAGGGTTTAGGTGGTTGGAAACGCAATATGAAAAAAATGCCAAGGAAAGCCCTGAACTCTTTGCGAAGTTTTGCAATTCCCTATTTAGACCCGTTATAAACAATGGTCGAAAAAAACTGTAAGGAAATTGTCAGCGTTAATACGGGTCAACAGAAACACTGCACTATGAATAAATGGATTAAACGAACGCTAATAGGGGTTGCTGCTATCGCACTCCTTTTAGTAGGTACGCTTGCGGTACATATATATATGGTGGTAGACGCTAAGCCAAAATCTACCGGAGCCAATCTTCAGTTAGGTAAGATAGACTTTGCGAGCCCCATCGACTCTACAACGCATGCTAAGGCTAGTAAAGCGATCTATAGTATAGAAGGCATCAACCGAGCCTATTTTAATAAGGAACAAGGAAACTTAGTGTTTGCTTACATGAATGACGGCACGCTATCGCATCAGAAAGTGTACGATCAGTTTATGGCAAAAGGCGATTTTAATGCCACGCTATTTAGACCCAGCGCTGAGCAACTTGCTGCAAGCTGTCCAGCTATCGATAAAAACTCATTTACCTATCAAATGGGAAGCTACTTCGAAAAGCTATTTGCTTCTAAATAAGTTTTAAACCCCAAACCACAACAACTAACAGTTATGAAAATCAAGATGAGAACAATTGCCATGATGGCCATGGCAGCCGTTGTCGTTACCGCTTGTAATGACGATGATGACGACATGAACACACCACCGGTGAACAACGAAGATCCAACGCTTTACGAGCAGTTTGGTGGTGATGAAATGGTACAAGACCCCGTTAACGGTGGTATGATAGAGCGAGGTTACCTAACGCTACGTAGTGTTACCGACTCTTCACTTTTTGTAATCGCAGGTGATCCAAGACTTTCGCCTTATTTTGGCCCCCTTCTTTCTGAAGTTGGAAGCGGAGATTTAAGCGGTTTTTCAGCATTGAGCGCAACGTTTACCGATTTCTTAGCGAACGCTGCCGGTGATGATCGTGCTTACAACGGTCTGAACATGGTAGACGCACACAAGATAGGAACTAACAATCGCAACCAATTCCTAGTAAACAACGCTGCTTATGATGCCTTTATAGAAGATGTTGTTGCTGGAGCTGGCCAAAATGGAGTACCTGGAGACGATCCACGTGTAGCTGCAGTAGGTGAGCTATTAGAAAGCCTAAGAAGCCAAATCGTACAAACGACTGCTTCTGTTGAGGAGCAAACGTTGTATACGGCTTTGGGTGGTGATGAAATGGTAGATGATCCAGCAAACCAAGGACAAATGATAGAGCGAGGTTACTTAACCCTTCGCAGTGTAGTAGACTCTACCATTTTTGTTATCGCTGGTGATGATCGCCTTAACGAAGAGTACTTCTCTGTATTGCTGAACGAGGTAGGAAATAATGATCTTTCTGGATTTGCGGCCTTAAGCAAAGGCTTAACTGACTTTTTCGCTTATGCTACGGGTTCTACCAACCCAGATCACTACTACACAGGTCTTAACATGGTAGACGCCCACAACCCAAGCGTAAACTCTAGAATGGGTAATCTTTCTGATGACGCTGCTTACGATGCCTTCATTGAAGATGTTGTTGCGGGTGCAGGTCAGAATAATGTACCCTCTGACGATCCTATTGTAGCTGCTTTAGGTGGCTTTTTGGAATCTCTGAGAGGAGATATAGTGCAACGATAAACCTTTATTGGTTTTGTGTTTTGGATCCCGCTTTCCGCAAGGAAGGCGGGATTTTTTTTGTCCTTGCCGTTATCATTGTACGACAAATAGCCCGCATGCTGCATAGCCGGGGTGCTGTGGTTAGCCATACACAACAGCATTGCGCAGAAAAATCTTCCTCATATCAAATTCCCTGGAACAAACATATCGTGTAAAAAACTACTTATTTGTTTAATTACAACGTCAACAAGGTTTTAGCATTTATAAGCGATTAAAAATATCTATTTTTGATCTATGATTAAGTTGTTTTCCAATTTTACCATGCTGTCTTTGGTTTTTTGTTTGCTGCTATTGGGTTCGGCTTGCGACAGGACTAACGACAGGCGCGGAAGCAGCGCGCCAAAAGGCTCCATACAAATGACTCATTATGATTACGACAATAACGACACCACCGAAGTAAGCGTGTCTTCTGTAAGTTTTTCCCGTATCGATAGCCTGCAAAACCAATTTGAGCTACGATTTAGCGAAAACACTTTTGTGGGTTTTGAATCTATAGTTATCCGTCTTAATCGCTTGGAAGCGGGTACCTACACCATTCCAAACAGTGCTTACTTTAAGTACGAAGAGGTGGTAGTTACCGAAAATGAAACGCTAGAACCCAACGAGGGAAGCATTACCCTTGAAGAAGTGGACAGCGACTTCCACGGCACTTTTGAAGTGTATTTTGAAGAAAATTTATTGCTCACTACACGCAGAAGGTACGAGCTTATCGGTACTTTTATTGTGGACTTATAGCACCCTTATACCCCAGCCTCAGCTGAATACGATTAAAGATTAGACCAGCTTTAACCGTAAGATCTCAAACCCAACAGCCTTTCCCAATACTTGCCTAGAGGCTAATTCCCATTGGCTTCGTCATCGGCTCGAACCATAAAACACCGCATAAAAAAAGCCTAGCTCGAAATGAACTAGGCTTTTAGTGGTCGG
>CAZVJF010000007.1:0-45691 GCA_964627445.1 uncultured Flavobacteriales bacterium | reverse complement strand
GTACCAAGATGCTGACGAGGCACAGCCTGTCAGCACCGTGACAAGCCAATTTTTCTATTGGCTTCGTCATCGGCTCGAACCATAAAACAACGCATAAAAAAAAGCCTAGCTCGAAATGAACTAGGCTTTTAGTGGTCGGGGTACCAAGATGCTGACGAGGCACAGCCTGTCAGCACCGTGACAAGCCAATTTTTCTATTGGCTTCGTCATCGGCTCGAACCATAAAACAACGCATAAAAAAAAGCCTAGCTCGAAATGAACTAGGCTTTTAGTGGTCGGGGTACCAAGACTCGAACTTGGGACCCCCTGCTCCCAAAGCAGGTGCGCTACCAGCTGCGCTACACCCCGATCCCGTTTGAATTGGGGTGCAAATATACACAATGCAACTATCTGCACAACCCTGCGCTGTGAAAAAATGAAAATTACCTTTGTCACATGGCGCAATCCCTAAATACACCACAAACGCTAAGCGTTTTAATTCAGCAGGAAATTGGTGACATATTTATTGAAGCAACAGAGGTACACGGCTATTCGGTAGACTTTTGGGTGCCTAGTAAGAATCAGGGTATTATCCTGTTTGAAGACCAGCACGACCACCCCGATGCCTACTTTGGCAGAAATACCGCTGCTACCAAACTACGCGAGCTTGGATACGATATATTGCTGCTGTGGATAGAAGAATCCAACGAGACCTGGGTGCGCCAGCACTGCACTGAAAAAATTCGCGATTTCTTTAACAACCAACCATCCTCATGAACATTACGCTGGAATCCTCGTGGAAAAATGCGCTGGATGCGGAGTTTGAAAAAGACTACTTTCAGCAGCTTACCACGTTTGTAAGGCAAGAATACGAGCAGCACACGGTGTATCCACCCGGGATGAAAATATTTGCAGCCCTAAACACCACACCGCTAAAAGAGGTAAAAGTGGTTATTCTAGGTCAGGATCCATACCACGGACCAGGGCAGGCCAACGGATTGTGTTTCTCGGTAAATCCTGGAGTGCGCATCCCTCCTTCGCTAAGGAACATGTACAAGGAAATACAGACGGATATAGGCAGCATAAACGAACCCAATGGCGATTTAAGCGATTGGGCCCAACAAGGAGTTTTGCTCCTCAATGCCACTCTCACGGTGCGGCAAAGCCAAGCCGGTTCGCACCAAAAAAAGGGTTGGGAGGAATTTACCGATGCTGTAATACAAGCAGTAAACGAGCACAATACCGGTGTGGTGTACATGTTATGGGGTTCATACGCTCAAAAGAAAGCACAGCGAGTAAGTGGAGCAGACAACTTAATTTTAAAAGCACCGCACCCCTCGCCTCTTTCGGCCCACCGCGGTTTTTTGGGCTGCAAGCACTTTAGCCAATGCAACACCTACCTGCAAAAGCAGGGAAAGGACCCTGTTGTTTGGTAAAAACTACTTGCCGCGTACTTTTTGCACCACGGCTACTATGAGCCAAACCCAAGGCAAGCCGTGCAAGAGCACATCAAAGTAATCCATAAACTGCATACCCTTGGCACCGCCCGCAAGCCACTTTAGTTTCCCCCAAATATGGGGTTCAGGGACAAACGGGGCTAAACCCAAAGTAAGACTGGCGATAAGCGCAAAGCGCAGTTGTTTGTTGCTATCCATGTTTTGTAAACGGGTGGATGAGTTGCTTGAAAAAACCTTTGGGGTATTGCTCTACACGATCAAAACCCAACTCCAGTTCGGCCTTTTCCTCAGGTATGTAGGCAGTTTTGAAAAGGTAATCCCAAATACTAAGGCTAATTCCAAAATTTACGCCATACTGACGGTTTTTAGGCAATACCTTGGCGTGGTGCCATAGGTGCATCTTAGGGTTATTCAAAAGCTTTCCCAGCGGCCCATAACCCCAAGGGATGTTGGCGTGGTTGAGATGACCAATAATTAGGGAAATGAGGTATACCAAAAAGAAATCATCCAGCCCAAAGCCAATAAGCGCTACGGGAATATACTGGATGCTTTTATACACGATGGTTTCTACAAAATGAAAGCGCAGGTGTGCCGCAAAGCCCATCTCGCGTACCGAGTGGTGCACCTTGTGAAACTTCCACAAAAAAGGTACCCGATGTAGCAGCACATGGGTATTCCAGGAAATGAAATCCACGTAAATAAAGAGGAACAAAAGCTGCAGCCATGCCGGCCAGGTATGGATATTGATTGCTACCGTATTTTCTACGCCTACGGATGCCAGTGCGTTGTTAAAGAGATTGACTCCTACATTGGAAAGCGCATTGTACAGCACCAAGGAGAACAAGAAGTAGTTGAAGAGCATGTAAAAGCCATCCAGCCAAAAATCCTTGCGAATGGCCTTTTGCTTTTTACGCCAGGGCATAACCAGCTCTAAGAGCCATACGCCCACCGAGATGCCCATAAGCCAATAGAGATAGTGGTGCTGTGAGGCTCCGGTAATTTCGCTCCACAAGTACGAAGCATAATTCGAATACGAGGTTGTGATGATTTCCCACCAATTCATGGCAACTTATTTATAAACGATGTCTCCCTTTTTTAGCCACACCGACCACATTTTGCTGTAGCCATGAATTTTCTGCGTAGTATCATCTTCATGGTACACGGGCTTTTGCCGATTAACCCACTCAAAAATACCTCCGTAGAGGTTGCTGGCATTGTATCCGGCTTGCTGCAGTTTTCGGGTAATGTCTTCGCTACGCTTGCCGATGGAGCAGTACACCACCAACGTATCTTCTTTAGGAATGTGCTGCAGCCGGCTCATATCAAAATCGTCATAGCCCACCCAAGTTGCATCTTTGAGGTGCGATACCTCGTACTCCGCACGCTCGCGGGCATCTATAAAGTGTACACCCTTTCGGTTGGATAGCTCGGACAAGGAATCCACGCCTATTTCAGGTACATCGCTTTTCAGCAATCCACCCAACAGCAAGCGAAATGCTGTGCTCTCTACCTTTTTCTCTTGTGCCATACCGTGCGTACCGTTGATGAGCAAAAAAACGAAGATTGTGCGCAAAAAAAATCCACCCATATTCCAAATATAAGTGGACTTTCTATGGTCGTTGGTGACCTTAGTCACTATTTAAGATATGCAGCTAACATCCAGCACGTTTTCTCTTGGCTGGTCATCAATCCTACCATCATGTCCAAGGTAACCTCGTCTCCTGCTGCTTCTGCATTCTTCAGTACTTTGCGCTCTTGTACCAGCAGCGTTTCTAAATTGGTTAAGGTGGTTTGCACGATCTCTTTATCGTTTCCTACCGTTTCGGCCTCAGCAATGCTACTTTCCTTTAAAATGTGCTCTAAGCGGTGCACAGGCACGTAGCCTAACGTTAATATGCGCTCGGCAATTTCGTCTACCTGTACCTTAGCATCGTTGTACATTTCCTCCATTTTCTCGTGCAGGGTAAAGAAGTTTTGTCCTTTGATATTCCAGTGAAACGCACGCAGGTTTTGGTAGAAAACGTGGTAGTCGGCCAAGAGCTGATTGAGCTCGGTAGCTAAGTTTTTTGCGTCTGTATCTTTAATTCCAATGTAATTGCTTTTTAAAGTGGTTTCCATGTTTGTTGTTTGGTTTTTGATTTGGTTTGTTCAAACTTACATACATTAGAACCATCAGTCAAACTGATTGTTCTTATATTTCCATAAGAAAGTGTTATATGACGTTAATACAGTTAGAATACGTAATTGCCGTACATGACCACAAAAGCTTTAGCAAGGCGAGTGAAGCGTGTTTTGTTACCCAACCCACTTTAAGTATGCAAATTCAAAAGCTTGAAGATGAGCTAGGTATCATATTTTTCGACCGCAAGAAAAAGCCACTAAAAACTACCGATATTGGCTTGGCAATAATTGACCAGGCCCGCAACGTCATCTCAAGTGGCAAGGCGATCAAAGAAATTGTTGCCGACTACAAAAAGAGCGTTTCCGGGGAATTGAAGCTGGGTATCATCCCTACGGTTTCTCCCTATTTACTGCCGCTGTTTTTACCCAAGCTCATCAAAGACCACCCTACGCTTCGACTGCATATTGAAGAAAAAACCACGGACGACATCATCCAAGACCTGCTAAACGATCATTTGGATTTGGGCATTTTAGCCACTCCGCTTAAAACCCCACGCATCACCGAGTATCCGCTTTTTCAGGAAGGCATGTTTTTCTACGTTTCGCCTCAGCATCCGCTGTATGCCGAAGAAGAGATTTCCATACACCAAGTAACTTCGGCTGATATGTGGTTGCTAAACCAGGGGCACTGCTTGCGCACGCAGGTGCTGAACCTTTGCGATCATCTGCAGGGCCAGCCGGCCAACAGTTTTGCTTTTGAAAGCGGAAGCTTAGAGACGATCATAAAGATTGTAGACCAACACAACGGCATTACCGTAATACCCGAAACGGCCATTTACACCCTCTCGGCAGACCAAAAGAAAAACGTACGCCCCATGAAACAAGACGTGGGTAAACCAGGCCGCGAAATAAGTATAGTGGTAAGCCGCACCTACCTAAAACAGCGTTTGATAAACAGTCTAATGGATGCCATTACCCAAAGCGTACCCCCTGAGTTGTTGCAGAACCGGCTGGATTTGTTAGATATTAGTCCAACCAACTAAGACTCGGCACTTTTGCAACTTCGCCCATCTGTATTTTTTCCGCCTTTCTTACTCTTACTGGTCAGTGCGGTGCTCAGCTTTTTATACCCCGATGCTTTTTTGGAGACGGTTAGCGGTATCAACCAATTTATCTTGGTGCAGTTTGGATGGTTGTTTTCCTGGGCCACTTTTGCCTTTTTACTGGTGTTGCTCTGGGTTTGGTTTTCTCCTTTGGCTCAAGTGCGGATTGGTGGAGAAACAGCCCAGCCCCTGCTACCCAAATACCAATGGTTTTCCATAACGCTGTGTACCACCATTGCCACGGGCATCTTATTTTGGGGCATTGCGGAGCCTGTTTTTCATGTGGCTACACCCCCTGTCGGTATTGAAAATCCCAAAATATTTGCCATGAGTACCATGTACATGCATTGGAGCTTTACACCCTATGGCATATATACTTTGGCAGGACTGGTTTTTGCCATTTGCTTTTACAATCTAAACCAACCCTTTCGGGTGGCTACCTTGTTGTACCCCATTTTTGGTAATCGCATCTATGGGGCTGGTGGCCAGGTGGTAGACGCCCTGTGCTTGTTTGCTTTGGTGGCCGGAATGGCCGCTTCACTGGGTGCAGGTATTCTTTCTATTTCGGGCGGATTAAACCGCTTTTTAGGCTGGACACAAGATGCACTGCTGTTTGGTCTTATCGGCCTAGGAATCGTTTCGGTATTTATCCTCTCGGCCGTTAGTGGTTTGCAGAAAGGCATTCGCATATTATCCTCCTGGAACATTGCCCTTTTTATTCTTTTTGCCCTTTTTGTATGCTTTGCGGGTCCCACTACACATCTGGTACAACTAGCAGGAGTGGGTTTTTTGGATTTTCTTCAAAATTTTGTTCCGCGATCCTTAGGACTCGATGCGGCCATCCCTGCAAGTTGGCAACAAGACTGGACCGTGTTTTATTGGGCCAACTGGCTGGCATGGACTCCTGTTACCGCATTGTTCCTGGGCCGCTTATCAAGAGGGTACACCGTGCGCCAGTTTATTTTGTTTAACCTGATATTTCCTGCGCTGTTTAGCTGTGTTTGGATGACCATTTTTAGCGGAACGACCATTGATTTTCAAACGCAACAACTCCTACCCTTGCAACAGGTCCTTGCGGAAACCGGGCCTCAGTCTGTGGTTTACGCCATTTTAAAAGAACTTCCCTGGGCCAAAATTTCCAGTATCGCCTTTTTGGTTATTGTCTTTGTATCATACGTCACCGCGGCAGACAGCAACACCTCTGCCATGACGGGTTTAAGCGTAAAAGGCATCACTCCAGAAACACCAGAAGCCCCCGTTTTCATGAAAATCCTTTGGGGCCTATTGGTGGGGCTTATTGCCTGGGTTATGATTTCGTTTGCTGGCATTGACGGCATAAAAATGACTTCCAATCTCGGAGGCTTCCCTGCCCTGTTTATCATCATCTTGGTTGGGGCGGGTTTAGTGATACTCACCTTACGGACATGGAAATAGAAAAGCGGTCATCAGCGAGCCAGCTGTCCTTTTTCCATGTTCATAGATATAAAAGCACAACTTAACATCCGGGAAACATAGATTGGAGGTCTTAGCACCTTGGTTTCTAAATAAAGTCCTAGTTTTGCCACACATTTTTCAGCAGCCTCTGGGAGTAGGCCACAGGCTGTTTCAATGACTTTTTTTAAAGTCTCTTTTTAATTAACCTCTGTTGGAGGATTCAAAAACCAAGCATGCGCCAACCTACACACATGCGATACCAGAATTTTTGCTCTGAGAAATGGAGTAGGCAACCCGGTGCATTAAATTTCTAAAACTCGTTCTATTATGGCAGAAAACCGCTACAAAGTTTACACTTTACGGAATTTCCGTGATATTCCGCAGATTCAAGACAACCTGACACCCGAGCAGCAGAAGCACATTGAGGTTGTTGGAAATGTACTTCCATTTAAGGTGAATAACTACGTAGTGGACCAGTTAATCGACTGGAGCCGTGCCCCGGAAGACCCTATATTTCAGCTTACTTTCCCACAGCGCGGCATGCTATCCGATGCACACTACGAAGAAATGGAAGCGGTTTTAGCCAAAGATCCCGATCGCAAAACACTGAAGGAGGCGGCCGACAAAATTCGTTTGCAGCTGAACCCACATCCAGCCGGACAACAAGACAACGTGCCCGAATACAATGGCCAAAAGCTTACCGGAGTGCAACACAAATACCGCGAAACTGCGCTATTCTTTCCCAGCAACAGCCAAACCTGCCACGCCTATTGCACTTTTTGCTTTCGCTGGCCCCAGTTTGTAGGTATCGATGAGCTCAAGTTTGCCATGAAAGAGAGCGAACTGTTGGTTGGATACGCCAAAGAGCAGGAAAACCTTACCGACATTCTCTTTACCGGTGGAGACCCCATGGTAATGAGTGCCAAAAAGTTTGAGGGCTACATCAACCCTCTTTTAGATGCCAACATAGACCACCTAAAAACCATACGCATTGGCACCAAGTCTTTAGGATACTGGCCCTACCGCTTTACCACCGACAAAGATGCAGACGATATGCTGCGCTTGTTTGAGAAAATTGTAAAAAGCGGCAAGCACCTGGCTTTTATGGGGCACTTTAACCACCCGCAAGAAATGCAAACGCCTGCCGTACGCGAGGCCATTCGCAGAATTTTGGATACGGGAGCACAGATCCGTACCCAATCGCCTGTAATGAAACACATCAGCGACCACCCTGCTGTGTGGGAGCTCATGTGGAAAGAGCAAGTGAAACTAGGCTGTATCCCCTACTACATGTTTGTAGCGCGCGATACGGGAGCGCAGGATTACTTTGCCGTTGGCTTGGAAGAGGCATGGAATATTTACCGCAAAGCCTACCAAAAGGTAAGTGGTGTAGCGCGTACAGTAAGAGGGCCTAGCATGTCTGCCAACCCCGGTAAAGTAGAGATTACTGGAATTACCGAAGTAGCTGGCGAAAAAGTATTTGCGCTGCGCTTCTTGCAAGGCCGCAACCCCGACTGGGTATGCAAACCCTTCTTTGCTAAATACAACCCCAATGCAGTTTGGTTGGATGATCTAGAGCCGGCTTTTGGTGAAGATCGTTTCTTCTTTGAATCAGAACCTGCGGAACTAATAGTAGAGTAAGCTTAAGCTCGCTCTCTAGAATAGAGCAATACGATAAAAAATCCTCGCAAAGCACTGCGGGGATTTTTTTTGTGCTAGGAAACAGGCAAGGATATTGCAATAAAAAAGCCCCGCTCTCGAGGAACGGGGCTTTGCATTTTCTTGCAGAAATAAGGATTACCCTTTCTCTATAATTTCTAATAGTTCTACCTCAAAAATTAAGGTTTCGTTAGGACCAATTGCTCCACCCGAACCTCTTTGACCGTATGCAAGGTCAGAAGGTACATAAAGCTTCCACTTAGAACCTACAGGCATAAGCTGTAGGGCCTCTACCCAACCTCTAATAACACCGTTTACTGGGAAGGTTGCTGGTTGACCGCGCTCTACAGAAGAGTCGAATACGGTACCGTCTATCAAAGTTCCGTGGTAGTGGGTTTTTACTTTATCGGTAGCTTTAGGCTTAGGCCCGTTACCTTGTTTCATTACCTCGTACTGCAAGCCGCTTTCTAGTACGGTCACTTCTTCGCGTTTTGCGTTTTCTGCCAAAAATTCTTTTCCAGCTTCTACGTTAGCCTCCGCGGCACGCTGCTGTGCTTTGGTAAGGTATTCTCTAACAAACTGACGCGACTCTTCTACGGTGAATTGTGTTTCACCTTCATTAATTACATCGCGCAAGCCTTGTACCATAAGCTCCACCTCTAGGCTATCAAAATCAGAATCTTTCACATTCTTACCGATATCCATGCCTAGGCTGTAGCTAAACTTGTCCGCATCGCTGGTAATCTCTAAATTCTTTGCGTTGTCTTTTCCTTGAGGGGTACATGCAGCAAAAGCTACCACGGCACCCATCAATACTCCTTTTCCTAATTTGTTCATACGTTTGTTAGCCGATTTGGCGGCAAATATAGTATTTAACGAGAGGCTTAAAAATGGCATTAGCATTTGCTAACGATGTATTTGGACATTGCTTATACGCATACCACCAGGGCAACCGCGAAGCGGTGGTTACCGTGCACGCACCCGAATTTGAAGACGATGAAATTCCAGCAGCGTATCTAATGCGCAATCAACTGCCCGAATGGGAGAACAAAGCCTTGGATGCGTGCGGCAGCAAAGTACTCGATGTAGGTGCCTGTAGCGGTGCTCACAGCAAGATGTTGCTCAAAAGAGGACATGAGGTTACGGCCTTAGACTTCGATCCTGAAGCCTGCCGATTCATGCGCGAGGTGCAGCATTTACCCCAGGTGGAACATGCCGATTTTTGGGATTTCCAACCCACAGAAAAATACGATACGGTATTGCTACTGATGAATGGTATGGGATTGGCCGGCAAGCTTCACCGTGTAGGCGATTTTTTACAGCATGCTGTTTCCATGGTAAAACCCAATGGCTCAGTCATCGTAGAGTCGAGTGACCTTAGCTACCTGTTTGATGATATAGACCCCAATGCCACGCCGTATTATGGGGAAATGGAATACCGAGTATCTTTTGACACCCACATGAGTGATAGCTTCCCGTGGCTATACCTGGCTCCTGCTCAGTTAGCCGACATTTGCCAGGCGCTAAACCTAAAGTTGCAGTATTTATATCGGGGCGAAGACCACAATTATGTGGCTCGTATACAGCGAACTTAAGCGGCCTTGCTAAAGACTTTGCCGCCTGAGCGTTTACGTTGACGCTGACGCTTTTTCATTTCTTCGCGTTCCCAGTCTGTTGGACTTCCAAACAAAATCTGGAATGCCTTACCAGGGCGCTTCGCAATGTCTTTGATCAAATCGCCCCAAGCATGAAATACCAACACAAACGGATTGTAGGTGTTTACTGGCTTGGTGATACCGTATACGGCTTGCTCTTCCTCGGGCTGGAAAGTTCCAAAAATGCGATCCCAAATAATAAAAGTAGAACCGTAATTTTTGTCGATGTACTTATCGTTTACCGCGTGGTGTACACGGTGGTGCGATGGCGTGGTAAAAATGTACTCAATGGGCTTGGGCAGCTTGCGAATAAGCTCGGTATGGATCCAAAATTGGTACAACACCTCGATTTGGTGTACAATAAAAAATACAAAGGGATCAAAGCCCATTAAAACTACAGGTAGAAAAAATACCAGCTTGATATTCTGGGTCCAGCTGAGGCGAAAAGAAGTAGAGAAATTGTAGTGCTCCGAGGAGTGGTGAACCACGTGGGTAGACCACCAAAAGCGCTGCTCGTGTGCTATACGGTGCGCCCAGTATCTAAAGAAGTCTAAGGTAACTAAGCAAACGATGTAAGACCACCAGGTTGCGGGTATGCTCCACGGCACGAGGTTGTAAAAGAAAACTACCACCGAAAACATAGCGATTTTAGTCAATCCATTCACAAAAAGGTTTCCAAAACCGATACTGGCAGACGCTAAGAAATCTTTGGTGTTGTAGGCGTTTTTCATGTTCTTACGCCAAGTTAGAAACCACTCTAGTGCTACTAAGGTGAACATGATCGGTGCTGCAACCCATATTACAGCGTTAAAATCTAAATTGAGAAGTTCTTCTAGGGTTAATTTGTCTTCGCGCACAGGCTTTTAACTTTTAAACAACAAAAAAAGGAGGTCAGATTTCCTCCGGGCGGCAAATGTACAGAATCTACTGGAACATGACCGCAATTCACTCTTAACTCCAATTAGCTTCAGGACTATCCACTTCCCTTGTGCTTGAACGCACAAGGACCGCTCGGCAGTACGTTTATGAAACCGGGAAAACGAACAGCTTAAGCTAGTACAATGTTTTTTTCAATGTAAGTTCCAGGTGCTTTAAAGCACAACTGGTTTCGCTTACCAGGGTTTTCCAGTACGCAGTTAAAGGTGTAATATCCAGGGCTATGATGCTTGTTTAACAAGGTTGGCCCAGGCACTCCATCAATTTTAATGGTTACTTCTACCCTTCCTTGCACGGGCAAGCGGTAGGTGATGGCAAAAGCCCACTGGCTACCGTTGGCTTCTGCGGCAAAAGGCTCTAACAAGGCATGACGGTTTACCTCGCGTTTTGCGATGTACCGCTTCCATAAAAACCGTGCAATGGCCACCAGCAACAATACCAGAGCCGAGATTCCAAACACTTCTAAAATTCCACGCATACTTCTAAAGGGATATTAATCCTTCGATATTTTGCAATTCCTTGTAGCGATCTACCACCGCGTCTATAGACATCATTACCTCTTTGATAGAGATACTTACGTAGTTCCCTTTCTTAGATTCTTTAAGCGTTGTAATGGCTTTTTCGGAGAAGTGCTTGAGCACATCCTGCTTCTTCTGCTCCTCATTAGGAACAATAAATTTAAAAAGGTAAACGTCTGGAAATTGGTGTAATCCATCGAGCTGCTCACGCAGCTTTGCTTCCTGCTCCTGTGTCATACTGCAAAAGTAAACAAGCGCAGCAATAAAGGGTTCTTTTACGCCAAGTACATTATTTAACATGCCGATTTCCTAAAGCCCCCTAAATTTGCATTGTGTCTAGATCTATGATATTTATTGTTTTTGCGCTGGTGTTCCTGGCGGTAGATTGGTATGTATATCGCGGTTTGCGCATTAGTTACCCCTTGGTAGAAAAACCCATATTAAAATACGTGGCGGCCATTTTTTACTGGTTGGTTCCCGCAGTATTAACAGGAATAACCATAAAATTTCTTTTGCTTCCTGAGGGTGGCAGACCCAGTACATTTTGGGTACTGGTTTTTAGCGGTTTGTTTATTCTTTTTTACGTGCCCAAGCTGGTATTGGTACTGTTTAACGTAGTGAGTGATGTATGGAATGCCACAGCATGGGCCATTGCCAAAATCTTACACAACAGCAACTCGGTAAAAGCCGATGGTTTGGCCATAACCCGAGGCGATTTTTTACGCATTGTAGGTTCTCTGGTTGCCGTGATTCCATTTGTGTCGGTTCTACAAGGTATTGTGTTTGGAAGGTTCAATTACAAGGTAGAGCAAAAGCGTTTCTCGCATCCCAAGCTCAACGGACTGAGCCATCCCTTAAAGTTGATTCAGATTTCAGATGCGCACCTGGGCTCTTTCTTAGACGATCCATCCCCCATCAAAAAAGCATTTGAAAAAATTAATGCCCTGGAACCCGATCTTCTTTTATTTACAGGGGATTTGGTAAACGATCGTGCCGAAGAGGCCGAGTTTTGGATTCCGCATTTTAAAGCCCTAAAAGCCAAGTACGGCAAGTTCTCTGTACTAGGCAACCACGATTATGGTGATTATGTAAAATGGCCTTCCAAAGAAGCAAAAGAGGATAACTTGAAACGCTTACGCCAAATCCACAAGGACATGGGGTTTGAGCTGCTGTCTAACGAAAATAGAACGCTAGAAATTGCCGGGGCCAAAGTAAACGTCTTGGGAGTGGAAAACTGGGGGCTCCCTCCTTTTCCACAATTTGGCGACCTAGACCAAGCTGCGCAAGACTTGGATACCCAGCATTACAGCATATTGCTATCACACGACCCTACCCACTACGATGAGGTGGTTAAAAACCATCCCAGCCAACCCGAGTTAACGCTATCGGGCCACACGCACGGCATGCAGTTTGGGCTTATTTTAGGTAGTTTCAAGTGGAGTCCTGTGCAGTACCGTTACAAAAAGTGGGCTGGATTGTACCCCGATAAGAAAACACAACTGTACGTAAACCGAGGCTTTGGTTACATCGGTTTTCCGGGGCGTGTAGGCATGCCCCCCGAAATTACCTATATAGAACTCGAGGGAACGAAAGCCTAAGGCAGAGCCGCTAAGCGCTGATCTACAAAAGCGCGAATATTATCAAAGACCTCTTCCTTGTTCGGCTCGTTATGCATCTCGTGGTACCCGCTGTCGTAACTGACAAATTGTGCCTGCTCCATTTTCTCGGAGATTAACTTAGTAGCCCAGTGTGCTGTTATCGCATCCTCCTTGCCATGATATAGCATGCATGGGTTCTTAATTTCTTTGCAGCGCAGTTGGATGAGCGTAGCTACTTTGCTCATTTCTACAAACAAGCGCGGGCTAATCCAATCGTGCACCAAATCATCTTCCTCGTAGGAGTTTACTACATCATAGTCTCTACTCAGCGAGTCCACTTCCAAGTAATTCTTTTTTACTAGAGATGGAAAAATGCGGTTCGCAATTTTGGCCAACACCGTTTTTAAAAAACCGGGCTTAAACGCCAACGCTACCCAGGGCGAGGCTATAATTGCCCCTGCCAACTTAGGCTGTTTAAACAGTAGGTAGCCCAATACAATGTTCCCCCCCATACTGTGGCCAAACAAAAACTTGGGCAATTCTGGATTCATGTGGTTTAGGAAATAGTGAATGGGTGCCAAAACATCTTTGTATGCCGTTATATGACCACGTTTTCCGCTAGAGAGACCGTGTCCTGGCAAATCGAAGCGCAGTACATTAAGCCCTTGGCCCTTGAAGACATTGGCTACATGCTCGTAGCGCCAGCAGTGTTCGCCCATGCCATGCACCATCACTACCAAGCCTTTAGGTTGTGGAACTTCCTCTAAAATATAGGCTATTTGATACCGCCCTATCTTAATTTCCTGCTTGTCCTCCATGGGCTTAAAATATTGTAAACTTGCACATTTCTGGAATACCCCATACTATGTTAGAGATTTTTCTGGAACCCCAAGCTTGGATTGCCTTACTTACCCTAACCTTCCTCGAGATTGTTTTGGGGATAGACAACATCATTTTTATTTCCTTAGAAACCAGTCGCTTGCCCGAGCAACAACAACCCAAAGCCCGTTTTGTTGGCCTGGGTCTCGCCTTGGTGATGCGTTTGCTGCTTTTAGCGAGTATCTCCTACATCGTTCAATTAACGAATCCCCTCTTTACGGTTTTTGAGATTCCCGTTACCATTCGCGATCTCATTTTATTTTCAGGGGGCATTTTTCTTATTTACAAATCTACCGTAGAGCTGCATCACAAGGTGGTAGGCGACATACGCAAGGAGGAAAAGAAGTCGGCCACCTCCTTTGCCCGCGCCATTGTGCAAATTATTTTGTTGGATTTGGTATTTAGTATCGACAGTATTTTAACCGCTATCGGTCTCACAGAGGAACTCATTCTTATGATTATTGCGGTCATTATCTCCATCATTGTCATGATGATTTTTGCCGGAGCCATCAGCGACTTCATCAACAAAAATCCAACCTTACAAGTCCTGGCACTTTCTTTCCTTATTCTTATTGGCTTTACGCTAATCCTAGAAGTGGAGGCGCTGGATATCCACATTCCTAAAGGCTATATTTATTTTGCAGTATTCTTTTCGCTCACTGTAGAAACCATTAACCTGCGCGTTGCCGCCAAACGAAAAAACAACCTGGAACATGAAAATTAAAATTGCCTTACTCTTTGTTGTATTGGTAACCGGAATGGCCAGCACGGCTTCGGGACAAGCTTATTTACGAGTGCGCTCTAAGGCCTTTCTTGTAAAATCGGCTAACATCGTCAAACAGAGTTTGCCCTACCTAAAAGACATCTCGCAAGAACGGCTAGACGGCACCTTTGATAAGGCCGTAAAACACCAGCGCTATGCCCGGCGGTTGTTTGAGCAAGACCAGTTTTTAGACGCCATGCATCATAGCGACTATGCCAGACGCTTAGCAATCAGAGTATATCACGTAAACAACGACAAGCTGCCATCGCGCTGGGAATACACACAAAATGAAAAGAGCGCCTTGCAAAACATTCCCACCAACTTTGCCTTAGATGAACGCTTGCTAGAGAAATTCCCCAAGTTGATTTTTGACGATGTGCCCTACCTTACCGATGACGCATTGTACGACCTGGAATTTACCGACTACCGTCCATAATATGTGTCTACGACTTCTTGTTCTTATTTGGGTAGGATGTGTAGTGGCCAGTTGCGATAATGAAACAGCAAAAAAAACCACACCGAAGCAAGAAAAGCAGGATTCCGCTGTTTCCGAGCCTCAGCAACCCAAGGAAAAGCGCTTTTACCTGACCAACGAAAACGCACCGGAGTTTTTAACCGACTATTTCGAGAAAACCTCGGAGCGCAATGTGATTCTGGAAACGAAGTATGGTGAAATAGAATTTGAGTTATCGGATAAAACGCCCATCCACAGCGGCAATTTTCAGTATCTGATAAAAGAAAAGCAGTACTACGACAGTACGCTGTTTTACCGCGTGGCCGAAGATTTTATTATTCAGGGTGGTGATGCCGATAACTTTATGATACGCAATCGCAAATACGCCATTGGCGATTATGCCCTGCCCCAAGAGTTTGTGCCCGAGTTGTACCACAAACCCGGTGCCGTAGCCATGTGCCGACACTACGATAACGAAAACGATGGTTTAAGTTCCAGTTTCGATTTTTACATTGTTATTGGTGAACCCTCTAACGAGGTTACGCTACAAAAGTTAGAGCGCGAAAATGGAATCACTTTTACCTCCACCCAGCGCAACATGTATAAAACCGAGGGAGGCGCCCCCCACTTAGACGGTGAGCACACCGTATTTGGCCAGGTGGTTCGCGGAATGGATGTCGTGCGCAAAATATCTACCGTTCCTACCGATAGCCAAGATTGGCCCGATGAAAACATCCACATTAAAGCAACATTAAAATAACTTGTATGAAGCTTCAAAAGCTTGTTCTTGTATCCATAATAGCGACCGCTCTAGGTGCTTGTAACTCCAATGTATCTATCCACTACCCAGAAACTAAAAAAGTAGACAGTAGCCGGGTGTATTTTGGCGATACGGTACAAGACCCTTACGCTTGGCTGGAAGACGACTACAGCGAAGAAACCATGGCCTGGGTAGATGCACAAAACGCAGTTACTCGCGCACACCTAGATACCATGTCTCAACTGGCCAAGCTAAAAGAACGCATGCCCAAGTATTGGAAATATGAAAAGTACGGGGTGCCCAAACGCACCGCGGCAGGATTGGTATACAGTTACAACGATGGCTCTATGGACCAGCCCCAGCTTTTATTAGAAAAAGATGGAGAAACCACAGTATTGCTTGACCCCAATAGCTTCTCAGAAGACGGAACAGCATCCTTAAACAATTGGGCTGTTTCCTGGGATGGAAAACACATTGCCTACAGTGTATCCGGTTCAGGATCGGATTGGGTGGAAATTCGCGTTAAAGACATTGAAACGGGCAAAACCCTACCCGATGTTGTAAAATGGGTGAAATTTTCTGGAATTAGCTGGGATAAAAATGGCTTCTACTACAGCGCTTTCCCAGCTCCAGAAAAGGAAGGCGACACCTACTCGGCTAAAAACGAGTTCCACCAAATACGCTATCATAAACTCGGTGGTGATCAGGATATTTTGGTATACGATGCTCCAGCGCATCCACAGCGCACACATGGTGCAACGGTAGATCACGACCACAACTACCTTATTGTAACTGGAGCCAACTCTACCAGCGGAAACAGCGTTGCGGTGCGTAAATTATCGAGCAAAGAACCCTTTAAAACCTGGGTGCCAGAATTTGACCACGACTGGCGTTATCTAGGCAATTGGAATGATGGATTTTTGTTTTTAACCAACTACAATGCTACCAATAACCAAATCATCTGGATAAATCCAGCCAAGCCAGCCAAAAAATACTGGCAAACTCTGGTGATGGAAGAAGAATATGTATTGCAGGATGCCGTGGTTACGCCCCAAGGCATTGTATGCAACTACTTAAAAGATGTGGTAAATGAATTGGTAGTCATCCATCCGAAGACAGGAGACCGTTCGGTGGTTGATGGGCCCGAATTGGGCAACATCGGAGGACTGCGCTACGACAAAGAACAAAAGCAAAGCTATTTTCAATTTCAGAGCTATACCATGCCAGGCATGATATACCAGCTGGATGATAGCCTGATAACGAGTCCCTACAAAAAAATAGACCTCCCCTACAACCCAGAGGATTACACCACCGAGCGATTGTTTTATAAAAGTAAAGACGGAACACAAATTCCCCTCTTTATCACCCGGAAAAAAACCACCGATAAAGCACCCCAAACCCCTTGCTTTTTGTATGGATATGGTGGATTTAATATTTCCATCCAACCGCATTACAAGCCAGACCGTATGGCCTTTTTAGAAGCGGGTGGAATCTACGCTGTTGCTAACATAAGAGGAGGCTCGGAGTATGGCGAAGCATGGCACCAAGCGGGAACCCAACAGCAGAAGCAAAATGTGTTTGATGACTTTATTGCTGCAGCAGAATATTTGCAGGAAAAAGGCTTTACCTCTGCCGATAAACTAGCCATACACGGCCGTAGTAACGGGGGACTATTGGCTGGAGCCGTGCTAACCCAGCGCCCCGATTTGTGTGCTGTTGCCTTACCGAAAGTGGGGGTACTTGACATGTTAAAATACCATGAGTTTACTATTGGCTGGGCATGGGCGGCAGACTACGGTCGCAGCGATGATAGTAAGGCCATGTACGAATACCTCAAAGCATACTCTCCGCTACACAATGTAAAAAGCACCGAGTATCCGGCTACCATGGTCATTACAGGCGATCATGACGACCGAGTAGTTCCTGCGCACAGCTTTAAGTTTGCAGCCACGCTACAGGCCCACCAGAAAGGCGATAACCCAGTTTTGTTGCGCATCGATAAAAATGCAGGACATGGAGCAGGAAAACCCATCTCTATGCAAGTAGATGAATTTGCTGACCAGTGGGCCTTTGTAATGAGCCACCTGAATATGCGCCTTTAGGAGTTGATTAGATGCTCTAAAAAGTAAATTGGTCATTTCTAAAGCTAGACTACAAACCAGAATAAGCACTAGAAAAGTTCGGGGTTCATTATTTTACTAAATCAGTCATTACGTATATTTTATAGGTAGAAATATAATTGCTTCGGGATGTTTTAAATTCTTTTCTCAATTCAATTAAAAAAGTGCGTACCAAAAACTTGTTAAAAACGAAACAATGTTTTAGTATTGCCCCGAACTTAAAACCCTATAAAATGAAAAAGGCTTTAATTTTAGTTGCCGCAGTTGCCATGGGTGCAACTTTTACCTCTTGTAAGAAAGAATACGCATGCAAGTGTACCGTAAACGGAACCGAGCAGACTACTGGAGAATTTAAAGAGAAAAAATCTACTGCAGAAGATGCATGTAATGAGTTAGAGACTCAAGCTAAAGCAGGAGATCCTGATGCTACTTGTTCGCTAGAAGAAAAATAATCTGATCACTATAACTTAAAGAATTATGAAAAAGGCTTTAATTTTAGTTGCCGCAGTTGCCATGGGTGCAACGTTCACCTCTTGTAAAAAGGATTTCACATGTAAATGTGAGGGTGATATTAGTTACACCATTACCGAAACTAAGAAAAACATCGCGAAAGCGCTATGCGAAGATTCTGGATACGGTGAGATCAAAGATGAAGAAGGAAATACCATTTCTGAAAGTGGCGAATCTGATTGTTCATTAGATTAATATTACACTACGCTTGTAAAAGGCTTTTGCTCATGGGCAAAAGCCTTTTTTTATTTTAGCCAAAATGTAACTTATGAAATCAATACAATCCATCCTCCTATTAGCGGCTGCACTATTTATTTTTGGCGCCTGTGAAAAAGATTATGTGTGCGACTGCACGTACAACGATCCAAACGTGCTCGGTAGCGACAATACCACGGAATCCTTTGAATACAAGAGCAAGACCAAAGAGGATGCTGAGGACTTGTGCGAAGATCAGGAAGATGATTTCCAGGAAAACGAAGATGGCGGTGCCTCTTGTACCCTAAAAAGACAGTAAAACATGAGACGATTATTTGCTGCTTCGGTTATACTGATGGCCTTGAGCCTTATTTCCTGCCAAAAAGAATACACCTGCGAATGCACGGAATTAAAGGATGGCGAGAACCGCACCTTTACCGAAGGATCTTTTAAAACAGACCGCGCATCGGCTGAGAAAGAATGCTTTGATATTGAATCGCAATACTTGGAGAATGATCCCGATGCGGCCTACGAGTGTGCTCCTAAAGAAAAGTAGTACGGGCTGATAGCTATTTCAGATCTAGCAAAAGGGTGTTGGTTATTCCAACACCCTTTTGTTTTCTATGTAGTGCGTGGCCTCTAGTTCTTTCAGATTATAGCGGTTAGCCATGCTCTCGCCATAGGCGCCCGCTGTGTAAATGGCAAACAAGTCGCCTCGTTTACTCACGGGCAATTCCAGTGCTTTGGCAAAGCTATCGGTAGATTCACAGATGGGTCCTACTACATCGTAGGTTTGCGTTTCCTGTTCTCGAGCAGATAAGTTTTCTATAGCGTGCTGAGCCTGATACAGTGCTGGCCGCATCAACTCGGTCATCCCGGCATCTAAAATCACAAAATCTTTGCTTTTTCCGTGCTTTACATACACAACCCGACTCATTAGTGTGCCGCACTGCCCTACCAAAGATCGACCCAATTCAAAGTGTACCTCCTGCCCAGTTTTGGGTTCCAGCAACTCATGAATGGTTGCAAAGAAATTTTCAAAATCCGGTACGGGGTTCTTTTTTGGATTAACATAATCTACTCCCAAACCACCTCCTAAATTCAACACATCTGGCGTCCAGCCGTATTGTATGCATTGCGTATTGATCTGGTTGCAACGAAGGCAAAGGTTTTTAAAAGCCTCCATCCGGGTTATTTGGCTACCAATATGAAAGTGCAATCCACCCAAATGAATGTGCTGTAAGTTTTTGGATAAAGCAATAATGGGTTTAATGTCGTCTACGCTTACACCAAACTTGTTCTCGTTGAGGCCCGTGGTAATATTGGCATGGGTATACGATTGCACATTGGGGTTTATGCGTATGTTAACGGTAACCTTGCGATTGTTAGCCGCAGCCAACTCATTTAGAACTTCTAGTTCGGCTACCGACTCTACATTAAAACGACCAATACCTACTTCAAAAGCCTGTAAAATTTCTTTGTCGGTCTTCCCTACTCCAGCAAAAACAATATGCTCGGGATCGAAACCGTATTGTGCCGCGTGCTTTACTTCATTGCCACTTACGCAGTCGGCACCGAAGCCTACCGCTATTATTTCTTTAAGTATGCGTGGATTGGAATTGGCTTTTAGCGCATAGTGCACCTTGTAATCGTATCGCGCTGCTTCTTGGGCACATTGCTCCAAGGTGCTGCGCAACAAATCCAAGTCGTATATGTAGAAAGGCGTAGGAAAATTATCTAACGCTTCAGTAGGAATGGTAATCAAGGCTGTTTAAAGCTTAAAGAGTTGGGAATTCAGTAATTGCAAGGTGTGCGCCTTTTCTGTAGATGGAACCAATAAACTCACGTTGTGTTTGCTTCCACCGTAAGAAATCATGCGCAGTGGAATATCTTTAAGTGCCGTCATTACTTCAGCCGCTATACCGGTAGCATCGCCTATGCTGTTCCCAACCAAGGAAACAATGGAATGATCGTGCTCTACTTCTACCACACCGTAAGTGCGCAAATCGGCCACTACATTGTCTAAATTGGTGATATCGTCTACAGTCACAGAAACGGCCACCTCAGAAGTGGTAATGAGATCTATAGGCGTTTTGTAGCGCTCAAACACCTCAAATATGGCGCGCAAAAAACCATAGGCCATTAACATGCGGCTAGACCGAATGGTAATAGCGGTAATACCGTCTTTAGCGGCCACCGCTTTTATTTTTCCAGTTTCGCTGGTGTTGGAAATCAGTGTTCCCGCAGCTTCTGGATCCAAGGTATTTTTAAGTTTTACCGGGATGTTGTGAAAACGCGCTGGTAAAATGCTGCTGGGATGCAAAATCTTTGCTCCAAAGTAGGCCAATTCTGCAGCTTCATCATAGCTCAACTTGGATATGGGCTTGGTAGTCTCCACCACACGCGGGTCGTTGTTGTGCATGCCATCGATATCCGTCCATATCTGGATTTCGCTGGCCTGGATGGCTGCTCCAATTAAACTGGCCGAATAATCGCTCCCCCCGCGCTTCAGGTTATCAATCTCACCAAAGCTGTTTCTGCATATAAAACCCTGGGTGATTAAACATTGCGTATCCTGCAGCTCTGCTAGAATTTCCTGCAGCTTATTTTTTATGTATTGGGAATCGGGCTCGCCTTCTTCATCCAAACGCATAAAATCACGCGCATCCAAAAGTGTGGCTTTATCTCCTACCGATTTTAAATATTGCGTAAACAATTGGGTGGATAGTAGCTCGCCTTGAGCCAGAATACTCTTATCCAACCTAGGGTTGTATTCTCCTACAGTAGCTTCTTTTAAAAAGGTAAAGTGGGTGGATACAATGGAACGTCCTTGCTTGCGGTTGTCCTCCTTGGCAAATAGTTTGGCAACAGTTTGCAAATAGTGCTGCTCCAATTGCAGTACCAACTCCTGGGCCGCGGCCTTGTTGCCCTGCGACAGATAGCCACATAAAGCCACTAGCTCATTGGTAGTGCCCGACATAGCACTCAACACCACAATTTTATCTTCGGGTACCTCTCTGATGATATCCGCGACATGATGCATGCGTTCCGCACTGCCAACTGATGTGCCCCCAAATTTTAAAATCCTCATTCCTCACAAAATTAGCGAGCGCAAAGGTACCTAAAACCAAGCTTTTACCGAAGAATTATTGGCGGCAATAGGTTTTCCATGGTAGCCGGTTGATAAGGTAGTGCCCAAAAGTTTTTATGTAGCGGTGAAATGGGCTAGATTCAAAAACAAAACGCCCCATGCCAAGAGCCAAAAAGGTAAAAAAGCTGTTTGTGCTAGACACCTCGGTAATACTGCACGACCACCGCAGTATTCGACAATTTGAGGAGCACGATGTGGCCATCCCCATCATTGTTTTAGAAGAGTTAGACAACTTTAAACGCGGAAACGAATCTAAAAACTTCGAAGCGCGAGAGTTTATCCGCATCATAGACAACCTTTCGGAGAAAAATACGCTCAACGACTGGATTATCCTGGACAAAAAGCTTAAAAGTCGTTTTAAGATTCACTTCAGTAGTAGCGACACTCCAGCCTCTAAAGCAGAGACTGTAATGGGTCAAAAGGCCGACCACAAAATATTAGATGCTTCCCTAGAGCTTAAGGAGGAAAACGCCAATCGCGAGGTAATCCTGGTTACCAAAGATATCAACTTAAGGCTTAAAGCCAAAGCACTTGGAGTAAAAGCAGAAGATTACGAAACGGGTAAAGTAAAAATTGAAACCCAATCCTTTAAAGGCATTGAGCAAATAGAACAACCCGATGACGAGCTGATAAAGCAAGTGTTTAAGGAAAAAGCTACTACAGACCTTAGCATCTTAAACGGCAAAGTAAAAAGCAACCAGTTTTACATTGTAAAGAATGGAACGTCCTCGCTGTTAGCGTATTACAACCCTATTCACGAAACCGTAAACCGGGTGGAAAAACAGTTTGTTTACGGCATTAAACCCAAAAATGCTGAGCAAACCTTTGCCATCCATGCGCTACTCAATAAAGACATCAAACTCGTATCCATAACCGGTGTAGCGGGTACTGGAAAAACCTTACTGGCCCTGGCCAGTGCCTTGGAGCAGCGCAACGCATTTAAACAAATTGTATTGGCTCGCCCCATTGTCCCCCTAAGCAACCGCGAAATTGGTTTCTTGCCTGGAAGCGCCCACGATAAGGTAAACCCATACATGGCACCGCTATGGGACAACCTATCTTACATTAAAAACCAGTTTAAAGAAACGGAGAAGAAGTACCAGCAAATCATGCAAATGCAAGAGGAAGGGCGCATTTTGGTTTCGCCCCTCGCTTTTATCCGTGGACGCAGCCTCTCCGATGTGATGTTTATTATTGACGAGGCCCAAAACCTAACGCCCCACGAGGTAAAAACCATTGTTACTCGAGCGGGCGACAATACCAAACTAGTTTTTACGGGCGATGTTCGACAAATAGATACCCCCTACCTGGATGAAAACTCCAATGGACTCACCTATTTAATAGACCGCTTGCAAGGTCAAAATTTGTATGCGCACATCCATTTAGAAAAAGGTGAGCGGTCTGAATTGGCTAATTTGGCAAACGATCTTTTATAATGCCCCCTATTATGTCTCAAACCGTTGGAATTCCCGTATTAGAGCTCCACAACTTCACCACTGGAGATGCAAACTCCAGAGAACAATTTGTTAACGATTTAGGAAAAGCGTACAGCACCATTGGCTTTGCTGCAATTTCAGATCACGGAATTACTAAAGCCGAAATCGATGCGCTGTACGATGCCGTAAAAGCCTTCTATGCCTTGCCAACTGAAACAAAAGCCCAATATGAAATTGAGGGCATGGCTGGACAGCGCGGTTTTACAGGCTTTGGTAAAGAGCACGCTAAAAACAGTAGCGTGGGCGATCTCAAAGAGTTTTACCATTTTGGTCAGGAAATAGCCGCTTCGGATCCCGATGCCGACTTGTATCCTAAGAATGTGCTTTGCAATGAAGTACCTGAGTTTAATGAAACCTGCATGACCATGTTTAAAAAGCTAGAAAACATGGGAAGCGCTATGCTGCAGGCGATTGCGTTGTACTTGGGTTTGCCCGAAAAATACTTTGAACCGTACATCCACCACGGCAACTCCATTTTAAGACCTATACACTATCCTCCCATACGGAGCGAGCCCAAATCGGCTGTACGAGCAGCTGCGCACGAGGATATCAACCTCATTACTCTGTTGATAGGATCCAGCGCTGATGGACTACAAGTACTCAATAGAAACAATGAGTGGATAGACATTAAAGCCGGTGAAGAAATGATTGTAGTAAACGTGGGCGACATGTTGCAAAGATTGACCAACGGAGTGTTAAGCTCTACCACCCACCGGGTTATAAATCCACCCAAGGAAAAGTGGGGTCAACCCCGATATAGCATACCCTTTTTTCTACACCCAAGATCTGAGATGCCACTGAATGCACTAGACACCTGCATCACCCCGAATAAGCCAAAGAAGTGGGAAGACACTACAGCAGGTGAATACTTAAAGCAAAGACTGAGAGAAATAGGTTTACTCCTGTAACCTTCGTTTGTTATCTGATTAAACAAGGAGATGATGTCAGTCATCTCTTTTTTTTTGTTTCCAAAAATCGACCAAATAATATTTTGAATCGATTTTAGTGCGTTGATAATCTGCTTTTTAAAGGGTGTAACTGAAGTAAAATAAAGCGCTTGTATGCCGCTTCAAAACCGCTTTTCTTTGCGGTATGGATAATCAAGGGTTTATTGAGCGTTTACAACAGTTGCTTAAGCAAGAAAACTTAACGGCTAGTGGGCTTGCAAACCGGTTACAAGTCCAACGCTCCACCTTTTCGCATTTATTAAAAGGGCGCAACAATCCCTCCGTGGATCTCCTCCTTAAAATACAACAGGAATTCCCGGCATACTCCATTGACTGGTTATTGACCGGTAAATTCGATAAGCCGCACGTAGGAACCGAGGAACCAGATTCCACTAGCCCACCTGCGTTAAAAAGCGACACACAGCAACAGGTTACATCTGTAAACATACAAGGGAAGAAAATAATCTTGCTAAACCCCGATGGTACCTATCAAGAGTTTTATCCTGAATAGCTGCCCTTTTATACCTTTGCGCGCATAATAATTTGAGCGCGTGCTAAAAGAAGAGATAGAAAAGCGTAAAACCTTCGCCATTATCAGTCACCCCGATGCGGGTAAAACCACCCTCACCGAAAAGTTCTTGCTTTTTGGGGGAGCTATCCATACTGCGGGGGCAGTAAAGTCCAATAAGATTAAAAAGACTGCCACTTCCGACTTTATGGAAATAGAGAAGCAACGGGGTATCTCCGTAGCTACATCGGTTATGGGCTTTGAGTATCAAGAT
Organism: uncultured Flavobacteriales bacterium; assembly: GCA_964627445.1. Lineage (GTDB taxonomy): Bacteria > Bacteroidota > Bacteroidia > Flavobacteriales_D > Luteibaculaceae > Luteibaculum. Next base: position 21,174 of record CAZVJF010000007.1, on the reverse strand, counting down.
AAGCTTATTAACCTGCTGGATACACCCGGTCACAAGGACTTTGCTGAGGATACCTATCGCACACTCACCGCGGTAGATAGCGTAGTGCTGGTGATAGACTGTGTTAAAGGGGTAGAGGAACAAACCGAGCGACTGATGGAAGTATGTCGGATGCGCGATACTCCCGTTATGATCTTCGTAAATAAGATGGACCGTCCGGGTAAAGATCCATTCGATCTACTAGACGAGCTTGAGGAAAAGCTGAGCATACAGGTACGCCCCCTCACATGGCCTATCAATATCGGAGAACACTTCAAGGGTGTTTACAACTTGCTAGATCAAAACCTTTTGTTGTTTTCTGTAAACAAAACCAAGGTTGCAGATGATCAGGTATTGATTGAGGATTTAGAAGACCCGCGCCTGGAAGCACTCGTGGGTGAAGACGATGCTGCACAGCTCCGTGAAGATGTGGAGCTTATTAATGGCGTATATGAGAACTTTGATGTAAGCGAGTATAATGCAGGCAAGCTAGCGCCCGTGTTCTTTGGCTCTGCGGTTAATAATTTTGGGGTGCGCGAGCTATTGAATGCCTTTGTACAGTACGCCCCTACTCCGGTACAACGCGATACCAATCAGGGTGCGATTGCTCCTACCGACAAGAAGTTCTCTGGTTTTGTATTTAAAATACATGCCAATCTAGATCCCAAACACCGCGACCGCATTGCTTTCCTGAGGGTGTGCAGTGGTGTTTTTGAGCGCAACAAGTTCTTTCAGCATGTGCGCTTAGGGAAAAAGCTGCGTTTCTCAAACCCAGCCTCCTTTATGGCGCAGCGTAAAGAAGTGGTGGAAGAGGCGTATCCAGGCGATGTTATTGGCCTGTATGACACCGGAAACTTTAAAATAGGCGATACCCTTACCGAAGGCTCCGATTTTATGTTTAAAGGTATCCCCTCATTTTCACCTGAGATTTTCCGTGAATTGATCAATCGCGACCCCATGAAAACCAAGCAGTTAGATAAGGGAATCCGCCAACTTACCGAAGAAGGTGTAGCACAGCTTTTTGTACTGAATTACGGAAGTGCCAAAATCGTTGGAACCGTGGGAGAGCTTCAATTCGATGTTATAAAATACCGCCTGGAACACGAGTACGGAGCGAAGTGTGAATTTGTCGGTAAGAATTTTCACAAGGCGTGTTGGCTTACCAGCAGCGATCCAAAAAAGCTGGAAGATTTTAAACGGGTGAAAGGAAATTTTATGGCTACGGATAAGGACGGCTTGGATGTCTTTCTAGCGCAAACCCCTTGGATTTTAAAGGTCGAGCAAGAAAACAATCCCGATATTCAATTCCACTTTAACTCAGAGTTTAAACTGGCCGATTAAAGTTTTGTTAAAGCAAAAAGCCTGTTTTTAGCACTCGGTTAATTTTACAACACATTTAAAGATTATGAGACAACCCCTTCTCCTATTGGTTAGCATGTTGCTGCTCTGCAGCGCCCATGCACAAATCACCAATTACAAGTACCAGTTTAATATTAACGGTGCTCAAGACACAGTATATCTGGCCAACTATCTGGGTAAGCAGTTGTATTACAACGATACGGCCGTTGCCGACAGTAAGGGCACTTTTATTTTCTCTGACTCGAGAGCCATTAAACCTGGGAAGTTTGCCGTAGTGCAACCCGGGAACATGTATTTTGAGCTGCTCATCAACGAACAGTCCTTTACATTTAATGGAGACACGGCTGACCTAATTGGTGGAATGACCACCGAGAATACCTTAGAGAATAAACTCTTCTACAATTACATTCAGCTTATTAACAATAAGAAAGCGGAAATACAGCCGCTAAACGCAAAGTACAAAGCTGCCAAGTCGGATAAGGAAAAAGAAAAAATCCTGGAGAAAATTAACGCACTCAACAAAGAGGTGACCGATTTTCAGGATAACATCATTTCCGAGCATCCTACCACCCTCATGGCGCAGATCATAAAAATGAACAAGGACATTGAGGTACCCGATGCGCCTATAAAAGCCGATGGTAGCAAAGACTCCACCTTCGGGTACTACTACTATGCCAAACACTATTGGGACAACACCAATTTGAACAACGATGCGCTAGTACGCGATCCTGCTTACGTAAAAAAGCTAGAGCAGTATTTCGATAAGGTATTGTTACAACACCCAGATACCCTGGCCAGCTATGCAGATCGCCTCATCGGTAAGATGGACGAGAGCAGCGAGATGTTCAAGATTACCGTAAACTGGCTGATCAACCATTACAGCAAGTCCAAAATTATGGGGCTGGATGCGGTATACGTGCACATGGCCGAAAACTACTACCTCACCGGTAAAGCATTCTGGGCAGACTCGGCTACCGTGGCTAAGCTAGAAGAACGCGTAAAAGCCTTAAGCCCTACCCTAATTGGTAGAAAAGCACCCGCTATTAACTTGTTCGACACTACAGAAAACCGTTTGGTACCGCTGTATTCGGTAGATGCCAAATACACCATCCTATATTTCTGGGATCCCAACTGCGGACACTGTAAAAAAGAGACCCCCAAGCTGAAGAAGATCTACGATGTAGTTAAGGATAAGGGCGTGGAAGTGTACGCAGTGTGCACGGAATTGGAAACCGAGGATTGGAAAAAATTTGTGCGCGAAAAGGAACTCAATTGGATCAATGTCTCGGATACGCCAGAAAAGATCATAGACAACTTCCGACAAACCTATGATATATATGCTACGCCCAAGGTTTTCTTGCTCGATAAGGATAAGAAAGTGCTGGTAAAACAGGTGGGAGTAGCACAGTTGGGCGACATCTTAAAGGATAAATTAAAGCTCCCTAAAGACCTTAAGTACGGTTACAAGGGTGAGGGTGAAAAAGAAGGAGAAGAAGCTCAATAAGCCCTTATTAAAGGAATATAGAAAGCCGGAAAATAACTTCCGGCTTTTTTTATGCAATGAAATACTTACTACCTTCCCCCCAGATTCTAATCCCAAGCAACAGATGAAGAAATTTTTAAAATGGACGGCCATTGTCCTAGGTGGTCTCTTAATATTAGGCATTGTTGGTTTTAACTTGCTAATGTGGCAAACCAAAAAGGCAAGTCCGCAAGACATAGCGAGCTTTAACCGTGGCGATGCCAAAATTGAGGTGGTGTATTGCCAGCCCCACAAAAACAAAAGAGAAATTTTTGGTGAGCTCGTTCCCTATGGCGAAGTATGGCGTACTGGAGCTAACGAAGCGACCACGTTTACCACCAATGTGCCCATCAATTTTGGGGACACCGAAGTGCCCGCCGGAAAGTATACCCTCTGGACCATTCCAAACCCGAATTCTTGGGAGGTGATTTTAAATGATAAGGAATACGGTTGGGGCGTTGCTGGTTTTGGCAATCCACCCAAAGCAGCCCGAGAGGCAGAATACGATATCGCGAATATTACCGTACCGGTAATTGAAGAAGACAAAGCAACAGAGCAGTTTACCATAATGTTTGATGCCGGTATGGATATGCATCTAATATGGGATCAAACCCACGTAGCCGTTCCCATATCCAAGCCGTAAATACAGACCTTACGTACCCTGTGTTCCAATGCAAAAGAGCAGCCCTAGAGCTGCTCTTTTTTATTGTCGTTCATCTGTAAGATGAACGTAACGATAGCCGATGCTATAAACAGCACCAACAAGGTTTTTACCGACTTCCAAAGCACGTCTTCTACCGTGATTACCTCCCAAATAGAAAGCACTGCAATTATCGTAAATACGAGTACCAGCGCGGCTAGCAGGTAAGAAAGAACCTTTTTCATAGCTTTTTAGTTTGCCGAGACTCCAATCTCATCTAAGAAGCGGTTATACTCCTGAGACGAGATACTGGAACCATTTTTAAAGTAGAAGGTACCAAAACGCGCCACTACACGCAAGAGCTCGTCCCCGAGGCCATTATCTACAAATATGGTTCTAAAAATGTCCTTGTTCGACTCGCGATACTTCTCTTTGGTAACCCCTTCTGGATAGTTTTCACCCAGTTTTCTGCGGAATGCCTCCAAGTCGCCCTCGCTGGTGGTACGGTACATTACCTTGGGTTCGGGGTTGGTCTCCTCCTCTACTTCTGGTTCATCTACCGCAGCTTTAATGCTGTCTTTGTTTACGTTACCAAGCTTGGTTATATCTTGGAAGGAAACAATGGTTGGGTCTTTTTTCTCTTCCTCTTGTTGTGCCAAAAGTTCATCCGCTTGCTTTTGCGCTAGCGCTTCTTCCTCGGCCTTCATTGCTGCTCTGGCTTCCTCAATTCTTTGCTTGGGGTAGCTTTCATCAGGGAAAATTGCCAGGGCATTTTCGTAGGAGGTAATGGCCGTGAGGTAGGATTTTTTCTCCATTTCCTCATCGCCAAACTGCACTGCTGCGTCATACGCTTGTTGCAGTTTATCCAACTCAGCCTGCGCCTTCCCTATTTGTTCTTTAGGGTATGCTTCCCCCGGCTTCAGCGTTAGGGCGTCTTGGTAATTCACAATAGCCGCTTGGTATTGCTCTTTGCCAAAAGCTGCATCACCTTGCTCTATGTAGGCCAAATACTGCTCTTGCAATTGCTGCTCCTTTTCTTTCTGCGCTTGCAATTGCTCTGCCTGTGCAATTTGCTTCTTAGAGTATGGGTCCTCTGGTTTTATCTGCAGGGCCTGCTGGTACTTTCCTATGGCGTCTCTGTATTGCGTAGAATCAAAGAGCACATCGGCATCGGCTACCAGTTGCGCAAAACGCTTTTCCTTTTCCTTAGCTGCCAACATCGCATCGCGTGCATTTTCTGCCGCTGCAATTTGGTCTTTCGGGTATTGCTCGCCTGGTTTTACCTGCAATGCGCTTTGATACTTACCAATGGCGGCCTCGTATTTCTGCGCATCAAAGGCCTGGTCTCCTTCTGCAATTAAGGTTAAATATTGCTCTTCTTTAGCTTTTTGTTCAGCCAGCAATTCTAGCGCCCCTTCGGCCTCGGCTATCTTATCTTTCGGATATTGCTCATTGGGCTTAACCTCTAGTGCTCCCTGGTAGCTGGCGATGGCATCTTGGTAGGCCTCGTTGCCCATTTGCTGATCTCCTTGGTTTACCAGCTCCTGGTACTTCATGTCCAACTCTTTCTCCTTCGCTTGTGCATCCAGTGCGGCCTGCGCCTTATTGATTTGCTCTTTTGGATAAGCAGCATCGGGTTTTACCTTCAGGGCTTGGTTGTACGTATTGATGGCTTCGTTGTATTGTTCGCCATTAAACTCCCCATCAGCTTTGCTCACTAGCTGGTTGTACTGTTCTTCCGCGGCTTTGGCCTTTTCCAAAGCTGCTAAAGCCTCGTTGGCTTTGGTAATTTGGTCGGTAGGATAAGGCTCTCCGGGCTTAATTTGCAAGGCTTCTTGGTACGCGCCAATAGCCGCGTTGTAATCTTTTCCATTAAACGCAGCATCGCCTTTTGCAATAGCATCTTGATACTGCCGCTCTAACTCCTGCTGCTTCTTCAATGCTTCCAGCGCGGCCTGGGCTTTGGTAATTTGCGCTTTCGGGTAGCTTTCATCCACCTGCAGCTGAAGCGCTGCCTGATAATCGGTAATGGCCGCCTGATATTCTTTCGCTTCAAATTTCTGGTCTGCCGATGCTATCAAGGCATTGTACTGTTCTTCAAGCGCTTGCTGCTCTTGAATCGCATCCAACGCGGCTTGCGCCTTACTGATTTGCTCTTTAGGATAGCCCGCTTCAGGCTTAATTTGCAGCGCTGCCTGGTAATCGGTGATGGCACTTTGGTAAGACTCTTGGTCCATAGCACCATCGGCTTTCGCTATTAGCGCATTGTATTCCTCTTCTTTCTTTTGGGCTTCTTCCGCAGCTTTTAAAGCCGCTTCTGCTTTTGCAATTTGATCGGTAGGATACGCCTCACCCGCTTTTATTTGCAAGGCCTCTTGATATTTCCCAATGGCATCTTGGTACTGCTCGTTTCCAAAGGCGGCATCACCGGCAGCAATAGCATCGGTGTACGCCTGCTCTTCTGCAGCCTTCGCTTCTAGTGCCGCTTGGGCTTTAGAAATTTGGTCTTTAGGATACTGGTCATCTGGATTTAACTGTATGGCCTGCTGATAGGTGGATATCGCTTCCTGGTAGCTTTCACTGCCCATCTGCCCATCTGCCTTTTGTATCAATGCCTTGTACTGCGCTTCACGCTCCTTGGCGGCCGCTAAAGCATCCAGGGCAGCTTGCGCCTTTACCACTTGCTCCTGCGGATACTTGCGCTCTGGAAAAAGTTCCGAAGCTTTGTTGTAATTGTTAATGGCCAACTCGTATTCCTTAGCGTTAAAGTTGGCATCGGCCTCCATGATTAGCTCTTCAAAGCGCTTCTTCTTCTCTTCCTCTGCAGCGATGGCAGCTAGTGCCTCCTCCGACTTCGCTATCTGGTCTTTAGGATACTGCTCGTTGGGTTTTATTTCTAATGCTTTTTTATAATCGGCTATGGCTACCTCGTAGTCCTCAAAACCAAAACTCTTATCGGCATTGGCGATCAAGTTGTTGTATAACTCTTCTTGCTTCTGCGCCTCCAGCTGAGCGTTAAGTGCAGCCTTTGCTTTTTCTATTTGGTCTCTTGGATAAGCTTCATCGGGCTTTAAGCCCAAGGCCTCTTTATACAATCCAATGGCGTCATCGTAAGCCTCTTTTCCAAAAGAAGCATCAGCCGCGGTTATTAAGTCTGCATATTGCTGCTCTAGCTCTTTTTGGCGCTGAATAGCATCCAGCGCTTCCTGGGCTTTAGCGATTTGATCTTTGGGATAGGCTTCTTGTGGTTTTAATTGAGATGCGGTTTGGTAGGAAGTGATCGCCTCCTGGTACTGCTTAGCTCCAATCGCTTGGTCCCCGGCTGCAATGGCATCCTGATACTCTTTCTCCAGAGCTTCCTTTTTGCGTTTTTCCTCCAGCTTGGCCTTTACCGTGTTCAGCTGCTGCTGTGGGTAGGCTTCATCGGGTTTCAAAGCCAGGGCTGCTTCATACTTGCTTTGCGCTTCTTCTAAAGCATTGCTAGACAATGCGTTATCGGCATCTTTGATGGTAGCATTGTATTTGGCATCCAATTCAGCCTGGCGTTGTTGTTCTTCCAACGCGGCTTTTGCTTTAGCCAGTTTCTGCTCTACAACAGCCACTCCAGGAATTAAATCCAGCGCATCGCTGTATTTGAATACCGCATTCATAAAGTTACTGTTGCCAAACTCGGTATCGCCCTCGGCCACCAATTTGTCAAACTGTTCTTGCAGCTTGCGCAAGCGCTCCGCCTCTTCTTGCTCCTTGCGCAAACGCTCCTCTTCTTCGCGGTATTTCTTCTCTAGCTCTCTGCGCAAGCGCGCAATTTCAGCCTGAATGGATCGGGTGTATTCGTAATCGAATCCAATCTCCCCGGTTTCGGGTACGTAGTTGGCCTTTCCAATGGGTTTCTTCAGAACATCGAAGTTCACACCTTCTACTTCCTCAAAGAGCGACATATCCAGGTCGAAGCCAAAGCCACCTACCTGGTTTTCTTCGGGTACATTTTTGGTGTTGATGTTAATGAATTTGGATACGTAACCGTCTTTGCTAAAGCGGATGTCGTAATCGTGCTCAAAATCTAAGTCCAACTCAAACTTACCACTGAGCGCGGTAGCGTAGGTCTTTTTGGTCTCACCGTCTTCCACGAGTGTTACCTGAACGTCTTGCAGTTTCTTGCCACTGCGCTCGTCTTTTACGGTACCATACACCAATAAGCGGTCTACTTGAGCCACTGTGCTTACTGCGCTAAATAGCAATACAAAAAGGGTAATAATCTTCAATCCGGGGTACTTCTGCTTCATTCCTTCCACCTTGTGCTGGCAAATATCTTAATATTGGCAACAATAGCCTGTTGTTAACGAACACAGTACTCAAAAATTGGGCACAAATCATAAAAATCAACATAATTTAAGCTATTGGGAGCGTCAGTTTTTGGCACAGCAATTTGATTTTGCTGTGGTGGGCGCAGGAATTTGCGGCAGTACAGCCGCCTTGTATTTGGCAAAAAAAAATCCCAAGGCCAGTATTCTGGTGTTAGAAGAGCGCAGTTTTGGCAATGCCGCCAGTACCAAAAATGCAGGTTTTGCCTGTTTTGGAAGTGCCGGTGAACTCTTGGACGATGTAAGCGCCCTGGGTTGGGATGCTACTGAAAAAATGCTGCAAATGCGCATCCGTGGATTGGAACTGCTCCATGCCACGGTTCCAAAAAACGCCATGGACTACCAAGATTGTGGGGGCTGGGAAGTCTTCTCTAAGCAGGAATCTGAAGATTTTACACGGGTAGCTGATCAACTGGAAACTATAAACCAACGATTCGAAACTTTATTGCCAGCACCCTACCGCATTCAACAATCGCATGCGGGCTTAAAAAGCATAGCGCACGCCATATTCCAAGCGGGTGAAGGTGCACTAAACCCGCAGCGCATGATGCATTGCATTCAATCGCAATGGCCCGCAGACCGCGTGCACTTGGTGCGCCCCTGCAAACTGGTAGAAACGCAATTTGCCAATGGTGTGCATCACCTACAAACCTCACAAGGCGATTTTAAAGCGCAACAACTGGTTGTAACCACCAATCAAAACATACTACCCAACACGCTAAAAAATAAATCTACCCAACCCGCGCGAGCTCAGGTGCTCGTGAGCCAGCCTCTCAAAGGCCCATTGCCGAAAGGCGTGTTTCATGCCGAGCGTGGCTATGCCTACTTTCGATTTGTAGACCAACGATTGCTCTTGGGTGGATTTAGGAATTTGTTTGAAGCCGCAGAGTACACCACAGAGCAAAGCAATACGCCTGAGCTTTTAAACCAGCTGATGCACTATGGAGCCGGACTCTTAGGCGAACCGATAACACTAGATCACGCCTGGGCTGGAACCATGAGTGTTGGGAAAGATCGTTTTCCGTATATCGGAGTGGAAAACGATATTGTTTACGGAATTAAAATGGGTGGCATGGGTGTTGCCGTAGGAAGTTATGTGGGAAAGACAATCAGCGACTTGTGCGCATAAAAAAAGCCGGCACCCAAGGCCAGCTTCTGTATTGCAGTGCGTATATACGTGTTATCCTCCCGTAGATTTTTTCACGTTTACGGCCGTTAGCCCTTTGGGGCCACGCTCCAATTCAAATACCACCTTATCGTGGTCGTTAATGGGTTCTTCGCAAGCAGATATGTGTACAAAGTACTTCATGTCTGCGCCCAAATCTTTAATAAAGCCGTAGCCTTTGTCGTGGTTAAAGAAAGCCACACGGCCTTTCTTCACTGGACTCACATCTTCGCGGTCTTCCGCTTTGGGTATACCTATTTCAATGGAAGACGCATCAATTTCTTCTTTCTGCGTCTCATCAGGTGGCGTATCGGTTATGTTTCCGTAGGCATCTACGTAGGCCATCATGTTATCCAATCCACCACCATCGGAATTGGCCTTGCGCTCCTCGCGCTTCATTTGCTTCTCCTGGCGCTTTTTAATGCGCTTCTTCTCTCGCTCTTTCTTATTAAATGTCTCTTGAGATTTTCCCATGCACAAAATTTGAGTTTATAACTAGACTAAGCACGTTCGCTACCCGCGGATGCGGATGTACAACCTGAGTATTGTAAACTAAGCGGAGAAAAGAATATACGGAAGGAATGCCTTAAAACCCCTTAACTGCGACTCGTGTTGGTGCAAAGGTACGATTAATAATAGGAATGTTGTGGTATTGATGCAATAGCTAACAAAAAATAGCGTTTGCGTCAATTCCCGTCACCCATTCGTTGCCATTGGCGTACCAAGTGCTCCAGCCCATTGATCTTTATCTCATGCATCTCTTGCATTTGGCGGCCCAACTTTCCGGGCGGAAAGCCTTTTTGACGAAACCACGTGTAGTAATACTCGGGAATATCTACCAAATAACGACCCTCGTATTTCCCAAAGGGCATTTTTGCCTGAGCCAGTTGCCGGAAGGCTTCTTTTGGGTCTTGCATTTAGCGCTTGGGCGTGTGCTCCAATACTTCTAACAAAAAGCCCCAGAATTTCTGTACCGAACTTATTTGGGTACACTCATCGGGAGAATGCGCATGACGAATATTAGGGCCAAAAGATATCATATCCACCTCAGGCAGGTGTTTCCCTAGAATACCACACTCCAATCCAGCGTGGCAGGCCATAACGTTGGGTTTTGCGTTAAATCGTTTCTCAAAAATACTACGCATGGTTTTGAGTATGGCCGAATCGGGATTGGGCTCCCAACCTGGGTAATCGCCACTTTGCTCTACCGTAGCACCCAGCAATTCAAAGGTGCTTTTGATGGTGTTGGCTACATCGGCTTTGGTGCTTTCTACACTGCTTCGTTGCAGTGATTTGGTTTCGAAGCTACCGTCTTTGATAATAACCTGTGCTAAAGAGCTCGAGGTTTCTACTAAGTCATCAAAATCTAAGCTCCATTTAAAAACCCCATTGTGCAAAGCATATAGCGTTTGTAGGATTTTTTCTGCATCGGATGGCGCAACGATAGTGGCCGGTGTATCGCAAGCCGAGGCGCTTAGCACCAGCTTTTTCTCTACCGCACCCAACTCGCGTTGAAATATGGCTAAGGTATCCTGGATGTGCTTTTCAAAAGCCGCTGCATCCTTGCTGTCTACAGAAACCACCGCTTCGGCTTCTCTAGGTATGGCGTTGCGCAAACCTCCGCCTTCCATTTCGTGTAGATGCACCGCCACTGGACTTTGGTACAATGCACGCGCCATCAGTTTGTTGGCGTTGCCGCGTCCACGGTGTATGTCCATACCCGAATGTCCACCCATCAATCCTTTGAGCGTAAGCTTATAGGTTTTTACATTACCCGGTGTGGCTTCGGTTTGATAGGTATATCGGGTATTGGTATCTATACCTCCTGCACAGCCTATGCTGATCTCTTCATCATCCTCGGTATCTAGGTTTAGGAGGATGGTACCCTCGTAAAAGCTGGGATCTAATTGCTTAGCGCCCGTCATGCCGGTTTCTTCGTCCACCGTAAACATGGCCTCTAAGGCTGGGTGTTTGATGTCTTTAGCAGACAACAACGCCATGATGGCCGCTACGCCAATGCCGTTGTCAGCGCCCAAGGTAGTGCCTTCGGCTTTTACCCAGTCGCCATCTACTTGCATGCGTATGCCCTCCTGCTCAAAATCGAAAACGGTATCGTTGTTTTTCTGGTGCACCATATCTACATGGCTTTGCAGAATTACCGTTTGTCTATCTTCCATGCCGGGTGTAGCCGGCTTTTTGATAATGATGTTCCCAATGCCATCGGTTGCCGTATCAAGCCCAAGTTTGTTTCCAAAATCCACCATAAACTGGATAACACGCTCCTCTTTCTTACTGGGACGAGGAACAGCATTTAGGTCGGAAAAATGATTCCAAAGCGATTTGGGTTCTAGGGCTCTAACTGCGTCTGACATACTGGTTTTACTTTTGCTGCGAAGTAACACAAAATGGAGCAACTCCAAAACGGGTTGCTTTTACCGTTTGAGTACCGTGTAGCTGGCCGAGCCCCCTGCTGCATTAGAAACGCGAAGAACATAAGCACCCGAAGGCAAACGCTCCATGTTGATATGGGTGCGCTCTTGGGTAACTTCCTGCGTTGCTACCACCTTTCCTGACATCGTACTCAAAGCGATGTGTTGCACTTGCCCTGGGTCTGCCTGAACGATAAGCGCGGTAACCACGGGGTTGGGATACCACTGCACGCTGGCAATCTGCACATCGACCACACTGCTCACCACCTCAAGTGTGGTATCTCTAAAGACAACACAACCATTGTTATCGGTTAGTTCGATGCTGTATTCTCCCGATTCTACGTTGATGCGCTGGGTTTGTTCGCTGGTATTCCATGCGTAAATGTAGGGCGCAGTTCCTCCTGCTGGGATAGCCGTAAGTTGAGCGTCAGAGCAAGTTCCACAGCTAGGACCTTGGTATTGAAACTCGAGCTGCAAGGAGTCGGGTTGATTCAAAACTACGCTTACGCTATCGATACATCCCGTTTCATCGGTTACCACCACGCTGTATTCGCCAGCCTCGAGGCGGCTCGCAAACTGCAGGTCGCTACCATTGCTCCAATCGAATTCCAGTTCTCCGTTTCCACCCGAAATATCCAAACTGAGTTCGCCATCGTTAAAGCCAAAGCAACTGGGCTCCTCAGTGTCTACGTTGAGGATGCTCAGCGTACATCCAAACTCTTGTATTCTGCGGGTAATTGAGGTGCTACAGCCGTTGGCATCGGTTACCGCAAGTGTGTACGAGCCTGGAGCCAAACTATCGATGGCCGCTGTGGTGGCGCCTGTATTCCATGAATAGCTGTAAGGTGCCGTTCCTCCAGAAACCGAATCTACTGCAATGGCACCATCGGCACATTGTGCGCAGCTTTCGTCTTCTTTAGCCACCGAAACAAATAAGGGCTCGGGTGCTTCCAAAGTAAGGGTTACCTGCTGCGTACAGTTTTTGCTATCGGTAATGGTTAAACGGTACTGTCCTTCCGGCTTTCCTGACAGTTGCGCGGTATTTTCTCCGCTTTCCCATAAGTAGGTGTAGGGAGCGGTTCCACCAGAAATCTCGGCTATACCAATGGTTCCATCCGATGCATTGGCACAACTGGGCTGCTGGGTAGTTGGACGAAACACAAACTCGGAACAGGTATAGGCGCCCACTGTGAAGGAAGTATCGAAACTACACCCTTTAGCGTCCGTAATACTAACGCTATAATCGCCTGGTGCTAAACCACCGCGGCTACCATCAGTATCGCCATCGTTCCATAGGTAGGTATATCCCCCATTGCCACCAACAACTTCTAGCAATATCTCCCCATTTTCGCAGCCAAAACAATCCTCATCGCTCACTGAAGCGGATACGGTAATAGGATCGGGTTGTTCGAGTGTAATATCACTGACCAGCTCACAGCCGTTGGCATCGGTAGCGGTAAGGGTGTACGATCCTGCGGCAATATTTTCTAGTGGATTTCCTGTGCTGCCATTGCTCCACGAGTATTGTACAGGCTCGGTGGCATTTTCTAAGGCCACCTGTATGCTTCCGTTGGCATCGCCAAAGCAACTGGGCTGCACCTTATTTACAGCTCCCAAGGCCATGTTGCACGGGAAATTTTCTATTACAAAGGTTTTGTTGGCGGTGTTGCCGCTATTGTCGGTTATCGTAATTGTATAGCTGCCTGGTGCCAGATTGGATAGGTCTGCCGTTTGCGGACCATGGCTCCAAGAATATTGGTAGGGGCAGCTACCGCCACCTGCCGTTATATCTATAGCGCCATCGGCACAGGTCACGCAAGATACCTCGCTTACCAATCCGTCTATGGTAATGCTATTGGGCACTACAGGAGCATTGGCAAGGGTAAAGGTTTCGCTTTGGGCATCAAAAGCCAAAACGCCAAACTGGAACACGTCTCCCGAAGCGCGTTGCACAAAATAGCGGGCGTCTGGGTTTGCGGTTTGGCTGGATCCATTGTTTACGGCCCAGCTTTGCCCTATGGTGTTGATGTTATCGCTGTAGGTGCCTTGTGGACTTAGACAATCGGCATTGTTGGCGGTTTGCGCTTCTACCGAAACGTTGGGGTTGGAGAGCATGCCATAGCGCACGGTGTAGTCGCCATTGGCTTTTTGCTCGGGGTACTGGGTAAATACCATATCCCAGCTATCTAAATTGGGCTCCACGTTGCGCACTTGGCGCTGGTTAAGAGATACGTACGCAAAGAGTTTGTTGGCATAATCATCGCGTGCCAGTGTGTGTTCCTGAGTCTCGGTTCCATCTAAATTCGCGTAGGCAAACTCAAACCCACTGCTTAAGGACTTGCGCACAAAAAACTGCTTGTAATTACCTTGCTGGGTTTGCACTACAAAAATATGGTAGCCCAAAATCGCGTGGAACGGATCGGAGCTAAAGCCCTTGTACCCTCCCCAGCCGAAAGATTGCAGATCGCTAGATAAAAAAGGCTGTTCCTGGTTAAAGGCACCCTCCGACCAACTTTGGTAGCCATTGTGTACTTCTACCCAACCGTTTTGTCCGCTGCGCATACCGGTGGTGTCGTAGGGCTGGGGCGTATAATCTTGCAAGCCGCGACAAGCGCTTTGCAGACCGTTGCAGTTTTCGCGAAGGTCTTCGGTGTTTACCCAAACGCGTGCACCCTGTATTTCGTTGATGCGAATGGCGTAATCGTTTTGCGGCTCAATGGCAATATCCCAATCGGAGAGCGCAATGCGTGCCTTTTCTCCCTCTGTTAGTGAATAAAACACCATTTCCTCCGTAGCCAATGAAACCGTTTCTTGAGCATATAATCCGTGGAATCCCAAAAAGATGATTCCCAACAGCAGTAGTCTTTTCATTATTTAGACCAGTTAAAGATAATGGCGACAAAAGTAAGCCCGAAACGCATGACCTGCAATACCTATTTGTAGGTATATTGGGCACTATAAGAAAAAAATACCTAATTGTAGGTATTGTGTATTTTGGATTTGTGACGGTATTTTGCACCTAATTAAGATCAATTAAAAATAGTGAGGTCGCTAAATACACTACTTCTTATCCCCGCATTCTTGGTTTTCCTATCCACAAGTTTTGGGCAAATCAGCGCAACCGACAGCCTTTTATTGGAGCGCATGGATGAAGTGGTGATTTCGGCCACACGCACGGAGAAAAAAGCCGAGGAAATAGCCCTGCCTAGCATATTACTCTACGGTAAGGAAATACAACTGAGTGGCTACACCGATCTGAATGAGCTCCTGGCAGAACAAACCGGTATGGTGATAAGCCAGGACCACGGCTCGGGCATACAAATACAGGGGTTTGATCCCGAATACACCATGCTGCTCATTGATGGCGATCCCATGATAGGCCGTGCCGCTGGGGTTATCGATTTGAGACGGATTAATTTGCGCAACGTAGCGCGCATAGAAATTATAAAAGGAAGCGGATCTTGCCTATACGGCAGCGAAGCTATGGCGGGCGTTATTAATATCATCACCAAATCGCCCAAAGAGGAGTTGGATGCCCGGGTGTTTGGCGCTATAGGAAATCCTACCGAAACGGAAATAGGAACCACTGTTAGCGGAAAAAACGGAGGCGTAGGTTGGAGTGCTTTTGCAACCTACCAAAACATGCGTGGCTTCGACTTAAACCCAGACCTGGTGGGCGTGAATTTGGGCCGCTCCGAAAAAATAAATCTCCAAGGGAAAACCTACATGGTTTTTGGTGATTATGATGTAAAAACGAGCGTACGCTACTACCGCGACTTTTTGCCCGGAGATCTGTACGAAGCCATAGGTGATGATCCCTTTTTTAGCAGAGGCGTTACGGAAGATATTTCTGCTACGGTTACCACCACACGCACTTGGAATAAAGGAGTGAAAACCGAGTTTAAAGTGTATGGTAGCTCGCACCAATCTGAAGGTGCTGCAGCAGCAAACCAAGGCGAACTCGAACTGGGCTTCACCAACTTTAACCAGCGCCTACTAAACCCCGAGTTTGTAGTAAACTACCCAAAAAGTGCTTCCAGTAGCTTTTTGTTTGGAGTGGGTGCGCGCTTTGAGGATGTGTCATCCTCGCGATACCAGCAACTGCGCCCCATGTATACCCAATATGCCTTTACCCAGTGGCAATACAGACCGGTAGACGATCTAGAAATTATTACCGGGGTACGGGCCGATAACGGCAACTGGTTTGGCAGCCAAATAAGCCCTAAAGCCAGCGTAAACTACAAGCGCAACAACATACGGTACAAAGCCTCTGTAGGCTACGGCTTTAAAACACCCGACTTTAGGCAACTGTATCTAAACTTCACCAACATAGCACGCGGTTATACCGTTTTGGGAACCGAAGCGGTGAACGCAGAATTGCAGCAACTAGAGCAAAACGGAGTGGTTACCAGACGCTTGCCTGCGGCAAACCAAATTGCGGAACTCAATCCGGAGCGCTCCCGCTCTGTGAATGTGGGAATGACCTACGCGCCTAATAGAAGCCACAGTGTGGATGTGAATGTCTTTTACAACAACATTCAAAATTTGATTAACGATATCCCAGTTGCCGTGAAGTCTAATGGGCGTTTTGTTTTTTCTTACATCAACCAAGAAAATGTGGTTACACGGGGTTTAGAGGCTAAGTACAACTATCGTCCGCGCGGACCCTGGGAATTTATGGTGGGTGGACAATACCTGGAAGCCATTGATACCGAAGCGAAAAAAGGGGTGCGCAATGGGGAGTTTTTCTACCGCGATGAAAACCTAAACACGCGCGTGCTCCAAGTAGAAGACTATGTGGGGCTATTTGGCCGTTCGCGCTTTGCTTTTAATGCCAAGGTAACCCGCAATTTCCCTGAACTCAACGGTGCGGTGTTTATTCGCTGGAACTGGCGCTCTAGCTACCCCTTTGCCGATGTCAATGGAAACGGTGTTGCCGATGCTTACGATACCCATTTTCCCGATTTCCATTTTATCAATGCCTCCATGCAGTGGGGGAAAGATCGCTTTCAAGCCGTGCTTTCGGTGCAAAATATATTGAACAACCAATCGGTTGAATTTTTACCCAACAACCCGGGAACCAGTTTCTTATTAACGCTTAATTATACACTTACATCCAATGACTAATCCACGTCTTCTATTTTTAGGATTTATTGCTGTGCTACTATGCGCCATTTCCTGCAAACCCGAGGAAGAAAGCATACCGCTACCCCAGTCGGGTGAAGATATTACCATATTCGACCTTCCAGCCGATACGGGTCAACCCCAACAACCGCCTAGCGGCAAACACACCTTCTTTAGTTTTGAGGAAGGCATTGTGGACCGTGCCGACTCGGCAACCGATAAGTGGGACATTGCTTTTCAGATGACCACCATTCGCTTAAACAGCGGTGTAAGCGGACCTGGAAATGTGCAGGGACAAATCGTGGAAGGGCTGTACCAAGACTTAACCACCTTTCCCGAAAGCGGCTACCAGGTAGATACAGACACCAGCTTTGCATTGGGTATTGGCGACCGCAGAAGCTGGTACACCTATGATAGCGATAACCGGGTTATTAACCCCACCTCTGGAAAAATAATAACGCTAAAACTAGACGAAGGAACGTGGGTAAAAATGGAAATTCTATCCTACTATAAAGGGATGCCAACAACCCCTACGCAAAATGACAAAGCGCGTTACTACACCTTTAGATATCAAATTGTTTCACTGTAAATCCAACCCAATCCCATGAAAAAATTTATTGCCATTGCACTAATGGGCCTAGGAATAGGAAGCCTGCAAGCCCAAGATAAGGTAACCCAAGACCGCGAAGCGATCTTAGCGATGAAAGGCTGCTACAAAGTAGAGTTCCGCTATGCCGAGATCTTTTCTCCAGACACCGGATACCACTACCCCGAGCGCGAGTACTTGTGGTCTTACGAGTGGGTGGTACCCATTACCGTAGAAGACAATTTTGTATCGCTACAACACCTGCTTACCGTAGACGATACCACCGTGGTAAAACACTGGCGCCAAGACTGGGTGTATGAGGATAGCGAAATTCACGATTACCAAACCGACTACACATGGACCCGCACCCCCGTAAACAACACCCAAGGCAAATGGACGCAGTTGGTTACCTAGGTGGATGACAGCCCGCGCTACGAAGGCACCGGAACCTGGGTGCACGTAGATGGAAAGTCGTACTGGGAAGCGGAAGCCCCGGCTCCCCTGCCCCGCAGAGAGTTGAAATTGAAGCGCGACCGCGACTACAACGTTATGGTGCGCAACAACCGCCACGAAATTACCGACTACGGCTGGGTGCACGACCAGGACAACCGCAAAGTGCTAAAAAACGAAGACGGCACCGAGAAAACCATTGCTTTGGAAAAAGGCTGGAATACCTACACCCAAGTAGACGACAGCCACTGCCAGCCCTCCATGGACTACTGGAAAAAGCACCAACGTTTTTGGGCCCACGTACGCGATGCCTGGAAGGAAGTAATGGCCGAGCACGACACCTTTCACCTGGACTGGAAAAACGAAAACGGAGTGATTTATATGACCATGTTCCAGATGGCCAAAGAGAGCACCGAATGGTCGGATAAAAAGATACAGCGCGAAATTGGTAAAACCATAAAAGACCACTTGGTTACCAAAACCGAAGAACTCGGTAAGCTCTAAGCGCGCTAGGTAGACACTTCAAAATACCCTAAACCAGGCCCCAGTTTCAACTAGAAATTGGGGCTTTTTTTGTGCCTTCTGTTGGGTTGGATGATGCCCCATCCGATGCGGCATTACCCAAAATCTCTTGCAAAAAACTTTAGGTTCGCCTGGATTCTAGGAATTGCTACAACGCTTGATGCTGTTGGCTTTTTCTGTACATTGAGAGCGGTAAATACAAAAGCGTGTATCACGCACTGTCCCTATACACAAACGTTAGGGGCAAGCTAAAAAAACCACAAAGTGAAAGCAACATTTTTAGGACACGGACTAGATATTGGAGACCAACCCAACGTTGGTAAACAACTTGTAAAGTCTTTCCAAAGTCCTAAATACACAAAATTTAATGGACTTGTGGCTTTTGCATCGATATCAGGTGTTAGCATGTTAAAAGGCTATGTAAATGAAGCAAAAAACAGATATGACCAGTTAAGATTCTTCATTGGAGTTGATAATCGCGGAACTTCTAAGGAAGCTTTAGAAGAGTTAATCCAGCAAAATATTGAATCCTACATTTATCATGACAGAAGAAACTCGGTAACCTATCACCCGAAGCTTTTTATTTTTGAAGGAGATGTATATACTCGTGTAATTATTGGTTCTTCAAACCTTACAAGCTCAGGGCTTAAAATGAACCTTGAAGCGTCTGTACAAATAGATTTTCGTACAAAGACTGACAAACAAGGACAAAACTTTCTTCGAAATTTAAAAGAGTATTATTTTGATATTCTGAACCTTAAAAGTGACTGTCTAAAGTCTTTGACCACGGATTATTTAGAAGAGTTAATATCGAAGAATTTACTCTTCAATCAGTTTGAGCATTCTAATAGTCCAAAAGAACCTGTAACTGCTGACGGTGAAAACAAAGAATCGCAAGACGAATTCACTGTAACCGATTATGATATTGAATCAGGCGAAGAACAGCTTCACACAAATACAAGGAATTACAAACATTCGTTTACAACAGGAGATTACGAAAGATTTGATACTTTACTCAAAAGATACATTGAATACAAGGAAAAGGAAAGACCATCGGGCATTGTAAGTAAACACACGGAAGACAGAGAATTATTCAGATGGTATCAAAAAATGCATGCTTTATATGGCTACAATGACAATTCCCTACCGACTGAAATACTAAGCCAGCTTTTGGATGTAGAATTTCCTTTTGGCGGTGTTGGTAGAGAAAGAAAAAGGTTAATCAAGTGGAATAAAGACTTTCAAAAGGTAGTCGATTATAAGAAGAAGGTAGACCCAAAAAGCAACGAAACATACGTTCCTCAATTCAAAGACAAATCAAATCCATTCTATGAAATCGGTTTATGGTGTGCATGGCAAAAACAAAGAAGAAAAGGAAATAAAAACTATGGTGCTGATTGGACACAGTATGAAGAAGATAAAATGAACTCAATCAATTTCGCTTGGGAATCTTCGGGATTGGTAAGGTCAAGAGATGACCAGTGGACTGACCATTTGGTTGAATTGGAAAATTATTACAGTAAGAAATCTAATTACAAAACTGTTCCATTACAAGACACAAAGGTGGGAAAATGGCTAAATGATCAAATGACGCTTAAACTTCGGCAAGACAGAGATAATTCCAAAGTCTTAATAAGTGAGATCAGGATCGAAATGCTTGGAAATCTTTTAGAAAAAAATGGAGTTAGTTGGGAATGGGAAAAACAAAAGCACACAGAAGCAATTCAGAGCAAAATAGAAAGTTGGCGAATTGTTCAGGAACTTGAATCTCAAGGTAAACTTGAAGAATTTAGAATAAAGCACCCAAAGAAATTAAAGAAGTACAGGAACGATTATGCTCAGCTAAGGCGACAAAGTAAAGGTTGGAATAATGAAAAGAATCGATGGAAATTTGAAATTTTGGACAAAGCAAAGTTTCCGTATGAAAAATAAAAAAAGCCTGCCCCTAACAATGATCTGAGCTGAAATCCAAGCTTTAATATCATTTTTAACATTTCATAGATAGTACTTTTCTAGGCACGTAATTCGGGTCGTACATCATGCCGCGTTGGGCTATAGCAAAAGCCTGTTTTAGGAGCTTGTTGCAGATCGTAATTAGGGCTAGTTTTTTGCTTTTTCTAGTAGCAGGGCGTTTGAGGGTATGTCTAGAGCGCAGGATTGCAAATCCTGCGTAGCGGGGAAAATGCATCGATTCTGCGAAAAATAAAGGGGTATAAAAGCGAAAAACCCCAGTTTCATCATCTCATTTCAGAGAGAGAGGAGTTACTGAGGACTGCTCTGCAAAGATACGACATTTTCATAATTTCGCCCAGATGCAAGAAACCTCAATAATTTCTTCAATTTCTAAAGAACGGTTCCAACCATATCTTGGTCGATGTAATGGAAATCAAACTGAGGCTTTGAGGTTGTACCAAAAGAATATTGAAGTTTCTCAAGCATTTTATGCTCCTTTATCAGTCCTTGAGGTTACACTACGAAATAAAATAGATGATTCATTCAAGCGCCATTTTAATTCCCAAATGTGGCTTACCAATGCCTTACCTCCCGAATTATTAAAGCCTGTCGTAGAAATCGAAATCCGGTTAAATAGAAGTAAGAAAACCACAAGTAACAGCAGAATATTGGCCGAATTGAATTTTGGGTTTTGGACCACTTTATTTAACCGACAGTATGCCAAGATTTTTTGGAAACCACTTCACCAAATATTTCAAAACATTCCTTCAGAAAAACGTAAAAGAAACATTGTTTCAGCCAGGCTGAATCACATTAGAAATTTTAGAAATCGAATTTATCACTACGAGCCAGTAATTTGGGATTTATCGGAGCTTAAGAAGATTAAAAACGAAATCGAAGCAGTAACAAAATGGCTCGATCCAAACACTTCCGAATGGGTTTCAACATTTGACACCGTTTACCAGAAAATCGAAAACTAATTACGGCACACAACAATGATCTGAGCTGAAATCCAAGCTTTGAACTCATTTTTAACATTTCATAG